>LYSV01000162.1 GCA_001657315.1 Flammeovirgaceae bacterium BBD 1991-12 | reverse complement strand
GTATGGAGTCAAGTGGGGTTGTGTGTTTACCAGAAGACAATAAGTTGGCGGAGATTTCTGCTACGAAGAGCGAGTCTTCCTGGATTGTGGGTGAGAATGAGGTGAAGACCAAATTCAAAATCAAATAATAACTATCCAGTAATGAAATACGCATTTATTTTGATGCTGGTAGTTTGCATGTTCGCTTGCCAGCCAAAGAAAGAGACGAATGCCAATGCAGAGTCAGACACTAATAAAGAGTTCGTCCTGGAATTTGGCTCTGCACCTGGCACGGCTGTTTTCAGGACGGATAGCTTCCAGGTATGGGGAGCTACGCTGACCAGGGGAAATGATGGGTTGTATCACATGTTCTACTCCCGATGGTTGAAGTCATTGGGAAGTGCATGGACGACTCATTCTGAGATTGCGCATGCCGTTTCAGAATCTCCATTTGGTCCTTTCGAACCCAAAGATGTGGCACTTCCTCCAAGGGGTGCCGAATATTGGGACGGGCTGTGTACGCACAATCCTACGATCCATAAGTTTGATGGCAGGTATTACCTGTACTATATGGGCAATACAGGTGACGGTATCAATTATTCTACTCCTACCAAAGGAAAATTGAACTGGGTTCACCGAAACAATCAACGCATAGGCGTAGCGGTTGCGGATGACCCGAACGGCCCCTGGGAGCGAATGGATGTGCCTTTGGTGGATGCAAGTGAAGATACCACAGCCATTGATGCCAAGTTGGTGACTAATCCTTCTATCGCTCGCGGACCAGATGGAAAATATGTGATGGTTTACAAAGCAGTAGGAAAGAAAAGACCTGGTATTGCCGGAGGTCCGGTGGTTCATTGCGTGGCTACCTCAGATAGCCCTACCGGCCCTTTCAAAAAATACCCTAACCCAATATTCACAGCAGAGGGGAGTGATTTTCCTGCGGAAGACCCATCCATTTTCTACTATAAAGGTAAGTTCAGGGCCATTGTTAAAGACATGCACGGGGCATTCACCGATGCAGGTAAGTCATTGGTTTACTTTGAATCAGATAATGGAATTGACTGGCAGCCTTCTAAGAATCCTTTAGCTTCCATACTTCAGGTGAAGTGGGAGGATAAAGGAGTGGAAAAAGTTGAATTGCTGGAGCGACCTCAGGTGTACATGGAAGACGGAAAACCTGCGGTAGTACTTTGCGCGGTAAAAACGACTACCGAAGAAGGTGTTGAAGACTTGCGAAACGTACAAATACCCTTGATCGAGACTGAGCTATGAAATAGCCATAAACCGGAAATTCGATTGTCTTGATTTAAAAAACCAGGACGATCGAATTTCTTCATTCATTAGGTCCATTTACGAACAGGGTTTGAAAAATGAATAACATTAAAAATATATGCACGCTACTGATAATGGCTTGTTCTATTTGGAGTTGCCAGGATCAAACGAATGTGAGCTTTGCTGATCTACTTCCTGAAAAGTTTGATAAAGCAAACATCATCGAAGAGGAAGAGTACAATGTCTGGGGTACCAACATTGTAAAAGGGAAGGATGGAAAGTACCACGCCATCTATTCCAGGTGGTTAAAAAGCCGGGGACATCATGGATGGGCTACTCACTCGGAAGTAGCCCATGCTGTTTCTGATCAATTAACAGGACCCTACGAGTTTATGAACCTTGTATTGCCTCCCCGAAGGAATGAATACTGGGACGGTGATTGCACGCATAACCCACACGTAGTGGAGTATAATGGTAAATATTATCTCTACTATATGGGAAATTATGGAAGTGGTCACTGGTACGCTACTCCTAATGATAGCATGCCGAAAATGAAAGATGACGAGTGGTGGGTCAATCGTAATCATCAACGAATTGGTGTTGCCGTGACGGATGATCTGAATGGTGAGTGGGAACGTTTCGACAAGCCCTTGGTCGATATTGACTCATCGCGCAGGTTGGTTTCCACCCCGGTAGTCTCCATAAGGCCGGATGGCAGGTTTTTGATGGTATACAAGTATGTCAAAGAAAAAGAAGGGATGTATGGTGGAAGAGTAGTTCATGTTACGGCATTAGCTGATTCACCTTTAGGCCCATTTGAAGATACAGGGGTTCCTTTTATCGAAACTGAAGCTTCAAAATTTGCACTGGACGATCATGTGGAGTGGTTTCAGGATGGAAAATATTATTGCATCGGGAAAGATCATGATGGTTCTCTGACACCCTATGACAGAGGTACGATGGTGTTATATACTTCGGACGAAGAAGGCTTGAATTGGACGTTAGCAGAACAACCACTCGTCTTGAAAGCTGGTGAATTACATTGGACTGATGGCAGTGTCACACAGTGTGAACGTACCGCTGATATGCCTAAGCTATATTTTGAGAATGGAATGCCAAAGGCTTTAGTCATCGCAGTGTTGCCCACGGGTAGCGAGGACTCATTTTCTTTAGTTATTCCTTTAAATGAGGGGCAAAAATGAAAAGTATGATCAGGTTAAAATGGATTCAAAAATGAAGAGAGTATACAGCGGTTTATTAGCTTTTCTTGTCATCTCCCATTTTCTTCTGGGGCTCCATCAAGGCGGTGAATCTCAATTGGTTGTTAATTAACTGGATCAATACTAAATCTGATATGAAATACGTATTTATAATTCTGATTGCCGCATTAGGTGCTTGTCAAGGGCAAAAAGGAGCTTCAAATAAAGAGGTGGTTATAACGTTCGGCGAAGCACCGAATACGGCACTTTTCAAAACCGATAGCTTTCAGGTTTGGGGAGCTTCGCTCACGAAAGGAAATGACGGATTATACCACATGTTCTACTCCAGATGGCCTAAAGCATTAGGTAGTGCCTGGACAACACATTCAGAAATTGGACACGCAGTTTCCAGGTCCCCTTTTGGACCATTTGAGCATAAAGACGTGGCACTTCCACCGAGAGGTGCCCAATATTGGGATGGACTTTGTACGCACAATCCTACGATCCATAAGTTCGGAGAGAAATACTACCTCTATTACATGGGTAATACGGGTGATGGGGTCAACTATTCTACTCCACAGAAAGGAAAATTAAATTGGGTGCATAGAAATAATCAACGTATTGGAGTTGCGGTTGCTGATGATCCAAATGGTCCCTGGGAACGAATGGATGTACCATTACTGGATGTAAGTAAAGATACTACAGCAATAGACGCTCTTTGTGTAACAAACCCTTCGGTGACTAAAGGACCAGACGGGAAGTATTTGATGGTTTACAAAGCGGTTGGTAAAAAGAGACCCGGTATTGCCGGTGGACCTGTTGTTCATGGTGTGGCCACATCAGATAGCCCTACCGGACCATTCAAAAAATACGTGGAACCGATATTTACAGTAGAAGGCAGTGATTTTCCCGCCGAAGACCCTTCCATTTTCTATTATAATGGTAAATACCGGGCCATAGTTAAGGATGTACGCGGAGATTTTACCGGTATTTGGAACACATTGGCCTATTTCGAATCAGACAATGGAATCGATTGGAAACTCTCGGCGAATTCTTTAGCGTCAAAACGAGAGATTAACTGGAAGGATAAAGGCATCCAGGAGGTTGAACTACTTGAGCGGCCCCAGGTGTACATGGAAGGAGGGGAGCCTGTTGCGGTGCTTTGCGCGGTGAAAACAACCAATGAAGATGGCATCGAGGACTTGCGAAACGTGCAAATTCCTCTTGTTGTAAGTAAGTAATATATGATATAATAAATGAGAATGATCAAAATTCACCACATCCTTTCCCTTATATCATTAACCATTTTCTTTTCAAGCTGTCTGCATGCCCAATATGAAGATAAGGAGCCTGATTACCCACCATACGTGAATTAACCCGGTTACAACCTGGGTGTATCCAAACGTTTTGTCTGTTATGGTGCAAACGAAGGTTTACCCCTTTTTTATGCGAAATATGAGGACCAATAAAGTAGTCTATGAAGGAACCATCCTAAACTATGAAGGTTGGTTTTCGGATTTCAATCCTATATCAAGTGATGAGTATGTCATTGAGGTAAAAGGTCATGGAAAGTCGGTTCCATTCTGGATCGGAGATCATTTACTCGAAAAAGCTTCTACCAGGCTCGGGTACGAACTTCTATCTTCTTTACTACAGGATATTATCAATAGAGAAGTAAGTAAAGAGCAACAATAAAGTGGCACTAAAAAATCCTTCATTTCTTTAGCCTTAAAATTATTTTCAATAGAGTTTATTATTTGGATATCTGTACTCCGATTTTCGGGTCAAATAACTATTAATAAAGAGGTCTGTTTTGATTGAATGAATCATTAAGCGCCACGGTTAATGTTTTCATGCTCACACCTTGTTTCTTTCCTAAAGTCTATGAATGTATTAAAAGTTTAACTCAAGAAATCAAGGAAGAATTATTTTCAGAATTTGATTTTGATCATGCTTTAAGACATGACAAGTCTCACATTAATTATTTAATTGACCTTTCTATTAACTAATAATTGACCTCTTCATTGCATCAATTGACCACCCTTGAATATTTACCAAGTATTTAATTTCACCGAAGTGAATGATCCTTAAAATCTACCAATATGAAGAAAAGTATACCTGTTGTTGTTTTATTATTAAGTCTTGTAACAAGCATCTATGCTCAAAACAGCTTTATTGTCGACGACATTGAGTATCTGATTACATCATCTACGGCACCACTTACAGTCCAGCTTGGTTTGGGAACGGAGGCTGGAGCAAATACTACTTTTTCCGGCGATCTTGTAATTCCTGAAACAGTCAAAAACGGCGATAATGTATATACAGTCACTGCAATTGGGGATTTTGCATTTTCGAAAAGTTCTACAACTCTCCCTCTTCCAAATGTGACGAGTGTAACAATGCCGAACACCATTGTCAGCGTGGGAGCACGTGCTTTCATTAGAAACCCTGTTACCAGTATTACATTCAGCAATAGCCTTGAATCGCTTGGAAGTTTATCCTTTTTTGGTTCCTCAGTAACTGATATTGAGTTACCAGCGACTTTGGTGACTCTTGGAGACAGAGCTTTTGATGCGTCCACCAGTCTTACTAACGTTACTATTGCGGCCACTACACCTCCGGTTATTTCAACGGGAGGAAATTCACCGTTTGATCAAAGTGAGACAAATGTAGAAGCTGGTACCTTGTTTGTTCCTGTAGAATCACTTAGCGTTTACCAAAATGATGCTAATTGGTCTGCCCAGGGTTTCGGATCTATTGAAGCAATTCCGGAAAATCTTCCTGATCCTTTTACGGTTAATGGTATTACCTATGAAGCTATTACCTTATCACCGCCATCAGTCAGGATTCCCAGGCAAGGACCTGCGGACGGTACTGCTGGTGATTTTTCAGGAGATCTTGTCATTCCTCAAACAGTGTATAATGATGAAGTAGCGTTTACCGTTACAGAAATTGCAGACAGAGCTTTCGAAGAGAACGCTAATATTACCAGTTTGGTAATGCCTAACACTATCACTAGTGTCGGTGCAAGAGCTTTCATAAGAAACTCGCTTGCCACTATCACATTTGGTTCATCACTTGAAACCATTGGTGAATTAGCATTTTTTAACTCTTTTGTAACAGAGATCATATTGCCTGCCTCACTTACTGAGATTGGGTCCAGGGCTTTTGATATGTCAAGTAGTTTGGCTGACGTAACAGTTACCGCAACCACTCCTCCGACAGTATCAGGTTCGGCATTTGATAATACTGCTGTTGCGGGTGGAACACTTTTTGTTCCAACTGGGTCGGTGAGTGCCTATGAGGGAGATGCAGCCTGGTCCGTGCTGGCTTTTGGAGCCATCGCGGCAATAGAATTGCCTGCTGCTTTTACTGTAGACGGGATCACTTATGAGCCTACCGGGTTGTTGCCATATAAGGTTAATATCCCCAGGCAAGGGCCTGCGGATGGTACTGCAGGTGATTTTTCAGGAGATCTTGTCATTCCTCAAACAGTAGTAAATGAAGGAATAACTTACACCGTTACAACAATTGGAAATAGAGCTTTTGAAGAAAATGCCAATATCACCAGCCTGATAATGCCTAATACAGTTACCAGTATTGGTGAAAGGGCGTTTATTAGATCTTCCATATCTTCCATAGCGTTTAGTACCTCTCTTGAGACATTAGGTTCATTGTCCTTTTTCAATGTGAATGTGTCAGAAGTTGTTCTTCCGGCAACGCTTACCAGCATTGGGGATCGTGCTTTTGATGCGGCGGGAAGTCTGACTAATGTGGTTATTTTAGCTTCTACTCCACCTCCCGTTTCAACGGGTGGTGATTCCCCATTTGACCAGAGTGAGACAAATGTAGGGGCTGGTTCCTTATTTGTTCCTGCAGATGCTGTAAGTACTTACCAGAACGATGCAGACTGGGCAGCTCAAGGTTTTGGCTCAATAACAGCAGTTGTTCCGGTTGAAAGTATTACGCTTAGCGATGATGAGGAAACATTTAAATTCGGCACCACGTATGCTTTGACGACCACCATTTTGCCAGCAAATGCTACTGTTAAAAATGTTACCTGGAGTTCTGATAATGAAGCAGCAGCGACCGTAGATAATGATGGAGTAGTGAGCGGAATCACCATTGGAACTGCTACTATTACTGCTACTACATTTGATGGCGGCTTCACTGCAACTTTTGCGGCAAACATAATTGGAACTTTAGTAGAGAGTGTTTCGCTTGATGATGATGCACAGGAAATAATCCTAGGTGATACTTATCAGCTTACCGCTACCATACTTCCAGAGGGTGCAGACAATAAAGCAGTGACCTGGACTTCCAGCGATGAATCAGTTGCCACTGTATCAGAAACGGGCTTGGTTACAGCCGTAGAAAAAGGAGCAGCCACTATTACAGTAACTACTGAAGATGGTGGCTTTACCGCGACTTTCGGAGCTACAGTGATTGGTCCACCTGTAGAAAGTGTTTCGTTGGATGATAATGAAGAAACGCTTGCCACAGGAAAGACTTATCAGCTAACAGCTACTGTACTTCCTGAAACAGCTGAAGATAAATCTGTAATATGGAGTTCAGATAATGAATCCGTGGCGACCGTGTCAGATGCTGGACTGGTTACGGCTGTCGATGCAGGAACCGCTACTATCACAGTCACTACCGTAGATGGTGGTAGAACAGCTACTTTTGTTGCAACAGTTATTGTAGAAGTAGCAAGTGTTGAGTTAAATGATGACGAGGAGACGATATTGGTTGGAGAGACTTATACTCTCACCGCCACGGTACTTCCTGCTAATGCCATGGATAAATCTGTAACATGGCGTACCAGTAATGAGACTGTGGCCACAGTATCTGACCAGGGTGTGATTACGGGATTAGTTCCGGGACAATCATTGATTACGGTAACAACCGTAGATGGTAATTTGCAAGACACTTTCGTAATAACAGTAGAAACAATACTTTCAGTAGCACAGGGGATTGAAAAATCGATTGTTATTTATCCTAATCCAGCTACTTCTTCAATACATGTTAAAGGTGTGAGTAATGCAACTTTGGAGATGTATGATCTGTCAGGTAGTATAGTCATTAAGGATCGGATAAGTCAAAGCAAACCATTCTCACTATCAGGGTTAAAACAGGGGGTCTACCTGGTCAAAGTGATCGACAATGAAAATTCTTATCAAACAAGATTAATAATCAAATAGGTTTATACCCAATTAAGCAAATTCAAAATGAAAAAAATATCTTACTTATTAAATATTGTGATCCTGGCAGGTGCATTGACCATGGCAGGTTGTGGGGATGATGATTCGAGTGGGCCTACAATTGAGGAGCAACAACGCCAGTTCCTGGAAGGTAATTGGACAGTAAATTCCAGTGATGATGTATCTCTGGGAGGAAGCACGGGTACTACAGGTGATTGGTCCGATTTTGCAATTAACTTTCAGTCAAATGGCAGTGTTCAGGTAAGTGGCGAATCGTCAGAAGTAGATGTTTTTACTGTTAACACCTATGCCATAAGTGGAACTGAAGTTAGTACGTTCACCGTGACATTTGATGACACAGACGCTGTAACAATAACCAGGAATGGCGCAGATAATCAAATGATAATGTCCTTTACAATAAGTGGTGAAGAACCTTTGGGTGGTAAAAAAGCAAGTATTTCAGGTGCCTGGATTTTCAACCTTACTAAATAATAGTTCAATCATCAATCGATAAAGATATAGAGGCCGTCTCAAAAGTAATTGAGACGGCCTCTTACTACTGAACGGGTCCTTAAAACCCACATAATCACTTGAATGTCAGAATCTAGCAAGGAAGATCATAGGCCACAAACGGTTCTTTCCGAAAGCCCCGGTTTAGTTTCCCAAAACATGTGCCTGCTCAAAATACCCTATTCCTGAGATCAAAACACCCCCTGCCTGTATACGATCGGTTTAATATCTTGAGGTCCGAAGAGTATTGGTGATCCTGTCAAAGGAAAGATCACCTTGTGACCAAAATTATGAACCCATGAAGTATAGCATCGTTACGATATTACTTGTGCTGGTAGTATCTGTCTCATTTTCGCAGGTCTTGTGGATAGATGAAAAGGCAACGGTCAGTGCCACGGAAAATCAGAGTGCCGTTGCCAACCTTTTTGATAATGATTTTTCCACTACGTGGTCCTTCACAGGGTCAGCAGAGATAGAGCTGGTGAGTGCAGGCAACCCTCTCACCTATATTGGTTATGCTTTTTATATCCCTGAAGCTGCAAAAGCCCCCGGCTCATGGAAACTCTACGGTTCCATCAACGGTCAGGACTATGATATGCTTGATTCCCGTACGCAGGTGGTATTTGAAGATACTACCCGCGTGAGGTTCACTTTTGATAATGCCGGGCTGTACGATTATTACCGTCTTGAGCTCTTTGACGGAGCCGATTTTGCAAATTTGGGAAGTGAGGTAGTGGTTTCAGGGTTCTTGTTTCTGGCAGAAGGTAACTCCGAAAGTTTTGAACACCTGAAGATAGGGAATGGCACCAGCGAAAACGGAGTATATACCGGCGACAACAATATGGAATGGACCTTCAGCAAATCCCGTGATGGTCAGAATTTTGGTGCTGAGGGAAGAAGTTTGATGATGCGGGGACAGGATAAGGCCAATCTTACAGCAGTTATAGAAGGTGGCGTCACCAGGGTCTCCTTTGATTATACCAGGGGATTTACTACGGTGGCAAACGAGGCAGCCTTTTTTAAGGTATTCCTGGAAGAGCTGGAAACCGGCAAGGGAGAGGAGCTTGTGGGTACCACTGATCCTGTGGGAAAAACACCGGTCATCGGCATTCAGACCTATGTGCTGGATGGGCTGGACTTCAGGGGAAAAGTGAAGATCAGGATACAGGCTGCTGAAAAGCCGGTATGTATTGACAACCTCGGGTATATTTCCAACCCACTGTTGCCCGAGCCTGACGTGGATACTGTTACCAATAATCATTTTACTGTCCTTACAGAACAGGTAAAGTGGAAGATCAGTGACTTTCTGGTAGGTATGCATTCCGTATATTCTTTCGAGCCCGACACTTTTTTTACCGATGGCAGCTTTGCAGCGTGGATGAAGCAGGCAGGCGTTAGTACTATGCGTTATCCGGGTGGAACAGTGGTAAAGCACTGGGATTGGGAGAATCCCACCGGAGTACTTAATGGAGACTCATGGAAACCCAGCTGGGACCCGGCCAATAATCAACCACCGGAAAACTGGCAGAGCCTCGACGAATATATCGACCTCGTCAAAAAATCAGGGATCACGCCGATGTTCGGTGTAAATATAACCTCAGGACACAAGTATAACCGTGTACAGGAAAGTGTGGACCGGGCGGTAAGAATGGTGGAATATGTAAAGGCGCAGGGACTGGGTGGAGCGTTCTGGTATCTTGGCAATGAAGGAGAGAACGGAGGAAGAGACAACGAGGCCCGTTTGTTCGTCAGGCATGCGGAAGCTATGAAGGCGGTCGATCCGGATATCCAGTGTATATTCAATCATAACAATTTGACACCCAGCTATCTGAAGGGCTATCTTGCCATAGCAGGGGATTATGTGGATATAGCAGAAACCCATGGTAAATGGCCCTACGGCGGATCTCCCAATTTGCCTCCGGGAACGTTCTGGCAATGGCAGAACGAACTTCCGCTGCGCGACCGAAAGAATCACAATCGTGCGTGGAGAGATGAAATACCCATCCTTCAGCAGGCTGCGGTTGAGGCAGGGTACCCGGACCTGAAATTTGCCAACAACGAGTACGGGATCGGTAAAGGATCCAATGTGATCGGGTTCGACCGGTATACAAAAAGCCTGCTGGTCGTGGATATGCTGCAGGAACATTTCATTGGTAACTGGTATATGTCCTGCTATTGGTCTGTGCTGCTGGGGTCTGACCAGGGCAGTGTAGCCAGCAGGGGCAACAACTACCGGCTGAATGCTATGCACTATGGCTTCCAGATGCTGGGTAAGGCTCAGGGAGGGAATATGCTGGAGATGACCGATGAGGGCAACGTTTCAGTATATGGTTTTGCCGCCGAAAAAGAAGGTGAGTACCTGCTTTACCTCATCAATAAGGCCAATTCCGATCAGAATATCAACGTCATGCTGGAAATGCCTGCGGGCATGAAGACAGAGTTCAGTGAAGGTAGCACCATGATCAATTCGGAAGACGGATTTGGAGTGCTGGTTTCTGCCACAGTCAACTCCGGAGACGCCAATACCTATTCTGCCGTGTTGCCGCCGCTTTCCTATTCAAGGCTCACTTTTAAAAAAAAAGAAGAAGAGCCGACTGAACCGGAGGTAGTGTCTGTAGCTGATGATCTTACAGGTGAAAAAGGGATTTTACTTTATCCCAATCCTTCGGATAAGGGATATATAGTGCTCAAACCTGTGGGTGGTTTTGTTCCGGAACACTTCGTCATCAGGGACACGAGTGGCAGGATCATCAGAAGCGGCACCATCAGGCAACATACCCGTCTTGAGGTAGAAGGTATCGGAGACGGAGTCTATTTGATACAGTTCACGGACAGATCGGGCGGATCTTTGATAAAAAAGATAATACTGCAATCGCCCTGATTTAATACCCTTTCCCGATTGGGATTTATCGGAAGTAAGGAAGATTTTTTCACAAACTTTTAAGGTTAAGGTGACAGGCCGGTCGTATGCTGCTTTCAGATCGGGTTCAGACAGGAACGGGTCATTATTCAGCCAGTCCAGGGAGTTCTTTAGGCAGCCTACGGAAAACTTCAGGATTGACCCTCCAATTCAACTCATATACAGGTTTCCCCCAAATAGCGCAAGTTTGGAACTTGTGTCTTTTTTATGATAACCAGGGTTTGTAACCCTGCCAAACTTTTGCCAAAACCGCCATTATTCGATCTATAGAGAAGGTTACAAAATGTAGTTGGGTTTGGTCTTGTATTATATGTTTCTATGCTCGATTTTCAGGTTTGTCTTTATTTTGCCGAGTCGGAGACCCTCGTTTCCATCTTTAAAACGCAAGTCACAGACTTGAGCTAGGTGGTGTTGGTCATCAGTTGCTCGGTACATCTAAAGTACAAGTAGGCCCTCGGTTGAAACTAGAATTAGACACCAGGGTAAGGGATGAGATATCGTACCTTTCAAAAGGTACCACGGATGAATTCTACAGATTGTACCACTTTGACAGTTTTAGCGCATACTTTGACTGTTTTCGCACAGGTTTTAGCCATATTTATCTCCAATTTCGACTAAACTAAAATAACATTTATTATGAAAAAAGTTAACATTCAATCTTGGGCTTACTTGTTAATAGCCTTTTCTGGTTGCTTGATAGCAAGCTGTGATGAAAAAACAGAAGAAATCACAAAACCTAATAACCTAAAGGAATTTTACACTGTTTCAAAAGAAGCAAATAGGGATTTTTTTGGTTCCATCAAATTGGAGGGTTCACTTACTTCTGATATTACAGATGGCGTCATGAACTATGACAATAGGCTCATCAAAGAACAATTTCATGTAGTTTATGAAAATCATGGTCTGTCGTTTGATAAGCAGATTTTATCATCATTAAATTTCAATCATACAAATGCTCGAATTAATTCGGATATTATCGAAGAAGTAAGGGCGATTAACAATCACTTTGGTGAATATTTTTACGAATATATGTCTAACATTAATGAAGAAGTTTTTGCTAACGCTGATCAATTAGAACGGATTAATATAGAAGGGCATCTGGATGAAATCGAGAATTCTTCAAACCTGAGTCAGGACGAAAAAGTTTTGTTAATCTCTTACCTTGGCTCATTATCTGGTTCACTTGATTTTATTCAAAATGGAGGTATTCAACAAATAGAATCTCAATTTGAAGAAGTTGGTTATACTAATGGAAGAACAAATGGATGTTCCGTAAATGTAAGGAACGTATTATTGAGCGGCGTTTATGGTTTAGCCACCAATGCTGTTAGGGGAGCAATTATTGGAGGTACAGCTGGCACATTTTCAGTTCCAGTTTTAGGTACAGCGACAGGAATCGTTGGAGGTGCCGTTTTTGGGGCAGCAGCCGGCTTTGTTGGGGGTGTTATTGGTGGAGTGGTGGTTGAATTAGCCGCTACATGTACCAGAACTTCAGGTTATGAGCAAGCCGCATGCAAAAAAACGATGGCTCTCTACCACGCTGGACTTATAAATGGCTTTCCACGTTGTGGATTAGATTACAATGATTTAGTAGTTGGCAGGTCAAGAACAATGGGAAATTTCTTTTCATTGAACATGGCTTTGTTAAATTAGTAATGTATGAATGTTAACATACGTTTTTTTAGCAAGATAAACTGGAAGCACAAAGCATGGATTATTTCCATTGTTTTGGATTTTGTTTTTTTTGTTCCCTTAGCGTATCTCCTACCACATGGTAGTCTTAATCCAAAAGATATTGGTTTTTGGTATGTAATTTTCATGACATTTGTGCCCGGAACATTTGTCACATATTATATTATCAAATGGAGGCAAGACTATATCAGTGAACATGAAGCACAGGATGAAAACTAAAGGTTTGGTAGTGTAAACCGAACTCTGTGAGAGGTTTGGGGTGAAACTCCCCTTACCTACTCGACTTTGCAACTTGTGCCTTTTTAATGATCCCCAGGGTTTGTAACCCGGCCAACTTTAGCCAAAACTACCATCATTCGATAAATACTATATCAAGTAAGCCTTTCCTCCCTGCATAATCCTTGGCACTGCTGTATAAATAACTCCCCGGCTCATGGTTTAAACTTTTCTTCATTTTTTGATTCTTGTCTTAACATTTCTTGATACAATAGTTCCAACTTGTCATTAGTTTCTTCCATATCCTCTTTTAGATCATCGAAAGAGTTTTTTATGTCGTCGAGATTTGAATCGTATCCCTTCGGTGTGAGGTGTATTGTTTTTTAGGGATTGGGCTGTGATTTTTGCTAAAAAAACACAAAATGAGCAAACATAATAGCCGT
>LYSV01000161.1 GCA_001657315.1 Flammeovirgaceae bacterium BBD 1991-12 | reverse complement strand
CTATCATTTCGCATGATCTGCGTAGTCCCTTGAATTCCCTTAACGGATTACTTTCTCTCATAGAAAAAAATGCCGCCTCTCAAGAGGATCTTGAGGTGATACTGCCGGAGCTGGGTAAGCTCTTTGATTATAACTCCAATCTTTTAAACAACCTGCTTAACTGGGCCCGCAGCCAGATGGATGGCTACAGGGTGGAGCCCGAGCACTTTAATATTGTGGAGAATATCCATCAGGGGCTCAATCTCTTCGAGGTGCGTGCACAAAAGAAATCGATCCACATTTCCGTGGAACCCAAGAAAGCCTGTATGGTATATGCCGATAAAAATATGATGGAGCTGGTGGTACTCAATCTGCTTTCCAATGCTGTTAAGTACTGCAACAACGGCGACTGTATTGAAGTAGCTGTCCGGTCCGATGAAAATGTAGTGGTAGAGGTACGGGATACAGGAATAGGGATGGATGAGAAGACGCTATCTACCATTTTCGGAAACACATTTTACTCTACACGCGGTACCAATGATGAAAGAGGTACCGGACTGGGACTGACGCTGTGCAAGGACTTCATAGAAAAGAACGGAGGGAAAATATGGGTGTCCAGTGTGCAGGGCGAAGGAAGTGTCTTTAGTTTTTCATTGCCCCGCAGCAATGGCAGGGTGGAGCAGGCTTAGGCCGTACTCACAATTTGCCGATATTAAATCGAAGAATTCACCGTTTATTTGTTGATTGTTTTTGCCAGGTTAAGTAACGGAACTGGATGCTAAAAAACAGGAAATTGGAAAGTGCAGATCAGAAAATACCGGTCTCTTTGTTCAATGGACATTTGAAAGATTTACGGGCACATCTATTTTCATATTTCCTTCTACATATGTCCGTCAACAATTACATGGTTAAACCGAATACAGGAATTTAAGCTCCATCTGACACAAAATGGTCAACCTATTTTAGGCATGCACAATGCACAAACTGTCAACAATCAACGAATAACCAATAACAAGAATCAGTGAAGCTTACCAATACGCTGTCCCTGGAGTACTTCTACCGCGTTGAAGCGTCCTTTTTCAAACAGCAGGATGACCAGTGAACCGCCATAAGCGAAATGCCCCAGCTTGTCACCTTTTTGAACAGGTTTTTCCTGTCCCTTGCTGATGTCCCTGAATTCCTCTTCAAAAACAACGGAGCTGATGGTCTGTAAACCTACAGGTATCATGGCCACGTAGCCAAAGCGTTGCGTCTCAATGATGAAGTAGCCATGATGGAAATCTTCAAATACCCCAAAGGCTTTGTTATAGCCGGGATTACCGTTATTTGTCAGATCAGGAAGATCCTCCATGCCAAAATACTGATTGTTGACATTCTCTTTTGACTCTACCATCCTGCCTGTGACCGGGGCGTGATAGTGGTGGTAGTTTGGAGGTAGCAGAAAACAGGCCAGTGCAGTGCCCCCAACGAACTGCGGAGCATACGCTGAATGATCAAGAAGCTCATCCACATTCAGGGACATTCGTCCTTTCAACGGTATTTGTGAGTCCGTGTGCAGATCATTGTTTATGACGTTCAGTACTCCATCTGCCGGTGATACAATAATGGCATCATCCGTAACACCGTCAATGGGACGGGCACCCGGTTTGACATCTCGTATGAAAAACTCATTAAAAGACCTGAATCCTCCCTCAGGGTAGAGAAATTCGTCATTATCCAGTCTGGGGTCTGAGAGCCATATGTCTATATTTTTCAATGAAGCCCTGCTGTCCATAAATTTTCCCCGCTCTTCTACGAAACGCCGCGTCCAGCTCAGGCCGGGCTCTTCCAGAATCAACCGGAGTCCGTGAGGGTTTTTATAGTACAGCCATGAGAAGTGAAGGATCTTGTCAAGACCATTTTCCGTGGTAGGCAGGAAGTAATACCATGCATTCAGAAAATCAAAAAGATCCTCCCTCGTTTTACCTCGCCATGGGTTGGCCCTGCCATCAGGAAGATCATGCAGGTTGGAGAAGGTATCATCGAGAAGCTGACTAAAAGAGCGTTGTGTTTGCAGCAATTCCCTGAGCTCCCTGACAGGTGGTGTGTCCTGCGCCAGTAGATTATGGGCCACCAGGACACCGGCTAAAATCAGTTTCAGTGTTTTCATGGTGTTTAATTTTAAGGTAGAATGATCGCCCGTAACCAGCCGGTTCAATACGAACGTAATGATGTGCAAAATTATATTGGCTGGAGAAATGCTCAAGGCGGATGTTACATATCTACCATAAATAGGTATGTAGTTCCTTAAAATAATTCAATGATATGATGCGAGGTGCCGGTATGGCTACCAACCTTTGAGCTTTACGGTTTGCTCCAGATGGCCAAGGTGGTGGTCACCATGCCAGGCATACAACGCTATGTTCGCGTCCAGTGAAACCTCCTTACCATATTCCGGATGTATAAATGTCCTTTTGAGATCAGCAGCGGTCAATCCCCTGAGCAGTGGTACCCAACGGGCATGAAGCGCTTCAAGTAGCTGAAGGGAAGCTTTGGCAGGAAGAGAGTGATAGTCACTGAGACCGGCCCAGGCTACTTCATTGTAGGCCTTGATGGTCGGCTTGTCTTCTGTGAGGGCCCATTTGAAGCGTATGTATCCGTTCATATGACTGTCAGGTACATGATGGATCACCTGTCTTAATGTCCAACCATCAGGACGGTAAGGTGTATCAAGTTGTTCCTCATTCAGTGGCTCTGCTATCTGACGAAACCGTGAAGGAAGGGTTTCAATTTGGCTTATCCATTGATCTATATGTTGCTGACCCGGCGATAAAGGCCTTTGAAATCTTCCTTTTGGATAGCGAAGTTGCTCCAACCTGATCATACAATGTGTTTTTTCCGTTTATTCGATGATAGCCACTACCCGTGCAGGAGCCGCTGAGGCCCCTTTGATCTTAAGTGGAAATACAGCTACCTTGAACCCACTCGTGGGAAGTGCTGCTAGATTGGTCAATTGCTCCATGTGGCAGTATTCATGCTTCTGACCTACGAGATGGGCCTCCCAGAAGAGCTTGTCGCTATTCTTCTTTCTCGCCTCCTGCACCATGTGCTTCAGAGGCAGATCCCATCCCCACTGATCAATACCCATTACCCTAACTCCCTGTTCAATGAGCCATAGGGTCGCCTCTGCACTCATCCCTGTACCCCGATGGGGGAATTCTGCTGTGCCCATGTATTTATCACGGTCAGTTCTTATCAACACGATGTGCCCGTCGCTAAGGGTAATATTATTTTGGGCAAGGTCATTCATAATATCCTCCCGGGTAATAGGATCGTTATCTTGCTTATGGCTCATGTTGATCACCACCCCTTCTCCGAAACACCAATCCAATGGTACCTCATCGATGGTTTTGGCCCTTGCCCCGTTGACAGTGGGAGAGTAGTGCCATGGAGCATCAATGTGTGTAGTAGCATGGACGCCCATTCCGAGTATCTTGTCATCCGCCCAGCCAACGAAGTCCTTGGGAAAGAGCTTTTTGGGTAATCCGAGGAAGAGACGGATGAGCCAGTGGGATTTTGCATGCGGCTTGTGCTTTATCTTGACCCGCATGAACCAGGGGTCTTTCCTGTTGTACTCAATGGTTTTGGACAGATCAATGATCTTCATATTTCTACTAACGTTTCTGTTTTGCTTTTTGTGTATACCTTGTTAGCATTTCACGTGCCCTACTCTGGAATTTGCTTCGGAAAAAACCTGTCCAGCCGAGTAAGAGCCCTGGGATACCCAGCGCCATTCCGGACCACTTCCAGAAATCAAAATCATCGGTGTGCTTTTCGATCAGTCCATCCCTGAATTCAAAGCGGGCCATGATCTTGTTATGTACTTTTCTGTTGGTGGAGGAGAAATTGTAAATAGCCTCCCAGTAAGCCGAGCCTTTCCGGTCGTCTGCCTTTACGTTGCTGAAAATAATGATCAGATCGTCGCCCCCTCTTTCCACCAGCATGCGCCACATATTGCCTGCCTCCGTCCCCCTTAATGTGCCAATACAAGGATCTGTGAATGCCACGTCTTTGTGATAACATGCGATCATGCCTTCTGCATCATGATCGGCAAAAGCGGAATAAAATTTCCGGATCAATGAAGCGTGCTGTTCATTCATGTATCCTTCAAGTTATGGATTTTTTGGATATCCGCCACGAGTGGCTCCAGCTTTTCAATGGTAACATGATCCATGATGACGGCCTTGTACCAGTGAGGGGCGCTGTGATTATCCGGTACCAGCCCATACCGTAAGGCTGTTTCCTCGCTGATCTGGTCACTTTTGATCGTGACGATATTGGAACCCTCCTGCCTGAAGTATACAAGCCCCATTTCGTCAAGCCGTTGGCACAGCCAGTCAGTGCGGTTTAGCAGTACCAGAACCTTTTCATACCACCCATGAGGTCCGTAGGTCATAAGGATCATCCATACAGCAATGGCATTGGCACCGGACCGGCTGCCGATCAGGGTGAAGTCCTCACCCTCTACATAGCTCGCCTCTTTGGTATTGGCATATTGGATAAGATGTTTCCGGATCAGGAAAATACCTGTGCCGTAGGGGGCCTGCAGCATTTTGTGGGCATCGAGAGTGATCGATGAAACTTCAGGGTTACTGAAGTTCAGGTTGGTTTCCGGGGTGGAGAAAGGATAGAAAAAGCCTCCATAGGCTCCGTCCACGTGGACCCTGTAATGCACACCTGATCGTTTCAGTGCTTCAGTATAGATATCCACATCATCCACTGAGCCAAACATGGTAGTCATCATATTGGCAATGGTGATAAAATACTTTTTGCCTACCGCCTTCTGGTCCTCGATCACTTCAACCACAAGTTCAGGGCTGATGCTGCGGTCAATTTCCCTGACTGGCACAGAAGCAACATCAAGGTTCAGTACATTGGCCGCCTTGGAGGATGAATAATGAGCATCAAAAGAGCAGAGTATACAGATTTCGCGGATATCCGCTCCGAACTCCTTCATAAAGTAGTTACGATACACCCATATCGCCTGCATATTGGCTTCAGTGCCTCCTGAAGCTACATAGCCGTCAAAATCCCCATTCCCCTTGAGAATCTCCCCTGCGCAAATAGCGATCAATTCCTTTTCTATTTCCTGTGTGCCTTTGAAAAAGCTTTCTGACTTGCCCATTGTGTGGCAGCCGATATGATTGGGATTATGAATAAGGGTGGAAAGGAACGGTGCATTGCTCAGGAAGGGTGCGTCCTGATAGAACACCTTGTCGTCCAGGTGGGAGGCAGGAATACCGATGATGTTTTCCTCGTAGTAATTAACATTTTGCTGTAGTGCATCAAATACCCGCGTCCGTATCGCCTCGGGCGAAAGCTTTTTCCATGTAACCATAATAGTAAATTTAACCGATCTGATCAGGTGTCAGGAACGATGGTCCTGATTTGGATCCTCATGCGGAACGACCCGTGGTCAGTGTGAATATAGGAATTGGGCAATTCAATGACAAACTTTGAGGTAAACGAGCTTACGCGAAGGTTTCACACAATGTGAACACGGGGCTGACGGTTCCAAACTGTCTGACCCCGTGTGAACTTTATTTCAACGGCAGATACTCAGACTCACTTTTATACCGCTTAAATAAGCCTGTTGGGAATCTTATGCAATTGAATGCAACTTAGATTAGTCACAAGGTGTTATCCAAAAGTGAAAAAGACTGATATTTTGGAGGGTAATAATGCGTTCTTTTTCACCAGACTTCAATACGAGTCCGGTGACTGGGATGTGGATCAGCGTATGCCGTCCAATGTGCTGAATTCACTTGTGGAGTACACTACATTACAGGTGGAGACTCAGGAAAACATTATTCCCCTGAGCAGTGAAAAGATCTTTGAATGTCCGTTCTGTTACCTCTCCGGTCATAAGCTCGTACAATTCAACAGGGAAGAGTATGATAACTTCAAGCGATATGTGGAAAACGGTGGGTTTGTATTTGTCGATGACTGTAATCACGATATAGATGGCCTCTTTGCCAAATCCTTTGAGTCTCAGATGGAACGTATGTTTGGTCAGAACAAGCTGAAAAAAATACCCAATGACCACCCTGTCTATCGTGCATTCTTTGAGTTTGATGACGGACCGCCAACTACCTCGCAGGAGCTGAACGGTTGGGGAGATGACCTGGTCCATGATTACCTGAAAGCTATTGAGATCGACGGCAGAATAGGAGTGCTGTACAGTAATAAGGATTACGGCTGCGAATGGGACTATGATTTCAGGAATAAACGCTGGTACAAGATCGACAATACGCGGTTCAGCATTAATATTATTATGTATGCACTCACCTCCTGAATCTAAGCTCTACCTTTTAGTGATCCGTTATAAAACGCTATACGAAGAGAAGAATGTAAGCCCGCAGGTAAAATGAATGAAGAATTGTTAAAAGCAGAAAAGGAAGTCAACGGATTGGTGAATAAGCTGACCAGCCTCCGGGAGCAGATCAGTAAAGTGATCGTAGGGCAGGAGGAAGCTATTGATCAGCTCATTATCTCCTTTCTGGCCGGGGGGCATGCCTTGCTGGAGGGAGTACCTGGCCTGGCCAAGACGCTCATGATACGAACACTGGCGAGGGCTGTTGATCTTGATTTTAGGAGGATACAGTTCACCCCGGATCTGATGCCGTCAGATATTGTAGGTACGGAGATACTGGAGGAGGACCATAGCACAGGAAAGAAGTTCTTTAAATTCAATAAAGGGCCGGTTTTTTCAAACATTATACTGGCAGACGAAATAAACCGGACGCCTCCAAAAACACAGGCCGCACTGCTGGAAGCTATGCAGGAGTTTGAGGTTTCCTATAGTGGCAAGACCTATGAGCTGGAAAAACCGTTTTTCATTCTGGCCACACAAAATCCGATAGAACAGGCCGGTACATTCCCTTTACCGGAGGCGCAGCTCGACCGTTTCCTGTTGTATATACAGATCGATTACCCTGAGGAACAGGCAGAAGCAGATATACTAAGGAACACCACAGGGTCTGTAAGACAGTCAGTGGAAAAGGTGCTGAGTGGAGCGGATATCATCCGGCTGCAGGAACTGGTGAGGGAAGTCGTCATCGCTGATGACCTTATCCTTTATGTGAATCAGCTGATACGCGCTACCCGTCCCAAAAGTACTGCCAACAATTATGTGCAGCAATGGGTGGGGTGGGGCGCTGGTCCACGGGCTGGTCAGGCCATGATCCTTACTGCCAAGGCCAGAGCGCTTGTTCAGGGTCGCTATGCCGTTACTCCGGAAGACCTGAGAGCAATGGCGTATCCTGTGCTACGGCATCGCGTGTTGATCAATTTCAAGGCTGAGGCAGAAGGTGTCACCAGTGATGATGTGACCAAAAACCTGCTGTCCGCGATACAGTTACCCTCCAATGGATTGAAGTAGTGCGCAACGAATATCAGGAACTTCTTAAACCGGAGATCATCAACTCTATCAAGGGGCTTGAGCTGATCTCAAGAGTGGTGGTGGACAGCTATCTGGCGGGACTGAACAAAAGCCGCAGAGTAGGTGCCGGACAGGAATTCAGCCAATACCGCAGCTATGAGCCTGGCGATGACCTGAGGCTACTGGATTGGAAAATGCTTGCCAGATCTTCCCGCTACTACATCAAACAGTCGGAGATAGAGACAAACATTTCCGTTAAATTCATTCTGGATACCAGCAGGTCCATGTTGCATACTGAAGAAAAGGTGACCAAAATGGATTATGCCCGTGTTCTGATCGCTTCTATAGGCTATCTGGCTCAACATCAGGGAGATGCACTGGGATTGTTTGCTGTAAGTGACGAAAGAATACATACCCTGTATCCGCGTGTGGATAAACGGCATTTTAACCGTTTTCTGCATCAGCTTGTACAGGTGGAGGGGCATGGGCGATGGCCTGAGGTCAGTCAGGTAGCCCATTTACACGACCGTCGTCATAAGGAGCTGATCATTTTTGTCACGGATATGTATGAGTACGGGAGTGAACTGTCCGAATTTCTCAGAAAACAAAAGACATCACGGAATGAGATCCTGGTGATCCGGCTTATGGGCAGAAATGAATTGGAATTGAACTATTCAGGCGTTGTCAGTGTGGAAGATCTTGAGACAGGAGAAAGGATCAAAGTAGACATCGGTGATGCGAAAAGCACCTACATCGGTTCCATCACATCCTTCAATCAGGAGCTTCGGCAAAAAATGCTGGAAATGGGAATAGGATACCACTTGTTCATCCTGGATGAGCCATTGGAAGAGATATTGACAACATTTTTAAAAAGAAGAAAACTATTGCTGTGATGTCTTTTTTGGCTCCAGGGTATTTACTCGGTTTGATCGGGCTGGCAGTGCCTGTAGCCATCCACCTGTGGAGTAACAGAGAGGGGAGAGTAATAAAAGTGGGTAGCATCCGGTTCTTTCCTGTCAGGGAGACCAACCGGTCAAGAAGTATCCGACTCAATGAGATCTGGCTTCTGGTCATAAGATGCATAGCCATTTCCATATTGGTAATGATCCTTGCCCGGCCACAATTCCCTCAGAGTCCTGATACTCCTAAAAAGGTGGTGCTGATCGAAAAGTCTCTGCTTTCCGGCAATCTTATCAGCAAGGTTTTGGATAGCCTTCGTACAAGAGAACATCACGAGATTAGGTTGCTGGAGTCAGGTTTTCCACTTGTGGATGGATCCGATGCAGAGGGAGCAAGGCCTGGTCAGGTCGGTTACTGGCAACTACTCCCGGAATTAAAAGAAATGGAGGCTGACAGTGTCACCATATTTTCAACTTCCAGACTTCGTGAATTCAGGGGAAAAAGGCCGGAGGTATCCGTGCCTGTGAAATGGTATACAGTGCCGGACGGAGCTTCCATGGAATTTGTGGCAGATGCTTACCTCACAGCCGATGGTATACGTATAGTACATGCAAGTACATCAGAAGATCATACTCATATACGGTATCAAACGTTCGGTACGAACGGGACAGGAAAACTGGAAAGCAAGGAGGAAAATGGTCGTGAGTACGTCAGACTCGAGGGACAGGATTTTTGGGTGGAAGTAAAGGAGCCATTAAAACAGGAGATAAACATCTGGTATGAAGCAGATTTTATCCATGATGCCTATTATCTGGAAGCAGCCCTTAAGGCTATTGAGCAATACCTGATGGCAGATTTTACCATTTCGAGACAGCCGGTTTCATCCTACACGATGTCCAACCCTGCCGATCTTACCATATGGCTAAGTGAGATGGAATACGATGCCGGACAGAGGAAACAGCTCAGGTATTATGCCGATGAGCTTTCTCCCTTTTTGATTGAACCGGTGCAGGGGGGATGGAAATATAAATTGACAAGGCGTTTGTCCTCGCGCAACGTCTTTGAAATGGACCTGTCCGCACAGCTGTTGCCGCTGGTCACAAACCCAAAAAAAGCGGACTCCCTGCTGGCCCTTTATGATCAGAGGGTGTTGAATGGCTTTCAGACGGAGCCGAAGTACGTTCCGTCCGTCTCAGGTTCTGTACAAAACAAAGCTGAAATACCTTATGTGTTGTGGATCATATTTTCCACTCTTTTTGTTGCCGAACGATGGCTGTCATTCATTAGAAAACAATAAATGAGGAGTGGAACAGACATATTAAGGCGCATGAGCATACAATGGCAGATCCATTTGTGGGTCGAGGTGATGATCTATGCCGTTTTAGTGGCTGTCATTACAGGATTGTCGTTTGGGTGGGGATACGGTGTGCTGTTCTTTTCAGGAGCATTTACAATTTTTGCCTTTGTACTCAGACCTTGGACCAGAAACCGGGAGGTAACAGCGCGGCTGATCAACCGGCAGATAGAGACCTTACAATACAGTGCCGGGCTACTTCTTCATGAAACCTCGCAGCTTACCGGCCTGGGCAGACTCCAGCAACAAAGAGTGTCTGAGCTATTGGCGCAAAAGACCAGTCGCATAAGTCCACCGTTTCATTTTTTACGCATACTTACAGTACTTCTGATCGCGTTCTCACTGGCCTGGGGCACCTCCTGGCTTTTCAACCTTGAACATAAGAATGATAACACTCCGGCTGTAGTTGAAATGCCCCTTATTTTAATGGATTCTTCATCCTCTTCTGTAGAAATACCTGAAGTCAGGAGCCTTGAAGTCGCGATTGATCCACCTCACTATACGGCTCTAAAGACCTCCGTACAATCAGGACCACATCTGGAGGTAGTTGAAGGATCATGGGTAACCTGGAAACTGGAATTATCAGGACCGGTAGACAGCGTGTTTATGGTGAGCGCAGGAACGAAGGAATATGTAATGAAAAACAATGCTGAACATGTCTATGAAGGTAGTGCCAGACTCACGAAAAAAGGTTTTTACCATTTTAAGCTTGTAAGGGATTCTGCGGAATGGTCTACTGACCTGTACACTATCGACATTATTCCGGATCATCCACCGGAACTAAAAATACAAGACCTGACCAGACATCTTGAATTCAGCTATGACAAGTCTAAAAAAGTTCAGATAAGATGTGAGATAGCAGATGACTATGGTATCCATGATGCCTATCTCATTGCTACCGTTACCAAAGGTAGTGGAGAATCTGTGAAGTTCCGGGAAGAAAAGCTCCTGTTCGATACGCCAGTCAGGAAGAGCAGGTCATTGATACTTTCCAGAGTACTGAATCTTGATGAAATGGGCATGACCCCAGGTGATGAGTTGTATTTCTATGCCGAGGCTGTCGACAATCGCTATCCTGAGCATCAAAAGAACCGCACGGAGACTTTCTTCCTCAGTATTCGTGATACTACGGAGGTAGAGTTTTCATTGGCAGGCTCCCTGGGGGTAGATATCATGCCGGAATACTTCCGTAGTCAGCGGCAGTTGATCATAGATACTGAAAAGCTGATAAAAGAAAGGTCCGTACTTTCATCACATGACTTTAATGCCGAAAGCAATGAACTGGGGTTTGATCAAAAGGCATTGAGAATACGGTATGGCCAGTTTATGGGAGAAGAGTTTGCCACGGATCTGTCCGGTTCTGCGGAAGAAGGCGATGAAACGCGGATAGATGGTCCGGAAAATAATGAGGATGATTCCGAAACGGATCCTTTGGCTGAATTCACTCATGATCACGATGGTGACAATGAGCACAACCTTGTAGAGCCCCATGATCACGATCATGATCATCATGCTCATCATGATCATGGGACGGAAGATCCCGAAGAAGAAGAGGACCCCCTGCATACCTACCAGCATATTCATGATGATCCGGAAGAGGCTACCTTTTTTACCGTTTCCATTCGAGAAAAGCTACGCAGTGCGCTCAACGAAATGTGGGATGCAGAACTTTATCTCAGGTTGTATGAACCAGAAAAATCGCTTCCGTATCAGTACAGGGCGCTTGAACTTTTGAAGGAAATCAAAAACCATGCACGTATCTACGTCCACCGGATAGGTTTCGATCCGCCACCTATTAAGGAAGACAGTCGCCTGAAGGGTGATCTTGATGAGGTGGACAGCAAGACCCGGCAGGAGGAACACACCCGGGAGGACCATTATGTTTACATGAAAAGATCGATGGCAGTCCTTGAGCAATTGATCCGTGATAGCCGCAGGCCTAACCCTGATGAGCTCGATCTGCTGGATAAGGCCGGTAACGAACTGGCCCGGCTGGCAGTACAGCAGCCCGGTCTTCATCTTCAAACGCTGCAGGATCTTCGTAAACTGACCCTGCTATCATTAAGCCCCGGGGAGTTCGATGAACTAATGCGTGCTGCGATGACGGGTATTGCAAGAGCCATACCGGTAGCTGTCAAAGAGCCCACCGCTGGTTCTTATGACGAGCACCCTGTCACGGCTCTTTTCCGCAAGCAGTTGGATGTTTTGAGGAGACAGCAGTGATATGATTATTACCAATACCCAAAATCTCATTTTCGTTCTCATTGCCGCTGGTATTATCCTGCTGATCGCAGTAACGCTGGAAATACTGAACGCCCGCCAACGACTCTACTGGCGGCTGACGTCTCTGGTCTGTAGCCTGATGGCACTGCTGGCCCTGATCTTCAGGCCTGCGTTGCCGGTTACTACATATGGGAATGAAGGGATCATCTTGACCTCAGGTTATGATCATCAGTTATTTGACAGTATCACATCGGCTCAACCTGACCTCAGGGTGGTTCACTGGGATACTGCAGGCCATGATACTTTTGGATTTCAGCGGGCCCATCTGCTGGGTACCGGATTGCCGTGGTATGATCTTTGGCGATTGGAAGGAAAAGACGTCAGGTATTATCCGCCTGATGCGCCGGACGGTATAATACGATTGAAATATGACCACCATTTAAAGGAAGGGGAGAACCTGGTTCTCCAGGGAGAATTCAACAATATCAAGGGCATGGATCTGTGGCTGAGGTTACGCGGACCAGCAGGGGTGGTGGATTCATCCAGGATAGAACGAGATGGTGTGAATGGGTTTCAACTGGAAACGGTTGTCAGTCATACAGGCAGGTACGTTTACACACTGGAAGTGGCAGACTCGGCGGAGTTAGCCGTAGCTGAACCTGTCCCTGTGGAAGTTACGGGAAAGGCAGGTATAAAAGTGTTGATCATCAACGGCTATCCTACTTTTGAAACACGTGGGATCAGAGAACTGCTGGCTACTTCGGGGCATGAAGTCATGGTCAGGAACAGGCTGACAAAGGGTAGGTATAGCTATGCATTTTACAATACTACTGCCCGAAGAAAACTGAATGTGCTGAACAAAAAGTTGCTGGATCAGTTCCAGATCCTCATCATCGATTTTCAGTCCTACCGGGCCCTGACCCGATCGGAAAAGGAGGCGCTGAGCACGGCTGTCCTTGCCGGCCTTGGTGTTTTTATCCAGCCTGATGAAGGGCTCTTTAACGCTTCAGCACCATGGCCGGGCTTTAGATTTTCTGCTGTTACGGATCAGGAAAATGTAACAATCACTCTGGATGACGAAACACTTACATTTCCTCGCTTTAACTACCGGATCACCCCGGCATTTGGTACCAATGCCATAGTGTCAGCAGGTAACGAGGCGGTAGCCTATGCGCAGTCTGTTGGGAAGGGAAAGGTGGCCAGCTCAGTACTGCGACATACTTATCCGCTCCGTCTCAGAGGCGATTCACTGGGCTACAGGAAATTCTGGAATACAGTGCTCGATGATCTGCTGACCCCCTCCGGGGAGGCATGGCTACAACAAAGGGACATGGCCTGTGTAAATGAACCCCTTTCGTTCACTCTGCAGACCGGCGAGGAGAGGAGCTCTGTTGCATGGCGGGGGGTGGAAGTTGCCCCTCTTACAGGCCTGAAGATATCCGGACAGTCGGAATATCGGATCTGGCCGGATCAACCTGGCTGGGATCATGTAATAATGAAGAAAGAGGATAATGATACCGATCAGAAATGGTTTTATGTTCATAGTCCGGGCGAGTGGCAGTCTTTCCGTGAATTTCGGCGTATAGGGCTGAATCAGAACTACTTTAACAATCTGAATACGGGAGAAGAAGCCGAAATGGTCAAAAAGTACACTCAGGTTAACCTTTTTTGGTTTTATTTGTTGTTTTTACTCTCTGCCGGATATTTGTGGCTGGAAGCCAAATTATAAAAATGAAGTCCTCAAAAAAACTGTTTCTTTTCGCTGCCGCACTGTTTTTTTTGGTTATGATCTATCTGGGGTACGATATTTCCAGAAAAACCACGTTTCCTGGATCAAGACCACAACTAAAGGAGAGAATTGAACAGGATTTTACCACAAAAGATTCTGTTGTGGTGGATTCAGTAAGACAAAATTGACTTAAAAATTGGAGTTTCGAAAAAAGTTTGTTTTTTTCCTCTTTA
>LYSV01000160.1 GCA_001657315.1 Flammeovirgaceae bacterium BBD 1991-12 | reverse complement strand
CACTGTAGGAATAGGATCACTGAAAGTCCTTACTGTGTTGTTTTGAACATCCCAGAAGAAAACGGTGGTTGTATCGCCGGAATCTTCTCCGCTGGCAATAACATCCAAAAATCCATCCTGGTTGTAATCAGCGATACTTGTTGCGCTTTCCTTACGTTTCACACGGTATCCGCCAGGCATGGTGGCCAGTTCTGTGAGTGTTCCGGCTCCCAGGTTAACACCATATATGGTACCACCAGACACAAGTTCAAGATCCTCGTCTCCGAGAATATCTACAGCTACCGGCCCACCATTGACATTGTTAAAATCATTACTGTTCCCATTCACCAGTACCGCGCCGGTATGGGCATTCAATATCTCATTCTTGTAATATAGCTCAACATTACCGTCCCGGTTAAAATCAGCCAGACCCATATGTACGGGATCATTTTCCATTTCTGATGTAGACCAAAGTCTATTCAGATTACAATCATAGGCAGATATCCGCCAGTCCGTATCGTTATTTTTGGGAATTTCCTCTACAACAAATACCTCTCCGCAATCGTCGTCGTCGATGTTACCTATGGCTACCCTCCACTCAGGCCTGCCATTGTCTATTCTTCTACTGGCCTTTATGGCGCCTGTGGCACCATTCAATACATAGATTCTGTCGGCATATTTGTTCTGTGTTACCATTTCCGGGATGCCATCTCTGTCGAGGTCTCCTATGGCCATTCTGCCAATATGATTTGCTGTTTCGTTGGCTGTCGCAAAATCCAGCTTGAGTGAAAAGGCCGGGAATTCACTGGGCTCAGCCTCACAGGAAGCATCATTCCCTATGTACGAACCATCACAATTGGGATTGTCGGCACATTCACTATCAAAGCAGTCGATGAAACCATCGCCATCATTATCAACACCATCACCACAACGGGTTTCCTGGGGGTATGCAACTAAAACCGAACTCACTAGAAATAAGGTAACACATAGCTTCTTCATAACTCTAAAAATTTGTCCTTTGAGGCCACTCCAAGAAAAGCGCCTTTCGGGTATTTGGTGTTTTATATACACAGCCCAAAAAAGGTAACATGTCTTGTAAGGAAAACCGGTAAATTGTTTCTTTTTTCAAATAGCCGAAAAAATCAATTTCAATATAAAAACCCAGCGTCTTTCAAAGCAAAAAAACACTGCTGGATCTAACGTAAGAGTGTGATACTGCCGGACTTAGCCAGCTCTTTTCCCCCACAGTTGATGGTGTAGTAGTAAACGCCATTGGGAAGGTCCCTGCCTCCACTGGTACCGTCCCAATCGTTCATGTAAGGCTGTGCTTCGAATAGTACATTACCGGTCTGGTCGTAGATGGTTACCTGACACTGGGGAAATTCAAGGATACCCTCTACTGTCCATGTCGCATTGATGTTGTCTTCCTTATTGGGTGAAAAGAAATTCTTTGGGTCCAGCAGCTGACCTATGAGGTCACCTCCCGTAAAGATCTGGATACTCCCATCTCCCGGGCAGCCGTTGACGTCAAGGCCGGATACCTCAAAGGTGGTGGGTACGTCCACGGTGGCAATGGGGCTGGAGCTATTGGGATCATCCAGTAGCTCTGCCGGGGTCCAGCTGTAGCTTACAAGTCCGGTGGCATTAAGTTGTACTTCCTGACCGGGCGCCACATTGGTTTCTTCTGCTGTAACTTCTACGATTGGCTGAGGGAAGGTATTCAGGGAGATCTGAGCAAAGCCCTGACATCCGTTAACATCCGTAACAGAAACCCCGAAATTACCCGCATTGGTCACGGTTATCGTCGAACTTGTCTCTCCGGTATCCCATGTATAGGATTCGTAGGTCGTCTCTGTGGATAATTCAACGGCCCCACCTTCACAGACTACCTCAGGTTCTGCTACAATGATCACATCCAGACCAGGCAGTATCTGTATGGGCTTTGTACGTGTTTCCCCACATCCGGCACCTTCATAGGATACGGTTAATTCTACAGAATAGTCTGATGCCGAGGCATAGGTATGCAGTGGATCAGGGTTTGTAGAGATACTGCCATCTCCAAAATCCCACGAATACTCTACATTGGCATTGGCATCAACAATCGAGTTATTGCTAAAGGCGATTGTACTGTTCACGCATGACGATGAAGGAAGATCAAAGTCTACCTGTGGTGGTGCAAGGATGAGAACAGAGGCCGCAGGAGATCGTATGGCATTACACCCCATGCCTGTATTATCCGTAGCCTGTACGGAATATTCTCCAGAGGTAGTAGGCTGAAAGGTTGGGGCTGTCACTCCGGTACTGCCGCTTTCATCGAACCAGAGATAGTCAAAACTGGTGTTACCGGCAGGTGATACACTCAGTTCTACGGGCTGTCCCTGGCAGACAGGACCGGATACGGACGTGGATACTGAAAATTCCGGTGCCGGTACTGCTTCTACAGTAGTGTTCAGGGTTTCAACAACACATCCACCTACGGATACATCTACTTCGTAGACGCCACTGTTCTCAAACTGAAAATTGTTCAACGTAACAGACCTTCCTGTTTCAGAAAAGCCTTCCGGACCCCTCCAGACATAGTCATAGGCTGCGTCACTCATCACAAGGTTTAGGTCACTTCCTATACATACAGGCCCTGTTGGAGAAGTGAAGGCAGGTGAAGAGTAACCCCCCGGCGCAGCCCCGATATTCACTGTGATCGGGTCCGAAGTTTCATTGCAGATACCATCCCTGATCGTAACCGTGTAGACACCCGGCAGAGTGGTCTCAAAAAAAGGATCACTACCCAGAAGGGAGCCTCCTACCTGCCAGTCGTAGGTAACTCCATCAACTTTTTGCGTTCTCAGCGTTTTTGTGTTACCAGCGCACAGACTCAGGTCTTCTGCAGGATCAATGACCGGGATCAGGCATTTTTTATTCAATAGTATGGAGACATTGTTATTGGTACTTGTTATGGCTATATCTGGCCGTCCATCTCCGTTGAGGTCACCGGCAGCAACATTTCTATTGGGGGAGTTTACCCCTATATCAAGCCTCTGAAAGCTGACAGTTCCGGATGTAGTAGTGTTCCTCAAAACGGAAATGGCAGTAGTACCAGCATCAAGCGTACCCACGATCATGTCCTCTTTGCCATCACCATCAAAATCGGCCAGATCAAGGCCCCATGGCCTGCCATTGGTAGGTACGTTAAGAGGTGAAGCAAAGGTTACAGAGCCTCCAACAGTTGATGTTTGATTAAGCAGGACAGCCACCTGACCATTATTAAGAAACTGTGGCAGGATCACATCGGGTTTTCGATCCCCGTTGAGATCAGCCACTTTAAGCACAACCGGGGCGTTCAGGTCATATCTCTGGAACGGATCGAATTGGATGGAATTTCCGGTGCCTTTGTTTAAGGCAACAAAGAAGCCTCCATTGCCGTCTACAAATTGGTCTACAATTATATCCGGTTTGCTGTCTCCGTTCATATCAATAACCTCCAACGCAGATGTATTTTGAGCACTGTTAACGCTGATCTCCAGTGGTGTGTTACTAAGGTTGAGGGTCCCTCCTGAACTGTTGTTTTGAATAATGTAGATCTGAGGATTTGCCAGATCAGAACCGATGATCTCTGGCCGTCCATCACCGTTAATATCCCGGATCACAACTCTTTTTGTCCTTACGCCAGTTAGATTAATGGTAGTTTCAGAGAATGAAAGGTTTCCCGGGGTGCTGTTGTTTACCAGTATTCGTAATTCCGAACTTTTATCTACACTGAAGACCAGTTCAGGTTGCGTATCTCCGTTTAAATCCCCACATGCCACGTTAAGCGTGTTTTCACGTCCCTGAGGTATGGCAGAGGGAAAGCTGAAGTTACCCGAGGTACTTTGATTCAGAAAAATACTGGCCTGGCTTGCATTTGAATTTGCGGAGGTAATATCATTCAATCCATCACCATCCAGATCACACATACAAAGGTCGAAAAGTCCCGGGCCAGTAGGAAAATCAATCTGATTTTCAAAATCACCAGCCGCCAGACCCGGTGTACCTCCGAAACTCATCACATAGGGCAGGGGAGCATGACCTGCCCTGTTACTGGAGGTGTTGAGTACCGAAATGTTGTCAAAGGTGGCGCCGGCGGGCACCTCCACCTCAATAAGCTGACCGGACCTTGAAACTACGGTACCCAATACCCCTCCGAAACGGACCTCGGAGCTGTTATTGAAATTTGTGCCCTGTACGTTGATGATCTGACCGGGAAATCCATTGTTGGGTTCGACATTCCGTACTTCAGGTACCTGGGCATACCCTGCAAAAGCCACTATCACTAAACAAAGACATTGCCAGTAACGCATTTCTTACATCCTGTTTCTTTAAAATTAATGGGGGATTTTGCAATGAAGTAACCTGATCTGGTTATTATGTTATTTGGTATACTAAGTTATTTTGTCAAACAGCGCACGACTCCGGTATGTTAATTATTTGGCATTCAATCCATTCAACACCTGGTGGTTTACTCCTCTACGGTAATAACGCTCACACTCCTGAATTTGGTCAGTTCCTGTACAGCCCTTTTCTGTTCGTTGGCCTCCTTCATTTTACTTGTTTTATAAATATAGACGTAAAACTTCTTATTTTGCTGGTTGTAGAAGATATCTGTTTCTATTTCCTGGTCCCGCAGTCTGCGTACAAGATCATCGGCTGCATTGAAACTGTTGTAGGACTTTAATACCACATAAAAGACTTTTTTGCTCTGTTTCTGGCCTCCTTCGTCTATATCCACTTTACTGAACCTGGCCTCATGTTTTTGCTCACGTTGTACCGTTTTAAGTATAGGCTGGCTGCGCTCCAGCTTTCGACGGTCGCCTATATTAAGGCTTAGCTGCAGCTCATGAGTGCCATTGGCGAAACCGGAAACCAGATCTGAGGCCGGCTCATAGGCATAACTGAAGTTGAATTTCTCTATTTTGATCCCGAAGATCCCCGTAGGTCCGTAATTCAGTCTGTAGGATCCTCCCACCCACATATTCTGCCCCAGATTTAATGTAGCCATCAACTCTATACGGTCATCGACCAGAGCTGCATATTTGTAGAGGACATATAACTGAAGTGGCGCATAGTAGTCCTTTACATCCACACGCTTACGCACCCTGCCCCTTCTGCGCTTTACGATCTTCTTGTCATACCGCTTCCTGTAGTAGAACATTACATTGACTTCGTCAAAAGGAGAAAAACTGTACGACTCAAAGTTACCTTCGTTTAACAAGGTGTTTTCGAGAAGCCTTGGGAGGGAAATGCCAAAGTTGATGCCACTGGCACTTCTTAGCTTTATCCCAAAGTTTCCTGTCATTTGAATGTTATTGTCCAAAAAATTGGCAAGTACAGGATCGTCCGGATCATCGATCTCAGCAAAGTCGATACTGGTGCTGGTAACACCCAGCGAGAGACCAAAATGCAGTGTGGAGGTTTTGGTTAAAAAGGCGGTTGTACCCACAGTACCATAGATATCATTCGTCACGAGAACGCCCCTTTCGAAGTTATTGATAAATGCGCCATAGGAGAGCCCCTTGTAGTCCGAAGGATGCTGGAAGGTGAAGGTGGATACCTGCGGAGCTCCCTCGATACCCCTCCATTGCTGCCTGTGATTCAGTGTAAAATTCGTAAAGCCACCACTACCTACTTCAGCGGGATTGAAGACATAAGGATTATTATAAAAGTGGTTGTAAACCACGTTTTGACTATAGACCGTGCAGCATGACAGAATATATAAGATTAAAAAAACTTTTAAGCTATCCATCCGGACATAGTTTAAAAAATCAGATTATCGATTAATTCGACAGTCTAAAATAAAAAATCCTTAAAACAACTATTCTCTACCTCAGCATACAAAATAATCTATAAACAACGTTCTATCTTACACACGAAATATTTCTTTTTACCACGTTCGCGTATGGGAGACTCTGTTAACGTAAATTTTTGTAATATTATGCCATAATTTCTATCGCGTTGGCTAAAAAAGTAATTTAGACTTCTTTATTTTTTTAATGTTTGGCCAAATGTTTGACACATTTAAAAAAACGGCAAAATACTCAATTTTTTTCATTTTTGCTCACCTGACACTGTTAAATGGGGCTTTTGCACAGTTGTTGATAGGGCCCAAAGTGGGTGCTCAACTGTCGTGGATAGACTTTGAAGATGATATTGACTTTGTTGATTCTCAGCCTGTTTTAGGCTATAACGGAGGCTTCATGATGGCGTTTCGTGTAGGCGAGCGATATTTTCTTCAGACAGAATATATTTACTCCAGAAAGGGGAAAAAATATGAAGGTGAAACGGATGATGCGCTTGAGTATAAAATGGTGCAGCATCATTTTGATCTGCCCATCATCTACCGGGTTGACTTTAAAGGAGCTTTTAGTAAGGGGCGTTCTTTTAAGTACTATTTAGGTGTGGGGCCTAATATAAGCTATTGGTGGAAAGCCAATGGCACACTCAAATCATCGGAGCTGGAGGAAGCGAGCATTCCGGAGCTGGAATATGATGTCGTGTTCGGTGAAAAGGAAGATCCGGCATTTAATGAACTTGTAGTAAGAGATCCCAACAGGCTGCAGCTTGGGGTAAATTTTGCTGCGGGGATCGTGCTCGAGCCTCAGTCGGGACATTCCATTGTGATCGACATACGATATGTTCTGGGGCACTCTTTTCTATCCGATGATGATGAACCTGCACGGTTCGAAGAAATACTGGATTTCGCTGATCCCCTGCGTGCCCGGAACAATGGGATCAGACTGGGAGTAGCCTACTTGTTTGATACGAAGATATCAGAACGGAAAAGAGGAAAAACGACCAGAAAGGGGAGAGAACGGTAGTTTTTTGCCATTACAGGTATCTACTTTGTTGGAGGTTTGGTATTTATTGTTTGACTCCAGCCGGAAATACGAATCGATAAACAGCAAATAAACTTACTCTGTTTCCAGGAGTTCAAGGATGTCCGCCATTTCATCATAATCCTTGTAGCCTGGTCTGATCTCATGACCAGCTGTGAGAGCTATACCATGGGCATTGGTTGATTGCAGGAGATCTTTTACGTTGCCTTCTGTAATACCGGACGCCAATAGTATCTTTATGTGCCCGGATTTTTCCTTAATACCCACTATCTGTCCTTCATCCGGAGTTGTGGAGGATTCCAGTAGTAAAAAGTCAGCATTAATGCCGGACGGTAAAAGATCAATTTCTTCCAGTCGCCATTTCAGGATTACGTGGTAACCTTCACCTTTCAATATATCGATGATCTTCATATTGCCGGTTTCCACCATTTTCAGGCCATAAAGCTCCAGTTTATCCAATATAGTTGTAACAGCTGTATTTCCAAACTCACCAACAAAGTCAACGCCTGCCAGCCACTCTGAAATCTCTCTGAAACTTTCAATGCTCATGAAGTCAGGATGCTCCTCGTCCAGGTTAAAACCGATCAGGTCCACCCCCATTCCGGCACAGTATCGCGCATCTGACAGGTTGTTTACCGTGTTGATCTTTACAAATGTTTTTAATGCCATGGGCTACATAGATTTTTGCGATCAATCCATTTGATTTTTCAATACACAGGGGTGGCAAATCTAACTTAATTGTACGTTTTTTGCCGTACAATATTTTATAAATCAAATAGATAAAGATGGCTGTAGAAGTTTTGAATGATGATAATTTCAGAGCCACGATAAGTGGCAATGACAAAACTGTGGTAAAATACTTTGCTGGCTGGTGTGGAAGCTGCCGGCTGTTTGCTCCAAAATTTAAAAGACTCTCCGATGACGAAAGGTTCAACGGGATCAGTTTCGTGGATGTAGATGCAGAAAAAAATCCCGATGCCAGAAAACTGGCAGGAGTCACAAATCTTCCTTTTTTCGCTATATTCAAAGGCGATCAGTTGGTGAGCGGCCTTGCGACAAGCAAAGAAGAGGCAGTGGTGGACCTTTTAAATCAGCTAAACTGATGAAGATACCTGAGATCAAGAGACTGGTAGAAACCTATACTGCGGAGGAGCTTCTGGCGGCAGAAGAAAAACTCACCAATGAGGAGATGCCGGACATAGAAGTAAAAGGTGACGATGAAGGCGAGCAGCTCACTCATATTTTGGCGGCTACGTTCATTCTTGGCAAAATGGATCAGGAAGGGGCTGATTTTAAGACGGCTTTGCGTGAATACACAGGAAAAGTACGTGAATCCATTAGCTAAAAATTGAGTATCTTTAAAACTTTAAGAACGGTTAGCCGTTCTTTTTTTGTTTTATGACCAGACGGATCTACATATCACTCATTTTAGCAGTATGTCTCGCCTGCCAGTCCGATGAGAACGCATTGGACCCCTCAAGGCCTGGGTACAACTTTTTTCCTTTGAAAGTAGGTGCATGGAACATTTATGATGTGGAAGAAATAACCTACGCCTCACAAACCGGTACCTCTGCCAATTTTCAGCTTCGTACGGAAGTCGTGGATTCCTTTATGAATCAAGCCGGAGGCATAACGTACATCCTGTACGAATGGGAAAGAGAATCATCCGCAGATGAGTGGGAATTTGTAAGGACCCTAAACTCGCAAAGGACAGGTACACAGGGTGTTTTAACAGAGGGGAATACGCCTTTTTTGAAACTCTCTTTTCCTCTGCAGGCTGGTAAGACCTGGGATGGCAATGCGTTGAATACATTACAGGATGATGAATATGAAATGGATAGTTTATTCCATGAATATGTTACTGCTGCCGGAGAGACTATTGCCGAAACCCTGACGGTCATACAGGAGGATAATGAGGATTTTACCGTTAACCTCATCCGCCGTTTTGAGATATATGGTTGGGACATAGGCGTGGTATACAGGGAAGAAACGGACCTTAACTACTGTATTGAAGAGGATTGTATAGGGCAGCAGATTGTGGAATCAGGAAGAGAATTCAGGCAAAGTCTTGTCGAATATGGTCAGAATTAGCTTCATAGTAGCTTTAACAATTTTGAGCACACAGGCAGTGGCGCAGGTGAACCGCTATGTTGTATATCTTACCGATAAGTCCGGCACGCCGTATTCTGTAACAGCGCCGGGAACGTTTCTATCTGAAAGAGCCATTCAGCGACGTGTAAACCAGAATATTGAAATAGTAACGAGTGATCTGCCTGTAGACCCTGATTATACAGCCGGAGTGGCAGCTATCGGAGCAGAGGTTTTTTTTTCTTCCAAATGGTTTAACGCTCTGATCATACAGGCAGAATCTTCGATAGTTGGGGCTATAGGAGACCTTTCCTATGTATCAGGGATAGAACAGATCGCTCCGGGTGAAAAGCGGGCGAAAGGCTCCCGAAAGACCAGAAAAACCACTGCAGCAAGGCGAATGAACATTGTCAATACCCGGCAGCTCAATCAGATAGGGCTGAATAATCTTCATGATGAAGGATACCGGGGGCAGGGGATACGAATGGCTTTTTTTGACAGTGGATTCCGCGGAGTGGATACTGCAACACCGTTTTCCCATATCTTCGATTCTGACAGAATGATCTATACTTTCAATGCAGTTGAAAACCACAATGAAGTATTTCAGTCCGATGATCACGGTACGGAAACTTTTTCTACTGTTTCGGCTTTTTCTGACAATGAATACACAGGAGCAGCGTACGAAGCTGAATTTATGCTGTTCCTTACGGAAGACACCGGCTCTGAATACAGGATCGAAGAGTTCAACTGGCTGGTGGCTATAGAAAAGGCAGATAGTGCAGGAGCAGATATTGTCAGCTCCTCATTGGGCTACAATACATTCAACGATGCTGCCATGAACTATACACCTGAAGATATGGATGGTAATACTGCGGTGGTAACACGAGCGGCTGACCTTGCTGCTCAAAAGGGGATTTTGGTAGTTACAAGCTCCGGTAATGAAGCCAATGATCCGAACTGGAGAATAATAACCGCCCCGGCGGATGCAGATTCCGTAATATCCGTGGGTATGGTGGATGCAGCCGGTAATCTGGGCAGCGGCAGTTCCGGCGGCCCCACGGCGGATGGGAGAATAAAACCTGAGGTCATGGCACTGGGTGTGAGTACGTCGATTATACGGGACAATGGCTCCACCGGAACCAATTCGGGTACCTCTTTTTCAGCTCCTTTAATTGCCGGCTTTGCGGCCTGTATATGGCAATCGAAACCCACACTGACCAATATGCAGCTGAGAGATACCATTCTCAGCATAAGTACAAGGGCCGCTACGCCCGATAACCAGTTTGGATACGGTATCCCGCAGTATGGTGCCATCATCACCAGTATCGATGATCTCGCGCCGGAGGATAATTTGATACTGTATCCCAACCCACTGTCGGGCAATATTCTGCGAATAGAAGGAGATAAAGTGGATTTCACCCAATGCTTCGTTGCTATTCTTGACTCCCGGGGAGCTGTTGTGGACGCCATGAATTATTCTCAGATCAAAGACCGGAACTCGCTTGAAATCAACACACAAAGGATGAAATCGGGTACTTATTTGGTTGAGTTGAGGTTCGCGTCTTTTTCAAGACACTTTAAAATCATAAAATACTAAATCTTTCTATCTTTGGGCGCATGAACAGACCGGTTATTGCGCCATCCGTCCTGGCAGCGGATTTTGCCAATTTGCAATCCGAAATAGAGATGTTGAACCGAAGCGAAGCAGACTGGATCCACGTTGACGTTATGGATGGGGTGTTCGTACCTAACATTTCCTTTGGCCTGCCGGTAACGGAAGCCATTCACAAACACGCTACCAAACCCCTTGACGTTCATCTTATGATCCAGAAACCTGAGAACTATCTGGATGAATTCAAAAAAGCCGGCGCCTCCAGCATTTCCGTTCACTACGAGGCGTGCGCTCACCTGCACAGAAACATCCATCATATCAAAAGCCTGGATTGCCTGGCCGGGGTGGCTATTAATCCCCACACCAGTGTCAAGTACCTGGAGGATATTATAGAAGAACTTGATTTTGTTTGTGTCATGTCGGTCAATCCCGGATATGGCGGGCAGAAATTCATTAAAAACACCTACAGAAAAATTGAACAACTGAAAGAGATGATCACCGATGCGGGATCTTCCACGCTCATAGAAATAGATGGCGGCGTGAGTCTGGACAATGCACGGCAGCTGATAAGGGCAGGGGCGGATATACTTGTGGCCGGAAGTTTCATATTCTCATCTTCCTCTCCGACTGATACTATTTCAGAGCTAAAGCACGTTATTTAACGGCATGATGTGGAGGCCGGTGAAATTTATTCTGTTTTTCCTGTTTTGTGTGATAATTGTTCCCGCCAGGGCTCAGGATAAGTTGCTCACAGGTAAAATTCAGAACTCACGCACCGAGGCGGTAGAAAGAGCCAATGTGCTCGTAAAGGGAACGGGCATAGGGGCTGTTACAGATCGGTCAGGAAATTTCAGACTGACCATACCTTCAGAATTTCCTGTGATTTTGCAGATAAGCCATGTAGGTTATGAACCCCGGGAGCTGTCATTGAGTGAACCCGGTCAGGCGCTCATCATTACCCTTTATGAATCAACTGAAATATTAAAGACAGTTGAAATTGAAGGAGGACTGGACAACCGCAATGAGGTAAGCCTGACCCAGATCCAGCCGCGATCCATTGAAGCACTCCCGTCACCCTTTGGCGACTTCACCAAAATACTCGCTACCCTTCCCGGGGTAGTCAGTAACAACGAGCTTTCGTCCACCTATTCGGTGCGTGGAGGCAACTTCGATGAGAATCTGGTATATGTTAATAATATTCCCATTTACAGACCCTTTTTGATCAGCAATGGCGAGCAGGAAGGGCTGAGCTTTGTTAATCCTGATCTTGTTGAATCAGTGGAGTTTTCAGCCGGGGGATGGCAGCCTAAATACGGAGACAGGCTTTCGTCCGTGCTGAATGTCAGGTACAAGGAGCCCGGGGAGCTGAGAGGATCGGCCATGATCGGTCTGCTCGGGGGGACGGCACACTTGGAAGGTTCAAAGGGGAAGGTATCCGGTGTACTTGGTGTCAGGCATAAGTCAGCACAGTATCTGCTTAATACACTTGAAACACAGGGTCAGTACCTGCCCCGGTTTACAGATGTACAGTCCTACCTGAGTATTGACCTGGGCCGTGAAGCCAAAAGAACGCAGTTGGGTGTGCTCGCCTCGTATGCAAGGAACCGGTATCTTGTGGAGCCGGAAAACAGGGAAACTGAATTTGGTACATTCAATCAGGCGCTCAGGTTATTTGTGGCATTTGAGGGCAGGGAGATCCTGGAATACGACACCTATCAGGGAGGTATCAACCTCACGCACCGGGTGAATGACAGGTTTACCACTGAATTCATCGCCTCAGCAGTACATGCCTCTGAACGGGAGTTTACAGATGTGGAAGGAGGCTACCGTTTGTGCGACGTGGACAACAATATTGGCTCCTCTACATTCAACGATTGTGTGTTCATCCGGGGTATAGGGACCAACTATGATTTTGGGCGCAATACCCTGGAAGCAAGGATATTCAACCTTGAAAGCCGGAATATTGTTGCACTGGACAGCAAAACGACACTGGAGTACGGTGCAGGATATAACCGTCAGATCATCGATGATGCACTGGCTGAGTATGACTTTACCGATTCGGCCGATTTCGTTATTGACATTAACGCCCTGGATGCCGAAAATGACTTAGCTACAAACCGGTATCATGGCTATGGGCAGGTCAGCCGTGATCTGTCCCGGCGGGTCACCTCTACGCTGGGGGTGCGGTTAAACTACTGGGACTTCAATGAGGAACTGGTGATAAGCCCCCGGTGGCAGATCTCCTACCGGCCTGACTGGGTCAGGGATATTGTGTTCAAGGGGGCAATAGGATTTTATGCGCAGCCACCATTTTACCGTGAGCTGAGAGATTTTGAAGGAAACCTGAATGAGGACCTGAAGGCCCAGCAGTCGGTCCATTTTATTGCTGGCCTTGACTATAACTTCAGATGGTGGGGCAGGGATTTCAAATTTATCAGTGAGTTATACTATAAGGAGCTATGGAATGTTATCCCCTATGATGTGGATAATGTAAAATTGAGATACTATGCCACGAACAGTGCAGAGGCGTTTGCCACGGGCATCGATCTGAGGTTGAGTGGAGAGTTTATAGAAGGTACCCAGTCGTGGTTCAGTTTGGGGATACTAAACACCAGGGAAGACGTAGAGGGTGATGGCAACGGATACATCAGGCGGCCAACCGACCAAAGAGTGAACCTGGCCATTTTCTTCCAGGATCATTTTCCCAATGACCCCACCATTCAGGTGAACCTTGGGGTGTTGTATGGCTCCGGATTGCCCTTTGGACCTCCCAACAGTTTACGCAACAGGAACCGGTTTACTGGTGACAGCTACAGAAGAGTGGATGTGGGATTCTCAAAACTTTTCTTTTTGAACAGGAATGTGGATGAAAGAAGACAGGTACTTTTATCGGCGGAGGTGCTGAATTTGCTGGGGGCGGCCAATGCCATTTCATTTACATGGATATCGGATGTTAACGATCAAAGGTTTGCTGTTCCCAATTCGTTGTCAGCGCGGTTTCTCAACGTGAAGGCAGCGGTCAGATTTTAGTGACCTTGGCCTTTGGTGGAAAATTATGCCGGAAGGAAGTCGTCTATACCACAATTTGCGGGATATTCTGCCGCAAATCCTCAATTTATTTGATAAAAAAGTACGAATATCGTTATTTCGGGGTTCTGATAAAATCAAAAGTGGAATTTAACTGAGTAAAACAAGAAAAAAATGAAGAAGATTAATGTTTTGTTGGCCATGCTCCTAATGGTGCTGTTGGGCAATGTAGCAAAAGCCCAGGATGAGATTTCTGATGAAGAGCTGAGAAGGTACGCGTTGATGATGGAAGTGATAGATGCCATGAAATCCGAAATAAGTGTGTTAACGAATAGTATGATAAAAAACCAGGAGGGTATGACCGGAAAACGTTATCTGGAGCTGTCCAAGGCAAAAGGAGATGAGGCAAAACTGGATGGAATGGGAGCCACTGAATTTGAAAAGAAATTCATGGCACTGATCACCGAAAAACAGGATGAGCGCAAGGAGGCGATCAAACAGGTCAATCAGATACTGGCCACCAAGATGCTTGCTGACGGAGGTAAATCATACAAGGCCATAAAAGAGGCGTTA
>LYSV01000159.1:4426-18876 GCA_001657315.1 Flammeovirgaceae bacterium BBD 1991-12 | reverse complement strand
TATTATTGTCAAAGATCCTGCCTGATTTTTGAAAAAACTAAAAATAAAAACAATTTTGTAATAAGATTAGTTAAATATAATAATAGTTACTTCGCCCCATATTTTGGAGGCTTGAGTTGAGATTTTTACGGCTTCGGAAAAAAAAGTTCAAAAAAGGTAAACCTAATACCAGGGAGACCGTTAAGGAACCGTGGAAACTTTTAATATTCTCAAAGTTTCCAAAGTTTTTCAATGAATACGAAAGGATAAAAATTGGAGATAAAAGACAAAATAGTGGAAGGAGCCAGTGAGCTTTTTAATAGGTATGGAGTACGCAGTGTTTCTATGGATGACATTGCCAGGCACCTTTCCATGTCAAAGAAAACCCTATATCAGTACTTTAAGGATAAGGACGACCTGGTCACCACCTGTATGAAGGCGTATATGAATCAGGAAAAAGCAGAGTTTGAGGAGATTGAGAAACACTCGGTTGATGCCATACAGGAAATGGCTATGGTCTCAACCTGTATGAGAAAGAATATGAGGGACACCAATCCCTCCCTGCTGTTTGATCTTCAAAAGTATCATCCCAATGCCTGGAAGGTCTGGACTGAGTTCAAGAATGAGTTTGTAAGGAATTCTCTTGTGAAAAATTTGCAACGAGGCATGGAGCAGGGACTTTTCAGGGAAGAGATTGATCCGGAGGCCTTGGCTGTTTTGAGAGTAGAGCAGGTGGTGATGGCATTGGATGAGCGGATATTCCCCGCAGACAAATTTGATTTCAGGCATGTCCAGATGGTTTTTTTCGATCACTTCATTCATGGTCTCGTAACAGAGGAAGGTAGGAAACTATTCCATCAGTATTTAGAACAGGAAAACAACACCAAAACCAATTCAATATTGCCGCATGAAAATTAAGATTAACTTGTTGATAACCGGTCTGGTGCTGGCGTCGGCATCAGTTGTAGCACAGCAAAATGACACGAAAGTTGCATTTTCGTTGGAAGAATGCATTGATTATGCATTGGAGCATAACCAGAATGCAATCAACGCTGCTTATGAAAAAGACATTGCAGAAACTCAGGTAAAAGAGACGCTAAGTATGGGACTGCCTCAGGCTACCGTTGAGGCAGGAATAAACTATAATTTTGAACCTCAGAAATCACTGCTGGACATCAGTACCTTTGACCCCAGTATACCTGAAGGTACGGAAGAGGCGATTACTTTTCAGCAGAATTATGATGGCAATATAAACCTGAACGTAAGACAGCTCATCTTTGATGGTTCTTTCTTTGTGGGGCTTCAGGCAGCCAGAACATTTCGCGAACTTTCCACCAAGGATCATATAAAAACCCAGATTGATGTAGTGGAAGCAGTTTCCAAGGCTTACTACAATGTACTGGTGACCAAAGAGCAGCTGACACTACTGGAGGTGAACTTTGCCAGACTGGATACACTCCTTACTGAGACAAGGGCCATGTTTGAAAGTGGGTTTGTAGAGAAAATTGATGTCAGCCGGTTGCAGGTGCAGCACAATAATCTGAAGGTTGAGCTGGACAATACCAGAGAACTGATCGATCTTACCTATGATCTCCTGAAATTCCAGATGGGTAAGCCTATCTCATCAGAGATCGAGCTGACGGACAAGCTGGAAGAAGTACGTTTTAACGTAGATTCTGAGGAGGACTTTGATTATGGTGACAGAATAGAGTACTCTCAGCTACAGACCAATCTGGCACTCACTAACCTCGATATAAAGAACAACAAGGTACAGTATATACCTACATTGTATGCAAATTTCAACTACGGGTATAATACTCAGACCGGCGAATCCAGCCAATGGTTTCAGGGAGACCGCTGGTTGAACTATGGATTTGTAGGGCTGTCGCTGAACGTTCCTATTTTTGACGGATTCCTCAAAAGCAGCCGTATTCAACGGAACAGGATCCAGGCCAAACAGATCGGTCAGTCTTTTGAACTGCTCGAAAACAACATAGATCTGGAGATCAGGCAGTCAAAGGTCAATATGACCAACGCACTGGACAATATGGTGGCACAAAAAGAAAATATGGACCTGGCCGAAGAAATCTATAATGTAACACGTATCAAATATCAGGAGGGTATCGGGTCCAACCTTGAGGTAGTGGAAGCTGATGCTGATTACAAGGAATCACAAACCAATTATTATAACGCGTTGTATGACGCTTTGGTGGCAAAAGTTGAGCTTCAAAAAGCCTATGGCACCCTTTACAAATGAAAAATGATATCAGCCGAAATATAGAAACTATGAAAACAACACTGATCTTAACCGTACTGACTGCCATTATTCTGTCAGCCTGTGGAGATAAAAATGAAAGCTCTTTGGAAAGCATTATTGCTGCAGGTGATATGGAGGCTATCAGAGAAAAAAAGAATGAAATCGTAAAGCAGCAAAAGACTCTCGAGCAGGAGATTGCCTTGCTGGACTCAGTGATCAGCGCAAGGGATACCAATAAGAAGCTGCCGCTGGTGACCACCTTTAGGGCGCAGTTGCAGAATTTCGATCACTACGTAGAGCTTCAGGGTGATGTTACCACCAAACAAAATGTACTGATCTATCCTGAAGTAGCAGGTACCCTTATCAAAGTGTATGTTGAGAAGGGACAAAAGGTGGGCAAGGGACAACTGCTGGCCACTATTGATGACGGCGGTATGAACAGCCAGCTACAGCAGATGAAAACGCAGCTGGCACTTGCCAAAACCACCTACGAACGGCAGGAAAGGCTATGGAAACAAAAAATTGGCTCGGAGATACAATATCTTCAGGCCAAGACGACCTATGAAGCACAGGACAACGCTGTTCGTCAAATGGAAAGCCAGTTGAGTAAGTTTTCGATGCGGGCTCCGTTTTCCGGAGTGATCGATGATGTTATCAGGGATCAGGGTACGGTGGTTTTACCAGGTGGTCCGGGTTCTGAGGTATTCAGGATCGTGAACCTGTCGAACATGTACATAGAAGTGAACGTACCGGAAACCTACATTGCCAACATTACCCCCGGTAAGAACGTAAAAGTATACTTCCCGGTGTTGAATGAAACCATTGAATCGAAGGTAAGGCAAACGGGTAATTTCATCAACCCTGACAACCGTTCCTTTACCGTGGAAATACCCGTACCCAACAGAAGCGGGAAGATCAAGCCTAACCTGACGGCCAAGGTGCAGATCAACGATTACAGGAACGATCAGGCAATCCTCATCCCTCAAAGCATTATTTCTGAAAATGCAGAAGGGGAACAATATGCATTCGTAGTGAAAAACATAGATGCAGAAAATATCGCTGAGGCCAATAAGAGTATCATTGAAACCGGTAAAACCCAGGGCGATTATGTGGAAGTCCTGTCAGGTATAGCTAACGGGGAAAGTGTTATTCAGGAAGGGGCCAGAAGTGTAAAAGACGGTCAAAAAGTTAAAATTCTCAACACAGTAGGCAATGAGCAAGCAAGAAAATAAGAAAATAGACAAGCAGTTCAGGTTAGCCTCCTGGGCGATAGACAACCCCTCGGTGATTTATGTAATGATCGCAATCTTTCTGATGGTGGGATTGTCTGCGTATTTTTCCATGCCCAGGGAGGACTTTCCGGAAATAAAGGAAACGAAGATCTACATCAGTACCTCATTTCCTGGCAACACCGCAGAGGATATTGAACGTCTCATAACGGATCCCCTGGAAGATGAGCTCAAAAATGTGAGTAACGTAGTGGAGATCCTTTCCACATCTCAGGAGGACTATTCCATTATTACCATAGAGTTTGACGAGGACATTACCGTGGATGCTGCCAAGCAGAAGGTAAAGGACGAAGTAGATACAGAGAAAGCCAGCGAAGACTGGCCGCTTTTCAATGGTGCCAAGGTGGAACCCAATGTTTTTGATCTGAACCTGTCGGAAGAGTTCCCGATCATGAACATTAACATAGCCGGAGACTACCCTGTGGAAAAACTCAAGGAATTTGGCGAATATCTTGAAGATGAGATAGAAGACCTTCCGCAGATCAAGGAAGTGGATATCCGTGGAGCTCAGGAACTGGAAGTGGAGGTAGCCGTGGATATCTACAAAATGATGGCGGCAAAGGTAAGCTTCGATGATGTACTGCAAACCATAAACGGTGGTAATATGACCATGTCCGCCGGAAACCTGAAGACCAGCGGGCAGCGCAGGACCATTCGGATCCTTGGAGAGATCGAGAAGCCATCGGAGCTGGAGAATTTTGTGGTAAAAACTGAAAACAACGCCCCGGTCTATTTAAAGGACATTGCCAGTGTAAGTTTTAAGGAAGAGGACAAAACCACCTATGCCAGGGAATTTGGACATAACGTGGTTATGCTGGATGTAAAGAAGCGTGCCGGTAAAAATATGATCGAGGCGGCTGACCAGATCCGGGTGATCATTAAAGAAGCACAGGCCAGTTACTTCCCGCAGGACGTGGATATCTCCATCTCCAATGATTCCTCCTCCCGGACCCTGAATCAGGTAGATGACCTTATCAACAACATCATTTTCGGTATCCTGCTGGTGGTAACGGTACTCATGTTCTTCCTGGGATTCCGCAATGCACTGTTCGTAGGTTTTGCCATACCCATGTCCATGACCATGTCTTTCATGATCCTTTCTACACTGGGTTATACCATGAATACCATGATCCTTTTCGGCCTTATTATGGGGCTGGGTATGCTCGTGGATAATGGTATCGTGGTGGTGGAAAACGTATACCGGATCATGGATAAGGACGGCCTGTCCCGGGTAGACGCAGCAAAGAAAGGGATTGGTGAGATCGCCTTCCCGATCATAATTTCCACGGCTACTACGGTGGCAGCTTTTGTGCCGCTGGGACTCTGGCCCGGTGTAATGGGTCAATTCATGATCTATTTCCCTATTACGCTGTCCGTGGTTCTTGGATCATCCCTGTTTGTAGCCATCTTTATGAATTCCATGCTGGTGTCCCAGTTCATGGAGATCGGTGAAAAAGAACTCACGAGGAAACAACTTATCAGACTGAGTCTTATTCTGGTAGGTTTTGGAACATTTATCCTGGTCTTCGGAGGAGCAGTAAGAGGATTGGGTACGCTCATGATCGTAACAGCCGCCCTGTTTTGGATCTACAAATACGGCGTTAAAAAACTGGCGCTTGGCTTTCAGAAAAAGATCCTCGTGCGTTTTGAAAACATGTACGAGCGACAGCTTACCCATGCACTGAGAGGCAAAAATGTTTATTGGTATTTTGGGATCACTCTTATCATGCTCTTTGCCGCCTTCACATTCTTTGGAATGTCTGTAGGCTCCGGCAGAACAAAAGTTGAGTTTTTCCCTGATAATACGCCCAATCAGATCATTGTTTACATAGAATACCCTCAGGGTACGGCTATTGAAAAAACAGACGAGATCACCAAGGAAATAGAGGACAGGGTCTATGCGATCGTCAATGATCCGGAATACGTTTCTGAAGATTATAATGTCCTTGTTGAATCTTCAGTGTCTCAGGTAGGAGAGGGAGCCGGAAACCCACAAACAGATGGTGGATCGTCAGCAGAAATGCCGCACCGTGCCAAGATCACAGCCTCCATGCGGGAGTTCAGGTTCAGGAACGGAAAGGATTCTGAAGAACTGCGTGAAAGAGTACAAAATGCCCTGAAGGGCATCTTTCCAGGTGTGGCCATTTCCGTAGAGAAGGATGCGGTAGGTCCTCCGGCGGGGTATCCGATTAATATAGAATTGGAAGGGAATGACTATGACGAGCTCATAGCCACAGCAGAGAGCATGAGAAACTTTATCAATACCAAGAACATAGCGGGTATTGAGGAGTTAAAAATTGATGTGAACAAAGGTAAGCCGGCCATGCAGGTAGTGGTAGACAGGAAAAAAGCCGGTGAACTGGGGGTAGATGTAGGACAGGTAGGAAACCAGTTGCGTAGGTCACTGTTTGGGGAAAAAGCAGGGATCTACAAGAAAGACGGAGAAGATTATGATATCAATATTCGGTTCAATCAGGACCTTAGGTACAATACCAGTGCCCTGTTCAACCAGAACATCATCTTCAGAGATCAGTCAACAGGTAAGATCAAGGAAGTGCCTGTGTCAGCCGTAGCTGCCCAGAAGAATACCTCAGGATTCAGCGCCATAAAGCACAGGGACACCAAAAGGGTGGTTACCGTTTATTCCGGCCTACAGCCAGGCTTCACGGATGCAGGGGCCATAGTAGCGGAGATACAGCGTGAGATGCAGGATTATAAAGGCCTGCCGGCAGGTGTTAAAATAGATTTTACCGGTCAGATAGAGGAGCAGAATAAACAAATGGCCTTTTTAATGGGAGCTTTTTTCTCAGGCCTGGGTCTTATCGCCCTTATTCTGGTATTCCAGTTCGGTGGGGTTTCCAAGCCGGTCATTATCATGCTGGCTATTTTCCTGAGTTTCATCGGCGTATTTGGCGGTCTTATGCTTACCGGATGGCCGTTTGTGATCATGATGACTATGATGGGGATCATTTCGCTGGCAGGGATTGTGGTGAACAACGGTGTGGTACTTTTGGATTATACACAGTTGCTGATAGACCGCAAGAAACGTGAGCTGGGGCTTTCCAAACTGGAAATGCTACCCAAGCCAGAAGCCAGAGAAGCGGTAATAAAAGGAGGAAAAGCAAGGTTGCGACCGGTGATCCTGACTGCGATTACCACGGTACTGGGTCTGATCCCGCTGGCGATCGGTTTAAACGTGGATTTCTTTTCCCTGTTCACGAACTTCGACCCCAACATTTACCTGGGCGGTGACAACGTGATCTTCTGGGGACCACTGGCGTGGACGGTGATCTTTGGCCTCATTGTGGCTACATTCCTTACCCTGATCATTGTGCCGGTTCTGTTCACTATCATTTACAGGATCAAATTCTGGATCTGGGGTACTAAAAAGGTTAAAAAGGAAGCGAAAGTTCCGGCCCCTGAGGTCCTGGAGCCTGTACTCAATACAGCAGGGTCGGCGGCATAGGGATTTTCGTGTCGGATTTCACTTAACTTAAGTGAAATCCGGCATGAAAAGAACCCTATTTGTTTTGTAGCTGTTACATGACCTAAAAAGAGGTTAAATAATTAATAAATGAGTAAGTTATTGGTAATTGCAGTGCTGCTGGTGGTACTTTTCTTTTTGGACTGGTACCTGTATCAGGCCATCGCACTTTTGATGAAAAATAGTGGAGAGGCATTGGCTAAAACCATCCGGTATATCTACTGGGGTTTTACAGTTCTAACATTTTCCATTATACTGATCTATAATTTTGGCAACCCCGACTGGCTGGAAGGCCAGGTGAGAAGTCTGGTGTTCACCGGGATTTTCATCAACTACTTTTCCAAAGTATTCGGTATTCTTTTTTTGCTGGTCGAAGATGTTACACGTTTGGGGAAATGGGCCATTTCATTATTCCAAAACCCTGAGCCTGAGCTGACGGGTAATTCCATGCCACGTTCCGAGTTCCTCGCCAAAACGGCTCTTATTGCAGGTAGTGTGCCGTTACTTGCCATGAGCTACGGTATTCTCTCCGGTGCTCACGATTACCGGATCCGAAGGAAAAAGATCGTATTACCTGACCTGCCCAAAGAGTTCGATGGCATCAGGCTCGCTCAACTATCGGATATTCATACCGGAAGCTTTTTCAATAAGACAGCTGTGAAAGGTGGAGTGGAGATGCTGATGAACGAAAAGCCGGATGTGGTTTTCTTTACAGGCGATCTGGTAAATAATGAAAGTAAAGAAGTAGAAGAATATATCGATATCTTCAATAAAGTTAAAGCTCCGCTTGGGGTCTACTCTACTACCGGTAACCATGACTATGGAGATTACAAATCATGGTCATCAGCTCAGGCCAAGAAGCAGAACTTTGAGGATCTCAAGGAGGCGCACCGTCTGATGGGATATAACCTGCTGATGAATGAAAACCGTTTCATAGAAGTGGACGGAGAAAAGATCGCCGTGCTGGGCAATGAAAACTGGGGAGCCGGCAGATTTACCAAATACGGAGACCTGGACAAGGCCTATAAAGGCTCAGAGGAGGCTCCGGTAAAAATATTGCTGTCACATGATCCCAGCCACTGGGACGCCAAGGTAAGGACTAACTATCCTGATATAGACCTGATGTTTGCCGGCCATACCCACGGCTTTCAGTTTGGCGTAGAGCTTGGAGACTTTAAGTGGAGTCCTTCACAATATGCCTATAAGCAATGGGCAGGTCTTTACCAGCAGGGAGAACAATACCTGTATGTCAACAGGGGGTTTGGGTACATCGGATATCCGGGTAGGGTAGGGATGCCCCCCGAGATCACGATCATCGAATTGAAAAGAGCCGTTGCATAAGGACGAATATGCATAGAGCATGGCGCGTAGCGCATAGAGGTATGATCTTTAGCCGCTATGCGCCATGCACTATGCCCTATGCTCAATAAGCCCTGGCTACCTCGCCCCGGCCATATTCCTTTTTCACTACACTTTTGGTATCGCCCTTGTGCTTTATGGAGCCATTACCAAAGACCTTTGCTTCCAGGTCGCTGCTCACATTGATCTCACAGGAGCCCTCTCCGCTTACTATAACTTCTGCTGATTCCAGCTCACAATTGAAGGCAAACAGTGACCCCGAACCACTCAGACTAATGTTGTTTTCTGTGGCGTAGCCTTTAATGGTTATGTTTCCTGATCCTGAAATGCTGGTTTTTACTTCTTTCCCTTTAATATCGATATCCATACTTCCCGGGCCGGAAACGCCAAGTTCCATTTCGCCTGAGGCAATGGAATTTTCACCGATGATCTTACCGTTGCCATTGACTTTTAACTCCTTTACATCCTTCATGGATATCCTCACATTCAGTGTGGGAGCTATCTTAATATCATCAATTTTATCCCAAAAGCTTTTATTGGGGTCGCTTGGCTTGCGTTTTATATTGATGTGCAATACACCTTCTTCCACCTTAAACTCACTGAGCTCAAATATTTCCGTAAGGGCCTCTACCTTTACCTCCTGCTTGTTGGTTTGCTTGATGTATACCGTATAGGCTGAGTTTACATAAACACTATGGAAGGAAGGTAACTCCAGGGTCTTGGTGGTAATTTCCGGTCCATAGGCAAATGTTCCGAAGCAAACGAATAGCAGCAGAGAGGGGAATGCGATTCCGGCTAAAGCTTTGATTTTCATGACACGCGATAATTTAGATTAATTTGACTTGCAAAGTTAGACCTTTACTCCGGAACCAAATCACTGATATTCTACGAGTTGACAATAAAATCTGTCAGTTTTTCATGTCACACGTTGGAAGGGATAAGACAGGCAGGAGCGCAGGATGAACCTGTATCGCGATTTTCTTTATGACTGATACGGCATTGTGATAACAGAGGAATTTTCGATGTCAGCGAGCCTTCATTTTGTATTGGGAAGAAGGAGTTGCTTACTCACTTCAGATAACCATGATTGACTACAGTGTTACATCTCCGTCCTGGTGCGTCGATGTCAGGAAAATGAATTGTTTTACTCCTCTGGTTACTTCTCCCAGTCATCTGAAGAGGATACCCCCAGACGGCCATCCTTATACTCCATGATAAAGTCCAGCATCACTTCCTTTCGGCATCCCTGAAACTGCGTGGCTCCCGTACTTTTCATCAGCATGGGATATGACAGCCCATATTCACGTTCAAAGGTCACCAAAGAGTCCTCTTCACCAATCAGAAATCCCCATTCTATCCGGATCACCTCTTCCTTACACGACGGGGTCCCGAAGCCAAAGACATCATACCTGTATTCACCTGTACCATCTTCATTAAGTGTGAGATAACCTGTCTTTAACCCTTTGTAGGTGCCGTAAAAATGGGCAGGCACATCGAAGGTGGTCTTTACGGATGAACCGTTGTAGCTGATCATCCGGATCTTATCTGAGTAAAACGCAGAGACGATCAGCACGAGGGTGAAAGTGACAAACTTCATATCCTCAACAACCCTGTCACCCTGTAACCAATAACCAGCTTAAAAAGGGAGGTCATCTTCCTGGTTATCAGCGATCCATCCGGGCTCTTCCATGGTATCCATGCCAGTATCAGCAGTAGCAGGTGGAGGAGGCATATCTGCATTTGCCGTGCTGGTCACGGCCTCAAGCCTCCACGCCTGCAGTGAGTTAAAGTATTTTACCTCGCCCTTCGGGTCTGTCCACTTGCGGCCCTTCAGGTTGAAATGTACGTCCAGTTCATCTCCCACTTTGTGGTTGTCCAGCAGGTCGCATTTGTCCTGTATCATTTCAAACTTAATAAACTCGGGATATTGCGGATTATCAGCATATTCTATGACAAATTCCCTTTTCTTAAACGTATTGGTAACCTGTTGCGTGCTGCCTATTTCGATGATTCTGCCTTTGATGTTCATGTGGTATTATTTCCTTTTTTTTCTAAAAACAGCGGTGAAGATAACAACAAAAATAATCGCTCCTATGACAATTGCCAGTAAAGAAGAAGGGTTTATTTGATCAACTGCATGCATTTGGTTGAAACAGTTTACCGCTGAAACGTCAGGGTAGATAGGTTTTCTATCTTATAAAAGAATCAAAACAGTTTTTGCCAGTGACCAGCAACCAGTAACCAGTGCTCAATGGCTAGGCCACCTTCAGCTTACTATATTTGGATTTACTGAATTTCTCTTCAGCGTACGACCTGTTGATCACCAGCTTTTCAGCGCTTTCATTCGAGGGCAGCTCAAACATAGCGTCATTGACAATGGCCTCACAGATAGACCGCAGACCCCTTGCTCCCAGTTTGTACTCCAGGGCCTTCTCTACAATGAAATTGATGGCTCCTTCCTTGAATTCTACCTCTATGCCTTCCATCTCAAACAGCTTGGCATACTGCTTCATGAGGGCATTCTTTGGCTTGGTAAGGATCTCTTTCAACGCCTCACCATCCAAAGGATTGAGGTAGGTCAGTACGGGAAGCCTTCCTATCAGCTCGGGGATCAACCCAAAGCTTTTAAGGTCCTGTGCAGTAACATACTGCAACAGGTTATCATTTTCAACATCCAGTGGATTGATGGAGTCAGCAGCAGAAGCAAAGCCCAGCGGACGTGTATTGATACGCTTGGCAATATGTCTTGAAATACCGTCAAATGCTCCGCCACAGACAAAAAGAATGTTTTCTGTGTTAACGGAGATCATCTTTTGGTCAGGATGTTTTCTGCCTCCCTGAGGGGGAACGTTAACAGTAGTCCCTTCCAGCAACTTGAGCAGGGCCTGCTGCACGCCTTCGCCACTCACATCGCGGGTAATGGATGGATTGTCCGACTTCCGTGCTATCTTATCCAACTCGTCAATGTATACAATACCTCGTTGTGCGGCTTCTACATCATAGTCCGCTGCCTGCAACAGACGCGTCAGGATGCTCTCAACGTCTTCTCCCACATAGCCTGCTTCGGTAAGAACAGTGGCATCAGCTATGCAGAACGGTACCTGGAGGATTTTCGCCATAGTCCTGGCCAGATAGGTTTTTCCTGTTCCCGTTTCACCCACCATTACGATATTCGACTTTTCGATCGTAATGTCATCCTCGGATTTTTCCTGCATCAGCCGTTTGTAGTGGTTGTATACGGCTACCGCTATTACTTTTTTGGCCTCGTCTTGTCCTATTACGAATTCATCGAGAAACTTTTTCATCTCTTTCGGTTTCACCAGATTGAAGTTGGGCAGACTTCCCTCACTGGTATTTGATTTTTTCTCTTCCGAAAGTATTTGGTTAGCCTGAGTGATACATTTGTCACAAATGTGAGCATGAATGCCCGATATCATCAGGTCAACGTCTTTTTTGTTTCTCCCGCAAAAGGAGCAAGTTACTTCAGCCATCTTATTTTTTCCTTTCTAAAACCTCATCAATGAGGCCATATTCCTTAGCTTCCGAGGCCCTCATCCAGTAATCCCTGTCTGAGTCTGCCTCTATTTTGTCATATTTCTGACCGGTGTGGCTTGCAAGAATTCCATACAAGTCTTTCCTTAATTCCTGCATTTGCTTTAAGGTAATCTCCATGTCCCTGGATTGTCCCTGCATTCCACCGCTGGGCTGGTGGATCATAATCCTCGAATGAGGTAATGCTGCACGTTTTCCCTTGGTTCCCGAGCTCATCAGTACAGCAGCCATGGAAGCAGCCATTCCGGTGCATATGGTGGCTACCTCAGGGTTTACATATTGCATGGTATCGTATATTCCAAGACCGGCATATACCGAGCCACCGGGGCTGTTAATATACATGATGATGTCTTTTTTCGGATCGCTGGATTCCAGAAAGAGCAGCTGGGCAGTGATGATATTAGCTATCTGGTCGTCAACACCCATACCCAGAAATATGATCCTGTCAGATATCAGGCGCGTAAATACATCAATGGCTCTGAAGTTTCCAGGCCTTTCCTCAATAACATATTGCGTCATGTTCTGAACAGCCCTTGAATAGTCATCGACAGTGCTACCACTGATGCCCTGATCTTTAACCGCAAACTTTCTGAATTCTTCCTGATTAAGCATGTTTTTAATGAATAGATTTATCTTTTTCGTTTACCCAATAATAACAAGAATTTGACTAAAAAGGTCTTCTGAATATAAAAAAGCCTCATTCATGGCTGAAATGAACAAGGCCTTTCTCATTCATTTTTAGCAGGTTAGCCTACTATTTTCTTGAATTCCTCTACATCCACTTTCTTTTCGGTTAGGGAGATGCTTTCCCTGATAAGAGAAAGGATCTTTTCATCCCTCACCTCATTGTAGATCCTGAGGTAGTTCTGGCCGTTTTCCGCTTTCAGATAATTGTCAGCAAATGCATCCAGATGATCCTGCAACTGCGCCGCTGCTCCGGATCCGCCCAGTTGCTGAACAATGAGGGCTTTGGCTTTGTTCACCACTTCGTCATTCTCTACCTTAATGTCCTTGTCCAGGGCCACCTTATTCTTTATCAGGTCCCATTTCAGGGATTTTACATATTCATCAAATTCCTTCTCAATATCTTCTACGGTTACCTTGCCTTCATTGCTGATAAGGAGCCATTTTTTCAGAAATTCATTCGGGATCTCGATCTTTGTTTTGTTTACCAGGTGATCCCTTATACTGCTATCCAGAAAGTAATCCGTTTCCCTTTTATAGTTGTTTTCTACGGTTTCCTTCACCTTATCCATAAACTCCTCTTCAGATTTTATCTGGTCCTGGCCAAATACCTTGTCAAAAAGCTCCTGATTGAGCGCCGCAGGTTCTGTCCGGTTTACATTTTTCAACGTGAAGGTATATTTTCCCTTAAGTTCCTTTGCCTTGTCGTGGCCCACATTTAAAATGTGGGCTACAGTGTGCTCATCCTTAAATGACTTTTGGATATCCAGTTCCAGAGAATCACCCGACTTTAGTGCCGTAAATTTCTTTTGCTCCTTTTTGGCAAGGTCATCCCAGTTAATTACGGCCTGGTTACTCAGCTCCCCTTCATTTTCCTTTATTTCTCCGTAGAAGGCGTCACCTTCCTGACCTTGCTCGGGATTGGTTACTGTGCCAAATTGTTTTTTGATATTATCGAGCGTCTCGTTAAGTGTCTTTTTGTCCAGCTCGATTTTATAGGCTTTTACCTTTTGTTTGGAAGAAATGTCATAGGTAAAATCTCCCACAAGTCCTATATCATAGTCAAATTCAAAATCCTTCTGGGTATCCCAATCAATGGTTCCCGCTTTGTCCTGATCGGGGAGTGGTTCGCCAATGAGCTGTAAATTCTGCTCTTTTATATAATTGCTCAGTGACTGGGACAGTATCTTGTTGACTTCTTCTACCACAATGGACTTACCATACATTTTCCTGATCAGAGAGGGGGGTACCTTGCCCGGTCTGAATCCTTTTATGTTTGCTTTCTTCGCGTACTCCTTTACTTTTTCTTCTACATTAGGTTGATAATCTTTTTCCTTTAACTTAACTTTAATTAAAGCTTCCGTGGAAGTTTTTTTGTCTAATGTAATATCCAAAACGGTACAATTTTAATGGTAAAATAATAACAAAAACCCTCAATCTCGATTCCGGTCATTTGTTTCTGGAAAATCGTGATCGAGGGTTGCTTTTGTGCGGATGGAGGGACTCGAACCCCCATGGATCGCTCCGCTAGATCCTAAGTCTAGTGCGTCTACCAATTTCGCCACATCCGCAGTATTTCTATTGTATGATGCTAAAAAGTAAAACCCTTGTGTCAACTCACCGAGGCCGGAATTTCTTTTCCCATCTTTACCTTTGCAGGAGCTACTTCATTGCACCATAGATACTCCTCAGAAAATGGAGTGCAAATGTAGGTAGTTTTTTGGTTGATACAAATAATTTAATTGAGGATTTTTGCAGTGAAATGGAAAGACAAGTATAATGATCGCAGTTGATGTAGAGGAGGAAAACAAGGAAATCGTACGCAAGTACAGGCAACTGCTGCGCA
>LYSV01000159.1:0-4358 GCA_001657315.1 Flammeovirgaceae bacterium BBD 1991-12 | reverse complement strand
CCATAAGGGAACAAGAAGAAAGTCTGGAGAGCCTTATATATTCCACCCGCTGGCGGTGGCACGGATTTGCGTTGATGAGATCGGCCTGGGTACCACTTCCATCGTCTCGGCCCTGCTGCATGATGTGGTAGAAGATACCGAATGGACCATACAGGATATTGAAAGGGATTTCGGGAAAAAGATCGCGAGAATTATTGACGGGCTTACCAAGATCTCAGGTGTATTTGAGCATGGCAGCTCACAGCAGGCGGAGAATTTCAGAAAGATGCTGCTCACACTCTCGGAAGATGTCCGGGTGATTTTGGTGAAGCTGGCGGACCGGCTACATAACATGCGTACCCTCGAAAGCATGCCAGTCAATAAACAGTATAAGATCGCTTCCGAAACGATATTTCTTTATGCGCCGCTTGCCCATCGTCTGGGGTTGTACGGCATCAAGTCGGAAATGGAAGATTTGTACCTGCGCTACGCCGAGCCAGACATGTACGAGGAAATTGTACGTAAGATCGACGTGGCCAAGGAGACCCGCAACAGGTTCATTAAGAGCTTTATCAGGCCGATCCAACGGGAGCTGCAAAACCATGGATTTGATGCCATTGTCAAAGGCAGGCCAAAGTCGGTACATTCCGTTTGGAACAAGATGAAAAAGCAGAATATTCCGTTTGAGGAGGTATACGACCTTTTTGCCGTACGGATCATTCTGGATACCCCACTGGAAAATGAAAAGGCAGACTGCTGGCAGGTTTACAGCATCGTTACGGATTTTTACAAGCCGAATCCTGACCGGCTCAGGGATTGGATCAGCACACCGAGGGCAAACGGCTACGAATCGTTGCATACTACCGTAATGGCCAGGAACGGCCAGTGGGTAGAAGTCCAGATCAGGACAAGGAGGATGGACGAGATCGCAGAAAAAGGCTATGCCGCGCACTGGAAATACAAGGACAATACCTCACAGGAATCAGGCCTCGAGCAGTGGATCGGTAAAGTACGGGATATGCTTGAGCAGAATGATTCTTCAGCGCTTGAATTTGTCGATGATTTCAGAGGTAACCTTTTCAATGAAGAGGTGTTTGTTTTTACACCCAAAGGCGAATTAAAGACCCTGCCCAACGGCGCCACAGCCCTTGATTTTGCTTTTGACATCCACACCCAGATCGGAGCTAAGTGTATAGGGGCAAAGATCAATCAAAAACTTGTACCTATTAATTATACCCTGAAAAACGGGGACCAGGTGGAGATCCTTACATCCAGCAAGCAGAAACCCAGTGAAGACTGGCTCAGGTTTGTGGTAACCTCAAAGGCGCGGTCCAAGATCAAGGATGAGCTCAAGGAAGATAAAAAGTTTTATGCGGAAGAGGGCAGGGAGATTGTTCATCGTAAGCTCAAACAAATGAAGCTGGAGCCTTCCAATGAAACATTTGACCGCATGCGGGCCTATTTTGATGTGGACAGCCAGTTTGATTTGTTTTTCAAGGTAGGTAAAGGGATCATAGGTGCCAGGGACATAAAAGACTTCAGGGATTTTAAGCCAGCCCCAGCCATAAAGAACAGACCCGCTGCAAAAATCCCCGATGCGAAGACCTTCGAATCCGAATTGGTTAAGGTAAAATCACATGACGTCTTGCTGATCGGAGAGGATATGGACGTGATTGACTACAAGCTGGCAAAATGCTGCAATCCAATCCCCGGGGATAGTGTTTTTGGGTTTGTTACGGTTAATGAAGGAATTAAGGTACACCGGGTCACCTGTCCCAATGCCCCTGAGTTGCTATCAAATCATGGTCACAGGGTGGTGAAGGCCAAATGGGCATCTCAGCATGAGTCCTCCTTCCTTGCGGGCCTGAAAATAATCGGTACGGATCGTGTAGGCCTGATCAATGATGTGACATCCATCATTTCCGAGGAGCTTAAGGTGAATATGAGGTCCATGTCTATTGATACGGACTCAGGCTTGTTTGAAGGAGAGATCATGCTCTATGTTCATGATACCAGCCATCTGGACCTTCTGATCACCAAATTGGAAAAAGTAGAAGGTGTCGTCAAGGTTTCTCGTTTTGAGTCTCCGTGAATATACCCGGAGCATTCAGGCTTATCTCCAGAAATTATATATTTGCAACCTTAAAAGACCAGTATGGCATTAAACGAGAAGGTATACGAGGAGGTTAAAAAGATATTTACAGCATATCTTGAAAATAAGGGATTGCGCAAAACGCCCGAACGCTACGCGATCCTGGAGGAGATCTATACCCGCGATGGTCACTTTGATGTGGAGTCACTCTATATCAGCATGAAAAACAAGAATTACAGAGTGAGTCGTGCCACGGTGTATAATACGCTGGACCTGCTCGTGGAATGTGATCTGGTCAGCAAGCACCAGTTTGGCAGAAACCTGGCTCAGTACGAGAAATCCTACGGATATAAACAACACGATCACCTGATATGCACAGAATGCCACAAGGTAGTCGAATTCTGTGACCCCAGGATCCATAACATTCAGACGATGGTGGGTGAACTGCTGAATTTCGAGATCCTCCATCATTCCCTTAACCTCTATGGGATATGCAAAGACTGCCAGATAAAACTCAAAAACAATAATAACAAATGAATTTCAATCATCAACTTAAAGACCAGATACTGGAACTCAGTCTGAACGGAGACCTGATAGGTGAAAGCAGCGGCCTGGATATTATAGAAGTGATCAATAACTACATCCAGGACAGCGTCAGGCTCTGTCTCATTGATATTTCCGGTTTACGGTATATTAATAGTAGCGGCATTGGCGTTTTGATTACCGTGCTTACCAAATTCAGGAATAAAGGCGGAGAGGTTTGTTTGTTGAACCCCTCCGAGAATGTGAAGAAGCTGCTCATTATTACCAAGCTTAACGCCATCTTCAACATTGTCGAGACAAGGGAAGATGCCATCGAAACACTGAAAAACAGTTTATAACCTATGAATGTGGATTTATTGCTCGGCCTGCAGTGGGGGGACGAAGGTAAGGGAAAGATCGTGGATTTTCTTGCTCCCCGGTATAACATGGTTGCCCGGTTCCAGGGCGGACCCAATGCCGGGCATACCCTTGAGTTTGACGGTATCAAACATGTACTGCATCAGATCCCTTCTGGCATATTCCGGAACGATATTATTAATGTGATCGGAAATGGGGTGGTCCTTGATCCGGTCATTTTCAAAAAAGAGATTGAGGCTCTTTTTCAGTTTGATCTGAAGCCACGGGAAAATCTTTATATTTCAAAAAAGACACAGTTGATAACCCCCACGCATCGTCTGTTGGACGCTGCCTATGAAAAAGCAAAAGGAGCAAGAAAGATTGGATCCACCTTGAAAGGTATAGGCCCCGCCTATCAGGATAAGGTAGCGCGGCTGGGCTTGCGGGTTGGCGATATCCTCTCGCCTCATTTCAGGGAAAAGTATAACAGACTGGTAGAAAAACATTGCAGCATACTGGAGAATCATTCAATGGACTATCAACTCGATGAGCTCGAGAAGGACTTCTTCAAAGCCATAGATTTTCTGAAGGAATTCTCACTGATTGAAAGTGAATATTTCATTCATGATCATATAGCATCAGGTTCAAAGATCCTCGCCGAGGGTGCCCAGGGATCACTACTGGACATTGACTTTGGAAGTTATCCGTTCGTAACCAGCTCCAATACTACCTCATCAGGGGCTTGCAGCGGCCTGGGCATAGCCCCCAATAAAATAGGCGAGGTTTACGGTATCTTCAAAGCCTATTGTACGCGGGTAGGCAGTGGACCATTCCCTACGGAATTATTTGATACAGATGGTGAAAGGATGCAGGAGGCCGGTCACGAATTTGGAGCTACTACGGGCAGGCCCAGAAGATGCGGTTGGCTGGATCTGCCTGCCCTTAGATATGCCATCATGATCAACGGTGTGACACAGCTTTTTATGATGAAGGCAGATGTGCTCAGTATTTTTGATACCGTTAAAGTTTGTGTGGGTTACAAAAAGGCTGATGGTACAGAAATGGATATATTCCCGTATGAGATAGTGGATGAAAGCCTTGAGCCGGTTTATCAGGAATTCAAGGGATGGAACATTTCCCTGAAAGGCATTAGTGAGTATGATATGCTGCCGGAGGAGTTAAAAAATTATGTCAGCTATCTGGAGGAAAAACTTAGTGTTCCGATCAACATAGTTTCCGTAGGTCCGGATCGTAAAGAAACGATTTGGAGGAACGAGGTGCTTGCCTGAAAATATTTCTGACTTATTTCTTGCATTGATTATAATCAACCTGTTACCTTTGCAGTCCTTTCCTGAGAAGCGGGGGGTTTTTGAGAGTGATGAGGGATTGTAACCGGAGGTTTTGAGTG
>LYSV01000158.1 GCA_001657315.1 Flammeovirgaceae bacterium BBD 1991-12 | reverse complement strand
GAATCTAGCTTAAGCTGATTTATTCACTAAAGGTAAATTTTTTTAGTTTCACTTGAAATTCAACACAGAATCTTAGTGGCCTGGAAAGCTTCTTCACCAAGAGCACAAATACACAAAGGTTCACTAAGTATAATAAATAAAACTACTCTGGATATCCTTGAGCCAGAAATGTTTGTCGAACCTATGTAGATGGGTTCTGCAAATTCAATCCTGACTTATCAGTTGTTGGGAGCAGAAAGAAGCAAAGGCCAACAAATTTCCTGCCATTTCCTAATTTCATCTCATGAAAAGGTAGGCTTTTTCAACCATCAGCTACAGTATTTCCCTTTCACCTGCTTTGCCCGTGTAGGGTTGAATTTACCTGCCCTGTCGAAATCCTTGCAAGCCTTGTCCGGATTGCCTAATTCATAGTAGCACAGTCCACGCCTTACGAATACGTCATACGATCTGAGTTTCAGCTCAATAGCCTTGTCGAAATCCGACTTTGCATTCCTCCAGTTACCCATTCTCTGGTGTATGATCCCGCGGTTAAAATGGGCCTGTCGAAAATCACGCTTATGTTGCAATACATAATTCATGTCCCGCAACGCCCCGCGGTTATCCCTTAGCTGAGACCGGCTGATCGACCGGTGGTAGTAGGCATTTACATGATCAGGCCTGATTTTGATGGCTTCATTGAGATCAGCTCTGGCAAGGTAGTATTCATATTCCTTGATATAGCATCTTCCACGTCCGTAGAAAGCCTCAAAATTATTTGCCCTTTTCATTCTGAGTGCGCTGGAGTAATCCATGATAGCCCCCTCGTAGTATCCGTTTTCTTCATAGCAGCGTGCCCGACCGAGGTGGGTGGCCATATTCTTGTTCTGGTCAAGACTGCGGGTGTAGAGCGAAGTGGCCTCATCATACTTTTCGAGCTCTTCCTTGCACCTTGCCAGATTATACAGGATCTTCCAGTTGTTCGGATCCATTTTCAGGGCCTTGGAAAAGTGGAATTCCGCTTTTTCAAAGTTTTCATCGGCAAAATAGTCTTCACCCTTCTCTAAGTGGCTACGGCAGGAAATGAACAGCAGAATTACAGGTAGAAGAATAAGGGAGGAGGTGTAGTTTTTCATAACTATAAATTTAGTTATAGCAGAATTGTTTTCAAAATCCTGTACAAGGCAATTCCTGAAAATATATTCCGTACGGCAGAGCGTTTCAATACAGGTTTTCAGGATCACTACAATTCTGCTACCTTACCAACCATTCACCATACGCCACGCTCAGAGCACCATGCGCTATGCTCTAAGCACTATGCCCTAAACGCTATGCGCTGCTATCAGTAAGACCCACTGTACTTTCGGATGAACCACTCGATGGAAATCAGCAGCAGGATGAGGAAGAATAACCATTGGAGATTAATAAAGGGAAGGTATTTTACATCACTGTGGATGATTCCCTGACCTTTTTCACTGCTCAGTGCGGCCTGAAGCTTATCCATTTGATCTACAGGAAAGAATTCTCCCCCGGATTTCTTCGAAAGCCTCCTTAGCAGATCGAAGTCAGCCGTAAGGTTCAGTTCTTCAAGTTGTATTTCCTTCACAAGAAATTCTCCTTCTGCTACCAGGGTTTCTCCTTCAATGACTGTACTACCCCTGTATTTGTAAACGCCCTCCTTTAGTCCGTTGATCGCATACTGGGTATTGCCTTCAGCCGGGATGTAGGTGTACCCGGAACGATTGCCCTTGTCATCCTCGAGTTGCAGGTCTATCTTCGTTCCATAGATCCGCTCATAGAGGTCGTTGTACACTTCCGACTCAAATACCACCGGATCATTGATGATGAATTCGTTTTTTAGTGGATACAGTTTGAACTTACGTTTGTCTTCTTTTGATGAAAGGAACTGCACCAACTTACTGATCAGCTCATTGAACAGTACATTGTCACCGTTTTGCGCATAATCAGTCAGTTTCCATCGCCAAAGTCCGCTGCCCAGAATGAGTCCCGAACGGGCATCTGTAGCCGCTGTAACTGCGATCAGGGGTTTATTTGTATTCAGGCTGCCTACACGCTGGTGAAGCATAACAGTGCTGTTTTCCCTCAGACTGATCTTACCAAAAGGCACAGTAAGGGGAGGAAAATCGTTAAAGGATCTTTGCAGGTCGTCCGTTAGCGTGAAGTTCCCAAAGGCCGGATTGAAGACCGCCATAATGTCATCGTACTCACCTGCCACGGCCTGCACATTCATGATATCATTCGTAGTGTTAAGTCTATTGACATCCGTAAGACCTCCGTATATCCAGAGTGAGGCAGTTTTTGCTTGTTTGAATCGCTGAATGAATGGCAGGCTGACCCCTCTTCTGTCCGGCAGTTGGTGAAAGATGACCAGATCAAATTTCTCGCGGGTAGCCCTGAGCTTCTGTATGTCTTCAGGCAGGCTTAGAATGTACTGATGGAAAGAATAGTTTTCATTGCTTTCTATAGCTGATCGGATGGCCTTGATATCCGGATGTGGCGTGGCGGCGATCAGTGCTATTTTCTCCTGCCCCTCTATGACTTCCACGTAGGCCTTCATTTGATTATTCTGGGCTTTGAACTCAGTCTCTTTTCGTTCCACGGTTACCGTATAGGATTGATACCCACTTGTTTTAGCCTCTATCTCAAACCTTACCTCATTCAGCAGTCTCTCTTCAGCCAGTGTAACTCCTCTGGAGGCCAGTGTCTCAGAGCCCTTTTTTACGGAAACAGTGATCTGTTCACCTGAAAAACCTCTCTGCGTAATCTGAGCGATCAAAGGGAATTTATTTCCCTGATAGGATATCTTGTTGTAAAGCAGTGAGTTCAATACGATATCGGACTTGGGTACTGTATCCCCAACTCCCAGCGAATAGATCCTTTGCCCATAGTCAGCATAGGTGGGCAACAGCCCCTGATTATGTATACCATCGGAGAAAAGCAGTATCCCTCCCAGGTTTCTTCCTTCATAATCTACCTGAACTTCTCTTACCAAATTGTAAAGATCGGTGCTCTGCTCATGGAATCTGACATTGGCAATATCGATCAGCCTTTTATCTGTGATCGTCCGGTACTCGATATCGAAGTCTGACGTCTGAAGCTCCTTGGCCTGAAGCTCAATTTGATTGGAAATTTCATCCCAACGTGTGCTGTCCACCGTTTCCTGGATAGAGCTGGAGTTGTCTATGGCTATTACGAACGTAGGACGCTCTATCTCATTCTTTATTTGCTTGAGGATAGGGGAGACCAGAAGTATACTGATCACTGTAGCAGTTGCCCATCTGAGCCCAAAAAGGACCCTGTTCCATATAGGACCCCATGGCCCGTATTTTTTGTACAACAGAATTGCATAACTCAGTCCTATGAGTATACAAACGATCAGGAATAACGGGGAATGCTCAAAAATCAACGCGGGTCTCTGCATTATGAATATTTAACGGTCATCTGTACGAAAAGATATGTAAAGATAAGGGTAGAGATCGGTTATTGAGTATATTGAATTATTAAGTGGGATTTTCATATCACCTGGGTAGCTTCGTGCGGTTATGAAAGGATCCAAAGATATCATTATTCATCATTCTATATCAGACCTTTACAGGGCTCTTGATCTTCCTGTAGAGCAGGAGACGGATTTCACTATACACTATTTACCTGCCATACATAAGGAGATCCCGTTCACCTCGCCTGTTTTCCGGGCTAATTACTATTCCTTTGTTTTTGTAAAGGACGGAAGGGGTACCTATACTACAGATGAACAGGTTTTTCCAACCCAACCGCGCACGATCTATTTTACCAACCCGGGGCATATCAAGGCCTTTAAGCTTGAAGAACTCAACGATGCCTATATTATCACATTGACCGAATCATTTCTGAAAGAGCAGGTACACCAGAAAATATTTGAAGAGTTCCCTTTTTTGCTGGCGGAAACCGTGCCCCCCGGGACCTTATCACCGGAAGAATTTGAAGAATTTGAAAAACTGTACCTCCATATCTTTGAAGAGTATTCCAAAGACAGTCCCTACAAATACAGGATAATTGGTAACCTGTTCGTTGTGCTTCTGTACAAGATAAAGGACAGCTTTTGGAAGAGTTACAACCCCATTGAAGAGGGTGACAGGAGCTCGCAGATAGTGAAAGAGTTTAAATGGTTGCTTGAAAAACATTATCGTGCACTTACAGCAGGCGATGCACCATACCAGTATCAGGTACAGGACTATGCCAGGGAGCAGGGGCTGCATCCCAGCTACCTCAGTAATGTTATAAAGAGTAAAACCGGCCGGTCAGTGAACCTCTGGATCATCGAAAAAATGATCGCCGAAGCACAGGCATTTCTTAAGAATACATCATTCACCTCGAAAGAGATCGGTTACCGGCTTGGATTCTCCGAGCCTACTCATTTTAGCAGCTACTTCAAGAAACATACAGGGTTGACACCCAATTCCTACCGCAGGCAGTTTGTCGGGTAGCCACTACCTGGAAATTTGTCATTTTCCCTTAAAAATCCGTCATACCCTCCCGAATACAGCGCCGTTTCTTTGTAATGTAATCAACGCTGAACATCAAACATTAAAAGAAAATGGAGAAATTAATTAAAAACAAAGTAGCACTGGTGACCGGCGGAAGCCGTGGGTTGGGCAGGAACGAGGCGCTGAGACTGGCGGAGTTTGGCAGTGATGTCATTCTTACCTACCGAAGCAAAAAAGAAGAGGCGGAAAATGTGGTCAATGAAATTGAAGCAAAAGGTCAAAAGGGAATAGCGCTTCAACTGGATGTGTCGAAAACCAAATCCTTTGATAACTTTTTTGCCGGTCTTAAGGAAACGCTTAGTGAAGTCTGGGCCAGAGATACCTTTGATTTTTTGGTCAACAATGCCGGGATCGATTCTTTTGGTATGATCAGTGAAATGTCCGAAGAGGCGGTTGACAGCCTGTACAATGTACATTTCAAGGGTACCTTCTTTTTCACACAGAAGGCGCTGCCCCATTTATCCGATGGAGGCAGGATCATCAATACCAGCACAGGGCTGGCAAGATTTACCCTGCCGGGTTATGCTGCCTATGCATCCATGAAAGGGGGTATTGAAGTTTTTACACGCTACCTTGCCAAAGAGCTGGGGCAGCGCGGTATTACGGCCAACGTAGTCGCCCCCGGAGCAATAGAAACGGATTTTACAGCACCAGCCTTCAATGCCAACCCTCAGATCAAGGAGATCATTGCTTCTCAAACAGCACTGGGCAGGGTAGGGCTACCCGATGATATTGGGGGTGTGGTGGCTTTTTTATGTACCGAACAGGCCCGCTGGATAAATGCTCAGCGCATAGAGACTTCGGGAGGAATGTTTTTGTAAGGTGTGTGTAGTTGTTCGTTATGTATTTTTACATGGAAAGTGCAAAGGTTTTACGGCCTTTGCGCTTTTTGGTTACTTTGCCTGAAAGCCAAACCAGGGGTTAGAACAGGAATCCAAATCTGAAATAGAACAGCGTATCCTCTTCCGAAACGCCTATTTCTGTAGAGATCACGGCAGCATTGAAAGGGGCAAACCAGATACCCCCGCCTGCGCCGCGGTGCCATGTATCGGAGCTTTCACCTTCCAGCCATACCCTGCCGATGTCATGGAAGCCAAGGATGCCCAGCGCCGCTGGAAAAAGATAGGTGCGCAGTGTCAGGAGCTTAAGACGCAGCTCGAAATTATTGTATAAGGACTCCTCTCCGGAAAAGCGGGTGATCCTGTATCCCCGTAGGTTGGCACGCCCTCCCAGCGTCTGAGCCAGGAAAAAGGGATAATCCTCACTTACATTTCCAAAATTTTTGCCATAGCCTACGCGGGAGGCAAAAGTAAGCCGGGCCGGCAGACGGAAGCTGTGGTAAAAGGAAAAACTTGTATTGAATTGTTGAAAATGATCGGAATTCTCATTAACTCCCCAGAAGGTCTCAAACTTATTCGCCCAGGAAATGCCGTTGGTAGGCATAAATTTATTGTTCCTCGTATCTACTTCCAAACTCACCCCGCCTCCCAGGTAGCTGAATGTCTGGTTCTCAATACCGAGGTTGTTTTCACTGATAAAATCCTGTACAAAACGATCTTCATCAGAAAATTCTTCCAGCTTCCAGCTGAAAAAGTCCTGCGTGAATCCAACCTTGGCATAGGCCCCAAGTTGTCTGAAAAGACCCAGCTCATAGGATATCTGCTCGAATCTAAGCCGGTAAAACCGAATGGCCCTGTCTACATTTGTCGTCTCATCAATATTTTGATCAAAGACAGTCTCGTTGCCAAGTCCAAAGAAGAAGTTCGTAAAGTTGGGGAAGCGGACATCTGTGGCCAATTCAAGGTCCCAGGGGCCGATCACGTCTGTGAAGGTACCGTCATACTGAAAATTATAGGACGAAGTATTGGCCGCATATCTTCCCAATACGGTGTGTTTGGACTTAAAAGGCTCCTTTCTGAATCCATGGTGGATATACGAGAAGCCTGTACCAACAAACACCCCGTCGTCAGGGTTAAAGGCTGCTGTGACCAGTGGCATCAACACGTTGTATTTGAAAGCCATTCTGTTATAGGTATTCACCTCTGGATCATTGGACAGGCGATTTTTACTTTCACTGTTTAGCTTGGTCTTATTTCCTTCCCTGGTGTCATAGAAAATAGTCTTTCTGCCCAGACCGGCTACTTTTGAGTCGTCATCCAGCTCGTCCTTGTCCGGGCCACCGATCACACGTATCCTGATGCTTTTTTTGGTTTCTCCTTCAATTTCGAATTCGTCTTTTCCTTCCAGGCCATACAGCCTGATCTCTCGGGTCTCGCCGTGCTTAAATACCCGGTCATACAGCACATGTTTCTTATCTCCATCCTTCGTCATTTTTCGGACCACCACGTGTACATCACCATTATCCTTCCTGGTGGCACGGAAATGCTCATGCTTGTTGCTACCTAGTACATCTACCTCTCTGGAAAGAAACAGATAGTGATCCAGTGCATACTTTTTGAGCTTATCACGACGTGACTTCAGCTTGGCAATGATCTCGTCTCCATGATCCCCATAGATCGCATCCGGCCATTGGCGGATGGCCTTTTCTATGGCCTCATCCGTAAGGCTGGCCTGAATGCCCTCAGCGGCCTTCATCCAATCTTCCTGGGAAAGGCCGGTAAGAAAGGACCGGTCAAAATAGCGGGCGTTAAACATGAGACCACTGGGCCAGCGTACCTCGTGATCAAAACCTTCAAACTTTGGAAGCCCCCATTTTCTGCTCCAGATGGCTGGAAAAAATCCGGTATTTACAAAAAAGGCCTGGTCACGGTCCCGTGGTATGGGGCGGTACATTTTTCCCTTGCCCTCGTCAAAAGATGCCCACCGCCACTGGTCATCATGCCGGTCCCAGTCGCCAATGACCAGATCAAACAGCCGGGAACGAAGCACCCAGTGCTGATCCACAAAGTTATCGTTGTCATCTGCCAGCTTTTCAATGACCTTGGCCGTATTGACGATCTTTTTAGAATTTCCGAAAAAGTCTGCGTCAGACCAGTTTTTAGCCGGCCGCTCTTCATAGAGCGCAAGTGTATTGGCAAAATCCTGCTGATGCTCACCAAGGCGGGGATCGTCAGGAATAAAGACCAGTTTTGGGTTGGTATGGTAAATACCGGCAGCTTCTGCCATGTGAGGTATGACAAAAGCTCCATAAGGGTGGGAAGCCGAGATCTGATCCTGCACAAGATCTACGGCAAAGGTATTCTGAAAGGCTTTGGGCACGGCTCCCTCCGCATATTTTTCAATGGAACGGAGTACGTATTGCCTGCCATCCCTTGCCTGCAACCGCAGGGATTTGGTCTGCATTCCTCCGCCACGCTGTACGATCTTCAGACCGCCATGCTCAGTTCCTATGTCGAATACCGGTACTTCATGCTCCTGTAGCCATATATCACGGTAGTTCCTGCCGAGCAGCTTTTTCTTTGTATTTCCTGCCCTGTACTGGCTGCTGGCAAAAGCGATGACGGTACTGTCCTCAAGGTCTACCTGCCGGGCAAACTCGTCTTCCGTAAGCTGCGGCGTATAGGGTTTTTCCATCAGTACCTTTTCAAAGGATCTGGTACCGTCTGCCTTCCAGAATTCTACCTTTACCTTTCCTCCCTTATGAAAAACAAGTTTTGAAAAACCGTGCGCAGACTCTGCATATTCTGCAAAGCCCTTCTTTTTCACGTAGGTTGTTTTGGAACCTGAACCGCTTACAATGTAATGAGTATTTTCCTTGAATGAATACTGAAGACTGTGTTCATGCCCTGCTACATGGATCACGTTACCATACTTTTCAAAAACGCCGACCATGGCATTGCGCATGGCCCGGTATCTGGGGTTGGAAGTATCCTGAATACTGCCAATAGCCTTTCTGTAAAGAGCATAAATGGTTCCCAGCACCGGTGGTTTCAGATGCCATGTAGCCTTAACTACACCACCATGCTCTCCATAGGTGTACATGGGATGATGAGTAGCCACTATTACCTTCTTGTGTGCATTACGGGCGATCATGTCATCAAGTGCCTGCAATACTTCTATGGGACCCGCTACCTCACACCCTCCCTGCTCCTGATTTGGTTTGTCCCATCGGTGCAGAAACCATTGTGTATCGATCACGATCAGTGTGATCTCTTCGTTCAGGGGAATTTCTACCGGTCCCGGACATCCTCTGTCGGGTACAAACACGTCGGCGGAGTCCAGGTGATTTTCTACAAAGGTTTCCTGTCGTTGTACCTGTGACCAGCCGTAGCTTCTACCCTGAGCCCAGTCATGATTCCCCGGAATGAAATAAAAACCACCCTCAAGTCCTTCCAGCACCTTCAGGTGCTCTTCCAGTACTTTTTCGGATTCCGTCCGGTCCTGATGACCCGGGAGGGGTAAGCCTTTGGGATAAATGTTATCACCCAGAAATATAAGTCCTTTTTCAGCCGTGGCCGCCATCATTTGTTCTCTGGCCAGCTGAAATGTACCGGATTGCTCATCAGAACGCTCACCGGCATCCCCTATCAGATAGAGGGTGTAGATCACCTCCTCCTGTGCCATTAGTCTGGTGAGGGATGATAAAACAAAAATGATCGGGATAAATGGTTTTAGCGTGTTGAGAAAACAGGTCATATACCAATTTAACAAATCTATTTCATTTGATACGATATTTCCATAAGCCGGCCCCTGGCTCCATCGCCTTCACTGGAAATGTACATGGTTCCATTGGGAGAAAAACACAGCCCCTCCGGCTGCTTGTATGTTTTGCGATCTAGTTTTATTACCTCTATGATCTCGAAATCTGCATTCATTACCACTATACAACGATCGGCAGACAGCACATAGATATCCTCTGTAATGGGGTGGACCGCGACGGCTGAGGGATCGAAATCCCGTAACTTGTTGAAATACCTTTTGCCCTGAATAAAATCATCAATTGCATTTTTTTGAATGGCGAATGTTTCCTTTTCGTCAAGCTTTTTTGTTTCAGGATCCAGAAGGTAGCCTCCTTTTCCCTTGATCTTGTTTCCCTTAATATCTCCCGAAGCCTTTGTGACGATCAATAATTTACCATCCAGTAGCCCCATCCCTTCGATATCATTATTAATGGTAAATGCAGTTTCGGTCTTTTTGGATTCAGCCTTGTCTGTATCTGACAGGTTGAAGGAGTAGAGATCACCATCGCTTTGCATTACATAAACCTGATCACCGATCATCTCAATGCACTCATAGTCGCCACTTTTGGCAAACTTGACAGTTCGTAGAATGTCGCCCCGGGTTGAGAGTACAAATACTTTTCCGCTTTCGTCCTGAATGGCCAGTAGCTCCCCTTCCCGGTACCAGGCCAGGCCGGATATCTCTTCCAGATCATAATGAAGGGCGTGTACAGCCTGAGGAGCATAAAAACGGTAAGGCACTTTCTGTGTGTCATAGTCCATATAAATGCTGTCCACGGTAGCGCTGGAAACACCTGTGCATTTCCAGTGACCAAAGGAGAGCAGCATTAAAACAACGACAGGAATAGGAATGACTCTTTTAAGGTTCAAACAAAAATGCCTTTTGATGATGGCAAATATAGCCATATCCAACATGTAATGGTGGCGCTCAACATTACAGTTTGGGATTTTTTCAAGCTCGGGGAGGTGTCTATTAAAGGTTTTGAGGGTGTATTTCAAATTGTCGCGTCTTCAATCAGATAAGCATTTATTTTAATAGGTAGCTAATATTTATAATCGAAAATGGGAAAATGAGTGCAACATTCTTTTTTTAGTCCTCTCGTAGTGTAAACGGAGAGATCTTTGCCCCAAAGCAAGTAAACGTGTCTTTTCTTTGTGGCAGGGATATCTTCACTACGCTGCGATATGACTTAACGGGTTTAATGCAAGCGCGACAATTTGAAATGCACCCAGGTTTTGAAGATGTTCCTAACATAAATATGCTTCAGGATCCCTCTTCATGAAACGATTTACTTTCGTTTTGATCATAATTACGAGCACGCAGTTATATTTGCGCATGCCTTTGAAAAACGATTTGATCCTGCGGACTATTCGCAGGGAAAAGACTGAAAGGACCCCTGTCTGGCTTATGCGTCAGGCAGGTCGGATACTCCCGGAATACCGGAAAGTCAGGAACTCCGTCAGCGGATTTAAGGAGCTGGTAGAGACCCCGGAGCTGGCCGCTGAAGTTACGGTTCAACCTGTGGATATACTGGGTACTGACGCAGCCATTATTTTTTCCGATATTCTGGTAATACCGGAGGCCATGGGGTTAAAGTATGAGATGATCGAAAAAAAGGGCCCCCTTTTTCCTGAGACAGTACGAACGGAACCGGATCTGAAAAAGCTAAGGGTGGCGGATGCCGGGGATATTCAGTACACCATTGATGCCATCAGGATCACCAAAAAGGAACTGGACGGGAGAGTACCGGTCATAGGATTTGCGGGAGCACCATGGACGATCTTTGCGTACATGGTGGAGGGCTCCGGCAGCAAGACCTTTTCAAAGGCACGTGCCATGTTGTATACCCACCCGGAATTTTCCCATAGGCTACTGGCCATGATCACGGAAAGCACCATCAACTACCTGCAGGGGCAGATATCTGCGGGAGCTGATCTGGTCCAGCTATTCGATTCATGGGCCGGGATCTTATCTCCTGCACACTATAAGGAGTTCAGCCTTCCGTACATTGCTGAGATCTGCGATGCTATTCAGGAAGTACCCAAAACGGTATTTGCCAAAGATGCCTGGTTTGCCCGCAGATCCATCGGTAAGATCAACTGTAACACTGTAGGCCTGGACTGGTGCATGGACATCCGCGAATCACGTGAGCTTATTGGGGATAAAGTGCTCCAGGGGAATCTTGACCCCTGTGCGTTATATGCCGGTTATGATGAAATTACAGAGCAGACCCGGCATATGCTGAACAGTTTTGGGCCTTACTATCATATTGCTAACCTTGGTCACGGTGTATATCCTGACACTGATCCTGAAAAGGTAAAACACTTTGTGAATGTGGTAAAGGAATACAGTGCCGGGATGCGGTAGACCTTTGCTATTCGTCCTTCAGTGATTTCACCGGATTCACAATGGCTGCCTTGATAGACTGGTAGCTCACCGTCACAAACGCTATGGTCAGCGCTGCCAGTCCGGAGAAAACAAAAGTAAGTGCGTTGATATCCGTTTTGTAGGCAAAGCTATCCAGCCACTGATCCATAAAATACCATGATACGGGAACTGCCACTATAATCGAGATCAGGATGAGTTTCGTGAAATCATAGGACAGTAGCATTACCACGCTTAGCACAGAGGCTCCCATAACCTTCCGTACCCCTATCTCTTTGGTTCTCAGGCCTGCCATGTACGCCGCCAGTCCGAACAGCCCTACGCAGGCGATTATTATGGCCAGCCCTGCAAAAAGGCTGAAAATGCTTCCTGTATTGCTTTCTGCCTTGTACTGTTGGTTAAGCTCTTCGTTCAGAAAGTTGTATTTGAAAGGTTCCTGTGGAGCCATTTGCTGCCACAGGCTTTCCAAAGAAGCTATAGCTCCCGGTATGTCTCCGTTAATACGGGTGGTAACAAAATTGACGAACTGATTGGTCCCTTCCGTGCTCATAAGTACGAATGGGCTGATCTCTTCCCTCAGAGACATGTAGTGAAAGTCTTTTACAATACCCACGATCTCGTATTCCAGGACCGCGGGTTCATCACCCGGCACGGTTTGGGAGAGCTTCAGGCCGATCGTTTGATCCACACCGAGGAGTTCTGCTGTTTTTTCATTGATCACTATGGAAAGAGAATCATTGAATTCCTCGGAGAAACCGCGTCCCTCGATCAGTTCAAAACCCATTACTTCCATGTAGTGATCGTCAAGGTTCATGGCATTGACAGTAATTACTTCTGAAGCTCCGGGAGGCATGAATTGCTGTCCGAAGTACTGACTTGCGGGGATCTGTCCGGAGCCTCCGGCCGCTGCTATACCCGGAATATTCCTGGCCTCTTTCAGGAATGCATCCAGTTGATCCTCCAGTATGTTGGCCCTTTCTATGATCAGCATCCTGTCCTTTTCATACCCCATGTTTTTGTTTTGAATATAATACATCTGATCTCTGACCGTAAGCGTTGAAGCAATAAGAATGATAGAAATGGCAAACTGAAAAACCACAAGTCCGTTCCTCAGCCAGCCGGAGCTTTTTTTGGTTTGCATATTTCCCTTCAATACACTCACAGGGCTGAAACCGGACAGGAAAAAGGCCGGATAGATACCCGCCAGCAATCCCACCATAATGGCAAATACAAAGGCTGTGGGAATAGCAAGAGAATCGATAAGCGTGAGTGCCAGACTTTTTTCTGTGATGGAGTTGAAATAGGGTAGTGCCAGATATACGATTCCAAGCGCTACCAGTGTAGCTACTATGCTCAGGATTATGGACTCCGTCAGGTACTGACTGATCAGTTGTTTTCTTGGAGAACCCAGCGTTTTACGCACTCCAACTTCCCTGGCACGTTCCGTAGCCCTTGCCGTGGCCAGATTGGTAAAATTGATACAGGCTATGATCAGTATCAAAATAGCGATGGAGATAAAAATGTAGACATCGTTGATGTCACCACCTGTTTTGAAGTTTCCCTGATATTCAACGGGGTACAGGTGAATGTCCTTCATTGGGATCAGACTGTAGTTGTATCCGTTTCCAGCGGCTACATAATCCTCAAAGCTGGTATTCAGACTCTGCTCGATCTGTGGTGCGGCATAGGTCTCCACCATTTTGGGAAACTTTTCCATAAGCGCTTCCGGAGAGGTGTTTGATTCAAGCTCCAGATAGGTATGAACAGAGAAAGCTATGAAATTCTCATTTTGGATGAAGGGTAGGTTTTGTATGGAAGAAACAAAATCAAATTGAAAATGGGAATTGTCGGGTACATTTTCACAGACTGCGGTTACCTTAAACTCGCCAAAATCAGTGACCAGCGTTTTGTTGATAGGATCTTCTGTGCCAAAATACTTGGTAGCCATATCTTCAGTGATCACCATATCCTGAGCGCCTGCCAGTGCCGCTGACGGATCACCCTTGATCACCTCAAAACTGAACAGGTCGAAAAAATTGGAGTCAGCTGCAATAAAACGGGTCTCTTCAAATGCCTTTTCTTCATCATTTTCGTCAACATATCGTACCATGATGGGATTATTGCCGCCTCCACCAAAGATCCTTACGGCATTTTTTACCTCCGCAAAGTCCTGCACCATTACTCCGGCATAGGAGTGAGGTACAAACGCGTAATATGTCACATGATCCGGGTAGATCCTTTCAAGGGCTACCTTATAGATCCGGTCAGTTTTTTCATGGAATTTATCAAAGGAAAGCTCATCCTCTACGTGGATAAGGATCAAAAGACAGCTGGCTATGCCTACGGCAAGCCCTAAAACGTTAATGAGCGAATAGACTTTGTTCTTTAAAAGGCTTCGAAAACCTATTTTAATATAATTCTGCAACATGTGATGTAATTTTTGGGATAATACAATATACTGCATTTTGCGGGAATGGTTGCCTTTCATTGACAAACGGTGCTTCCGGGGGGACGTACTACCTTTCTGGTAATTGGGTTATTGAGTCCCCGGGTAAGGTCCGACCCGAAGGTATAATTAATGAGCAAGGATTTGAGCATGATCAGGAAGCTCGAAGTTACTTCAGGCTTCCTCCTTTCAGGGCACACAATAACTCAATATACTTAATAACTTAACCCGTTGTGTGAATTCGAGCATATGACTTCAACGTTTTTAAGATCAAATTATGACAAAAAAATTCTACGACGTCATTCCGGCCAGCTATTGCGGTTGATCCCTGCGAGAGCCGGAATCTCTTTCCTCGCTCAACGTGAGCTGTCCCTTTAGAAATATACTTATTCCCGTTGCTCGACCAGGCAGATTCCGGCTCTCCCTCGCTCTACAGCTGAAGCCACTGGCCGATTTCTATGGATTAAGCAAGTGTATTGAGGTAGTTTTTTTCATAGGTTCTGTTTTCTTTTACACAGGCAAAGACCCGCTGAACGATCT
>LYSV01000157.1:5114-19679 GCA_001657315.1 Flammeovirgaceae bacterium BBD 1991-12 | reverse complement strand
ATACAATACATTGAAGGTTTTAGCACATACATTGGAGAATTTCGCACATCCAAAGGACGTCCTCTTCGCTAGTTTTATTTTCGATTAGTAATGGACGAAAAGTGAAATCCTTGACGCTAAAAAATGGGGAGCTTTTATTGTTCCAAGCCCTTGGTTTTTACCAATTATGGTGAGAATTAAGAGAAGTGATGAAAAGAGTATTGTTTTGGTCACAGCCAAAAGGAAAAAGTTATTGTCAGTTATTAAATATAAAAAGCCCATAACATTAGATAAAAATGAATTGCGCCTACTTTCTTCGTCGAAAAGTTAAAGTCAAACCGAAACTTATGAGCTTTTGGAGAGTGTGGGCTCACTCATTTTATCAAAACGATAGAAAATGAATTGCGCCTACTTTCTTCGTCGAAAAGTTAAAGTCAAACCGAAATTTATGAGCTTTTGGACAGTATAGGTGCACTCATTTTATCAAGACGTTGTAGGGAATTAGCGAAATCGATGATAAAAATGAATTTCCAAAATTGATCGAACAATGAATACTCTAAGAGTTAGTCTACTCGCCCTTGTTTTTTTAGGACTTTCATTTAGCGGAACATGCCAATGTATCCGGGGTAACTGTGAAAATGGATTTGGAACCTATTCCATACATGATGGTAAATATATCGGCATGTTCAAAGATGGAAAACCTAGTGGGCATGGAACATTTATTAAGGACGACACAAAATATGAAGGAACTTGGAATGGATGGAAAACAGAAACGCACTTCTTTCATCAAGGAAAAATAACGCTTAGGAAGGAACTCAGGCATGAGTACAAATTATTCTTGATGTTTCAAGAAAAATATATAGAAAAACGTGATGAATTGGATAAGCATTCTGAGAATGTCTGCACCTCGAAATGCATCAAACGATGCAATATTGAGGTTGATTTTTATAGAAGGTTATCGATAATTTATAAAAATGCCTGTAATAGTTTTTCGGATATGAATAGTTGTGGACGTGACCTTCCGACAGGGTTGCTTGACTTAGATCATAAATATGGATTTGAGTTGAGAGCTTCCCTGAGCATTCATAGGGGTTGCTACTTTCTTCCAGGTGATATGCTGGATCGAAAAATTTCAAGAGTAGTTAAGTTTACTTGGCAAGACCTCTACAGGTATCATTTCTATAATTCTCTAAGGGATAATGCCTTTTATCTGGCTGATAACAAAGAAGAAAATAAAGTAGAGGATCCGCTAAAAAAGTACTTTTTTTTAAAAAACGGTGTTTGGCATTATAAATTCAACTAACATGAAATTTCAATGGACAATTAACCTATTAATTAGTCTTGCAATGCCGAACATCCTAATTGGGCAAGGTTGTGTGTCCGGTAATTGTCAAGATGGGTTCGGCAAATATGTATATGAAGATGGAAGCTACTATGAAGGTAATTGGGTGGACGCCCCGTTGATCATAGGCTGGAGTGGGGAAGGTAGAGCTTATTCTAAACCTGATAATGCGACATATAAGGGTATCTTCTCCATTGGAGGTTATTTGGATTTCGGGATTGTCGATCACCCTCAATTCATCTATATTGGATCCGCTAAAAAAAATAACCCAGATGGTTATGGAATGCTAATTGGGAAAAACGGAAAGCTAAATATATCGGGTTACTTTAGTAGTGAAAAAGATGATGTTGTTACATTGATGTCTAATGAAGATGTTATCTATGCTATTACTGAAACTTCACCGTCTTCTTATTCTAATATCACTAGAATGATGAAAAGTGAGTTTCTTGCAATAAAGCCATATTTAACAGCTAAAGCTGAAGGTATAAACGGATTAAATAATTTTTTGTCCAACCACCCAAACAGCAAATATTTTAAGAATGCCAAAACTGAAATATGGAGACTCAAAAATGGATACTACAGAAAAAAAAGAGATTCCGATAGAAATGATTCATTTGATAAGGAGGCTGTTGGTTTAGGTATGGCTGTTGGAATATTTGCCATAATCGCAGAATCTTTCAAAAGTTCTGGAGGATATTATATACCAACTTCAAATGATGGTAGTTATGCAGGTGAATCGTCAAGTAATCTCAGTACAGTTTGCTACACTGTAAAGAATAAAGAAAAAATATATTCCTCGGCGGGTTTTGGTTCTTGGGTTGGTGATATGAGGTATCAATTGAAATGCGGAAATGGTAATACAAAATATGTTTATTACAAACCAAGTGTTTACCCGAATGAACCATATGTTCCTGGAAATGCTTGGTATCAAAAGAAGACATTTGAACAGGCGGCAAAAGACATTTGTGACTGCAATTAAACTCAAGACTAGCAGTAATCGAGTAGGTAGCTGACGACCAAATGATCGCCAGTGCACCTCTCACACCACCGTACGTACGGGTCGCGTATACGGCGGTTCGTAATTCATCACAACAAAGCTCTTTCCACCTTTGAAGCTATTCTTTAGTTTAACTATAGGCTATACATAGTATTCCTATACAAATTTCAAGAAGAATTACGTTCAGCCCTTCCCTGACTTGTGAGTCCTCTGTCTAATCCTTTCGGTGACAGCTCATCGCTGACAGGTACTATGGCCTCGGCTGACTTCTCCGTCTCCATCTCGTGGAGTCCGAGATCTCCCCGGGTAAGAGCATATTCCTTCACCCAATATCCACTGGATCTACTGCATAAGTACTTGGTGTAAAGAAAAAAAAAAAAACACCCTTTGGACATCAGTATGATGTGCTACCTCATCCGACCTATACAGCCTCTCTATCCAATTTCTGTTCGTTGGAACCGGGTTTTGCAGTCTCGCTTCCTTCACTCCATGCCTCACGGCAAACAAGCTTGCGACTTGCTAGTGCTTCGGGACACGACTCCCGCACACAAGGGACTTGCACCCTCTGGAATATTATGGTACCTTCGGTACCAGATGCCCATGCCGGGCACACACAAGTGCTAAAAATCCATAGACTTGCTGAGGTTCTTGCAAAGAGCAGTTGAATCAAATACTTTTATATGATTAACAAACGATCAGCCTACGGATTTTAGCTTGGCGTTATATCATCTCTTTTCAAGATGGCCGAAATCGGAGCTATGTGGTCACTACCCCTATATACTGAGCAAAATATGTCCTCATTTCCGGAAAACTGTACTCAGCAAGCTTATCCAACAACTGATCATCCGGAATGTACTTCCCCTCATAGTCGGTGCGCATTTTCAACAATACATCCAGCAGCCGCATCTCACCCCCACTCCTTTCCAGCAGTTCCATATCAATACCAAAGGCCACCAGCTTACCTTTTGAGTAAAAATTACCCAGCTGAAGCATTTTGCTCAGCCAGTTAAACATATTGCTCTTAATAATATGCTCGCTGCTTTGGGTCAAACTTCTTGGCTTGCGTTTTAGTGCATATGTCAGATCATACCCAAAATCTCTGCTCATGCTATTACTCAGAGATGCAGATTGAGTATTCACCAAAGCTGACAGATAATCCGTTACTCCTTCGTACAGCCACAGATGCCTGGACATATCAGGCCTCGCAAAGTTGAAGTCGTGTATCTTTTCAGTATGCAGGGTCAGCGGTGCTATGGTATGAAAATATTCATGTGTGGCGATCCAGTCGAGATTACGGAATAGTGTATCGTAATTGGCATAGTCACTGTTGTAATACACCGAAGAAGCATTGTGCTCCAGCGCAGAGCCCAGGCCAAAGGTTTTAAAAAGACCCTTGATTCGATCCATATTTACATAGTAAAGAATGAAGTAATAGTCCTCACTTGTGATAAATCCTGAAAAAGTATCAACAGCATGCATTATCCGTTGCAAAGCGGGTTTGACCTTGCTGGCATTAACATAACCCAGCTCGGAATGCACCGCTATTTGAAACCGGTGATCCTTGATCTGAAAGCTTGAGGTATCCGCCGTGGCATACAGCAATGGTCTGTCTACCAGCTCTGCATAATCTGTTGCATGAAACTCATCATACTGACTTGTTCTCGTGATCGCTTTTAGAGAGCCCGCGCCATACAGGTCTTTTTCTTTGGTAAAAATGATTTTGAACGGTTTTTTGCGATATCCCTCGAAATACCCGTTGACCAACTGAAAATTAAACAGATAGCTACTATCAGTAAAAATGGTACCTGCACAGGTCAGAATGTTGTCCCATACCGGTCCGTTACCCAAGCTTTGCTCTATTTCATATTCCAGGTGGCTCAAGGGATGGGCTCCCTGCCGGATATGAATCACATTTCCTTTTTTGACGGTTTTGAGTTGCGCTCCGGCATGATCATATGCGGCAATTTTCCGGTACGACCGGACATAATTTATTTTCATGTACGTCCCGGGTATGATCTGTGGAATAACGAATTTCCATTTCTGTTCCGTATCTGCAGGTGGATACACCTTTACTTTCAACCGCTCCCCGTCCAGCAGTTTAAGATCTATTTCGACACGGGTGGTGTCCTGTCCGTTACACAAGCCATAGGCCAACAGAAAACAGACAAACCAGCAATGTTTAGGCATATAAGTATTAGATGGTATGATTTAATAACTGTCGAAACGAATATCTAAGCAGTTTTATTATGCCGATACTCGGATGACAATCGATTTAAATAGCATATCGTGAACGGTCCGGGTGGAACATCCCCTCTCTCCCCGATAGGTATGTATCGGGATAAAGCTGAAATGTCCAAACAAAGTTTGATTTGGAAGTACATATTACCAGTGATCACCAACTCCCTTTACCACCAATTTATCTCAGGCTCTCATTCTTTAAGATTTACCTTCACCCACATCATTTCTTTCTTGTCAATAAATTGATCTTTGTTTCTGTCCAGCCAAAGTGCCATGAAAAGTTGTTTGAAATTGGCTATAGATTCTGTCTTACCTTCTCTCAACAAGGATCTTACCGTGAACTGTGACATTTTTTTTCCGGCTGGCTTTGCCCCGTGGCTCTTGTTGAGTGAGTTGGCGGATTCTTCTTCAATGATCAGGTAATCTGTATCAGGAGATCCGGCAACGTATTTGAAAATATAAAAATTGGAGTTAAAGTCTTTGTTAATATCCGTGTCCGGTTTGGTGTGCTGAAAAAGGTCTTCTTCCAGCCCGGCACTCACCATAAGCTCGTTTCCTTCAAAATAGAGTGTAAAGGGTTCCGCTTTCAGGTCTATCTCATAGTAATCCTTTTCCCCCTTTTTTAATTCAACATTTGTTTTTTGCACAAAGGTAATGTTTGGCTTCTTTTGGGCCCTTGCTACCGGTAGCACCGTCAGGATGGCTACCAAGACCAACAGAAATCGTGTAGTTTTGTTTTTCATAGGTTATGACGGGTTAAAAGTTCAATGATTTCCTGATTTTTAAGTTCCTCTGCTTTCTGCAACGGTGTTTTGCCATAGATATCCGGACGATCTCTGATGGCATCATAGGACAACAGCAATTTCACCAGATCCACATGCTCAGCGGAGACAGCCAGGAAAAGCGCAGACTCTCCCCTGTTGCCTCTTACATTGATCAGCGCTTCATTCTCCAGCAGCAGTTGTGCCACTTCCGGGTGTCCATTTACACAGGCCCGCATAAGTGCCGTACTTCTCAACTTTTTATCCTGATGGTCAATATCAGCTCTGTTTTCAAGTAAGAGTTGAACAATCTGTATATGGCCCCGGGCTGATGCACGCTGCAGTGGTGACACCTCATCCTCTATGGATGTCATGTTAACATCTGCCCCTGACTCAAGCAGGAGATCAACGATTTCCGTGTCCCCTGCCTCTGTAGCAAACAATATAGGAGTCCAGCCCCGATCCCCGGCACGATAATTCGGATCAGCGCCTTTTTCAAGGTATCGCTGAACTAACTTTGTCTCATTACGGAGTACGGCCTGATGCAACTTTTGAGTGGCCTGCCAGGGCTGAAGCTTACATCCCACAAATAAGAGCATAATTAGCACCGGAGTTAAGAATTGTTTCAATGTTAATTCGGGGCTACCTTCCATGCTGCAAGTATTTTGTCGCCGGTACTGAGAAGATATAATGAACAGTAAACTTACGAAGTTCTGCTTTTACACCCGAAAAAGCTTTATTAAAGTTATTTCCGACTGTGAACCCGCCAAAAAAAGCAGGGAAGTTTTGCCAATTGCCAGCTGATTTACTGATTCTCCACTGTAGTGGCCTCCTGATCCATCACCAGGATCTTCACAGGCTCCTTTCTTCCCTTTACATTGACCTCTATCATCTCTCTACGGACTCCACAATCCTCCTTTTCCAGGTGGCGATATACTTCTTCAGTGATGATCAGTTGTGAGCCATATTTTTTGTTCAACTGCTCAATCCGGGCAGCTATGATCACCGTATTGCCGGTAACGGAAAACTGTTTTCTGGATTCCGTCCCCACGTTGCCAGTTACTACATAACCCGCATGTAGTCCGATGCCCAGTATAGTATGAGGAATACTATGATCGCTATTGCGTGCGCTGATCTCCATGAGTATTTCCTTTGAGGCAAGGTAGGCATTGCGGGCATCGTTGCCATGTGATACGGGTGCGCCAAACGTGGCCATAAAACCATCTCCCATAAACTGATTGATATTTCCTTTCCGTCGTGTGATGATCTCTATCATAAACCCAAACACATTGTTTTGATAATCGATCAGCTCTTCAGGATTCATCTTCTCAGCGATAGGTGTAAAATCACGGATGTCAAGAAACATAACCGTGACGAACTGCTTGCGGCGCTGAGGCTTTTCCTCAATCAGCGCTGATGCGATCTCAGGAGATACCTGCTGCTCCAGCAGCTTGACAATATGCTTTTCCGCGGCCTCCAGTTGCCCCTTGGCCTCGTCAAGGTCAGTATAGGCCGTGGACAACTGATGGTGTTTCTTTCTCTTGGTGATATACAGAAAGAGGATAAAGAACGTGGCCAGCCCTATGATGACAGCGATTACGATGAGGATATTCTTCAATCGCACCTCGGCTTCCTTTTCCTGCTGTATAGCCGTTATATTGAGGTCGGCAATTTCGTTTTGATGCCTTAGCCGCTCCATTTCACTTTCTGCAAGATTGCGGACTGCCAGCTGGTCCAGGCTGTCCCTTTCCCACTTACGTTGTAAAGCGGTAAATTTTTTATAGTATTCCAGTGCATCTTCATAGTCCTCGTTTTTTTCAAGGTTTTCCGCTATGGCTTTCAACTGGTCCATTTCATCCTGACCCTCCTTTACGTCCTCCACGATCAGTACAGGCGGGACGCTGTTTTCACTACTTTTCTCATTGAGCTGCGGTAGCACTACCCGGTGGGTACTATCCGACTGCCGGGTGATCTCTGTTCGTATGGAGTCTATCCGGTGAATATCAAGGTAGGTACGTATCTTACGCTCGATCTCAGCAGCCCGTTCAAATTCTCCCTTGTTCCTGAGCAGATTCACGGCCTTTCTGTAATGCTGCACTGCGCTGGAGGTATTCCCTCTTTTTTCATAATGCTGAGCCATTTTCAGCTCCGTAGAGATCGTCATACTGTTCTTCGAATTCGACCAGGCAGAACCAATGTCTACATCCTTGAACATACGCTTAAAAGCATTTTCCTTAAACTTGCCTTCAGCAGCCAGTGAATCGATCTTACGCAGGTAGTAACTGGCCTCTTCCCTTCCTGCAGTATGCTTTACATCCCTGGCCGCGCTCTGAGCTTCTTTAAAGATCCTTTTGGAATCAAGATAGTTTTCACGACGGTATTGGACCTTACCGTAAATGAGTTTACTGCTGATGACTGTGACAATCTGATCTTCTGTCATAGATGCCCCGGAAGTCAGAAAGTTATCTGCCATTATATCGGCCTGCCGGGCATATCTTTGAGCCTTTTTCAGATCGGTTTCATTCATATAATATTCTGAAAGCCATAGCAGCGTGGTCAGTTTTTCAAAACCGTACTGGTCCTTCAATTGAGCCTCCCTCTGCCGGCCCGGGTCCTGAGCATAAAGGACACCCATGGCTACAGGAAGTGAGAATATGAGCAGTAAAACTCTTGTCATTGTGTTGTTGCACGTCCGTGACGCCTGTGGCAGTATAGATTATGCACCACTAAGTTATTAAGAATTAGTGACCTTATTTCCTGAACTCAACGAATACATTCTAAGTTGGGTTGCCGGTTGGCAGGAATCTTACCAGCTGAATAACCCAAAACCAACCTCATTACCTTAGGAAAATGAGTATAGCACCCATGGCTGTGAGCAACAGGATCATTTGCCGGTAATTATGGTCCCGAATATGCTTCACCAGTTTTACACCGGCAAAGAAACCTACCAGTACAGCCGGGTAGATCTTCAAACTGATGAGTACAGACTCTGCATTTATGGTTTCCCACACCCATATATGGAAGGGCAACTTAAAAATGTTGATCATGAAGAACAGCCATGCTGCTGTACCAATGAACTGCTCCTTAGGCAAACGCATAGCCAGGAAATAGATATTGGAAAACGCTCCGGCAAGGTTCCCCACCATGGTGGCGAATCCTGCGGTCAGACCCATAAACGGAGCAAAGACCCGGGACCGGGGTACATGATGGTTACTTCTGTCCCACCAGAACATGAACAGAACGCTGATCAGTATCACTGCCGCCATGCCCTGCCGGAATATTTCTTCGGGCAAATCCTTGCCACTCCACACCCCTATCAAGACTCCAAGAGCCATCCATGGCGTCAGGCGGATCAGATAGCTCCACTGTGCGTGCCTGTGGTAGTACCACACAGCGACTACATCCGCGCCTATCAGAATGGGTAGCATAATACCCGTAGAAACCTTTGGCTCATACGTAATGGCCAACAGAGCTACTGCCAACATGGCTATTCCCTTAATACCGGATTTGGATAATCCTATGATGATCCCTACGGCAGCACTCGCTGCCATGGCCTGCCAGGTGTCGATAATATTTTGTTTTAAAACAGGTGCAATGATAAGCACCACTGACAGGAATTAAAAATTAACGGCTTGTTTACATCGGAACATCTGGTAGACGTAATCCAGACCGTAACAAGAGCATTATTAAAACTGGATTTCAAAAAAAATTAACTCAAGTCAACTTATTTATAAATAATTGATTATCATTTGTTTATAATAATATATTTAAATTCATGATTTAATATAAACTCTGCTTTTAGGTTTTGCCTATTGTTATTTTTTCCCCTGTTGAAGCTGCTTTGTAGACGGCTTCAACCACCCGTATATCCCTAAGCCCCTCTTCCCCGGGTACAAGCATGGGCTTATCATTAATAATGGACAGAGCGTCATTGTCCATCTGGTGAGCCTGTTGATTGGGGATGGTCTTGTTTAGCGCCTTGCCGTCACTTGTTCTTCCACGTATACCGCTATAGGATTGGAAGGGTTGCAGTTCATACCATCCCTTTTCACAATCTATTCTCAGTTCGTTCATCCCCTTACCGAAGCTTGTGGCACAGTTGGCCCTGGCCCCACCCGGGAATTCCAGAGAGAAGTAAGTGGTCTCATCTACTTCATGGTAGATCTCCGGCCGGTTGGTCTCATGCCGGGCGGTAACTGCCACAGGCTCTTCGCCGATGGAGTATCTTGCCGCATTTAACGGATAAACGCCCATGTCATACATGGCACCTCCTCCCATGGCCTTCTTCTGTTTCCAGTGGTTGCTACGACCGTCGTAGTATCCTGCTTCGGCCTTTACCGTCAAAATTTTTCCATAGGGTTTGGTCTTTGCCCACTCGATTATGGTTTGTGTATTGGGCTCATGTTGCATCCGATAGCCTATACTCAGCTTAACCTTATTGGACCGGCAGGCTTCGATCATGGCGGTACATTCAGCCACCGTGCGGGCCATAGGCTTTTCACACCAGACATGCTTGCCTGTATGAGCGGCCTTTATAGCATATTCGCTGTGGAGTCCGGTAGGCAAAACGATATAGATCACATCTATATCAGGATTGTTGGCAATGTCCGACATGGTCTGATAGTTATATACGTTTTTATCGGCAATACCGTACTTGCGCTGCCAGACCGGTATTTTTTCAGGGCTTCCGGTCACAATTCCTGTCAATCTACAATGTTTTGTCTGCTGAAGAGCCGGGGCAAGCAGATCCGTACTATAATATCCCAGCCCCACCAATGCTACGCCAAGCACCTGCTTTCTCTGCGGGATCAGAAAGCCGGGAAAGGCGCAAGCGTTACTGGTGTAAAATAGTGATCCTGCCGTGGCAGCCACTCCTTTCTTAATAAAACCACGACGGTTGATAGTATCCATTGGTTTAGGGTGTTGTTCCTGTTAAAGATCGCAACTCCTGGAAACTAAATCAACCGAGACGCTGAAAGGCAGGTATCTGCACACGATCAGCAGCCTGCAAAGGACGGGATACTAAAATCAGTTATCAGTATACCAGACACCAGGCAGACATACTGACTGTGAGGTGAACTATTAATAATCTGCAGTAACCCTTCACTGAAAAAGTGTCAACAAAAAAGGCCGCCCGGTATTCCCGAGCGACCTTTTACAGCTATAATACATTATGGAGAACTACTTCCCTCCTTCTTCTTCTCCGAGGTTTTCCAGTTTCTTTTTCATTTCCTCCGCCTTATCATACATCTTTTCCTGAACATAGATGTACTGTAATGTTTCCAGCGCGGTTCTTTCATTAGGCTGCAACTCGAGCACTTTCTCCCAGAAAGGCATGGCTGCCTTTAGTCGTTCATCGATGTCTGCCTGCATCGACTCAGCCTTCTTCAGGTCGGCGGCTGAAATACCCAGGTTGTTCTTTTCAGTGATCAGGTTTACTGCTTCATTGTAGTAAAGTACAGCTATGTTAAAGGTGGAGTTGTAGTAATTCGGATCTATCTCTGTCGATTTGGTGTAGGCAACCTTGGCGGCTTCGTTGTTACCCAGCTCTTCTTCCATAATACCCAGTTGGAAATACAGGGCTGGATTGTCTGGCTCCTTTTTTATGGCTTCTTCCAGACCAACCTTTGCTTCATCTGACTTGCCCATTTTGATCAACGTAGCTACTTCGGACTTTGCGAAATCAAGATCATCGGGGAATTGTTCCTTGGCCCTTCTTATGACCTCCAGTGATTTGGCATTATCCTTATTCACAGTACCCTCAATATAGATCAATGAGTTGTAGGCATCCTTTGACTCGTACTTCAGGTCATCGATAAGGGTGTAGTAGTTTTTGGCAGCAGCCTCATAGTTTTGAGCAGAAAGAGCGATACTGCCGGCGTAAATGTAGCCAGTAGTATCATCAGGCATCACCACCTTTGTCTTATCCAGCCATACAAGCGCTTCGTCTTTTTTATCCGCCTGATAGGCTTCCACTCCCTTGTTCAGGTAGTAACCCCACAGCGTCTGTATCTGTTGGGTTTTCAACTGAGGTAATCCATTGGCATCGGAAATGTAATATTCGCTACTTCCTTTTTGTAATTCATCCGCTTTAGAGAAGGCTTCCATTGCGGTCTGAAGTGGATTATTCGCCAGATTCTGATACTGAGAATTTGTAGTGGTATCCAGTGAAGCGTAGATCAGCCCCCTGTAATACCATGTCTTACCATCTTCCTTTGTTTTTTCATATTCGATGGCTGCATCAATAATTTCCTTGGCAGTACCCAGATCGCCTTCATTCCGGGCCTTTTCCGCCTGGTTGATCTTAGGCTTTTTTTGAGCATCAACACTTAAAGCCAATGAAAAAACAACCAGCAATAGAAGTAATCGTTTCATAGTGTTATTATCAATTTAAATGCAAAGTTATTCTTTTTCTTCTGTTTTATCTGATCCTGTATCGTTATCTTCTTCCTCATGCTCCCCTACCTCGATCCTCTCGATCTTTTCTACTGAAGATATCTCGTCGTTTTCATTGAGCCGGATCAGCTTTACACCCTGTGTAGCTCTGCCCATAACCCGCAGATCCTCCACCGCCATTCTGATAGTAATGCCTGATTTGTTGATGATCATCAGGTCATCTGTGTCAATTACCTCCTTGATTGCAACAAGCTTGCCAGTTTTTTCAGTTATGTTGATGGTTTTTACTCCCTTACCTCCACGTTTGGTGATTCTGTAATCATCAATGGAAGATCGTTTGCCATATCCTTTTTCCGACACTACAAGCAGGTTGGCATCATCACGACTGATGCAGACCATACCCACCACCTTGTCCTCCTCTCCTTCCAGGGTAACGCCCCTTACACCTGACGCCATACGTCCCATAGGCCTCACGTCGGACTCATTGAAATGTATAGCCTTACCCATACGTTTGGCGATAACGATATGATTTTCACCATTGGTAAGCTTTACCTCCAGCAAACGGTCGCCATCCTTCACTGTAATGGCATTAATACCATTTTGCCGGGGACGGGAATAGGCCTCCAGAGCAGTTTTCTTGATGGTGCCGTTTTCAGTACACATCATAACGAAGTTGTTGTTGATGTATTCTTCGTCGGTCAGATTTTCTACATTTATTACGGCTCTTACCTTGTCACCGGATTCTATGTTGATCAGGTTCTGGATAGCCCTGCCCTTTGAAGCTTTGGTACCTTCCGGCAATCCATACACCTTTTTCCAGAATACCTTGCCGAATTCAGTAAAGATGAGCAGATAATTATGTGCGGAGGCAATGAACAGGTGCTCGGTGAAGTCATCCTGTTTTGTAATGGCTCCACGTGACCCTACACCGCCGCGGCTCTGGGTACGGTATTCTGTAAGAGGAGTTCTTTTTACGTATCCCTCGTGAGAAATTGTGATGACCATTTCCTCATTGGGGATCATATCTTCCACGGTAAGATCATCCGCGCTGTGCACGATCTCCGTCCGCCGTTCATCTCCGTAGCGATCCCGGATCTCCGTCAGCTCGGTCTTGATGATCTCCATACGGCGCTCCTCCTTATCAAGAATGTCCTTTAAGTCAGCAATAAGTGTCTGTACTTCTTCATACTCCTTTACGATCTTCTCCCTTTCAAGACCTGTCAGACGCTGCAGCCTCATCTCCAGGATAGCCTTGGCCTGGATCTCCGATAGCTCAAACCTTTTCATCAGGTCCTCGCGGGCTACTTCCGGATCCCTGGAGTTCCTGATCAGCTCAATTACTTCATCCAGGTTGTCCAGGGCAATGAGGTATCCCTGAAGGATATGTGCCCTTCTTTCCGCTTCTTCCAGCTCGTATTGTGTGCGGCGGGTCACTACCTCGTGCCGGTGATCCACAAAGTGCCTGATCAGATCCCTGAGATTCAATGTCTGGGGTCTGCCCTTCACCAACGCTATGTTGTTCACCCCAAAGGAAGACTGAAGCTGGGTATACTTGTACAGGTGGTTCAGGACAATATTGGGGATAGCATCCTTTTTGATATCGTAAACGATCCGGAGGCCCTGCCTGTCAGACTCATCACGGATATCGGAGATCCCTTCTATTTTCTTTTCGTTGATCAGGGCAGCAGTCTTCTCAATCATACTGGCCTTGTTCACCATGTAGGGTATTTCCGTAACAATGATCTGCTCCTTGCCTGTTTTCGTAGTTTCAAACTCCGCCGTGGCCCGCATAATGATACGGCCACGTCCGGTTTCAAAAGCCTCTTTTACTCCGGCATAACCATAAATAATACCACCTGTAGGAAAATCAGGAGCAGTAATGTACTGCATGAGTTCAGCTACGGTGATGTCATTGTTATCTATGTAGGCGATAGTTCCGTCTACTACCTCAGAGAGATTGTGCGGGGCCATGTTAGTGGCCATCCCTACCGCAATACCAGAAGCACCGTTGACCAGCAGGTTGGGCATTTTACCGGGCAGCACGGAAGGCTCCTGAAGTGAGTCATCAAAGTTAGGCTGGAAATCTACCGTGTTTTTGTTGATGTCAGAGAGCAACTCTTCTGCTATTCTCTTCAGCCGGGCCTCGGTATATCGCATAGCAGCCGGAGAATCGCCATCTACACTACCAAAATTTCCCTGTCCATCCACAAGCATGTATCGCAACGACCATTCCTGCGCCATCCTTACCATGGAGTCATAAACAGCAGTATCTCCATGCGGATGATACTTACCCAACACTTCTCCCACGATACGGGCTGATTTCTTGTAGGGTTTATTATAATTAACACCCAGTTCCAGCATTCCGTAAAGGATGCGCCTGTGCACGGGCTTCAGTCCGTCGCGAACATCGGGGAGTGCCCTGGAGATGATGACCGACATAGAATAATCTATATAAGCCCCTCTCATCTCGTCTTCAATATTAATAGGAATTATTCCTTGTCTGCCTCCGGGCAGGTTCTCATTATCTCCTTCAGCCATTGTTTATGTTAACTCTGGTTTAACCAAAAATTATGCGAATTTACAGAATTAGAAGAGCATTTTACAACTTATGACTCACAATTCTGTTGTAATGGGAACAGGCTCTTTGAAGTGTCATTTAACTGGTTGACTATCAGTTTTTTACCCAATAGGAATTAACAAAATCATAGTGTGAGTTTGCATGACGCAACGTAAACCCGGGGCGACTGTTGAAGCTTTCAGGCGCACACATTTGAAAAAAGCGTGTAGTTGCCTGAAAATTATACGTTTGAAACTATCCCCTGGCAGATCATACTAAAATTATGGAGACGGAA
>LYSV01000157.1:0-5094 GCA_001657315.1 Flammeovirgaceae bacterium BBD 1991-12 | reverse complement strand
AATTTTTATTATAATGAGATATATTTTATGATATTAATTAAAAATTTTAAAAGATTAAATCTATTTTTGCATAGATAAGTTATATTTTAAGTAAAATATGGTAGTTATTGTAACCGCTCATATGTTCTTCTGTTCCACGGACCGCTCGGTGATCGCATTTTCATCGGACCCAAAGGGTGCCAACCTGCCAGCAGATACCTGTCCTGACTGGATGCATTGGAAAAGTACCACTATAGCCAGTGAGTTGTCAGGCGGCACCTCGAATTTACAGGTGACCGACGATCAGATCCTTGATGGCCTGATGCAACAGGGGTATTTTATAACCCACGAGAACAGGGTCAGGACTGCAGTTAGCCTGTATTGAAACTGATCTACCGGTTGGTTGAGTCTCTGACGATCAGCTCTGATGCTATGAGTTCACGTATCTCCCCACCTGGTGAGACACCATGCTCTTCATGGATCTGTCCCATGATGTTCTGGGCAGCCTTGTAACCTATCAGATAAGGATTGTGACTGATAGTGCTGAGGGGAGGATCTACGATCTGTGCTATGGGGTAATTACCAAATCCAACTACGGATACCTGCTGGGGGACTTTAAAACCCAGTGATTTAAGCGTAAGGATTGATTCCACAGCCAGCTCATCATTTACGGCAAAAACACCATCTACATCAGGGTGAGTGGAAAACAGTTCGATGGTTTCTTCACGGGCTTTTGAACGGCTGAAGTCACAGACTCTGATCAACGCCTTGTTCAGCGGTAATTCGTGATCCTTCAGAGCATCTTTGTAACCCCTTAATCTGTTCTGACTGTTGATCAGGTTCTCCGGACCGGCCAGAACGGCAATTTTCCGGCAGCCTTTATCAATGAGATGTTCTACGGCACGGTACCCTCCGGTATAATCTTCAGCTTCTACCTTGAATACATCCAGCTTATCAGTGGTACGGTCAAACAACACCAAGGGAATCTTCTGCTGGATCAGATCAGTCAGGTGGCGGTACTTTTTAGTGGCCTTGGATACTGAAAGCAGGATTCCGTCTACCCTGCCTGCTGACAATGCACGTATATATCTCTCTTCCTCTTCTTCAGACTCATTGGTCTGGCATATGAGCACCTGATACTGACGTTTGGACGCTACTTCCTGGATCCCACTGAGCGTGGAGGAAAAGAAGTAATTGGAAATACTGGGAACGATCACACCAATACAGAAGGTCTTGTGCTTTCTTAAACCGGCAGCCACCTGATTGATCTGAAAGTTCATTTTCTTTGCCATTACCCTCACTGCCCGTTTGGTTCCCTCATTGATCTGAGGGTGATCGTGCAGTGCCCGGGATACCGTTGAGGGGGAGCATCCCAGTGCGGCGGCAATATCCTTAATGGTTGTAGCCATAATATGCTGTGTTTTTAGTTTTGAGATACGGTTGAGTGGCCCTTCATGGCGTCAGGCGCCATATTCTGGTACCATTGGTTCTATGTGTAAACTTCACCGGGCGTTTGAATCTGTTCGTGCCTTAGGAAAGAGCCTGACCAGGAGACGAATGGATTGCAATGCGTTACAGGGCACCTGTTTACACCAACGAATAGACTTCCAATGCCTGTCCTGCTCTGCTCCTACCGGATCGTTTCGCGAGCTGTAATGAGAAAGATCACAACTTTCAGTGAACGACCCTTTGGTCCAAAACCAATTTCCGACACTTCGCTGTTAAACGGCCTGTCATTCATTGGGTTACATAATAATGCAAACGATTTCCATTATTCATTTCAAAAGTAAGGATTGTAACGTTTACTTTCCTGTTTTGATCATGTTTTTATGAAGCAAAAGCGTTTATCGTGCCCGTTCCTTCAGCAATATTCACCTCATATACCTTCGGCTCTTTATCAAATTGTTCGGAATAGCTTCTTTTGACCGCAGCAACTACATCTTCCTTACCGGACCTTTCCACAAGGTTGATCGTACACCCACCAAAACCACCTCCCATCATCCGGGCTCCTGCTACCGCTTTCATAGGCAAGGTCTGATCCACAAGAAAATCCAGTTCGGCACAACTCACTTCGTATTTTTTACTCAGGCCTTCGTGTGTCTCGTACATAAGTTTGCCAAGCCGATCCAGTTCATTGGTCTGCAGGGCGTTACAGGCTTGTTCTACTCTTTGAATTTCTTCTATAACATAGGTACATCTATCGCCAACCTTGCCGGGCATCCTGGGACTTACCTGGTCCAGCATCTCTTTTGTACAGTCCCTTAGTGAGTTTATCTGAGTTTCGGGAAAGTGCCTGACGATCAGCGCTACCCCTTCTTCACATTCACTGCGCCTCACATTGTATTCGGATGACCCCAGGGAATGCTTTACCTGCGTATCAAAGAGCAGCAAGGTGTGGGTATCAAGCTCCGCCGGAAAATAGTGATAGGACAGGTCACGGCAATCAAGCCTGATAACATGATCCTTTCTGGAAAAGACATTAGCGAACTGGTCCATGATACCACATTTCACGCCAACAAACTCATTTTCCGCCCTCTGAGCAGCCTTCACCAGTTCCATGGGTTCTATCTCATGGTCGAATAGTGTAGCCATACCCAGGCCTACACCACATTCCAATGCGGCGGATGACGACATGCCCGCCCCCAGAGGGATGGTACCTCCAAATGCACAATCAAAGCCACCAATATCCATGGAAAGCTGCTGGAACTGAAGCAGGACACCTGCGATATAACGTGCCCACGGCTCCGCCACCCGGTCCGCCTGGGATACTTCAAACTGTACTTCCTCCCCCAGGTCCAGCGCGGTTATGCGAATGGTATCCGTGTCATTGCGTGCCATAGCCAGAACGATTTCCTTGTCAACGGCCGCTGGCAGTACAAAACCTTCATTGTAATCCGTATGTTCACCAATAACATTGATCCTGCCCGGTGATCGCACCAACAGAGGTGACCGGGCATATTTTTTTTGAAATTCCTGTTCGTAATAACGATAATCCATCTTTTACCAAAATATCCAATATAGTGCTACCAATATTCCACAGATCAGTACAGACCCTGCCACAAATGTGCCGCTCAGCTCAAACCAGCTCTCATCCATAGCTTCCGAGTCTCCTTCTGATTCCTTTTCTGTCTGAAAAGCCAGTAATGACCACAGCATGAGTCCCGCAATAGCCAGTGTAATAATACCACGTACGATGTTGGACAGCCCAAGGAGGTCCAGCCCGTGATAGATGGGTACACCGATAGTGGCCAAAATGATCCCGATCATTCCGTATCTCAGCCACGGCTTGTCGATCTGTACAGCTTTGGAGGCATCACGATGCTTATCCAGGGCGCTTACACCCATCATCAAAAACAGCAGGATAGCGAATACAATGCCCATTCTGTCCAGAAAGGGAAGGCTCTCTACAAGGCCAAACGCCCAGGACAACGGTATGGCGACAACTGCTGCTATCAACGCGGCATTGGCCGTTGTGCGCTTCCAGAATATTCCCATCATGAAAATAGCCACCACGGCGGGACTGACATACCCAGAGAAATCCTGTATAAACTGAAACACCTGATCAAAGCTGGTCAGTTGGGGAGCGGTGATCATGGCTAGCACAAGAGCAATAACACCTACTATCCGGCCGGTCACTACCAGGTTGCTTTCCGATGCATCCTTATTGATATAATTCCTGTAAATGTCCATAGTGAAAATGGTGGACGTGCTGTTGATCATGGAAGCCAGCGAAGAAACGATGGCGGCTGTCAATGCAGCAAAGGACAGCCCCTTCAACCCTACAGGCAGAATGTTTAGAAGTACAGGATAGGCCTTGTCAGATTTAATGATCCCTTTGGTACTATCCGTCATAGCGGCGGTGAACTCCCCTGCCCCGCCTTCACGTGAGACAAGCACATACATGGCAATGCCAGGGATCACAACGATCAACGGCATGAGCAGTTTCAGAAAACCGGCAAACAAAAGACCGTTCCTTGCATGATGGATATCCTTGGCGGCCAACGCTCTTTGCGTAATGTACTGATTGAACCCCCAGTACCCGATATTGGCGATCCACATACCGCCAAACAGTACTGTGAGACCCGGAAGGTCGAGGTAAGCATCTTTTTTGCCACCTGTGCCGTCCGGTATCATAAATTCATCCTTTTCAAAGATCATGGTGAAATGATCGACAGCCTCTTTCCTCAGGTCACCGAGGCCATTCAGAAAGTTGCCTTCGCCCACCAGCTCCAGAGATAGGTAAGCCGTGAACAATCCTCCGATCACAAGGAAGATCACCTGCACCACATCAGTCCATGCCACCGCCTTCAGGCCTCCATAGAGTGAATAGATAACAGCAAAAGCTGCAAGGCCTATCATACCCATGGTAAAGTCCACACCCAGAATGGCCTCCAGATTGAGAGCACCAAGGTATAACACAGATGAAAGATTGACAAAAACGTACAGCAAAAGCCAGAAGACGGCCAGGCTGGTCCTTACGCGACTATCGTATCTTTTTTCGAGGAACTGCGGCATGGTGTAGATCTGCTTTTCCAGAAATACAGGCAGGAAGAATATGCCCACCATGATGAGGGTAGCCGCCGCCATCCACTCATAGGTACTTATGGCAAGCCCCATGGCAAAACCGGAGCCCTGCATGCCTACAAACTGCTCCGCAGAAATATTGGAAGCAATAAGTGAAGCACCTATGGCCCACCAGGGCAGGGCCTTGCTGGCCAGAAAGTAGTCCTTGGAGTCTTTTTCATGCCCCTTTTTTTCACGCGACACGAGCAGGCCCACCGTTATGATCAGCAGGCAGTACGCGACAAAAATAACGATGTCTATCGTTCCGAAATTCATGATGTATGGATTTTATTTGAAATTAAGCACGATCAGTAGTCCAGCTATCCTGCTCCTTAAGGGACTCACCCGCCCAGCCCCTGATCTTAGAGAGAAGGTAAAACACGCTGTTTCGTCTCAACCTCGAAAGATAATGACATTTAAAAAATATCAGGCATAATTAGGAAATAATTCTTTAGAGTATGGGGCCTGCGCTGCTTCTTTACCGACAAAGATCACCTTAAGGTTTTAAAAGTCAGCGGCAAAGACGAGTGTATAGGAAAACAGATAACAGGA
>LYSV01000156.1 GCA_001657315.1 Flammeovirgaceae bacterium BBD 1991-12 | reverse complement strand
CTCGAAAAAAATAGGCTTCAGGAAATAAGGAGACAATTAGAACTTAGCAGAGATAGATATAGATTAGTTGAGACTAGAAAAGATATAGGTAGCGCGGTAACCACTGATTTATTGCTGGAAGAAGGCAATTACTTAACCGATTCAGTAAATTACCTTAACCAACAGCTGGCGTATCAGAATGCTATGTCTAATTTATGTTTTTTACTAGGCGATGATCCCTCAATGACTTCTTATGAACTGACGGAGGATCTGGTTCCTGATTATGAAGAAGTGCAGTTTGAAACTTTGCTTGCCAAGTTAAACCGGGCTAATGTGGATCTTAAAACTCAATATTTAACTCAGAGTATTTTGGGGTATGACAAGTCTCTTAGAAGAGGAGAGAGGCATCCTCAGTTGTCAATTGAGGCCAACTATACTTTTACGAGAAATGAGCAGGACATAAGTGATTGGCCAGGAGATTTTAGGGCTCAGTCGGGCTTACCTGAAGTGGGCAACAACGAAAATATTACATATGGTGCGAATTTCACAGTTTCGTTTACTCTATTCAACGGAGGTAGAATTAATCGTGCGATTCAGCAAGCAGTAATTCAAGAAGATCTGGGTAGTATCAGAATAGACAGACTGAAGACTTCTTTAGTTCGGGATTTGAAGCAAGCCTATGATCAATATAATATTCGAAGGAACTTGTACCTGATCAGTGAACAGAGGTATAATTCTTCCGCAAGAAACCTTGAAATCTCAAGAGATAAATTTCAGACAGGAACAATCAATTCATTTGATTACAGAACGGTTCAAAGTAATAATTTAGCGGCGGCTACAGGCCGTCTCCAGGCAATATACGATTTAATAGACTCACAGGTCACACTCATGCGACTTACCGGTGGCATAATTGAAACCTATACCAATAATTAGATCCGGGAAAAAAGAATCTGATGAAAGCCGGCTTATTTGACCGGCTTTTTTAATTTTGGACGTCAAAACTTATTCCCATTGCCATGCAACAACCGGACGCTTTAAACCAGGTAGCAGAATTTCACAAAACCTTCCAACATCCCATTTTACAGGAACCATCCATACCCGATGAAAAGAGGTGCGCACTACGTGTGGCATTGATTGCTGAGGAGCTAAAGGAATTTGAGCAGGCTATAAAAGACAATGACCTGGTGGAGGTGGCTGATGCGCTTTGTGATATTCAGTATGTGCTCTCAGGAGCTATACTTGAGTTCGGCCTTGCGGAAAAGTTCAAGGCGCTTTTTGATGAGGTACAGCGCTCGAACATGAGCAAGGCCTGCGAAACAGAAGAGGAGGCAAAGGCTACGGTGGAGTACTATAAAAAGGAAAAGGCTACGGACTGTCATTATGAACAGGTCGACGGTAAATATCTCGTGTATCGCACGTCAGACCATAAAACCATAAAATCCATCAATTACTCACCGGCTGACCTTAAAGCCATCATGAACGGAGCTCAATAGTTGTCGCCCATAAAAACAGCGTCCCCCATCTGATTCCCGGACGGGATGGGACTGACAAGGCAGCATGTAGAACCCAGGAGGAATTTTCCGATCTCCTGGCCGAGGAAGAGACGACTACCGGGCCTGGTGCTTTCCTCCAGCACTATTGAGCCTACGGCGGGTCCACCTACTATGGAAAGGTACCAGTAACGGTCGTAGGTATCACGAAGCTTAATATTGATCCGTTCGTTGCGCAGCGCAGGTAATGAAGGATCGTTTTTATATACCCATGGTCTCAGCAGTACAAGATCCCCTTTTATGGTTTCCGTTTCTATGACCTCAGCTTCCACAGGGCTGTGGATACGGTGGTAGTTATTATTGTGCAGAAACACGTTACTGAAAAAATAGTCTGCCGGGATCTCTGACCCCATTTTTCCGAATATGGTCCTTACCGTCCGTATATCGCCTTTTACATTGATAGCAGATAACCTGTTGATCTCCCCGTAGTCACATATTAAACCCTCACAGGGCCATATATACTCACTCTGAAAATCGGGCAGTTCCTTGTATACACGTGTAAAAAAATCCTGAAAGCTGGAATAGTGATCCGAACCCGATGCCGACCGGAACTGGTCCAGGTAAGACGGATCGCTGTAATTTAACCTGCAGTAGGGCTTGATAATATACTTCGAAAATGACTTGTTATACAAATTGGAGTAAATCCGGGATATGGATCTTTGTAATTGGGAGGGTAGATTTCCCCACAAGTTGAGTGAAATATACCGATATACGGGACTGTAATTGATCATAGCACGCAGTTTGGAATCTGCTATATGATACGGTCATACCTTCTGCAGGATTATCCCTTTTATACCAACAACCTGCCAGAGAGGATAAAAAAACAACTCCTTACCCTAAATGTAAAATTCCAACTGAAAAACGGGAGAGTCTTTCTCCTGCAGTGGCCTCACAGCGAGGATGTTTTGAGTATTGAATACACTAATGAATTCTGTTCTGCTGATCCTTTCCCTGGAATGGCCCGGCCTTACCTTATGATATTGCATACGTCCTGAGGGATTGGCCGTGGCAGTGTAGACCAGGTTGAACCTCAATGGAATAGGGGAGGGGACGTACCTCATGATGATGTTTTAGTAAGTGTTTTTAAAGTACTCGTAAACCAACTTGTTCTGTACCTTGTTGTACTGTGCGAGCAGCCTGTAGGCCGCGTCAGGCACATAGCCGGATGTTGTTTTCATCTCCTCGATCCTTTGGGATAGCTCCTGCACGTAGAACCTTATCTGATCTATGTTTCTGCAGTTTCCTGGCTTTTCAAAATTTCTTTTTGCAAAGCTGTTAAACTCAAATTCGAGCTTTTTCTTTTCATACTCAGTCATGCAAGTGCACTTTTACACATATAGTTAATCAAAACTAACCATTAATATACTTAAAATAAATTTTTTAAAAATTTTATTTGTGCATTTTTGCACAAATCTAGTTTTTAGTATCTCCCTGTGTACTTTGTGTAATAGGCTTTACAGTTTGGCAGGGTCAGTACGCTTTGAAAGAATTTAGGATCAATTCAAACAGGCGGAATATCGATGTAACAAACTCATGAGCGGCCGATATCATGATGCGGTCAAATGGCCTTGTTTCACCTGGCAATACTGGCTTTTCTACGTTAGTCGTCCAGAGCGTTTTTGGTTATAAAGTAACGGTAGGCTATGATAGCCTTATCAAGTTTTGAAAGCCTGTTAAGGTCTCTTTTACTGTACCTGGGCAGTATCATTTTATTGATCCTTGCCAGGAGTTTGAATACTTTTTTCATCCTGTTGGAAGTATATCAGACTGGCTTTTTTTAATAGATACACAAAATTCGGGGTCGTTTCCAGGTATTGACTATATTAGTAGGCTATAACTGTTAACTGTGAATATAAATGGAAGAATCAACAAATGGCAATTTTCTTGCTCTGTTTCATGATATAATGACCATTGGTGCCATTGCGGCTGTGGTGGTTGCTGTTTTGATCTATATCATTCATAATATCAGAGTATCTGCTCTAAGTGATTACAAGCAGAAATATGATTATATACGCAAGAACGAGATCAGTCACTACAAGTATGCCTTCATTGCAATAGCAGTTGGGGTGACTTTTATTATCAATACCTATGGTAAGGGAAGCCTGACCTTTGACGCTATCTGGTTCTCTGTACGTGTTTTCATTTCTGTAGCAGGAGGAACACTCGTTGGGTATATCGGAGCCCTGGTACTGCAGTACTACTACCCCACCAAACTTGACAAAAAACTTAAGAAATGGCGATACATGCCTCGTGTAAATGCTGAAACGGGTAATAGGATGAGGCTTCTGCGTGAGGATGAAGAAGACGTACACCTTGATGAAGGTATGCGTGCGGAAGAAGACGTATTTTCCGTAGATTACGACGTATGGATAGATGAAGCTACGGGGCATACGAAAGTGGAAAAATATCCCGGACATCTGGAAGCGCTGCAGTGCAACAATTGCGGGTTCTTCACTATGAAGGTAATAAGGGAAGAGATCATTGAACCGGCAACGGAAACTTCCGAGGGAGAGCTGGTCAAGCACTATGAATGTCAATACTGCGGATCGATAAGAGCCACCCAATTCCATATTGCAAAAGAAGAAGATTATCAAGCCTTCAAACCTGAAAAGCTGGAGTTCCGGAAGAATACAATGGTGAATCTTGTAAAAGTGGACATTCATAGTTCTACCGGTGGGCGGAAAAGCTATGACTTCCAAAGTGTGGAACAGGCACAGAAATTTCTCAAGGAATTTGATTTTGAAAAAACCCAATAATCCTTTTTTCGGACCGTTAGGTAAAAACCGGCACCCTTTTGGCTTGTTATGCGTTATGACAATGGATAATAACTTTTCGTGAAGGATATGAAGAAGAATTTTTTTGTTTTGGTTGGCCTGTTGTTCTCCTCATTGGGAGGGTATACCTATGGATATCTGTCTGTATCCGACAGTCTGGACCTGCATCCCAGAGAGCATTATGCTCAGGAGGCAAGGCTGATGACCCAGATACTGACCACCTATCATTTTAAAAAGCTTGAACTGGATGATTCCCTTTCATCAGTGATCCTTGATGAGTACATCAGTACGCTGGACAATAACAAGTCTTACTTTCTTCAATCCGATATTGACTCCTTTGAAAAGTATCGTGGTGAGCTGGACGATCTGACCCGGCAGGGTGAGATAGAGGTGGCCTTTGAGATATACAACCTGTTCAGGAAAAGGTTTAACGAGCGGATGCAGTATGTCCGCGAAGTACTTCTGGATATGGAGTATGACTATACCATGGAGGAATCCTACAATACGGACAGGGAAGGTGCCCGCTGGGAAAATGATGAAGCCGGCCTGAATGATCTGTGGAGAAAGATAGTGAAAAGCCAGATGCTCAGCCTGAAACTGAATGGCAAGGAAAAGGAAGGTATGCGGGAGACCATAGCCAAGCGGTATAAAAGATTTCAGCGCAACATCGACCAATATACCTCTGAGGACGTTTTTGAGTTGTACATGAATACAGTGGCGGAGGTCTTTGACCCTCACACCAATTATTTTTCTCCCCGTACCTCTGATCGTTTTAAGCAAAATATGAGCCTTTCCCTTGAAGGAATAGGCGCCAGGCTTCAAACGGATAATGATTTCACAAAGATAGTTCAGATCATGCCCGGAGGGCCTGCTGAGAAAAGCGGTCTTTTAAAGGAAAATGATCTGATCGTGGGTGTGGCCCAGGGCGTGGATGGAGATATGGTAGACGTGATTGGATGGAGGATCGATGATGTAGTGCAGCTTATCAAGGGTCCTAAGGGTACCACGGTCCGCCTTGAAATACTGGAAGCAGAAACAGGAGTGAACGGTGCGCCAAAGGAAATTACACTGGTCCGCGACAAAATAAAAATAGAGGATCTGGAGGCCAAGTCAGAGGTTATCGATTTCAGCAAGGATGGCAGGAATTACAAAGTAGGTGTGATCAAACTACCGGGCTTCTACATGGACTTTGACGCGTATCAAAATGGAGACCCGGATTACAACAGTACCACACGTGACGTAAAAAGACTTGTGACGGACCTGAAACAGCAGGGTATCGACGGACTCATGATGGATCTGAGAAACAATGGTGGTGGTTCGCTGGCAGAGGCCATAGATCTGACAGGTCTTTTCATCAAGGATGGTCCTGTGGTACAGGTAAAGACTTCATCAAACAAAGTAGAGGTAGGTGCTGATGAAGACCCTGAGGTAATATGGGATGGCCCCATGGCTGTCATGATCAACCGCTTCAGCGCTTCAGCATCCGAGATATTTGCCGGTGCCATACAGGATTATCAAAGAGGTGTAGTGATAGGGGAGCAGACTTTTGGTAAGGGTACCGTTCAAAGTGTGATTGACCTGGGCAGGTATATTCAGGTGCCGGAAGGCGAAAAGGTTGGACAGCTCAAACTTACCCTTCAGAAATTCTATCGTATAACGGGAAGCAGCACCCAGCACCTTGGAGTGAATCCGGATATCAGCTTCCCCTCCGCCTTTGAAGCCAGTGAGTTTGGGGAAAGTGCCAGACCAAGTGCCTTGCCGTGGGATCAGATCGGCAGTGCAAGGTACGAGCTGGTGGAGGATATATCTCCACAATTGATCGTACGGTTAAATGATAATTTCAGGAATCGCCTGGTCACTGATGTAGACCTGAAGGAACTGGTGGCGGAAACCAATGAGTTGAAAGAGAATCTCGCCCGTACGACCATTTCGCTCAACGAAGAAAAACGAAAACATGAGATGGAAGAGGCGGAGAAAAGGAGAGCTGAAAGAGTAAGCCTGTCGGGAACAAAAATTGATCCGGAAGGCAAAACGGGAGAGGAGTTGGTGCTGGACGATAAGTATCTGAAGGAAGGCATTATAATCCTTTCAAACGTTATTAATTCCATAGGCTGATTTCCGCGGGATATTTTTGAACCTGATCGTGGAGGAATGCGTTAGTATACTCCATGAAATGGCATTTGATCATCGTTTCATTTCTACTGGCCCCGTATGTCTATGGCCAGGATTCCCTGCTGCTCAAAAGCATATATTTTGGCGGAGGCAGCTACTATGTGGATGAGTTTCAGGTAACGGAATTATATGATTTCATTGATGGTGTGGAGAAACTCGAGGATTATGAGATCATCATCTTCAGCCATACGGACAATATTGGAGGAGTAGAGTTCAATAAATGGCTTTCTCAGATGAGAAGTGAAGCGGTAAAGTTAGAGTTGCTGCGTAAAGGCATAGCACAGGAACTCATAAAGATCAGGGATTTTGGACTATCCAATCCATTATATACCAACCGCTCCCATGCTGGCAGGAGAGGAAACCGCCGGGTGGATGTGATCCTTTGGCCTATCGTGTTTTGAATGGCTGAATGGTGCCCTGAGCAGAAATCTGCCACAGAGCACCAGCAATGTGAAGACTGCATGAAGCAATGATATCTACTTTGTGGTCTTACCTTCATACATATCTGTGAAAACCTTATCCACCGGTTCCCAAAGTTCAATTTTGTTGTTTTCAGGGTCCAGAATATGGACAAATTTCCCATATTCGTACTCTTCGATCTCGTCTACCACAGTCACTCCGTTTGCCTTCAATTCACTTACCAGTTCTTCCAGATTCTCCACCCGGTAGTTGATCATAAACTCCTTTGTTGAGGGGAGGAAATATTCAGTATTTTCCTTGAATGGACTCCATTGCAGATAACCTTTTGTGGATGGGTCATCGGAGTTTCTGAATTCGAATAACGACCCGTATTCATTCGTTACCAAACCGAGATTTTTCCGGTACCATTCTCTTACCTTTTCGGGCTCCGAACATTTAAAAAATATACCCCCTATTCCTGTTACTTTTTTATTGGCCATTTTCTTTATGGTTTTAATGTTACATGTTTAATAAAAGTTGAATGGATATCAGGCTTCTGCACGTTTCAGCACCATCGATGAGATCAGTGATATTACGAACCCGATCAGAAATACAGTCAGGAACATGACCAGGAACTGCATGAACGGATTCATGAACAACTCCTTTTGGGCCTCCATGTCGGCTAATGCCTTTTCCAACTCACTTTCCGGCATCGTATTTTTCATTTCTTCTATGTACTGTGCATAGTAGGTGTCATAAAAATCAGGATCCAGCCAGATGACATAGATAAGATCATAGACGCCGAAAGCCACGGAGGGGATCAGCGCAATGAGCACACCTACCTTCAGCGCCTGCCCAAATGAGATGGACCCGTTCAGCTCGTGATTTCTGTACTCCCGTATGCCCAGAAAGACAAAGGTCATACATAGTACCATAGTGGCGTAGCCGATGATTTCGCCCAGGTCATAATTGGGCTCACCGTCTGTTAAAGTCCACATTAATAAAGGTATACCTACCACTACCAGGGAAGCATACAATCCATGTTTTACAATTAACTTTTTCATAACGTTGTTTTTTGTTTCATGGCCCCAAGTAGATAATAATCGGGCTCAGACCACTCATACTAAAGTACCAATCTGGTTTTTGCTACTTTAGTACCATCATCCACACGGCATTTGAAGGGTCGGTACCTGCCCGTGATCATTATGTATGCCAGAAAGTGATTTCCCTGGTTCGGGCTCCGCATCCGGGAAGTCATACCATTGACCATCAATGGATTGAATATATGAAAATAAGTTCGCTTATGAATGATCAATTCAGATCAATCCGAGGTTTCTGGCGTTGTTAATGGCCTCTGTTCTTCTTTTAGCCTGTAGTTTTACCAGGAGATTGGATACATGTGTTTTTACGGTACTCTCGGATATAAAAAGTGTTTCCGCTATTTCGCGGTTGGATTTGCCGTTTACCATTTCCAGCAGCACCTCACATTCTCTACGGCTTAGCTCCAGCTCTCTGGCTTTCTTTTCATTCAGTAGCTTCACCTCCATGGCCTTTTGTCTTTTTAAAATACGTCCTATCAAAAGCCCAAAGCCAATAAGCAGGACTGCGATCAGAGCGGTAAGGATCTCATTGGAAAGGTCCCGGGTCACCAAGGAATATTTACTGATCTGCATCAGCACCATTAGAGCCACGGCCAGAAGCCCGAAGCGGAGTACGATCTGTTTCACCAGGCGGACGTTTGAAACAAATATAATATAAGGTTTTAAAACAATGAAAGCTGACCCGATGGAGGACGGGCAGGGCCCATGACGGTCATCCCGCCAAATTTATAGGAGTTTTTTCGCTCTTCATGGATGATCCTTTCAAAGTTATCAGGCTTTGGTTTGAAGTTCTTTTCCAACCGGAGCGCCGTTTGATGCAGGCTTTTGATTGCTTTTTGCTTATCGGACCGGTCTATCTTTGCTTTTTCCACGGAGTTCTTTAAAAGACGTATGGTCTGGTCGAATACCTTGAGAGGAACAGGGAAGGGATTCCCATCCTTACCCCCATGGGCAAATGAGAAACGTGCGGGGTCAGTGAACCGGCTGGGGGTACCGTGAATGACTTCACTGACCAGTGTAAGCGATTGCAACGTTCTGGGCCCAAGACCTTTTACCAGCAGTAGTTCATCAAATTTCCTGACATTCGACTCATGAGCCAGCGCCAGCACTGCGCCGAGGCGTTTCAGGTCCACGTCCTTCGATTTTACATCATGATGGCGTGGCATCAAAACCTTTCTCACCTCAGCCATTCCCTTGTCTGGCGTCCGAGAAGACAATTCCAGTATAGCTTCCTTTGTGCTGTCTGCTTCTGCCGCGGTAAGATTAAGGATCATACCTTTGTTTTTTCCGCAAACTGCGCTGTGAGGTTCTTTTACAAAGGACACGAGTCGTGGAGAATGCCAATGGTACCTTCTGGCCATGCCATTGGTAGCGTTCATGCCCTGCTGTACCACCGCCCATTGCCCTTCCCTGGTCACGATAAAATTGTGCAGGTACAGGTTGTAGCCATCCTGGACGGCCGTGTTGTCCACCTTGGCACTTAATTTACTGCTCCTGACCAGCTCATCACCATCCATCCCGGTTTTGTCCGCCAGCCGAACCAGTTCTTCGGGAGTCTTCAGGGAATGTTTACCCCGCCCCCCGCAAACGTATATGCCCAATTCTTCAGCCATGGGATTGAGAGCCCGTTTTAAGGCCACCATCACAGACGTGGTAATACCGGAAGAGTGCCAGTCCATGCCCAGTACGGCTCCGAAGGATTGAAACCAAAACGGATCACTGATACGCTGCAGGAATTTGTCCCTGCCGTATTCCATAACTATGGATTCCGTGATGGCGCCACCGAGTTTTGCCATACGGTCCGCCAGCCAGGGTGGCACCCGTCCATTGTGGAGCGGAAGGTCGGCATGTCCTGAGTTTTTCAAGAGCGGAGAGGTTTTTGATACAGGAGTAAATATACTAATAAAATTAGTAATTACTATAAAAAAACAAAGTATTGGGCATGGTGCACAGCGCATAGCACTAAGAGTATAGCCGAGGGATATTAGTTAAAAGCTGAATGAGACAGCCGTCTATAGCTGGAATACTAACTTTAAACATAGAACGTAGAACATACTCACCATGCTAAAAAGCAAGATCGGTCTGATGCAATCTGTCAAATTCAACAACAAATTTTGCTCCTTCACCGTGATTGCTTTCACAGAATATTTTACCTCTCAGTGCCTCTACATATTTTTTGGTAATAGAAAGCCCAAGGCCCGAGGAGGCCTCGTCGGCTGTAGGCTGGGCGCTGAGTTTTTGAAATTGCCGGAACATGATCTTTTTGTCCGCTTCGGTGAATCCAGGGCCTTCATCACTGATCTCAACGGTCACCTTACCGTTTGAGCATTGTGCGGCTATGGAAACAGTGGTATTCCTTGGAGAGAACTTAACAGCATTTGAGATCAGATTTTCAAAAATGTTTCTCAGACTTTCTCTATGTCCCAGAATAAACGCCGCTGACTTGCAATAGTCAGTTTCCAGATCAATGTTTTTGTTTTCACTAAGCAGAAAAAACTCATTAACTACAGCATCCAGGATCTCTACTACATTTATCTTGTATGTTTTTAACCCCTCCAGCTTCATATCAGCGGCGCTGGAGTCAAGGATCTTTCTGATCATTTCATTCTGATCCCGGGATACCTTCGAAACCTTGTCCAGTAAATGCTTTTGCTCTCCGGTGAGGTTGGAAGAGGTCATCTTTATAAGGGAGATCAGTCCTTCAATACGACTTAACGGACTCTTGAGATCGTGTGCTGCAAGCCTCACAAGCTCATCTTTTTGCTCATTCAACTCCTGAAGCTGACGGTTGTTTTCGTCAAGGGTATTTTTATAGTTCTGATGCTCACGGTTAAAGGTCTTGACAATAACGAACATGGAAACAAACAGTACCAGAGGATTGGTCCATGAGTAAACCTCATCAGGATAGGGATGGTAAACGATCTGTGGCAGATAAAACAGAAAAAGATTCAGCAGTGAGAGCAAAATAAAGACCCGGGACTCTATGTAGAAGTACATAAGCAGCAGTATGATCACAAAGTGCAGGTACTCCGTCATTCGTCCAACGTTGAGATACATGGTGACTGCTACAAGGAAGAGGTGTACGATCACGAAGAAGAGGCTCCGGGCAAGCTGAAATTTCCCAATATGATTAAGATAGAAGAGAAAAACTATACACCCAAGTAGTCCCGTTTCAGCAAGCCCCAGTCGGTAAAGTCTGTAATAGAACAGGTTAAGGCAGATGAAAAATACTACTGTAAAAAATGAAGCTAATAATGTAACATTCAGGAATCTTACATGTCGTTTTTGATCAAAGGGTAAAGAATCATTTAAGCCAATTTCAACAATTTTTTGGACAGCCTTTGTCAGGTTCATCACCGACCACTAATGGTTGGTCTAACATACACATAATCAACGTTCTAATCAAGTCAGAAGTTAGTATAAAATTGGCAAAACAATACGTTCGGAATACATCTGTAACGGATCGGAATGAATGAGTATGTCAGCAGTAAATATTGTACATAAAGTCTCCGGATCGGGTGCCAGTGTTTTACATCAGTGGTGTGCGGGAGTCAGATCAAATGAATAACTTGCCTGAAAAAATATCATGATGAACTTACGTCTGACGTGTGTAATGATACTGGGGATTTGTTTCTGCCATCTTGTTGTGGCGGGACAGGAGATATATTACCCTGATCGTCAATGGCAGCGAAGATCACCGGCCGGCCTGGGACTGGATGCAGAGACACTAAAGGAGGCCGTGGACTTTGCAGAAAGTAATGAATATTCGGGTTCACGTGATCTGCGTCAGGCTATTCTGAAAGGTTTCCAGCGTGAACCCTATCACGAGATCGCGGGGCCTGTCAAAAAGCGGGGTGGTCCTGCCGGAGTCGTGATCAAGAATGGATATATCGTAGCAGAGTGGGGAGATATCCACCGGGTGGATATGACCTTCAGTGTCACCAAAAGCTATTTGTCTACTATGGCTGGGCTGGCCGTTGATGCAGGTCTCATACAAAGCGTACAGGACACTGTAGAGAGGTATGTATGGGATGGTACTTTCAGAGGAGAGCATAATGCAGGTATCAACTGGCATCATCTGCTGACACAATCTTCCGATTGGTCCGGTAGCCTTTTTGGTATGCAGGACTGGGCCGACCGGCCTCCACGGAAAGGTGGCATAGATGACTGGAAGCACAGGGAGCTGCTCGAGCCGGGAACCAGTTTTGAATACAATGATGTGCGTGTCAATGTGCTTGCCTACTCCCTGCTTCAGGTTTGGCGCAAGCCCCTGCCGCTGGTGCTGAAGGAAAGGATCATGGATCGTATAGGAGCTTCATCTACCTGGCGATGGTATGGTTATGATCATTCGTGGGTCACTGTGGATGGTATGAAGATGCAATCTGTAAGTGGGGGAGGTCACTCCGGTGGCGGCCTGTTCATCAATACCCTGGATCATGCACGGTTTGGCCTTCTTTTTCTCAGAGAAGGAAAATGGAAAAACGAACAACTGATCTCGACAGACTGGATTAAACAGGCACGGACGCCTTCGGAAGCCAATGAAAAGTACGGTTACATGTGGTGGCTTAACAAGGGGCAGTGGGAGGGAGTACATCAGGACCTCTACTATGCTGCTGGTTTTGGAGGGAACTTCATTGTGATTGATACCCGCAATGATCTCATTGTCGTTACCAGATGGCTGGAGCCTTCGCAGATAGATGAAATGATGGAAAAGGTTTTGAAGGCGCTGAAGTAATATCCCAAACCGGGATCATTCAGGGTTTTCAATTCCCGGCTTTCCCAGGGTGGCATGCAGGATAAAAGAAAAAAGGTGAGAACGACCGTTCCCACCTTTAAACATACTTCAAGAACCCTGCTACCTTTCTTTAAACATGAAGAATACAGGTACCATCATCCTAACCCGGACCGGTTTGCCTCTTTGCTTGCCGGGGCTCCAGTTAGGAGAACTCTTTATTACTCTTACAGCTTCTTCATCACATCCCGCGCCTATGCCTTTTACAACCTTGAAGTCCACCAGGCTACCGTCCGCATTCACAACAAACTGAACGAACACTTTACCCTGGACCCGTGCGCGCAATGCAGCTTCAGGATATCGTATGTTTTCGGCTACGAAGGCCATAAAGGCCGCCATACCCCCTTGAGGTTGAGGTTGAGTTTCAACAATGGTAAAGATCTCATCAGCCGTTTCCTCTTCCATTAACTCTTCAAGCCCTTCGGTGTTGAATTCTTCTACCACACTCTCTTCTGTGATCTCTACGTCAAAGTCTAACTCTATCTCTTCTATTAACTCCTCTACAGGAGCTTCTACTATGTTGGGCTGCTGAATTTTCTTGACCGGCGGTGGTGGTGGCTGCTCAGTAATAGGTATATCCAGCAACTCTTCAAAGTCCTCGCTGTTCGACGCCAGTTCTACGCCACCAAGTCCATCATAGCTTTTCCACTCAAACAGGCCCACCACTATCAGAAGGCTCAAAAACATTCCAATACTGAATGCCAGTCTTCGGGTGGCAAGGAAAGATTGGTGGCGGTATTTTTTTACATCGATCAGGTAACTGACCATATCGTAGGTTTCGAACGGATCCTTCCTTTTTGCTTTTTTATAGCTGACTTTCAACTTATTAGGATCCGCAACATTTGGATTTTGTTTTGGAACTATCATGACTCTCGAAGTTTGTTTCCTTAAATGTCGATAAATATTTATCCCTCAGGGATGAGCTATGTTTGGATTTTGGTTGACTTATATCAGATATTGCCTAACGATCGTTATCAGGTCTTTTTTAAGGCTAGAAGAGGGTTTTTGATACTGTAAATCAGTGGTTTGCGATAGTATAGATTTGCATTATTCTCAGAAGAAGTGAGTGAGACGGCTGTTCATGCCCTGCATTTCTGAAATATAAAGAGTGACAATGCCATCCCTTATTGGTCAGATACCAGGGATGGCATTGTTACTCTTTTTGTTTTTGGCGTTAGCTATGAATTACATTGCGCAAAGAACCATAAACGTGCTGAAGAGACTACACAAGGTTCAATACAGGAACATTCGAATTCTCAACGAGCTCTTTGACCAACTGACCTCCCGAGCTTAGCGCATTGTTACCATGATCCCTCAATAGTACTGTGAGGAGGTCTATTTTCTTTTCTTTGATAAAATCCATGATGGCCTGCTCTATGTCTTCACTGGTTATACACACATATTCATGCTTTACATAGTCCAGGTAATATTCGAGGGAGGCTTCTGCCATATCCTTCACATTGTTGTCGCGGTTGATGTGCAGCAGGTAAACTTTTGCATTCATAGCCTGAGACAACTCCAGTAAGGGCTTCAGTACGGATGAATCCCGGATGTCCTTAAAGTCATTGGCATAGGCTATCCTTTTTATTTTGGTTTCGTGGTAATTTTCGGGGATAAGCATCACCGGGCAATTCGTAAGCTTTACAAGGGCTCTGGAAAGTCTGGAACCATTTTCGCCTTTGGTACCCATGATAAGGAGATCAGGCTCTTCTGTATTAATAGTGGCCTGTATTTCTTCCAGCAACCCTCCCGGTGAAATTTCAAAGTTATAGACCATGCCGGACGGGATGAGTTTGTTGTTCTCCAATTCGGCAAAGGCAGCCTTTATGTCATTCAGCTTTTCATTCTCGCCTTTTACGTGAATCATATGGAGCTCGGGTCGGATATCTCCAAATACGTCGGATACAAAATCAATAGCATTCTCAGATGCATCTGATAAATCGATGGGTATGAGGATCTTTTTCATTGTCGCGGTGATTTGTCTCTTAACTGAATACTAAGGTATAATCGGTAAGAAAGATAGTTTGAGGC
>LYSV01000155.1 GCA_001657315.1 Flammeovirgaceae bacterium BBD 1991-12 | reverse complement strand
AAATGATGAGATAAATTTCGGGGGCTTTTGACAAAGACTTCCCTTTATGGAAAGTTCCTGTGATACAATGATAGAATGTTGTTTCATGCCAGTAATACTACTCAGATACATGACCTTTTACCTGTAACTCATTAATCGTGTGGTAGGTTTCATAGTTTTCAGCCAAATTCCCTGGTCTATATAAAATCGGCACAATCAAAATGATCGTTTTAAGTAATTTTTTAATGAAAGGATTATAATTTCTTTTCATTATATATTCGACAATTACGAAAATAATATTAAATTCGTCTTTGTCAAATAAATGGAAATGAAAGGAACAAACCTTGGAGAACTGGAGGAGATCGTATTGCTGGTAGTGGCCAATTTATATGACATGGCCTATGGCGTGGCAATTAAGACGGAAATTGAAGAAAAGTGCCAGCGTAAGATCACTATTAGTACAGTTCACAACGTTCTTCAGCGCTTACAGGAGAAGGGCTTTCTGGAATCACGGTACAGTGAGCCAACGAAAGAAAGAGGAGGGAAGCGTAAACTCCTTTTTCGCGTGACCAGGTCAGGACAGGAAGCACTGGTCCATTCCCGGAGTATGCGGGAATCACTTTGGCATGGTATTCCGGACCTTGCCTTTAAGTAATGATGTTACGCAGGTCTGTTGACTGGATGCTGCGGAAATACTGCAACCCGCAGTTGTATGAGGCCATCTCCGGTGACCTGGAAGAGCTTTACGATCTGGACTTGAAGGCTTACAGGCAACGCAAAGCAGACAGACGCTATTTGATGAATTCCATCTTGTTTCTCCGCTATCATCGACTCAGAAAACGTCAAACAACAAAAACTCAAAATAACATGTCACTTGTCAAAAACTATGTTAAGGTGTCTTGGAGAGATCTCCTGAGGCATAAAACTTACACATCTATCAACCTTATCGGCCTGGTTTCTGCTATGACCGTCTCATTGATGATCCTCCAGTACGTAGTATATGAAACTGGTTTTGATCGCATACACACAGATTATGATCGTATTTTCCGGGTGGTCAATGACCGGTATCAAAAAGGAGAACTCATTCAACATGGTACCATTACCTATCCGACCATAGGACCCACCATGGCTAAGGATTTTCCTGAAATAGAAGCTTACACCAGGATGCTATTTGACTGGAGAAACTACATTGGCTATAATGACGATCTGCATCTTACCGAGCAGGTCCTGTTTTCGGATGAGCACTTTTTAGGTTTCTTTTCTTTTGAACTATTACATGGAGATGTAAATACTGCACTTTACGCACCTTATCAGGCTGTATTAACAGAATCATTTGCACGCAGACTACTTGATTTGCATGCTGATCCCGGGGAAATGGTGGGTCAGAATATTGAGCTCAACGGCACTCCTGCGAAGGTAACAGGAATAGTGAAAGATGTGCCAGCACAGTCCCATCTTCAGTTTGATATGCTCATCAGTTACAAAACCTATATTGACATGGCTGGAGAGGGTGCAGATAATAGTTGGCGCTGGTCGGATTTCTACCACTACGTTAAATTGAAAAAGGAAGCATCCATCGAAAATCTGGAGCCTAAGCTTGTAGACTTTGGTAAACGATATTTTAAAGAGGGTGAAGTTTCAGGAAGTGAGGAGAAGTTTGTTCTTCAGCCAATGGCAAATGCCCATTTGGATGTTAGCATGCAATATGAAATTGGTGAGGTGGTGGATGGCCGGATAGTCTGGACAATGCTGGTAATTGCAGGCTTTATATTGCTTATTGCCTGGATCAATTATGTAAATCTTACTACCAGTAGAGTATTGCAACGTGCTAAGGAAGTCGGGGTCAGAAAATCGATTGGTGCCAATCGTTCTCATGTTATTTACCAGTTTGTCGTGGAGACACTTTTGGTTAATACATTAGCGTTGGTGGCCTCCATTGGCCTCGTTTGGTTTTTACAGCCTTTTTTCAATCAGCTAACTTCCCTGGATTTAAGTCCTGGAATACTTTTGTTCAGTGAGTTATTCGGAATGCCTTTTCCTTTACTGTTCACTTTAACGTTTGTAGCAGGCCTTGTTGTGATTTCGCTTTATCCGGCCACCCTGCTCGCTGGTTTTAAAGCAAAAGATGTCATTAATGGCAGGTACAAACTGAAAGGAAGGGTGGCCTGGTTGCGGAAAGGGTTGGTAGTATTCCAGTTTATGACCGCTGTAGCCCTCATCAATGGTGCGCTTGCCATTTCTGATCAGGTAGACTATATGCTGAATAAGGACCTTGGTCTTAATATTGATAATACGCTGATAGTGTATGGTCCGGCTATGACGGACTGGGACAGCACTTTTATTCCTAAAGTGGATAGATTTCGAAATGAGGTGCAGCTCCTGCGGGGCATAGAAACGGTATCCATGTCCAATAGAATAGCGGGGGATAGAATGGGGAGACTATTCAGGGTCAGGAATACCAGTAACCCGGAAGCAAACAACCTGACGCTCAATTTTATGAATGTGGATTATAATTTTGAAAAACTCTATGGTCTGAAGGTACTTGAAGGAAGAGGTCTTGAGTCATCCGACCATAATTACAATGCCGACTCTATAAACCATCTGGTCATAAACAAAACAGCCGTAGCCTATTTGGGGTTTGCTTCAATCACAGATGCCATCGGAGCGGGTTTAAACTTTAGCAATCGCGACTGGACAATTATTGGTGTGGTGGATGATTTTCATCAGCTTACGCTGCACGAAAAAATTGAACCTATTGCACTTTTACCCTACTTAAGCACGTATAACAGATATTCCATAAAGCTTGACCGTGAACCTAATGACGCTGTGCTTGTCAGTATCCAGGAGATTTATGGTGATTTATTTCCAGGCAATTACTTTGATTACTTCTTCCTCGAAGATCAATATCAAAGTCATTACCAACCGGAAATACGCCTGAGCTATATCACCAGGGTGTTTACTATTTTATCTATCATTATGGTGATCCTTGGGCTTTATGGCTTAACTACCATGACACTCGAGAAGAAAGTTAAGGAGATTGGCATAAGAAAAGTGCTGGGCGCGCGTCTGGCTCAATTACTTTTTTATCTGACCAAAGACTTTGCTTTATTGATGTTGATAGCGCTGATTATTGGGGTACCATTAAGTATTTATGTTATCGACCTGTGGAAGGCTGATTTTGCTTACACAGCCCAGCCTGGTATTGGCTCTCTGGTCATGGCCTGTGTACTGATTTTAGTCTTTACCAGCATTCCCATCCTGCTTCAGATTGGAAAAGTCGCAGGCAACAACCCGGTCGAGGCCCTGAGGGATGAATAATTTCTGGACGAATCAAGTCCCTTCTTAACGACCTTTCGATTTAGCAATATGACACATTGAAGGGCCGGGGCTCATTGGTTTGACCTCTGAGTTCACCACTTCAAAACCATTCTTTTCCAGGTTCTTTTTTGCCTGCCCGGTCATTGTATCAGGAAGATGGTAAGGGGGCTGGAAGAATAAATAGAAAAGCCCGTTGGTCCCAATTAGTTCTTTGACTAAGGAAAGCTCCTTTGGGTTGTCTTCCATCAATAGTCTCACATTAAAACAGTAGACTTTGTCATAATGAGATGACGGAAGATCGGCCTTTCCAAAAGCTCCCACAATGGGTTTTACCGTTCCTTTTTTGATGTAAGCCTCCGTTTTCTTTAAGGCCTTATGAACAGACTTTTCTGAACGATCCAGCAAATGAAGTTCCCCTGTATCCAGCTTCTCTACCACCAGGCTGGCTGTCACACCCGGGCCACAACCAATTTCCAATAGTATATCAGCAGGTTGAACCTCAAGCTTTTCTGCCGCCCATAGGTGTCTTTCGTGGACCTTCATCTGTTATGTTGGTTATACGCCAAACTGTCGCAAATGATGATCGGAATGTTTGTAGGCAAAAATTCCGATTTGCTCATCAGTCATTTTGCCATAAAAGTCGTGAATGAAACCGGGATTTGAATAGCTCTTATATTGTTTGATAAGATCGATCCATGCTTCTTTCTGAAGCTGCAGGTCACCGTTTTTTTCCTGCACAACAAATTCCTTACCGGCTGGTGCATTCTTCATCATTGGTTTTTCAACATTCACAGCTCCCTTGAGGGCCATCTTGCCAAACAATACACCCAGGAATCCCTGCTTGTAGATATGATCACCCTTACCTAAAACCCATTCGTCCCATATTGTGCAATGTTTAGCCATTTGGTAAACATTCATCTTACCCCATTGCGCGGTGCAGTCCGTGCTGAGGGTGTTAATCCTTTGGATCACTTCCTCTCTGGTGGCGTGATCAAATAGTGTTTTCATCATTGTACTTATCCTGAGTTACTAAGTCCAAAAGTATACCTATTACTACTCCCTTCTTTTTACAAAAGTGACTTAGGCTGGCAAATTCTACCCAGGATTCTGTTCATTTTGGAAGTCATTTAATATTTTATGACTTCTCTAAGCCACATGGACAGTTATCTTTTTCCGAAAGATGTATACAAGTGCAGCCAATACTATTGAGATGGCCAGGCAGATAGCAGAAACGGTTTTCATTCCTTGAGTAAAAGCAACTTGTGCTGTGTTTAAAAGACTTGTCCCCCGGTCCGGAGCCAATACACCTGCTTCTGTAACCGCTGCTCCCAGTGTGTCTATTTCGCTCATATGCGTCATGTTTTTTTTGAAGATCAGTGCACCTATGCTTCCCAAAATCGCTATGCCGAGTGCCCCGCCTAATTCAGAAGAAGTCTCGGAAAGTGAAGCAGCAGCTCCGGCTTGCTCAGGAGGCGCACTGCCAACCACCATATCAGTGGCTAAGGTGAACACTGGCGCAATACCCAACGAAAATATTCCCAGGGCAGTAACCACCAGCACAAGGCCATTATCAGGCCTTAATTGTGTTAAAAGTCCAAATCCCACGGCGGCAATCAGCAGCCCTGTAAATACTATGTTGACCGGACTAAATCTTTTACTCAATATTGGTGTAGCCATAGAGCCCACGATGAACCCTGCAAAGGAAGGTAGCATCCAGAGACCTGCTGCCAAAGGAGATAAATTCAAAACCAACTGCAGGAATTGGGCAATGAAGAAAAACATGCCAAAAAGGATGAAGGTGGACAGCAGATAAATGATCAATGAACTGCTGAATACCGGAACTCTGAACATCCTCAGGTCTATAAATGGGTTTTTGAGATAGTGTTGTCTTCTAATGAATAGAACACCCAGAAGCAGACCCAGGACGATTGATAGCAAGGGTAGCCAACTGAATCCTTCAACGCTAATATTTTTGACTCCATAGATAATAGCCAAAACCATAGCCAGAGAGAGCAGGGCACTGACCAGGTCTGTTTTACCTGCATTGGAGTTTTTAAATTCTGGTAATAGGGCAGGACCTGCAATAAGTAAAAGAACCATGATAGGAATGGCAATCAGGAACACGGAACCCCACCAATAATGCTCCAGCATGATACCGCCAATCACAGGCCCAACTGCACCCCCCAACGAAAAAGAAGTGATCCAGACCGCTATGGCTGTTGTACGCTCTTTTTCGTCCCGGAACATGTTGCTGATCAAAGAGAGTGTAGATGGAGCAAGCGTAGCACCGGCTATTCCCAAAATAGCCCTTGCCAGTATCAATATCTCTGCGCTACTGGAAAAAGCAGCCAATACAGAAGCCAGGCCAAATGCTACAGCTCCGATCAGCAGCAGTTTTCTTCGGCCGATATGATCTCCGAGCGTGCCCATCGTGATCAGAAACCCTGCCAGTAGAAACCCATAGATGTCTACAATCCATAGCAGCTGCGTGCCTGATGGATTGAGATCAGCGGTAAGCTTAGGGACAGCCAAATTCAGGACAGTCAGGTCCATGGAATAAAGCATACAAGGTAAAGCAATGACGGCCAGACCGAACCATTCCTTTTTGGTTGCTTTGAGTGAGTTTGAACCTTTCATTCTTCCATGATTGAAAGTATGTTTCCGGCAGGATCCTTGAACCAGGCAATATTGGGTCCCGTATTTGTATCGGAGGTTTGACAAATTCCTTTCTCATCTGTCTTCATAGGTTCAGGGTATTGCTCGAAGATGATCCCTTTATTTGTCAGATGATCTACTACTTTTTCAATACCCTTCACCTGAAAGTTCAGAACAGTGAAGTTCGCCGGTTGGTGATCACCTCCCTTTGGGTAGATGATAAACCTGTTGCTGCCTCCTGCCTGTATTTCGAGGATGCCCATTTCGTTTTCTACCACGTGAAGACCTAAGGTCTCTGCATAAAATTTCCTGGAGGTTTCAAGGTCATTTGTAGTAAATGAATTGAATGTGTACGTGTCTTTTAGCATGGTATTATAGTTTAATTAGTTCTGACCCAGGTGCCTTTGGGTTTATTACCGATTTTATGGCCAGTTAATCACAGGTTGATCCGTATTCCCTGGGATCGGTAGTGATGCTTTATTGGGTGAAGTATTTCAGTATATGCGTCATTTGGTTTTTTAGCTTTTTTTAATCTTTTCATTTTCCATGTACAAGATGTTCCAACAGTGGCCATCCAGGTCAGTAAAGCCCATGTTGTACATCCAGCCCTGGAGCTCTTCCGGTTCGGCAAAGACGATCCCTCCGGCTGTTAGCCATTTGATTAACATAGGCTTTATCGGGTGCATCCACCGAAATGAGAATTTCGCTCCCTTTTGAAGGATCAGCAACCGTTGAACTTGTGTACTTTTCAAATTCAGATCCCGTTACCATCATTACCGGCACCTGACCGATCCTGAAGCCGACCATCCCTGGTGCATCCCGTATGGATTCGAAACCCAGCACGGTAAAAAAGTCTTTTGTTTTTGCCAGATCCTTTACTGGAAGATTGAGCCATAATTCTTGCTTCATGGTTTTTTGATTTTGTCTTTCCGGGTTGATAAAATCAGGACCTGAAAAGATGATTGCTATAGTTAAAATTCATAATTCAAATTTGATAAATGGATCAGTTTTTTTCCAAGTGCTAATCCGACATTTCAGAGGGCTGATCACGACACGTGTATGTCATAGCTTACATGTGGTGGACAACCAAAAAACGATGAAACATATATTGATTTTAGTGCCTGAAAGTAACACCGTCCTCTCTTGTCTGATCTGGTGATGCATTCCTCTCTTATTTTCTCATCATGAATATGGCTAAAAAAATACTTGTAGTAGCCATCCAGATCATCCAGTGTATTTGTTCACCATCCCACAATCCCCAGCCTATGGCTACAACCGGGATCACATAAGTTGTGGAGCTGGCAAAAATCGGGCTTGTAGATTTCACAAGTATGTTTTGCAGGTATTGGGCCAGAGCAGTTCCTGCAATGCCCAGGATCATGATTGCCATAAAGGGCCCGGGGTGATCACGACTTAGCCTTATATAAGTCGGAAGGTCCGCGAGGAGTAAAACGGATGCTGCGCTTCCTGCAAAAAACAGGGCTGCAATGGTAATATCAAGGGGATCAAGGTCCTTTAGCTGAAACCGGACCAGGTTGATATTGATGCCATAACCCAATGTTGCCAAAAGAATGAAGAGGCCAAAGACGTTTGTATTCAATGATGCCCGGCTTTTTATCATGATCAAGGCTGCGACACTGATGAATCCGAGGAAGAGCCCCATAACCTGTTTCTTACTTAATCGATCATTGAATGATGCAAAGCCTACAAGACAGGTGAACATCGGTGTGGTTGCGTTAAGGATACCTGCGAGGGAGCTGTTTACCTCTTTTTGGGCGATCCCAAACAGGACAGATGGGATAAAAGTACTTATCAGCCCCACCAAACCAACGATGCCCAGTTTATTACAAGGGATCTTTTTAATGGATTGAGTTACGAGCAAACCTGCTATTGGCATTACAGTGGCCATTCTAAGCACCGCCAGTTGCAGTGGGGAAAAAGCGGTTACTCCTTTCTTGATCAGAATAAATGAACTGCCCCACACCACACATAATAATACATAGCAGATCCACACTTTTACCAAAGACTTCCCTTGACTCATGGTTTCCCTTATTTATCACTAAAGGAAAGAAGTTTAAATGATTGAAAAAAATACTTATTTTTGATTGAACAATTGAAAATATTAATCAATTGAAATGCATACGGAACAGATCAAAAACTTTCTTATACTGGCCGAAACGTTGAATTTTCACAAGGCATCTGAGCAAACGTATATCGCCCAACCGGCCTTAAGCAGGCAAATTCGGAATTTGGAAGAGGAGGTTGGTGCATTGCTTTTTGACCGGAGTAAGCGCCAAATAAAGCTGACCCCTGCCGGTCTCTATTTTAAGAAAGAAGCAAACGATATTCTCTCACGGTTAATGCACGTCAAAATTCAGGCAGAACTCATGGCACAGGGTAAAGCGGGTGAAATTAGGATAGGCCATGCAAGCTCAGCTATGCATACATTACTTCCGGAGTTCTTGTCATACTGCAGAAGGGAGCTGCCCGATTTGAAGGTTCATTTATTGGAAGGTACCAATGCATTTATATTTGAAAAACTACAAAGTGAAGAGGTGGATTTTGGTTTTGTACCCAATGCCTTCATTTCAGATCAACATGCAAGTCTGAAGATCTACGAAGAGAATTATGTATTGATACTTCCGGAAGATCACTGGCTGGATGCGTCCAATTTCGATAATCTTAAAGACTGTAAAAACGAAGATTGGATTCTGCACCCTCAACAAGAGGGTCACGGCTATATGGAAGAAATATTGAAAGTGATTTCGGGCTTTGGATATGCACCGAGTATCATCCATCGGTCTCCCAATACTTCCAGTGTGCTTAGGATGGTCTCGGCAGGCCTTGGCATAACCATGATGGGAAAATCAACCTTAAAAGGTTTTGACCTTAACCTGAAATCCATCGAGCTGGACAGCTTGCCTCATAAGCTCGATATGAAGTTAGTCTGGAAAAAGGACCGGTTCGGGCAAATACAGGTTTATTACAGGTTGTTTGAGAAGTTTCTAAGTGAAGTATGTACGATATAATTGCACAGGCCTCAGAGTCTGACGGTATGTCTTCATAAAATCAGTGGTTTGACTTTTTGAGAATATAGAAATCAATCTAATAAAGCCGTCTTTGCCTCAACCTTTGTGCCAACACAATTGTGTAATAGCCTTAATCTAAGATTGTTTTTTATCGGGATCAATGTCAGTTCTTTCTCTTCTCTTTCTGTCTGGAAATCAACGATTTCTGAATTCACACTGATAGCAGAGCAATAAACTTCTCCTTGATGAGGATCTTCCCTTAATTGTTTTCGGTAGGAATTTTACAACAATCAGAATAAATGTGCTACAAGTAAATGACAATGTAAAGTAAGAAATTGACCATAGTGTTCTTATCTGATAATTATTACTTTTTAGAAGCCAGGGAGTCAACATGTACGATAGAGTTAAAGATTTGTACGCCACAAAACTCATAATGGCTCTTTTTTAAGCTCTTTAGTGGTTAAACAAACTTAAATCGTTGACGGGCAAGGACTATGTAATTGGTATAGGTTGTGGTACCAATCGGGTGAGGGTACTTCTTGTCGATTGTTCTAATGGTAACATCCTGGCCACCCGCATACATCACTACCAAAGGTGGAATACGGGTAAATATTGTAACCCAGGCATAAACCAGTTTCGACAGCACACTTTAGATCATATGGAAGGCCTCGAAAACACCATTATCGAGGTAATCCGCTATCGTAGTGAAGTCCGAAATTTTTATAACAAATCGTGCCTTTAACATGGGCGCCATCAGGATACTCGTGATTATAGTGACTTTATATTCAATATTCTGGATGTAATGAACAGGGCTATCTACCTTCTTGTTTTGATCATGTTAGCAGGGCGATTACCTGCTATGGCACAAGGATTGGTCGATTTGAGTGATATCAGAGTCAGGGACCCGTTTATCCTGGTGGACAAAGAAAGCAAGACCTACTATCTCTATGCCCAAATGCAAAACAGGCTGAACAGTACACTTGGAGAAGTGGGTGTGGAGGTCTATCAAAGTAAGGATTTGAAGAAATGGTCGGGTCCAACACCTGTTTTTGAGGCGCCGGAAGATTTCTGGGGCAGAAAGTCAGTGTGGGCGCCAGAGGTGCATGAATATAGGGGCGACTACTATTTATTTGTAACCTTCACCAGCTATGACACGCTGGATTACCCCGGAAGAAGTACGGCCCCCCAATGGAAAAGAGGGACCCAGGTCTTGAGATCAAAAAGCCCTTTGGGACCCTTTAAAACCATTTCGAAAGGCACACAAACCCCACCCGAATGGATGTCGCTGGATGGTTCGTTGTGGGTAGAGGATGAACAACCCTACATGGTATTTTGCCATGAATGGGCGCAAATTAAAGAGGGCACTATCGACTTGGTGAAACTTTCAGGCGATCTTTCTGAAGCGATTTCCACGCCTATCCAGCTATTCGGTACAACAGACATTCCATGGGCAGTCAGCCTCAGGGAAAGGGGATCCAAACACCACGGGTACGTTACGGACGGTAACTTTGTATTTAAAACAAAAACAGGGAAATTGGTCATGATCTGGTCCACGTTCGGCCCAGCCGGGTATGCACTTATCCAGGCGGTTAGCGAAAATGGCAGCATTTATGGTCCCTGGAAGCATATTAAAGAGCCACTGTTTACAGAAAATGGAGGGCATGGGATGATATTCAAGACCCTGCAAGGAAAACTGATGCTCACGCTTCATCAGCCCAATGGAGGAAAGCTTGAACGGGCCCGACTATTTGAGATTGAGGATTTAGGCGATCGGATCCGGTTAGCGAGGTAAATCGACTATATCATCGGCCTGGTTGTAGGTCATTATATCCAACCCAATGAAAACTAAAACACCGAGTATGAATAAGCTAATATCATTTTCACTCATCCTGTTCAGTATCCAGGCATTGGCACAATCACCAGTAAGGATCCATGATGAACTAAAGCAGTGGCACAAGGTCACCCTGGATTTTGAAGGGCCGGAAGTATCAGAGACAGATGACTATAATCCATTTTTTAACTATCGGTTAACGGTAGAATTCAAACATTCCTCGGGAAAGACTTTTGTGGTTCCAGGATATTTTGCGGCAGACGGGAATGCCGGGAATACCTCCGCATCTTCCGGTAACACCTGGAGAGCGCATTTTTCACCGGGCTTAACAGGAGAGTGGACATACCGCGTTGACTTTAGAAAAGGGAGATGGGTGGCAGTCAGCGAGCGGGCAAACCCGGGAATTCCAGGTGAATTCATGGACGGGACTACAGGGTCTTTCGAAGTAAAGGCTACGGATAAAACAGGCATGGATTTCAGGGCGAAAGGCAGACTTTCTTATATAGGTGAACACTATTTACAATTTGAAGGCACAAAGGAATACTTCCTGAAACAAGGACCGGACGCACCGGAAAATTTGCTTTCGTATGTTGATTTTGATGGTACATTTCACAACGATGGCCATAAAGATCATTTGGTAAAGAGCTGGGAAGCCCATGAAAAGGATTGGAGTGAAGGTGATCCCACGTGGCAGGAAGGAAAAGGCAAAGCCATCATTGGGGCAATGAACTACCTGGCGTCCAAGGGATTAAATGTAGTTTCGTTCCTTGCACTAAACATAATGGGGGACGATCAAAATGTATTTCCCTATATAGATTATGATACCTACGATCGCTTTGATGTATCAAAGCTTGATCAGTGGGAAATTGTTTTTGATCATGCGCAAAGGTTAGGTATTTTCCTCCATTTTAAGACCCAGGAAAATGAAAACCAGGGACTGCTTGACAATGGCGGAGTAGGAGCATTTCGAAAGCTTTACTACCGGGAATTAATTGCCCGGTTTGGGCATCACCTGGCATTAAACTGGAACATGGGGGAAGAAAGTGGGGATTGGGTAAAAAACCATAAAACTCCACCACAATTTCAGCAGGAGTTCCTGGCCATGGCGGAGTACTTCTACGCTCATGATCCGTACCATCATCACATTGTGATCCACAACGGGTCAAAAACACTTTATGACGACATTTTGGTGCCGGGTTCAAAATACACCGGGCCTTCGCTTCAAACCACTAAAAGAGATTTTAGCCGGGTGCATGATTTTGTCCTGGAATGGAGAAATAAATCTTCAAAGGCAGGTAAGAAATGGGCGGTTGCGCTGGATGAACCGGGAGATGCCCAGCATTCCCTGCTCCCGGATGTGGAAGATGCCAAACACGATACCGCAAGAGCAAACGCGCTCTGGGGAGCCATGATGGCTGGGGCCTGGGGGGTGGAATGGTACTTTGGGTACAAGTATGATCATTCTGATCTTACCTGCCAAGATTATCGTTCCCGGGATCTTTTCTGGGATCAATGTAAAATAGCGCTTGACTATTTTAATACTTTACCGTTCATTGAAATGGATCCAGCCGATGAGTTACTTTCAACTGAAGACTACTGCTTCGCCAAAAAAGGAGAAAAGTATGTAGTTTATCTGCGATTTGGAGGAGCTACAACACTCGATTTAGCGGGTGTAAACGGGGAGTTTGAAGGCAAGTGGTTTAATCCCAGGACTGGAAATTTTCACAAGAGGTCATTTAAAATCACCGGGGGTAAAAAAGTAGACCTGTCTGCTCCCAAAAAAGAAAATGACCGTGATTGGGTGATCGAGCTGACCAAAATTTGAGTTGACCTTACAATTAGCTAACCTTGCAAATTTACCATCTCATGGAAGATTTGCAAGGTTATTTTAATTTAACCTTGCAAATCTTCCACCTATTGGTAAATTTGCAAGGATGATAACACGCCTAGCTCTTTCTAGTATCTTGGAAAAAACGTCCTTTTTTCCTGCGGTGGGGATTATCGGTCCTCGCCAGGTGGGTAAGACTACCTTATCTTTAGAAGTAGGTAGTCATGTCGATTCCATTTACCTGGATTTGGAAAACCCGCTGGACCTTATCAAGTTGGAAGACCCCTTGGAATATTTAACCAACCTTCGTGGGAAACTGGTGATCCTGGATGAGATCCAGCGTAAGCCGGAGTTGTTCCCTATTCTTAGGGGAATCATTGATCAAAACCGTAGGGCGGGTCACAAGAATGGACAGTTTCTTATTCTTGGATCAGCTTCGGTTGACTTATTGCGTCAGTCTTCGGAGAGTCTTGCGGGCCGTATTGTTTATGAAGAAATGGTGCCTGTTCTTTCGAAAGAATATCCACAAGACCTGGATCGTCTTTGGTTATATGGTGGATTCCCTGATAGTTTATTAGCTAAGAGTACTGACCAGGGCTTGATGTGGAGAAAAGCCTTTATTACTACCTACCTGGAGAGGGACATCCCTTTTTTCAGCCCCAGGATACCTTCCACTACGATGCGAAGGTTGTGGACAATGCTTGCACACCTACAAGGCTCTACGTTGAATGCTTCCAGGATCGCTTCTTCCTTAGGGGTGAGCAACCAGACCGTAAGCCGATATATTGATCTGCTGGTCGACCTGTTTTTGATCAGGAAGTTGCAGCCATGGTATGCTAATACGGGTAAACGGATCACAAAGAGCCCGAAAACCTATGTTCGTGATTCGGGCATCCTCCATGCGTTGTTAAATATCGAAAATAAAGATGCGCTGCTTTCGCACCCGGTAGTGGGGTCCAGCTGGGAAGGTTTTGTGATTGAAAACATTGCAGGTGTAATACCCAAAGAAGCAGAAATATTCTTTTATCGGACTTCAGGGGGTGCAGAGATCGATTTATTGATAAGATATGCTGATGGATACACTTATGCTGTTGAAATCAAAAAAAGCTCTGTACCTCAATTAGAAAGAGGTTTTTATGAAGCTTGTGAAGATATCAAGCCTAATGAAAAGTATATCATCTATCAAGGCACAGATTCTTTTCATATGAAACACGACATCTTTGCCATAGGGCTTCATGATTTTCTTTTAAAACTCAATCCCGATAATTAAAGCTTCACCACCTGTTCCGTATACGTAGGCCCATCGGATCTTACATTTCCTTCCTCATCAAACCCAATGGGATCGATCACCAAAAATGGAGGTTGGCCTTCGGTGATGCCGTGGCATGAAAGCCACAGGCGCCCGTCCGGTCCGGTGAATATTTCGTTGTGACCGACTGCGTTGAAAGGGTTGTCGGGGTCACCTTCAAATACCATCTTGTTCTTTTTACAAGCTTGCTTGCTCATCGCTCCATAGAAGGGATTAGTGGGAGACTTGGTCCATGGGCCAGTAACTGAAGCGGCTGTCGCATAGCCGATTTCATAGCCGCGTGTCCAGCTGGAATAAAACAAGTAATACATGTCCTCATTTTTAATCACGTATGCCCCCTCGATTCCAATGGCGTCCCAGTCGTAATACTTGGCGACCTTCTTTTTCATGGCTGTTTTATCGTAGTTAAGCTCCATTACAACCTTACCTTCCTCATCCATTTCATAGTCCACTTTGGCCGGCTGAATGGCGGATGTTGGTTCTGTAAGGAAAGTGGCAGTCTCCAGGTCCAGCTCTGCGAACCCGATCCCAAACTCCCGCCCCCTGTTCCAAAAAGCATAAACCTTACCATCATCATCTTCGAAAAAAGTGAGATCATTTCCCCGGCTCAAAGGTTTTTCTTCGGTGACTATGCTGTAGGGCCCTTCTATATGATCAGCGACCGCATACCCGGTATGCTGTCCCGGGAAGCCGAGCGCGTCGTTGCGGCAGTTGAACAGTGCGTAATATTTACCTTTTATTTTTTGGATCTCGGGTGCCCAAAACCTGCGATAGTACCATTTGGTGGAATCTCCCCGCTCTACGATATACTTGATAAATTCCCAGTCCGTAAGGTTTTTGGATCTGTACAGGACAACACCTTTATTGAGGTTTCCGTCAACCTCCTGCCTTGACCAATGCGGGTAGGATGTGCCGGTCATGTACCACCAATCTCCATCTCGAAGCACCTGGCAATCCCTCAGTCCATTCGGATCAATCCCCGACTTGATGGGGTTGGTGTAGCTAAAGACATTTTCGGAATTACTTTTTTCTGTTGACGGCTTATCACCACAACTCACCAGTGTGACTGCCATTGCAAAAAGTAAAAGTTTTTTGCTCATCATTCTACGCCTTGATATTTAAAATCCTTAAATATTACCGGGCTGTCTCCGGTTGAAAATAGTATAATTTTATAGCTATCGTCGGAGCGAACA
>LYSV01000154.1 GCA_001657315.1 Flammeovirgaceae bacterium BBD 1991-12 | reverse complement strand
TTACCGCTTTTACAAGCGGATGAAAACCTTTAGGTTTTCAAACTTTCCTCTATACCCCGGGGCAAAGCCCCGAGGAATTCTTTAGATTAAAGTCAGTCACCCGAAACTCACGCTACCTGATGGATTATGCTGTTACAGGCTGCATGAAACTGTATTCCCGGAGTGGATACGAGAATACCTATAAATTACGCAGGCGCTTAACCTATTTCTTTCTTGGTGTGATCTTCGTCATGTTTATTTATAACCTCTTTATTTCTGTATCCACATTTTACAGAGAGTATTTTCTGTTTTCCATCTACAATATTGTTACGGTCCTGACCTGCCTTTTTATTACAGATGCGCATTTGGAAACAGGGCTTTTAAGAACGGCAGACTGGGTACGAAACGTTCAATACATATGCTTCTCAGCAATTCCCCTTAGCTATTTCCTGTTTTCAGTCAAATACCTGGACCTTAAAATCACTATGCCAGGGATATACAAGATCCTGAAATGGATACCCTGGATCTACCTGGCCGTATTCATTACCCTGGTGTTATCTCATTACATCACAGCGTTTTACCTGACGGCCGCAACGGCCACCCTATCTTTTATGATCATGCTGTATTGCTCTGTTCGTTTATCAGCAGACATACCCAGTGCCCGTTTTCTTTTGGCAGGGAATGTGATCGTCAGCATAGTTGGAATTTTAAATTTGTTCAATCTCATGGATTGGCTTTCAACAAGTTATACCGTCCATGCCAGTTACACTCTTCAGATGATCGAAGTAGTTATTTTTTCGTTTGCCGTGGCTTACAAATTAAGGGCTTCAAAGAGAGCGTTGCATCAGATTAAACATCAAAATGAGATACAGCAGGAAAGGCTTAAAATGGAAGAAACGATGCGCAGGCAACTTGAAATGGACATCAATCAAAAAGCCCGGTCACTTACCACTACCTCCATTCAACTACTCAATTTTAATGATAAGCTCTCGGAAATCCTCAATAAGATCAAACTGGATGTTCGTTCCGGAAATGATCCTTCGGAGTATGTGATCAGAGAGCTGGATAATCTAAAACGATCCGAGAGCTATTGGAAAAGCATTAAAACACATTTTGAGAGTGTACATCCTGACTTTTTCACAAAACTGGAACGTAGTTTTCCTCAACTTACCCCAAACGACCATAAGCTGCTGGCCTTCCTGAAAATGAAGCTTTCAAACAAGGAAATTGCCATTGTTATGAATGTAACCCGGCGTGCCGTTGAGCAGGCAAAACGAAGACTAAAGAAAAAGCTTGGCATGTGTACACAGGATATGGATATAATTGGATATGTGGAAAACAGTCCTGTTCGATCAGCGACCTAGGATCGATCAAAAAATCTTCCATTTTTTCCTGTAAAAAGATCGCATTTTAATCCAAAAACAGGGTTGTCGTAATTTTGTAGGGTAGGTAAATGGTGAAAACCTCATCTCTATCTCCTACGTTTATCAGCGATTGGTTTTTTCAAATATCTTTATCTCAAAACCTACCATTCCATTCTGGTAATGCTGAGAAGTTTCTTGATTTTTTTAAACGGAACATAAACATGGAAGGAAACGTAAGCATAAGCATAAAAGGACTGAGTAATTACAGTACTTCAATTCTGAATAAGGATGAATCTCCTATGGGCATTTCCTATAACCGAAATTTGTTCGTAAAAGAACCGACTGAATTCAACAAGCCTGTAACCCAATACACAAAAAGCGGTAGTATCAACATCGCTTATCAGGTCTTTGGTTCGGGATCAACAGATCTGGTCTACATTCCCGGCTGGGTATCCAATATTGACTGGATGTGGGAATGTCCGGAGTTGGTGCATTTTTTACGGGAATTAGGGAAAATAACCCGAGTCATTCTCTTTGACAAGCGAGGAACAGGACTTTCGGACCGCGTGGTGGAGCTTTCCACACTGGAAGAACGGATGGACGACATTCGGGCAGTAATGGATGCGGTGGGCTCTCAAAAAGCAGTGTTGTTCGGACATTCAGAAGGGGGGTGCGCCTCTGCATTGTTTGCCGCCACCTATCCTAATCGCGTTATCTCATTGATCACGTTTGGAATATTTGCCAAGCGCAGATACTCACCAGACTATCCCTGGGCACCCACGGACGAAGAGCGCCAGAAGGTTTATGATATGATCGAGCACAACTGGGGAAACAGGGATATGGGCCTGGAATCATTGGCTCCATCCAGGTCCCATGACAGGAAATTCATGGATTGGCTGGCCAATTATTTTCGATCGGGAGCCAGTCCCAGCGCGGCTATGATGCTTACCAAAATGAATACTCAAGTAGACATTATCAATGTCCTGAGCTCAATAAAGGTACCCACGCTGGTCATGCAACGTACCCATGATATTGATGTAAGGATCGAGGAAGGGCGATTCATAGCAGAACGAATAAAAGGTGCCAGATTTGTAGAGCTGGATGGAAGTGATCATCTTTTTTGGGTAGGCGATACAGAAGAGATCCTGAACCGGATGAAGGCCTTTATTCTGGATGAAAAGCCAACCATAAATCATGAGAAGCAACTACTCACCCTCGTAGTAGCGCGTGTAGTATTTGCTGATAACATACATCCAAACCCTCAGGAACTTATCACGAAGGTGGTAGAACAATACCGGGGCAGGTTAATTCCAAATGACCATCACACCCTGATAGCCACTTTTGAGGGGCCAGGCAAGGCGGTCCGTTGCAGCATGGATCTGATGGATGTTATGCAAAGTGTACATGCACAGCTTTCTATTGGTATTCACATCATGGAAGTAGCCACGGATGAAACTTACTTTGTAAGTGGCGAAACCCAAAATTTTGTGAAATCGATCTTTGACAAGGCCCGGTCCGGCCAGATCTTAATCACCCAAACTGTCAAACACCTGTTGTCAGGGGCAGGCCTAAAATTCACACAACAAAAGTCAATATTCAAGACTATTTCCGGAGATACACTCTCCCTGTTTACAGTTACTGACCCGGATCATTTAAACTCAGGGGATTATTTTTCCCGACATCAATTGCCTCACAAAGACTCTTTTTTCGAAGTCGTACTGCAGTGTATATATACTCATTTGAGCAATGAGACCTTCAGTGTGGAGACGCTCTGTAAAAATATAGGCACAAGTGAGCGACAGTTACAGCGTAAACTTAAAACCATCACCAACAAGTCCCCCAATCAGTTGATCTCCTCGGTAAGATTACATCGCGCAAAGGAGCTACTCCTTACTCATAAGTATAATATTGCGGAAGTAGCTTTTCAAATAGGGTTTTCCAGTCCATCATACTTTGCCAAGAGGTTCAAAAAAGAATTTGGAATAAGCCCGTCTTTTCTATCATTAAAAAATAATCCGATCACATAGTAAAAGTGTGATTGTCAATTGGAGCATTACCTCAGTCCGGATTCAGGGCCATGGTCACCACTGTGAAAAATATATGGGTTCATTCCGTCAATAGACGCTGAAAAGAACGTCCATCTGTACATAAAAATCAGACTTATCCGTCAGGAACCACTCTTAAAACACTGAATAATTAAAAAACTATTTAAAGAATAAGTTATGAAAAGAATGTTATTTGTTTTTGTAGTCTTACCGGCCCTTTGGAGCTGTGGAGAAGACGATGAAGAGGTTACAGACCCGGGTGAGGGTGCACCACGTACGTTCGCAGAGGCGGAAGCCACGTTTAGCTCCTTGCGGGAGACGCTCATTGATTTAACAACGTCAGAGGGCCTCACCAGGACAAGCGAATTCCCGTCAAGCGGTATCGTAACCTTTAAAGGGGTGCATAGTGGTGACTTTTTTGAAAATAATACCACATCTGAGTCTAAACTCTCTTACGTCGCTGACGTTGTATTGACACTGGATTTCGAAACCGAAAAATTTACCGGTCAACTCCTGAATTTCACAACAAACCTTGCAGGATTTGAGAACCCGGGGGGAGAGCTTAATATCAGTGGGTCAATCAGGGGCCCGGACGACTTAGGTGGAGATGAATATGGCCTTCGCTTTATGGTACAGGACGGGGATCTGACGCAGGGCGAAAGAACCGCCACCTTTGACGCACGTACTGCCAATAAAGGGAGATTCTATGGCAATTCGGCACAGTTCATAGCCCTTAAGGTGTCATCAACCTTCAGGTGGACTGAAGGGCCGGATACAGGGACCACGTCCGGAACATCGGGATTCATGTATGCCGAAAGCGAATGAGACCCGCCATGGATGCATATAACGAGGAGATGTAAGAACGGGTAGCCCCCGGCGGGGGCAGTAGAGGGTGTCTTAAAAGTCTGGTATTTGAATATGAAGCCAAAGATTATTTGGAGGTCATGAATTACTACAGTGCCTCAGTGGTCCCGGCGGCCTTCTTCGTGGTCTCAACGGAGATTCCGACAACTATTGGAATGACAATTGACGGAGATATGCGGAGACAATGTAATATTTGACAAAAAGGAGAGGCTGTCTCAAAAGGACAGCCTTTTTTTGAATACTAAAGTATGCCTAAACGTCAACATCAGATGCCTGATAAATCACGAAAGCTGAAGTCGATAGGATCCATACAAAAACTTACCATTCTCCCACGAAGGCGTTGTGGGAGAGAACGGCTTACGCCATTTTCCTTGTAAGACCGATTCCTATGTCGTAAAATGACCAGCATTTGCCGGGTTTGTGATAGTCAGTGTGTTCCACACCAGCATATCTTTGTTACTTTCATTGTGAATTGAATAAAAAATAACAATATACCAGGAGTCAACACTAAACCAGTTAAACCATGAAAGTCTCCACAGGTAAAACCCGGGATCAACAGCATTCCGTTATCCCTGAGTTCCAAAAAGAACCCGGCACAGCAGGTATATCCACCATTGTGGACAACCGGCTCCCCGCCGACTATGAGCGCAAGCTGCGGGCGGCTGTGAATGTACATGCCGCCCGCAAGGCGTTTCCCATCGGGCAGGAGAAGAGCGATGCCGGACTTTCGGACCACCTTAGGTCAGGTATTGAAAACCTCCCGGCCAAACCAGAACACACAATGTCAACGTTAACCAATACTTCTGCCACTCATTTTGATGAAACATTGCAATGCCAACCCTGGAGTTGGGGAAAAAAACTTGTCCGGCTCCCTGGTTTTCTGGCCAGGTTACTTTCTGGTGTGAATAGAAACGTAACCTGTTCAAACAGTATTCAAAAAGGTAGTGAAGGAGAACCCCGGCATTTATCGTATTCCGAAAACTCACAATTTCTTGAAGATATTATGAGTTTAAATGAGAATGCTGACATTAGAAGAGCCATATCAAAACAAAAAACACTGGTTAAACTACTGGAACGTGGTAAATTCTTAGTTCCGGCTCAACGTCAGGAATTCAAAAGTAACTGTTCCAGGATCTCCGGGTTTGTCACTTTGGCTTATCGCACCATTAAAAAACTTGAACCAGATACATTCAACAGGAGCTTCTTTTCAGACAAGATCCAACTTGAATTTTCGTTTGGTATGATCCAGGGTGAGCTTGGAGAGTTATCCCTGGAGGATTGCAGGTACGACCTTGCAAGCTATCTTATTATGCTGAAAAAACTCGACAGGGAAGCCCCTCATCAGGACGAAGGCCTTCTCAATCGATTGGACAAATTGCTGGATACCTATATTGTGCAATCCCTTTGAAGAAACCAATCTCAGCGTCACAAAGTATTCCTCACCTATGAACAGAAGGACCCTTTCATTCTACCCATTTGATCTTATGCCGGAAAACTACTACCTTTTGCCGGATTTTTGATAGCAGGCTTTTGTTCACAGGTAGCTGACGGAATACTGAAAGCCGATGCTACACGCATGATCTACTAAAATTATGGACAGCATATCTACGGCCATTCTGGCCATTTCATTGATTATTATCATGCTGGGAATGGGATTGTCCCTGGAAGCAGATGATTTTAAGCGGATACTCATATACCCCAAAGCCATGATTGTGGGATTGGTAAACCAATTGCTCATTTTACCTTTACTTGGTTTTGCTGTGGCATCACTTATTCCCGTTACCCGGGAAATTGCTGTTGGGATCATGATCCTTGCGGCATGTCCCGGTGGTCCTACCTCTAATTTAATTGCTCACCTTGCAAAAGGGGATACGGCACTTTCAGTAAGCTTAACCGCCATAAGTAGTTTTATAACCATTATTACGATCCCTTTCATCGTAAACTTTGCATTAGTGCAGTTTGTGGACCAGGGACAAATGGTTCAACTGAATGTGGTTCAGACGATCATTCAAACATTTGTCATCATTGTGATCCCTGTAGGTGCGGGAATGCTCATCAGAAAGAAGAAAGAAGCATTCGCAAACAGAATGGCAAAACCCGTTCGCAGGGCTTCAGGGATTGTTATTGCGCTTGTCATTACAGGACTGATCATAAAAGAAAGGAATCATGTAGTCCCCTATTTTCAGCAGGCGGGTCTTGCAGCATTCGTGTTGAATACAGCCACCATGATGGTTGGGTTTTACTCGGCAAAGCTCTTCAAAATAACAGACAGCCGGGCGACCTCCATTGCCATTGAGTCAGGCATTCAAAATGGTACTATGGCCATTGCTATTGCGGTAGTCTTACTTGGAAATGCAACTTTTGCCATCGCACCCGCCATCTACAGTCTCCTTATGTTTTTCACAGGTGGAGTGGTGATATATCTGGGGGTTAAACGGAGTAAAGCTGCCCTTGCAGATCAACAGGCTTAACCGTATGAAAGCAACCCTTGATCAAAACCTGAACAACGCTTTACCACCGCTCCCATGGTACAGCAAGAATCCCATGCGGGAAGCAAAGCCATTACTTCAGGTAACCGGCCTTCCATCGGGAAGTTGTGAGACCTGTATACGTTGATTATCCCCTCTTATATTTTTACCTTTATCACCAGTGGTAACGTTGAGTAGTTAAACCAACTGTCGGAAAATTACCATAGTATGCAGGATTGCGATAAGGGACAAGAGCTACAACGATTTAATTTTCAGGTTGTTGTTTTACCAACTTACAGATGATGGGAAGGCTTACGGAATCCAGGATCAATAGTGCAATGAGAACGTACTCAACACCTAGAAAAAGGAAAATGTTAACAGGAAAAATAAAGGTTGGTGTCCAGTGAAAAAAGCGTTTACATTTTTATCTCTGCTGAGTAGCCTATGTTCACCGGTATTGGGTCAGCTGGATACAGCCAGTATTGTTTCATCATTCATGTATGTGAACAGTGACACGCTGAGTAACTATGATATTGTGGCCTTTACGCTGAAAACCCCGGAAAATGCCCCGATGGACTGGCAATCTGACAAGATCCGGCCATTGCTGCAGGATCCGGATTCAGGATTCCTCATTAAGGTAGATCTACCCCTGGAGATCTCAGAAAATACAGATGAATTGGAGTGTACCGGAATTGCAAAAAAATCCTATGGGGTATTCAGCTGGCTATATGGGAAAAAAGAACTTGAAATTCCTTACGGGGGCATTGAACTGAGCGTAATAAAGCTTGAAATTAAATCGAACCCCCAGGGTGCCGATGTTTATCTGGTACCTATCAGGGTATGGGATAAACGTTTTAAAAATATTGAGCTGGAAAAAAGCCTTAGTGACATGGAACCCTATAAGGTAAATACCTCTGTGACGGATACTTTTGTACGCATCGATCAAACGGTTTTTAAGATCGTTTTTCATGTGAACGATGTATTCAAAACGATCACGCATCGTCCGCAGCCCCAATCGATTGAGCCCGTACAATCCGTAAGTGTACAGTTTTAAATGAAAAAGTTAGGCAAAGTATTTTCAGGTATTTCGGCCACTTTTGCCCTGATACCCGGAATGACCATTCTGATCACAAAACTGGGTGTTCCTCCAGGTGCTTCACAGGTGGTTTTTGGAGCCTCCATAGAGTCTGTTTGTGTATTGATCCTTTTGACGCTATGGGTCAACAAACAAAAGATCGGACTACTTCCTTCCCGGTTGATCACAAAATATACCATCATCATGGGAGTCACTTTTGTGATTCTGTTTATTTCATATCTTTTTCTATATGGTTATTATGTGGAGGAAGTTCCACACTCTGCAAATCTTCTCTTTCCACTCTGGCCGGGGGGAGAGCTGGCAGAAGGCCTACAGATTCATGGTAGTCAATTGAGGCTGGTAGAGGCATGGGGCCGGGATGATGTGTACAAGGTGATCCAGAGCTCTTCCTCAATTTCCATTCAGCTCACCATCATTCTGTTTTTGCTCAACTACATGGGCATATTTGTGACGTTGACCGCCGGATTTGGGATTTTAGGGATCAAAGTGGCAGAAACCAATGAGAAGAAAGAATGAAGTAGGATTAGAGGGATCTGGCAATATTTTCCGAGTATACTGTTAAAAAATCCATATCCAATAATTTTAAATCATTTCAACATGTTTTACTCACATACCATGCTTGGTTGACAAAGTTATATTAGAAACATATTTTTGTAAACCTCGTTTATAATAACATAGAGCAATCAAAACCTGCAATACATGAAGGATCTTTTCGCCAAGCGATTAAAAAATGCCCGGGTACTGGCCGGGTTATCACAGGATGATCTGGTAGATCGTATGGGGGGCATAGTATCCAAAAATGCCATTTCAAAGTATGAAAAAGCAGCCATGATGGCTGATAGTAAAGTATTGATTGCTCTGGCCAAAGCACTCGATGTAAAGACTGACTATTTTTTCCGACATTTCACTGTGGAGATCAAGCAAATGGAGTTTAGGAAGAAGAGTAAACTATCAGTAAAGAAAATCAATGCAATCAAGCAAAAGGTAACTGACATTGTAGAACGGTACCTTGAGGTTGAGCAATTTCTCAGCATCAAATCAGAATTTAAGAATCCAATCAAAAACCGGATCATTCAATCCAGGGAAAATGTGGAAGAAGCAGTAAATTATCTATTAAAGCAATGGAAAATTGGCTACAATGCACTTCCCAATGTGATTGATTTGTTGGAAGATAAAGAAATTAAGGTAATCGAAATTGATGCACCGGATGAATTTGATGGTTTTTCCGCATGGGCAGATGGCAAGTATCCCATCATAGTGATCAATGAACATTATACTATTGAAAGAAAACGGTTGACCGCTTTACATGAGTTAGGACATTTACTTTTGAATTTTAGCGAGGAGGTATCGCATAAAGAGATAGAGAAGATGTGCTTCCAGTTTGCTGGTGCAATGCTCATACCTGAAGAGACTTTCAAGTATGAGTTTGGAGAGCATCGTATGCGTATCTCCGTGCCTGAGTTGATAGCTGTAAAAGAAGAGTATGGTATTTCTATCCAGGCACTTATGCAAAGAGCGAAAGATCTGGGGGTGATCAACGATGTTGCTTTCCTCAATTTCAGAAAATGGATTAGCGGCAATCGAACAGAGAAAGGGTTAGGTCACTACATCGGAAGGGAGCGATCAAGTAGGCTCAAACAACTCATTTACAGAGCGGCATCGGAGGAAATTATTTCTATGAGCAAAGCTGCCGGTTTGTCCAACCAAAAGCTTGCAGCTTTTAAAAAAGAGTTCGTGGCTTTGTGAAAATAATAGTCAATGATGCCAACATCCTGATAGAGCTGAGGTTATTGCCCCATTTCTTTGACCTGGAGTTTGAGTTCATCACTTCCCAATTAGTACTTGACGAATTATTTGAAGATCAATATGAGGCACTTTCACCTTACATAGATAGAGGCAAACTCATTGTGGAAGACATGTCAGGAGAGGATATCATTGAGATCATGACCATCCAATCAAAAAAAAATTCTCTTTCTGAGCAAGACTGTTCCGCATTCTATCAAGCTCAACAAAAAGAAGCAACACTAATTACAAGTGATAATGCCCTCCGAAAGTTTGCTCAGGAAAATAAAGTGGAAGTGCATGGCCATCTTTGGGTTTTCGATCACATGATTGAAGCAAGAACCATCACCGGATCCAGAGCTTGTGAGAAACTGGTAGAATTATGCGATGTAATTAACCCAAAGCTCGGACTGCCAAAGACAGAATGCGAAAAGCGGCTTAAGTTGTGGAATCCGTTATGAAAAGCGGTTCACAAAAGTGAACTGCTATTTTTGTAATTATGTCTTCGCTGCTAAGTGATTCTGAATTTACCCCTGCGTGCAATAGTCTATCTGAAGGTATGAATCCCGAACCAAAAATGAAAAGGTAAAATCCGCTTGGCAATGGCTTAAATGGTGTTTTAAAAAAGGGGAATATCAAGGTTTTTTGAATATTCCCCTAATCAAGGGTGGAAGATGGGACCCGAACCCACGACCTCCTGAACCACAATCAGTTTTAATAAGTTTTATTCAAATCCAAATGTGCTTATATGGGTAATAAAGGCACTTTTTGTTTGATATTGATATGAATAAAACCAAATGAAATCAAAAAAAGCACGCCGAAAAGAATCTGATCGAAGATGACTAAGGTTAAAGTAACACCTTCCGGACCGGTATAGCCCACGACCCGTACGGCATGGGGGGATATGGATGTGATTTTGTATTTGATGTCACCAACAGTGAATTGCTCCCCTACATTTTGGCCATAACCGGTAAGACTCGCCAATACCATAAAGAGGACATATATTATTAATTATAGTGTTTTTTCATGGTCTTGTCTTTTTAGATAGATAATAGGAGCATGGCTAAAATTGAAACATGCTTTGTCGTTGGGTTAGTGCCGGAGAATCAAGGGCAGAAAGTCAATGACTTTCTGCCCTGTCAACTTAAACTTTCCAACCATCCTTCATGCTCCAACATTAAGTGGTTGAAAAAATAAGACACCAAATACTAATATCAATTACAAAAGGTTACCAAGGAAACAGCAATGGACTGTACGAAAATCGTTAGAATCTATGCGAGAAATGGCAAATAGGGTGTTGAAGGGTGGTAAGAAGGGAAAATGGAACACGCGTTTACTCATACGCCTCCAGCACGCACACCGCCCCTCGTGAATCTCCCAGGCTCGATTTACCACTCTTCAGATGCGGGACAGCTTGTTTACGCCCGAGGACCGTCCCGCAGGGTTGCAGGGCATTTTAGCAGAGCGCGAAACCACCTCGCAGCAGTGCAGGGCCTTTTCCAGATGCTGGAAATCGTCTCGCACAATTGCAGGGCGTTTTCGCAGAGCGCGAAACCGTCTCGCAGAGGTGCAGGGCAAAATCTATAATAAGACGTAGCTACAACCTGTACCAAAGAAGGAGGAGTAAATATCTTTCCCTGTGGTCGGGATGACAAGCGTGTATTATATCGTTGTCATTTTGAACGAAGTGAGAGATCCATCCTTAATGGAAAGATCAGTGTTGTTTGGGATCCTGGACAAGCCTGCCGGCAAAGGCAGGTTTATTTCAGGGGCTATGGCACCGAAAATGGTATAACATCCCCCTGGCTCCCTTCAAGGGGGAAATTGTCATAAAAGAATAGTCACGATACCCCTGTAGGTATGCGATCCATTTTGGATCGCATATAAGTAGGATCCGGTGGGCAGTGAACTTCCACGAGAGGTGCCATCCCAGGGACGGGTATATCCATTATCGGACCTGAAAAGGGTGGTGCCGTGTCGGTCGTAGATCCTGACGGTGGCATCTCCGGAAAGATTATCGATGATCCAGTGATCATTCGCTCCGTCACCATTCGGGGTGAAAGCCGTGGGGATCATAGGAGCCGATAGAGAAGGAGAGGACTCACAATTGCCGGCTGCCTCCACGGTCACCAGAGCGGTCGCCGTGGCCGTTTCATCGCCCTGGGTAACCATAAGGACAACCGTTACCGGGGTGCCCACATCGTTACAGCTAAAAGTAGTTTTGTCGAGGCTTAAAAAAATAGGATCGGAGTTGTTACAACCGCTCCTCCCGGAGCCATTGTCCACATCCACCGGCAAGATGATCGCCTCTCCATCGGTATCCAACTGAACGGTAATGTCACGGGCCACTGCCACAAGGTTGTACAAACCTGCTTCTACGGTCACGGTAGCTAAACAAGTGGCCGTATTCCCGTTGATATCGGTTACGGTAAGGGCAACGGTATTGACCCCTATATCGGAACAATCAAAGGTATCCTTGTCGATGGCCAGGGACCCGATCCCACAATTATCATAGGAAGCGTTATCAATGTCATTGGCCGTGATGACCTTATTGCCATCAGCATCCAGCTGTACCGTGATATCCTGGCAGATGGCTATGGAACCTTCATCATCATGGACGGTTACGGTCTGCTCACAGGAAGTGGAATTTCCACTACCATCGCTTACGATCCAGGTCACGGTCGTTGTTCCGGTAGCGAACGCATAGCTATCGGGGTCTATATCCGTACCATTAACCTGGGTGACAACCGAAGCTACGGAACAGTTATCATCAATAGTAGGGCTGCCAAGGTTAACCGTAGCGGTACAATCATCCGTACCATTATCAGCCGTATTGGCTACCACATCGGCGAGACAGGTTATGGTTGGAGCCATGGTATCCACAACATTTACGCTTAGCTGCGTAGACGCTAGATTGGGCAACCCTGTAGTAGTGCTTTCCGCTACATTGGCCGGTACGTCGATGGTGATATGGCCATCACAAAGTGATGTGGGTGCAATCGTAGCCACGTAGGTTGATCCGCTGCCTGTAAGGGTTCTTACCGTGGCATTGGTCACTTGCATATCGGCCAACTCAAAACCGGTAACGACCCTACTGAACACGATCTCCGTTGTAAAGGGTGACAGGTCTTCCACACCCGATGGGGCATTGCCGATCGAGACCGTTGTGGGGGTCACTACCGTTACCCTGGCAAAGTCACTGGCCCGGTTTCCGTTGACATCTTCGACGATCAATTCAACATCAAAGGTCCCTTCCGATGAAATGACCTGATTGCTCCCTATAAACATAGCTTCCACGCCACAATTATCGGTACTGTTATCATTGATCTGGTCGGCGTTGAGGATCACCTGCCCGTTGGCACCCAGCGCTACGGTAATGTCCTTCGCCCTGGCATTGGGGGGAACATCATCCACAACCTCCACGATTACCTGTTGTGCTGCAAAATTGGATATATTCAATACATCATCGAATGCCGCACCTGTAGGTACGTTAATGGCAATATTGTCACATATGGATATAGGCGTAACGGTAGCGGTATAGGTAGAGTCGTCAACGGTCGTGAAATTATCGATCGTGGCATGGGTCACCACAATATCTTCTTTGTTAAAATCGGTAACCCTTCTATCGAAAGCAAAGATAACTTCAAAAGGATCTGTAGTATCTACTGCTGCTGGTACGCCTTGTATGGAAACACCTGCACCTGTATAGTACACACGTGTATAGCCTGGAAAATCAGCGTTAGGAACGTTAGGAACATTTCCAGGGGCCCCTATGGCCAGCACGCTACCGTCGGACGAAAGGCTCACTCTACCTGACCGATCGCCCGCCGCCTCACCATCGATATCACCGCCTATTTGCTCCCAGGTAAAACCGCCCGGGGATGAGGCATCCTCAACTTTTCCGTACACCCGTACATGGCCTGATAAATCGCCTTTTTCATCATTGCCCCAAGCTCCTATGGCCAGTACGTTGCCGTTAGACGACAGGCTTACACTACTTCCTGACCAATCTCGCGCCGCCTCGCCATCGATATCATCGCCTATTTGTTTCCAGGTTCCCCCATTGTTCCCATACACGCGTACATGGCCCGTCCAAGTACCGTTTTTTCCATCGTTGCTCTGAGCCCCAATGGCCAGCACGCTGCCGTCGGACGACAGGCTCACTATACCTGACTGATCGCCCTCCGCCTCGCCATCGATATCTTCACCCAGTTGTTGCCACTTAAAGCTGCCTTGGGATAGGGCATCCTCAACTTTTTTATACACCCGTACATGGCCTGAATTCCGACCGGTTTTTCCATCGTTGCCCCTAGCCCCTATGGCCAGTACGCTGCCATCGGACGACAGGCTTACACTACTTCCTGACCGATCGTGCTCCGCCTCGCCATCGATATCATCGCCCAGTTGGACCCAATTATCAGAGGCATCCCTTTCGTACACCCGTACATGGCCTGACCACGTACCGTTTTCATTGTTATTGGGAGCCCCTATGGCCAGTACGCTGCCGTCAGACGACAGGCTTACACTCTCTCCTGACGCATCGCCCGCCGCATCGCCATCGATAGCATCGCCTATCTGCTCCCACTTAAAACCACCCGGGGATTGGGCATTCACAACTTTTTCATACACCCGTACATAGCCTGGGCCTTTCCGATTAGGGAAGGCTAAAGGAGCCCCAATGGCCAGCACCCTGCCGTCGGACGATAGGCTCACACCAAATCCTGACCAATCACCCGCCGCCTCGCCATCGATAGCATCGCCCAGCTGTTCCCAGTTAAAACCACTCGGGGATTGGACATCCATAATTTTTTTATATACCCGTACATGGCCTGAATCCTCACCGTTTTCATCGTTGCCCGGAGCCCCTATGGCCAGCACGCTGCCGTCGGACGACAGGCTCACAACTCCTGAATCCTCGAACGCCGCCTCGCCATCGATAGTACCGCCTATCTGTACCTGGGCATAAGCGCCAAAGCTCATAGCACCAAAAAAGAATACCCATATGAGTTGTAATCGTATTTGTTTTTTCATGGTCTTTGTCTTTTTAGACAGATAAATAGCAGTATGGCTAAAATTGAAGTTTCATCATGATCTTAGTTCTGCCGTCCCGATATATCGGGAGCGGGACAGGCTGTTTTTGGTCGATCCCCGTAGGAGAACAGTTCCTTTTTAATCCTTACTCACTCCACTGGGGCACCAGTGACTGTTTTCCCGTGGGGTCAATGAAGGACAGGAAACCAATTGGCTCCCTGTCCCGACCATGATTAGCTCTTTCAACCGCCTTCCTGCTTCAATTCAGTAAGGGGTTGAAAAAAAGCAATTATCTATTAATTAATATTAATAGATACGAATAGTACAAAGGTGGCGTAGGAAGAAGCGAATGGACTGTGCGAAAACCGTTAGAATCTGTGCGAGAAATGGCAAATAGGGTATGAAAGGGTGTGGTAAGAGGAGTTTCGATCGCAAAACATCCGATCCCGATAGCTTTCCATAGCCATTAACTTAAGAGTTAACTGACTGATAAAGAGCGACATGTATTCACACTTCCTCCACCGAGGAAGATTGTAGTTTTTT
>LYSV01000153.1:9834-43387 GCA_001657315.1 Flammeovirgaceae bacterium BBD 1991-12 | reverse complement strand
AATGGCCAGATCGATCTGGGGGAGGAGGTCCGTGTAAATGGAAGCTCCATTATCAAGATCAGCAAAGGGTATTTCGGGATTGGCGGCTTCAAAATAGGGCACATCTCCAAAAAGATCGGTCAGTATGCTGAATCCATAGGCTTTGAGTAACCGGGCTATACCACTGTAACCTGAGTCCTGTTCTGAAGTTTCGTCGATGATAATTTGCAGATCTGCCAGAGGGCCGGCATAGATGTCTGTCCAGGAAGTACTGTAGGTGCCCTGGTTTTGATCATAATCACGGATGCCGGTTGTGTACCACATCCTTGTAAATGAACCCGCGTTCGTGTTAAACGCTTCCAAAAGATTGGAAGTCAGGGATACCTGAGCAAACCCCAGCGTATTGGGCAGATTCAATTGTGTTGAAACATTGGGATCGTCATTGATATTCAGAAAGTCATCGCAACCCAGCATGGTTGCCATGAACATTGTCAGGCAGAGGATCTTTATCGCTTTATTTTTATAACTTTTCATATCTTCCCTTGGTTAGAATGTAACATTTAAGCTGACACTGTATCTGCGCGTAGAGGGCACCCCGATGAAGTCGATACCTCTTAAACCGGGAAAAGAACTTGTTTCAGGATCAAGGTTCAACCCATCATGAAAGTTGGGAGCATTAAACCAAAGGTTCCTTCCGGAAACTCCTATTGTAGCAGATCCGAAAGGTGTCTTTTCCAGCAGTGTTTTTGGAAAGGTGTAGTTAAGCGCTACTTCCCGTATTCTTATCACGGTAGCATCGAAAGTATGGAATTCCTCGGCAGCATTCCAACCGAAACCTCCGCGATTGTACCACCAGTTAAAGTTCGTAATGTTGATCGTGTTCCTGATCTTGTTGCCTTCGGCGTCGGTGGCAGCCATATAGTTGCCGTTTTCATCCTGCATAAGGCTTCCATCTGCATTGCGGGCTGCAATGTAACCGGGCATGACACGGGACACCTCACGATCGCCCACATCGTTGGTAAGGCCTCTTCCTACAATTTCCCGATTGGATTTGGAATACAGATCACCTCCCTGTACCCAATCTATCAAAACACTTAGCTGCAATCCCTTGTAGGTAAAGGTATTGGTAAACCCTACAGTAAAGTCCGGGTTAGGATCGCCTATGATCTGTGGGTTGGGGTTATCGAGGTACTTTCCAAAGGTCTGTCCGGGAAGTCCGTCGATCAAAAGGTCTCCGTCTGCGTCCCGAATGGCCTTTCTTCCCACCAGCACGCCAAACGGTGCGCCGGCACGGTGTACGATCTGCACGATCTCACTGCCGCCGGCCCGCTGCGTAAGTACGATCTGCTCTATGCCCTCTCCCAGCTCGAGCACCTCGTTCCGGTTACGAGTATAGGCGGTATAGATATTCCACCCGAAGCTACCTACCTGCACTGGAGTGACATCCAGTCCGATCTCTATGCCCCGGTTCCTTACCTCACCGATATTGATCACCTGGGTGGCCGAGCCGGAAGAAGGGGGAACGTTGATTTGCGTAATGCCGTTTTCAGTGATCCGGTTGTAGAATGTCATGTCAAGTCCTACTTTTTTATTAAGCAGTAGTACTTCAGTGCCCAACTCCCACTCTGTAGTCAGCTCAGGCTTAAGAACAGGATTCCCCCTGTTGTCATTCACCGTGGAGCCGTTTACGGAGCCAAGGTCGTTGGTAAAGGGAAACTGGGTAGCGTCATTGTCTCCATTGACCGGTTCATTGATAAGGAAGTTATTACTGGTAAGATAAGGATCAGCATCGTTCCCTACCTGGGCCACTCCGGCTCTTATTTTTACGAAGTTCAATAGCTTATTGCCTATATCCAGTGCTTCTGTCAGAACTACTGAGGTACTCACTCCGGGGTAAAAGTAACTTCTGTTGTTTTCCGGCAAGGTAGAAGACCAGTCATTTCGGGCTGTCAGATTGAGAAAAGCCCATTCCTTCCACGAAAGGGAGATATCACCAAAAACTCCTATAAATCTTCTCCGCAGAAACTGGTCATCGACCACGAACTGTGCAGAGGTATTGTTCAGCGTGTTAACACCGCGTTCTATGATGCCTGTACCTTCTACAAGGTTAAAGTCGGTAGTTCTTTGGTTTATGTTCCATCCGGTGACCGTTCTCAGGTGCAGCGAATTGCCAAGATCATTATCTGTACTTACCAACAGGTTCCCGTCGATCTCGGAGCGGTAATATGTGCCGTTGCGCATTATTCCGGATTGTGCTATGGCACTGCCAAAACCATTGGGTTGAAGCACATAAAATCTTCTGTCCGTGTAACCGTTAAAGCCTATTTGATAGCTGATGGTGAGCCAGTCGCGCAGGTCATATGATAATTTCAGATTGCCAAAGTAGCGATCCACATCACTATTGTTCTCAGAATTATTGGCCACCCAGAGGGGATTGTTCACCGTACGGTAGTACATTACCCCGCCGTCTTCCTCCCGTTGGTAGGGATAGCCAAAAAGATCAAAGCTTGTGGGCATCCACAGGGCCAGTTGAGCTGCTGAATTGTTGAAGCCACCAAAATTGGAGCCCCCCAGTGCCGGATTGTTCTGCTGTGTTTTCACGTAGTTGATACTTCCACTCATAAGCAGGCCATTTTCCAGCCGGGCGTTGCCACCAAAGTTGGCGCTTATCCGGTCTACTTCTGAGTTGGGGATGATCCCCTGATTCTGCATCCATGAAAATCCTGCGGACAAAGAAGCGCTTTCACCCCCCGACTGTATGGATACGGCATGTTCCATGAGCCGGCCGGTTTCGAAATAGTCTTCATATTTATCAGTGTGGGGCTCGTACTTTACATTATCACCACGTGTGGCTACAGCCTGATAGGAAGGACTGTTCAGCAATGGTCCCAGCCCCGGATTGGTATATGGGTGCGGTACGGAGTCATAGGCCGAGTAAGGAGCGCCAAACGATCCGAAATACTGCTCTATATAAATATTACCATTACCACCCTGGCCATATTCATTCTGATAATCCGGAAGAGAAGCCACTTCCTCTAGTCCGAATGAGGCGGTATAGGATACCTCCAGTCCTTTTTTAGAGGCTCCGCTGCCCGATTTTGTGGTGATTATAATTACACCGTTCTGCGCTCTGGAGCCATACAGCGCCGCGGCTGCAGCACCCTTTAACACGGTGATCGAAGCCACATTGTTCGGATCGATATCGAATGCCCTGTTGGTGACCGTGTTGCCCTCAGCAGCATTGAACCCCAGGGTGGAATTGTCAAAAGGAACACCGTCTACAACGTAAAGGGGTTGATTATTTCCCGTTAGGGAGGAATTACCACGTATAGTGATATTCGTGTTACCCCCCGTAACACCACCTGCCCCCTGTACTACCACGCCGGCTACCTTACCGTTAAGTGCACGTGCAATATCGGGCTCCGATTTTTGTGATAGCGCTTCACCCTCTATCTGCGTTACAGCATACCCCAGAGCCTTCTGATCACGCTCTATGCCCACCGCAGTTACAACCACTTCACTGAGCTGCTGTACATCCGATAGCAGAGAAATGTTCACTTCAGACCTGCCCCCGATCTTTTCTTCCATGGTAATATACCCAATGAAGGAGAACACCAGAATGTCCTCCCCATCCGCTACGCCAATGGTGTAGTTTCCATTAACGTCCGTTACTGTACCGGTTGTGGTTCCCTTAACCAGCACATTCACCCCCGGCAGGGCCGTCCCGTCCTCTGATGAGACGATGGTGCCATTTACCGTGATCTGTTGTGCAGAGACCTGCCCTCTCAGAAGAAAAAGCATGAAAATGAGAAGAGTTATCCCTGCATGATTTTGTAAAGCTTTGTTCATAAAACTGACTTGACGTGAAAGAGATTTTTAGAACAAAGCTAGAGCGGCCTCAAATACGCGTCAAGGAGTGTGTCATATTATTATTTCCGGTTATTTTTTTAGAAAATATGGAAAAATATCTCTCTGTGCGGCGGGTGAAAATACCATTATTGCAGGTTAAAGGAGGTGCTCATTTGATCACTTTTGAGCAAGACTTCGCTTTGATACCGGAAGATCGATGGGCTAACCCACAGATTTATAGCCATATAGGTGTGCAATATGTTTATGCTGATCAGCAGTGTTATCTGTATGGGCAACGGCCTCATTCATGTTCCTGTCAAATAAAAGGAGAATTAAAAAACCGGTCTATATCGGATCTACCTTGATCCCGCAGCAGTCTCATCAGTAAACCATAATAACTTTTTGGACTGTGGTGAGACCAGGGCGGCAGGATACTGCTGGCTGTTCCTGTCATACCTTAAGACCTCGTTTACCTTTTCCCGCTTATCTGCTCCGGTGACAAGAAAGGCTACTTCCATGGCATTGTTGATCACCTTACCGGTTATTGTCAACCGCTTTTGACCGGTATCCGGATGTTCAGCTACTTCACAGAGCTTTCCGGAGGTCCATAGGTGGAGCTGATCTGGAAAAATTGAAGCTGTATGACCATCGCTGCCCATGCCCAGAATGACAAGATCGAATTGAGGAATGCCGTTTTGCGAGGGTAGGAACCTGACGAGTTGTTCGCTGTAGGATGCAGCTTCAGCAACAGGCTCATTTTCACCTTTTATTCTATGAATATTCTCTACCGGCATGTTGATTCTGGACAGTAGATGATCAACGGTCATTTTGTAGTTGCTTTCCTGATCTTCCGGGGGTACACAACGTTCATCTCCCCAGAAAAAATGGACCCTGGACCAATCAAGATCCTGAAAATGTTCAGCGAGGTGATCAAAAACGACCTTTGGTGTACTGCCACCTGACAAAGCGACGTATATGACATCCCTGGAGGAAATCAATTGGGCAAGGTATTCGGAGAATTTCTCTGCCACCTCCTGTTTGTCCTTAAAAACCTTTACTTCCATAATTACTTAACACAAGACACAATAGCCCGGATCATCCGCCAGATTGGCGCATGGGTTTCTCCAGATATAATCCCCGTCGATAAGGTCATTGGAATTTTCCGGACCCCAGACCCCGGCAGCATACCCGTACATTCTTACGTCATGGCCATTTTTCCAGAATTCCAGAATGGGGTCAACGAATGTCCATGCAGCCTCTACCTCGTCACCACGGGCGTATAACGTGGCATCCCCCTGCATGGCGTCCAGCAATAAACGTTCATAGGCCTCCATTACCCGGCTTCCGGTCAACTCTGAGTAGTAAAAATCAAGATTGGCTTCTTCCACTATGAATCCCTGCCCGGGTACTTTCACACCAAATTTCATCAGCACACCCTCATCAGGATGGATCCGGATGATCAGCCGGTTATCCTTGTTGGCGCCAATAAAGAGGCTGTGAGGGGTGGATTTAAAATGTATTACCACCTCAGTGACTTTTGTGGGCATTCTTTTGGCGGTTCGTACATAGAAGGGGACATCTTTCCAGCGCCAGTTGTCAATGTAAAATTTGATTGCGGCAAATGTTTCAGTCAGCGAGTCCGGATCCACGCCCTCCTCTTCCCGATACCCCATTACTTTTTTTCCATCGATCTCTGCCGTCATGTACTGGCCTCTTATTGTATTCCTGCGCAGTATATCTTCATCCTTCATGATCCGAATGGACTTCAACGCCTTGACCTTTTCATTTCTGATCTCTTCGGCAGTGGCATTCAGGGGAGGCTCCATGGCTACCAGTGATACCACCTGCAGCAGATGATTCTGGAACATATCCCGCAGGGCTCCCGACCGATCGTAGTAGCCACCTCTCTTTTCCACTCCTATGTCTTCGGCGTTGGTGATCTCTATATGACGGATATAATTACGATTCCACAGCGGCTCAAATATGCTGTTTGAAAATCTTGTGACCAGCAGGTTTTGTACGGTCTCTTTTCCCAGATAATGATCAATACGGTAGATCTGTGATTCCTTAAAATACTGCTGTAGCTCTTTATTCAGGGTTTGGGCGGTTTCCAGACTGTAGCCAAACGGCTTTTCAACGATCAGCCTGCTCCAGCCCTGTGATTCGTCACTCAACCCGGCATGGTAAAGCTTTTCAGCTATATTCTTATAGACGCCAGGTGGTGTGGACAGGTAAAATACATAGTTGTGATCTGTTTTGAACGTATCGTTAATCTGGCGGACCCGGTCACTCAGCAGGGAATAGTCTGCTTCATACCCTTCTATGGGTTGATAAAATATCTTTTTGGCAAAGGCAGCGATCTGTTGTTCATCTTCATTGTCATGTTTTATGTAAGTGCTTTCGGTGAGTACCCTCGTCCTGAATTCCTCATCAGAAAGCTGACTTCTGCTTGTGCCGAGTATAGCATAGTTTTCCGGTAAAAAGCCACCTTTAAATAGCTGAAAGAGTGCTGGCAGCAGCTTTCTGGCAGCCAGATCACCTGACGCTCCAAAGATGATCAGAATTTGGTTATCAGTTTTCTTCATTTGTGCCTGTTAGTTTGACCAAAAGTTAAAATGTCCATGTATTTTTAACGCCGGGAATGACCGACCTCTGCCCTTCAATGAGAAGGTTTTAAAAGTCGTCATCTTCCTGATAAAGGTATTCATTAAATGTCAAAACAAATGTATGATTTCGGTTTGGTAGGTCTCGGTGTAATGGGACATAATTTTATTTTAAATGTAGCCGATCATAATTTCACCGTTTGCGGTCTGGATGTGGACCAGAAAAAGGTGGATTCGCTGATTGCTGCCGGTGGAAATACGGAAAAGGTGAATGCCACCACTGAGGTGGAAACCTTCGTAGCTTCGCTGTCGGCCCCAAGAAAGATCATGCTGCTGATACCTGCAGGTAAGCTGGTGGACAGAGCCATTCAAAACCTGCAGCCGTACCTGGAAAAGGGTGATATCGTAATAGATGGTGGCAATTCCTATTTCACGGATACTGATCTGAGGGAAGCATGGCTTAGGGAGAAAGGGGTCAGCTTTTTCGGAGCTGGTGTTTCAGGTGGAGCAGAAGGAGCGCGGCGTGGACCAAGCATTATGCCCGGAGGGAACCGGGAGGCTTATGAATATATCAGACCTGTATTTGAGGCTGCAGCGGCCAAATTTAAGGGAGAACCATGTGTGACCTGGCTTGGGCCTAGGTCTGCCGGAAATTATGTTAAAATGATACATAACGGCATTGAGTACGGCCTGATGCAACTCATTTCTGAAGTCTACGATCTGCTGAAAAAAGTAGGTGGCCTTAATAACGACGATCTCAGTGAAGCTTTTGGACAATGGAACAATGGGCGCATGCAGTCCTTTTTAATAGAGATCACTGCTGGAATACTTCGGCAGTCAGATGACCGTGGGGAAGGCCGGCTGGTGGATAAGATACTGGATAAGGCCAAACAAAAGGGAACAGGAAAATGGACCTCTCAGAATGCCATGGACCTGGGGATACCGATACCTACCATAGATGTAGCAGTTAGCATGCGGGAGATCTCTGCATTGAAGGAGATGCGTGTGCAGGCAGATGAAATGTATGATCGTCCGAAGCCTGTGGCCACAGACCAGGCAAACCTGCTGACCCTGGCTGAAGAAGCGCTTTATTTCAGTTTCATTGTCACCTACGCCCAGGGATTGCATCAGTTGATCGAGGCATCTGACAGCTATGACTACGAGTTGGATCTGGCAGCGGTGGCCCGCATCTGGCGTGCCGGATGTATTATTCGTGCTGCACTGCTGGATGATATTTCAAAGGCCTTTGAAGAGAAGCCGGACCTGAGAAATATTTTGCTTTCACCACCTTTGGCCAAAAAGGTCGGGGAGACCATAGGGTCGGCCAGAGAGGTGATTGCTCTTGGGGTAAAAAGTGGCGTGCCTCTCGCCGGGCTCTCAAGTGCGCTGAATTATTTCCATGCGTTTACCTCAGGAAGGTTGCCTTTAAACCTTATTCAGGCCCAGCGGGATCATTTTGGCGCTCATACATATGAACGTATAGATGAGGAAGGGATATTCCATACGGAGTGGAACAAATGAATAAAAGTACCAGACTCAAAAATCTGGACATATCAGCGAATTAAGTGATTGTAGCCTCTGTGTGATATTTTTAAGAGACTAATCAAACCATTGCCATGCAGGAACTATCTTTATTTTTTTTCCTGATCTTTCAAAAGTGTCCTGCTGTTCTATGGTTAGGATGATCCCCTCTTCGAGATCAAAAAAGTGGAGTGCTTCCTCCAAACCTGCTATTTCTCGGTCCAGATTGTCCGCATGGACTTCAGAACACACCTGGATGACATTTGTGATCTTGTCTAATTTTTTCACTACAAAGTCGCATTCATTTTTTTCCTTAAAATAATAAAGCTCCCTGTGCTTTTTTCTCAGGGCGATAAATACGGCGTTTTCAAAAAGTCGTCCAAGGTCATTTGTGAAACTCAGAGAGTTGGCATTTGCAAAGCCGGTGTCAATGGTGTATATCTTTTTAGGATTAATGGCCATGCGTCTGGCAAACCAACTAAATCTTGGCAAAGAAAAAAGTAAATAGGTATCCTCAAGCCAACTGATATAACCAGCTACGGAATTCGTACTGCCTATATCAAAGCTATTTCTTAGCTTATTGAGTGAATACTCCTTACCTACATTTGAGATTAAAAACAGGGTCATATCGATCAGGGTTCTGGCATTTCTGATATTATGGCGAACCAGTACATCCCTGTAAATAATGTCTTGAAATAATTGTTGCAATATCTCCTTGTTGAAATTTTTTAAATACTCAGGGAACCCACCATGTTGTAGGTAATCCCTGAAGGACTTTGGCTGGCGTTCTTCCTTTTTGTATCTCAAATATTCGCCAAAGGAAAACGGGAATAGTTCCAGTTGGATGTATCTGCCAGTAAGGCGTGTGCCCAATTCCCTGCTAAGAAGAGATGCATTTGATCCCGTAATGCAGATTTGTTTCTTATGATCATGCAAATTCCTGATAAAAACCTCCCATCGTTCTACGTTTTGTATTTCATCGAAAAAATATGAGTCCACCTCTCCGAGCACTTCTGCCAGTTTATTTAAATCACCTGGTTCAAAGCCAAATATCCTTGGATCTTCAAAATTGAAAAAAGCACTACTGCCACTACTGAGCGTCATTAACTGTTGCATCAAGGTACTTTTTCCGCAACGCCGGATGCCTGAAATAATCAATATTACCTCACTTAAAGTCAGAGAGTTAAGTTGATCGCGGTCTATTCCGGCTTCCCTTTTTGCCAAAAACTGTTTTTGGGCCAAAACTGCTTTTTCAATGTCAGATCTTAATACCATATCTTAAGTTTATATTAGCAAAATAAACTTTTGTATATTACAAATATATACTTTTGTATTTTACTAATGAACACCTTTCTTCTCAAAGCCCATCAGAAAGTGAATGCCCATGGTGATACCTTTGAATAATTGAACAATAGTTAAACAAGCCAGAGCAACAGTGCCTGTGTCTTTTTTGAGAATATGGTGCCAATACTGAATTGTGAAAAAGCGATTAAAAAACAAGCTCCATTATCATCTCTTTTCAAAACCAAATGTGGAATTATTGTCTATTTTTGCTGCGGCATAGATCGGGACCTATGTCAGTCACTACAATCTTGAAAAACACTTGTCTAACCTTATAAATCTTATCTGTGAACAAGGAAATTGATCAGAGGTGCGCCGATAACATCCGGGTGCTCTCTGCCGCTATGGTGGAAAAAGCCAAATCAGGTCACCCCGGCGGCCCTATGGGTGGCGCTGACTTCAGCCACATATTGTATAGCGAATTCTTACGTTTTGATCCTGACAATCCGATGGATGTGGCGGGACAGGTTCTTTCTGGATCCGGGGCCTTTGTCCGCCATGCTGTACGCTCAACTTTACCTCCTGGGTAACTACAGTGCTGAAGACCTGTCTGATTTCCGCCAGTGGAAATCCGTAACCCCCGGTCACCCGGAAGTGGACCAGAAAAGAGGTGTGGAAAATACCTCAGGCCCACTGGGACAGGGACATGCTATGGGTGCAGGAGCAGCGCTGGCCGGGAAATTCCTGAGTACGAAATTTGGTGCATGGGCGGATCACACCATCTATGCCTACATCTCCGACGGCGGTATACAGGAGGAGATCTCCCAGGGTGTGGGCCGTATTGCCGGATATCTGGGCCTCAGCAATCTGGTAATGTTCTTTGACTCCAATGATGTACAGTTGTCCACCTACACCAATCAGGTGACCTACGAGGACACAGCTAAAAAATATGAAGCGTGGGGCTGGAAGGTATTGACCATAGATGGTCATGATCACGATGCCATCAGGAATGCGTTGAGTGAAGCCAAAGCGGAGGCTAAAAGGCCAACCATCATTATTGGAAAAACGATCATGGGCAAAGGCTGTGTAGATACCGAAGGTAAGCCTTACGAGGGATACCCCGAACTTCACGGTAAACCCCTGGGGGGTACTGGCGCTGACTATGCCGGAACGATAGAGGCCCTGGGGGGTACTGTTGACAGTCCTTTTGAAAAGTTTGCTGATGTAGAATCTTACTATGAAGATCTGCTAAACAGGAAAAGGGATGAAGTGAAAGCCGCCCGGGAAGAAGAGTCCCAGTGGCGCTCAGCCCATCCTGAAGAGGCAAAAAAACTGGATCTCTTTATAAACGGAGGCATTCCTGATATAGATTTTGCACAGATCCCGCAAAAAAATAACGTAGCTTCCCGCGACGCTTCTGCCACTGTACTGGGGTACCTGGCCGAAACAGTAGAAAATCTGATCGTCGCCTCAGCGGACCTGGCCAATAGCGACAAAACCGATGGATTTCTCAAGAAAGCCGAGGCCTTTGGTCCGGGTAAATTTGATGCCAACTTCCTGCATGCGGGTGTATCGGAATTCACCATGGCTGCGATGGCCAATGGCATGGCCCTTCACGGAGGGGTGATCCCGGTGATCGGTACGTTCTTCATCTTTTCCGATTATCAGAAGCCAGCCACCCGGCTATCAGCACTAATGGAGGCGCCTGTGATCTACCTTTGGACACACGATGCCTTCAGAGTAGGGGAGGACGGTCCTACACATCAGCCTGTTGAGCAGGAAGCACAGATCCGTTTGCTCGAAAAGGTGAAGAACCACTCCGGTAGCCGATCCCTGCTGGCACTGCGCCCGGCAGATGCTGCCGAGACCACAGTAGCATGGAAGATGGCCCTGGAGAACCGATCAGTCCCTACCGGACTCATCTTTTCTCGACAGGGGATTAAAGACCTGCCTGCTCAGGATGACAGATATGAAGAAGCACTCTTAGCTGAAAAAGGAGCATATCGGGTAAGATCCGTGGAAAATGCTGCAGTTACCCTGCTGGCCAGTGGCAGTGAGGTGTCTACGTTGGTAGATGCTGCTGAACTGCTTGAAAAAGAAGGAATAACCTGTAATATTGTTTCCGTGATCTCAGAAGGATTGTTCAGAGACCAGCCGGATGTATGGCAGCAGGAGATCCTGGGGGATGCACCACGCTTTGGCCTCACAGCCGGGTTGCCCATAGCGCTTGAAGGGCTGGTGGGAGCTTCCGGAACCGTGTTTGGCCTGGATCACTTTGGGTACTCTGCACCGGCTGGCGTGCTGGATGAAAAATTTGGCTTTACAGGCACCCAGGTCTATGAGCAGGTGAAGGCTTTTTTGGGGTGATAATTTAGTGATTTATTTATTGGGTGAACTGAGTAATCAAGTGTAACATTATTCGGTGGATCGGTGTTCTTCCAAATAGATGCATAGAACATCAAAAAAGTTGCTGTTGCTCAAAAATTATCAATAAAATAAAAAACAGAACCTTACCGGGTCTTCAAGGCCTGTTAAGGTTTATGCTACTGAATAAACACCTCTAATTCCTTCTCCCATGACTAAAAAAAATCTCCCAAAAGTCGCCTATTTCTGTATGGAATATGGCCTTGATGATCAATTGAAAACCTATGCCGGAGGGCTGGGTATTCTGGCCGGTGACTACATGAAAGGAGCGCTTGATCATGAGTACCCTATAGTAGGGATCGGCATCAAATGGAAGCAGGGTTATACTTCACAGCGCATTGATGCTGATGGCAAACCTTATGATAGTTTCAAAAATTATGAATACGATTTTCTGGAAGACACAGGTGTTACTGTTAGCGTAACCATTCGTGAAACGGAGGTGGAATGCAAGGTATGGAAATGTGATAATTTCGGAACGGTACCTGTCTATTTGCTGGATACGGATATTCCTGACAATCCGGATAGCTGGACCACGGGGCAGCTTTATGGCTGGTTTGGTGAAGAGAGAATAGCTCAGGAAATTGTATTGGGTGTCGGAGGGGTGCGTGCCTTGCGCAAGCTGGGAATAGAGGTGGATATTTACCATTTCAATGAGGGTCATGCCTTGTTTGCCGGTTTTGAATTGCTAAGAGAGAAAATGCAGGGGCCTGAACTGATGCCTTTTGAACAAGCCCTGGAATTAACGCGTAAGGAAGTGGTCTTCACCACTCATACTCCCATTGTACAGGGTAATGAAAGCCACCCCATCGAGCGGATCATGTACATGGGAGCCGGTCTTCATCTAGGTCGTCCGCAGCTGAAATATTTGGGTGGAGATCCCTTTAATATGACCGTCGGTGCCTTGCGACTGTCTAAAAAGTCCAATGCGGTAGCCCAGCTTCATGGAGAAACGGCGAACAAGATGTGGGAGGAGATTGATGACCGGTCGGAGATCATCGCTATTACCAATGCGATCCACCTGGGTACATGGGTGGACCAGAACATGTTGGATGCTGCCGAAAAAAATGAAGGAATATGGGAAGCCCATCAGGCCAACAAGCAGGAGTTGATCGATTATATCCGGGAAAAAACAGGGCAGGTATTTGATAAGGATAAGCTACTGATCGGCTTTTCGCGACGGGCCGCACCCTACAAGCGTTCGGATTTCATCTTCAGTGACCCGGACATTATTGAGCCGCTTTTAAAGGACCAGACCATTCAGATCGTTTTTTCGGGGAAGGCCCATCCTTTGGATGATACCGGCAAGGACATCGTGACACGGCTGGTGGCCATGGCGCAAAAGTATCCACAGTCCGTTGCTTTTATAGAAGACTATGATATGAAAACCGGAGCTATGCTTACCCGCGGTTCCGATATTTGGCTGAATAACCCAAGGCGACCCAAGGAGGCCAGCGGTACCAGCGGCATGAAGGCCGCCATGAACGGGGTGCTGAACTTCAGTATTCTCGACGGCTGGTGGCCGGAGGCGTGTCGTCATGGCATTAACGGCTGGCAGTTTGGCGATGGCTTTGAAAGTGAAGACGCTGAAAAACTGGATGCTCATGACCTGAAAGCACTTTATGAAGTGCTTCGCAAGGAAGTTATTCCGCTCTATTATGAAGACAGGCAGAAGTGGGTGGAAATGATGCGGCACAGCGTTCAGGATACACGTGAGGAATTTGCAGTTAAACGAATGCTGGAAGAGTATTATGGGTTGCTTTATTCGTGATAAAACCGTCTTTAAACCCATGGGTTAGCCTTGGTCATTTTAAAGAGTGTGTCATAGTAAAGCCAGGCCATTCCGGAAGCTGCCGGTTGCAGTTCATGAGCCAATTACTAAAAATAATCGACTCATTTTTTTGAATATTTTGAGCCGATTAGAGTCGCTAATCGGCTCATAAAATGATATCACGAAGTGTGTATTTTATAGCTTTGACTACCCGTGCTTTTAAAAAATGCCGTGTGTCTGCACGAATACTTTTTCAATTGATCTTCAAAAAGCTTCGTTAATGCCAAAATACTGACCTCTGCTGTTCCTGCCAACCGCATAATCAAACCGGAGATTGACACGGTTCTGTGGAAGCAAGGCAAACCTTAAACCAATACCTGCGGCAAATCTTGTTTCACCAGGGTCCAGTTCATTGTAACCGGACATCAGGTTACCGCCACTCAGGAAGAGCACTCCACCAATTTTTTTCCCCAGCATTTGACGATATTCTATTTGAAGAGCCAACGAATGCCGGTCACGGTAAGCGCCTGAAAAGTATCCCCGGTTGATCATACTTCCCCCTATCATGCCTAATTCTGTAAAAGGAACACTTCCAAAGGTAGCCTGGTGCAGTACCTGGAATGCAAGCACATGATAAGGTTTTTGTGAAAGGGGGATATAATGGCGGAAATCAAGCGTGAGCACCTCAAAATGATGGGTACTGCCCGTGGCTGTCCGATGTAGTTCCCCACGAATATTGATAAAACTGCCCCGGTAGGCGTTCATTACATTGTCACGACTTTCCCATCGCAGGACCATCACAGGACCTGATGCAGTATAGCCGTGGTGACCTGCAGGCTGTTCGGTTTCCAGCAGCCCGCCAGCCGTGGGGCTAAAGACATCGAGATAATTGTACCGGTAGCCCGCTCCGGCGTAAAAGCTTGAAAACAGCCTTCTCAGTAAAACCAGATCAACGGTCAGCCCCCGGAAACGGTAGGAATCGTATTCTTCAAGGTCAATCTCATTACCTATGCCGTAATATCTCCATCTGCTATTGGCACCATTGATCATAAAATCAAGTGCATACCTGTTTTGCTGAAAAAACAGGTTGCCGGGTATCTGAATGCCAAACTGTTTTTTAAATGTTCCGAACAATTGAGGTCCAAAGAAAGAAGTGCGTAAAACGGTGTCAGCCGGATTGGTCTTAAATGTGAATATGGGGTTCACACCCAATAAAAGGCCAAATTCCGGACTTCCGCTGATCATGGGTACAATGTCCCAGTTGCGTTGTTGGGAAGTGGTCGAATCGGTCTGAGCCGGTGCATAAAGGGAGAGACACAGGAAAATAATAGTACACGTAGTTCTCATTGTAAAATGAATATGGTTCGGTGTTTTATCTGGATATACCGGGTATGCATTTGTTTTTCCTGCCAAAGTTGAACAGGCAGGGTGCGTGGAACAAGCCGTTGGCGCTAAGCCGGGTCTGAAAAACGGATAAACAGGGACAAAATGAAGGAGAAGTGGACTTATCAGAAATTGAAGCTGCAAAGTCCCAAAAAGGTTAGTTGAAACTACCGCCGGGTTTCTTCACCTCTAATTGGTACCGATTAACCCCTGATTGTGTTGACATCTTACCAGGAGGAGGGTAACTTTCAATAAAAAATAAGGAGGCTTCTTTCAAATGACTGTTCTCTTCAGGAAAAATTCCGCTGTGCGTCAGCAAATAATGCAATTGTTTTATTCTATACTACTGTATTTACTATTCCGTGATGAGGATAGTCTTGAATCATGGACACCAGCCTTTCGTTCCGTGGAACCCTTGTTCAATATTGGATATATTTATTTGCTATGGGAGGGTAATCGGCAGATCGCCCTCTTTTGGGATAGAAAATTTCCGGGGTTTGAGTCGACTATCCGCAGACTTATACGACAAATACTTTCATGTACAGTCTATATCTTTCTACTTGCGTTGTTGCTTTTTAAAGTTTACGTATTTTTTGATATAGTGGTGGAGCCATCACTGAATACACTTAAATTCAATTTCCTGTACGGCTTGCTGATAAGCTATCTTGTTATCGCCATTTACGAAGGAGCTGATTTTTATAAAGGCTGGAAGACACACCTGACAAGGTCAGAAACCCTTGCCAGGGAGAAGTCAGAGATCCAGCTGGCCCTCGTAGATGCCCAGTTGTCGGCCTTGCGTGATCAGCTTAACCCCCATTTCCTTTTCAACAGCCTGAATACACTTTCCTCATTGATCGATCTGAAAAACAAGAAGGCCATCACCTACCTCGAGCAGCTTGCAGATGTGTACCGATACATACTTGAACACCGTGAAAAAGATCTGGTGTCGCTGGGAGAGGAACTGACCTTTGCACAGACCTATATTTCCCTGAACAAAAGCCGCTTCCGGGACGATCTCTTCTATGAGGTAGCACTGAACGATGTGACCGATGCAGCACGATTGCCACCCTATGCCCTGCAACTGGCACTGGAAAATGCGATAAAGCACAATGCTGTTTCACCGGGAAAGCCATTGAAAATAACGGTGACGGATGAGGAGGACTATCTGGTTGTAACGAACAACAAACGACCCCGATCCGTACTGGCACCCTCTACAGGTATGGGCTTAAAAAATCTGCAACATCGCTGCATGCTGGTGACGGGAAGGCCGGTGTACGTCGTTGAAAATGACCGGTCGTTCATTGTAAAGGTGCCCTTTATCTGTCAGGATGTTGTTTCTGAAGAATTAGTGAAAGCTGGTAATCCAAATACCTCAGAACATGCGCACTCTAATTATTGAAGATGAATACCCTGCGGCTGAGCGGCTTCAGGAGTTGATCCAACTGGTAGCCCCGGAATCAAACGTGGTCGCCATTCTCGGTTCTGTGGCTGCTGCAGACGAGTGGTTTGCCCGGCATCCTATGCCAGACCTCATTTTCTCCGATATTCAGCTATCCGATGGACTGGTGTTTGAAACACTGGAAAGAAACAATGTAAATACTCCCATTGTCTTCATCACCTCTTTTGATCACTACGCCATACGTGCTTTTAAGCTGAACGGCATGGATTATTTGCTGAAGCCCGTAAAAGAGGCTGAACTCCGCACGGCCATTCAGAAATTCAGAACGCTACAGGCCGGTTTTTCCATGCAGGATCATTTTCATCGCCTGCAAAACTTAATTGAAACACTGAAGCCGGATGGACCACAGCCCCATAAAACATATAAAGACAGGTTTCTTGTGAAACATAAAGAACAGCTTGTCCGAGTGGGAACCGGTGAAATTGCCTATTTCTATACTAAAAATGATATAACACTGCTTCAAAAGCGTGACGGCGGGCAATACCTGGTGGACTATACACTGGAAGAACTTGAAGACAGCCTCGATCCTGCTGTATTTTTCAGGCTTAACCGGCAGCTTATGGTGCACATTGATGCAATAGGAGCGATCCACCTGTACTTTAACAAGCGTTTGAAAGTTGAGCTGGATCCACAGCTCAACGAAGATGTTATCATTAGCAAAGCGAAAACACCTGCTTTCAAAAGATGGCTTGAAGGAAAACACAGAGTACTGGAATGATTATGGCTATGAAATGATAGCTGGTAAATGACTGCGTGTTCTCCGCCAGCTTTGCCACATACTACAACAGCGTATAGTGAAGCTGCCCGGTCTTATATCCCCCACGGCTGGTGGAGTACACTGCGCAAGGGATCTTTTTTCGTGATCCTGTTAGTTTGCCTCAGGCTTCCCCTCGCCGGTCTCAAGAAAGCTTTTGAGACTATCAGTGATGTAAAAGTCCCATGCTGCGGAACATACGTCGTAACAATTACCATGAGGGACCAGACCCTGATGCAACAATTCAACTTCAATCATTTCACCTTTTTCTGCTATGTTCCAATACAGTTTGGACCCAAGCCATTCCTCATCCATGCCCTTGATATTATGAATATCATCCTGATTTGACTCCACGCATTCCCAAACCACCTTTTCATCATCAGATATTTCTACTACCCGGAATTTCCAATAGGATCCTCTACCAAAATCAATCTTAAAAGTATCCCCAACCCACCGTGCTGCACAGTTAACGGGACCCCACCACTTACCGATTCCGATGGTAAGTGCATCAAAAGCCTGTTCTCTTGTCGTATTGACAGATACTGATTGCTGGTAATTGTCATTGGTCTGTGTCGTTTTCATAGTCTTTTAAAAGTAGTTGCAAAATAAAACTGGTTGTAATGATGATCAAAATGGTTTTATTTTGCAACTGGTTTTGAAAATATTTTATGAAAAGGAAAAAAGAATATCGGTCAGATTGTCCGCAGTACCTGGCGCTGGATGTTTTTGGTGACAAGTGGACTTTACTGATCATAAGGGACATGATGATCGAGGGAAAGAAATATTTCAGGGAATTCCTTCAATCCACCGAAAAGATTGCTTCCAATATCCTCGCCAGCCGTTTACAATCGATGGAAGAAGAAGGACTGATCTACAGAAAAAGTGATCCTGAGCACAAGCAAAAGATCAGATATCTGCTTACTGAAAAGGGAATTGACCTTTTCCCTATTCTCATGGAAAATACCCGGTGGAGTTTAAAATATAAGCCTGTGGGTGATCAGGACAGGGCAAAGGCACAGGTCATACTGGATAAGGGATATGACGGGTATGCCGTCATCATGGACAAATTAAGAGAAGAGCATCTTAAGTTAAAGTAGTATCCAACTTCCACAAGAAGGCAAGTGCTCCTCCGGGTCTTAAACCAAGGGAAAATGATCTTCTCACTCGATTATAGTATAGTCTGTCCCTTCTGGGCTCTATGATTGATTCAGGTGGTGTGGGCGAAGGTAAATCCTGCGTAGACAATGGGATACTACATTCGGCTGATCATTCAGGATGGCCCGGCGCCCTGTGCAGAGAGCTGTGACCAGAGTTGTTGATAGTCAGGGTTGTCAGGGAATAGTTTGATGAGCTGCCTGAGGTAGGTTCGGGCCTTCTCTTTATTGTTCATTTGCATAGCCTGCAAAAACACCATAGCATAAAGCAAACTTTCGTCTTGCGGGTGATGGCTTAATCCCCGCTCAAAAACGGTTTCGGCACGTTCATTTTTTTGATCCTTTTGATAAAGCAGCCCCAGGTTGTAGAATATCCGGGGGTTGCTGGTCTGCAGGGAGAGGGTTTTTTCCATTTGCGTGATCGCCTCAGAGATACGATTCTGCTCAGCGTACAATAGTCCAAGGGAATAGTAGGTCTCCGCGAATTCAGGCTCCTGACGGATAACTTCTCTAAAGGTTGACTCTGCCTTCTGCATCCACCCTTTCTGATAGTAAAGGTTGGCGAGGTTGATCCTGGCCATGTTCTGGTAATTGTCCATTTGAATAGCCTTTTCGTAGGCCAGAATAGCCGAATCGATCCTGCCTGTTTTCTGATAGTATAGTGCCTTGTGGGCCTGTCCGCCCGGAAAGTCTGCTGTGGCCATAAAATAGCGGTAGAACTCCTGTCTTGCCTTAACATGACTTTCCCTGAAGGACAATGGGATCTGGTCCTCAGGGAAGCCGGCCAGGGCTTCGTAGGTTTTGATACGGACAGCTCTGTTCTCATCGGAGAGGCCGTCAAACATCTCACGGGCAAAGTACAATGGTGCTGCCTGGGCCAGCGCATCCGTAGTGGCGGCCCTCAACAATGGGTGAGGGTCCTTCAGGTAGGGCACCATACTTTTAAGGACGTTTTCATTCTGAAACCGCGAAAGGTAGGTTATGCCGGTAGCTCTTGCTATGGGTGGTTCCTGTAGATCACCTACCATCTGCTGAAGAGCTCTTACAGAAGCAGTGTCTGCCGTTTGCCCCCATGCCAGCACCTCTGAAAAATGAGTGTAGTCCGGTTCACCATACCAGTTCTGAAATGCCTCCCAGGCCCATTCGGCATTCCGGGAGGTATGACACATGTTGCAGGCGTTGGGTGTACCGTATTTCACACTCAGGTCAGGCCGGGGTATGCGGAAGCTGTGATCGCGCCTGAAATCATTGACCATATAATACCTGCCCGGCATGTGACAATTGATGCAGGCGGCGCCTTCGGTATCCGGAGTGTGGTGTGTATGCAGCAGCACATCGTATTTTTCTGGTTCGTGACAACTTGTGCATAACGTATTGTCAGTAGCTTTTAGTTTCAGGCTGTGCGCATCATGACAGTCCGTACAAGTGACGTTGTTCATGTACATTTTGCTTTGCACAAAGGAACCCCAAACGTATACCTCATCGAGGATCTGCCCATCAGCATGGTATAGCCTTTCGGTAAGCAACTGCGGATAGTAATGGTCCATTAAGGAGCCCTGCCAGTTGAAAGCCGGCGTGAGCTGCTCCCTTCTGATATGACACCGGCCACAGGCATCGACCAGCGCTTTGGGAGGGGTGTCTTTTGTCATTTTCAGCCCTGTTTTTACATAAGGGGCATCACCTTTTTGCGTTGAGACGGCTTCAAGGTGATCCCGGCCCGGCCCGTGGCATGCTTCACAGCTTACATTCATGATGGCGAAGGTAGTGTTGAAGCTGCCGGTTGTTTCATTGAAGTTTTTCTTCACATTGGTGGAGTGGCAGTCGGAGCACATGGTATTCCAGTTCATCGCACCACGAGACCAGTGCAGCCATTCCTCATGTACGATCTTCAACTGTGGATAGAGGTCGAACCATTTTTTTTCTTCAGTATCCCATGCGGTGACCAGGCACTGGTATTTGCCATCGGGAAAGGCCACGATGTACTGTTGCAATGGTGTAATGCCATAGGTATATATGATTTTGTAATCATGGTGTTCACCGTCCGGTCCTTCCGTATTTACCCAGTATTCGTCGCCCCTGGTGTAGAAGAAAGATCGCATACCTTCATCTGTGGTGTAGGATACGTCCGAAAAGTCGCCCAGAACAGTCTCAGGAGTAGCCTCCTGCATAGCCAGGTCGTGATGGGAGCCTTGCCAGGCCTCATAGGCTTCCTGATGACAGGTCATGCATTGTTCCGATCCCACAAACTGATCATCGCTGATCAGCAAATGTTCTGTATCCGAATTCAGGTCGGGCCGGGTGGTCTGTTTTTCGTTTTGACAAGCGTAATATATACTGCCCAGAAAAAGACTCAATGCAGCGAGAAGAGTAGTTTTATTGTTCAGAAAAGTGCCTGTCATTGACGCCGGAAAGCTACGAAATGTAGGTTGGGTTTTGGAATGATTTCGGTGGAAATATAAGCTGAAAGTAAAAATTATAACACTTAAGTAAACGAATGACACTCATTATATATGTCTGAAATGCTTTAACTTGTAACTTGCCGGTAAAACCCAATCAGCCCTGCGGATGAAGCCATATCTCTGTTTACTGTTCCTCATACTTCATGAAGGCAGCCCTCCATGTACAAAACCGTCAGCAGAATTTTTGGATTATGAAGAAGAAATTGCAGGCTCTGGTCTGAAAATTGAGATGAAGGCCATAAAAGGCGGTAGTTTTTATCTTGGAAGCCCTGAGCCTGAGCCAGGAAGGAAAAACGATGAAGGCCCGGTGCGTGAGATACGGATGAGTGATTTCTGGATGAGCTCTTTTGAAATTACATGGGATCTTTACCAGCTTTATTTATACAGGGAAACGGACCGGCAGAAGTCGCCGGACAAGGGGCATGTGATGATCGATATCGATGGTATTTCAGGTGCTACTATGCCCTACGTGAATTTTAACAAGGAGGGACATCCGGTGGTGAATGTGACACAGTATGCCGCCAGTATGTTCTGTAAATGGCTTACCGCCAAAACGGGTAGATTCTACCGGTTGCCTACAGAGGCAGAATGGGAATATGCATGCCGCGCTGGGAGCACAACAGCTTTTTCATTTGGCAATGATCCGGATCGACTGAAAGAATGTGCATGGTTTGGTGGAAACAGTGGAGGCTCATTTCATAGGCCGGGCCTTAAATCGCCCAACCAGTGGGGGCTTTATGATATGCACGGTAACGTGGCTGAATGGGTGATCGACGGATATGCTGAAAATGCTTATGCCAGTTTTGTAGGATCAACAGATCCGGTTGTCTTTGCCGAAGACCTCTATCCGAGGGTGGTCCGTGGCGGCTCTTTTATGGACCCAGCGGGTAAATTACGGAGTGCAGCACGAGATCATTCGAAGGAAAGCTGGAAAAGAAGAGACCCACAGTTCCCCAAAAGTCTCTGGTGGCATACGGACGCCACCCATGTGGGATTTCGCATCGTTCGCCCCCGAACCGTGCCTGAAAGAGAAGAAATGGAAAAGTACTGGGGACAGCCTCTTGAAGAATATTGAGTATATTAACACCAACCAATATCATAGATCATGACAGACCATGCCATTCCAAAGCAAACCAGAAGGGATTTTATTAAAAACTCTGCCAGGGCGGTCAGTACCGGTGTAGCCCTAACCACATTACCTGTTTCCGGCAGTGCATGGGTAGATGCAAGGGATGTAATAAAGGTGGCTGTGGTGGGTTGTGGAGGACGGGGAACCGGAGCGGCTGCCCAGGCCCTGGAAGCTGATCCCGGCGTCCGGCTGGTAGCTCTCGCGGACGTGTTTGAAGACCGGCTGGAAAAAAGCTTTAAAGGACTTAATGCCAAATATGGTAAGAGTGGTCGTCTGGAGGTGGATGACGGATCCAGGTTTGTCGGTTTCGATGCCTATAAAAAAGCTATTGATCTGGCGGATGTGGTTATTCTTGCTACCCCTCCGGGTTTTCGGCCACAGCATTTTGAATATGCCATAAACAAAGGCAGGCATGTTTTTATGGAAAAACCTGTGGCTACGGATGTGACAGGGGTGAAAAAAGTACTGGAAGCCGGTAAGGCTGCGAAGCAGAAAAAACTGAATGTAGTGGTGGGGCTGCAGCGTCGTTACCAGCAAAACTACCTGCAGGTGAAGAAGAGCCTTGACGGTGGAAAGGTAGGAGACATTGTTTCCGGTCAGGTGTATTGGAACAGTGGCGGTGTATGGGTCCGTTCACGGCAGGATCAGCAAACGGAACTGGAATACCAGATGCGTAACTGGTACTACTTCACCTGGCTGTGTGGAGACCATATACTGGAGCAGCACATTCATAATATGGATGTGGCCAACTGGTTCATCGGTAGTTATCCTGTATCTGCTCAGGGTATGGGAGGCCGGGAAGTAAGAAAGGGAAAGGACCACGGACAGATCTTTGATCATCATTTTGTTGAATTTGAATATGCCGATGGAACCATTATTTCCAGCCAGTGCCGGCACCAAAGAGGCTGTATGAACCGTGTGGAAGAAGTGTTTCAGACCACACAAGGCAGTATACTTGTGGATGGAGGAAACAAGGGTATTATTAAGTCCCGGGACGGAAAGGTGCTCTACGAGCATAGTGATGTGAATGATACCAATCCCTATCAGCAGGAGCACAATGAACTCTTTGCGGCGGTCAGGGCAGGTGAGTACCTTCTTGACGATACTGAAATAGGCGCTAAAAGCACCATGACCGCTATTCTGGGGAGAATGGCTACCTACTCAGGCCAGCTCATCGGCTGGGATGAAGCCATGGCCAGTAATCACAAGCTGGTGCCTGAACTGGATTCGTGGGATGATCCGGCCCCTGTGGCGCCTGATGAAAACGGCCAGTATCCTGTGCCGGTTCCCGGGGTAACAAGATTCATATAACCACAGAGCCACCCGCCCGATGATAATGCTGTAAATACATACATTGAAAAAATCCGAAATTATGGAAAGGCGTACTTTTCTAAGTAATTCTTTTAAGGCCGTTGCTGCCGCTCCCCTGATCCCTGCACCGAGGCTGCCTCACACTGAGCAGGTCAAACCACATAAGTCATTTAAACTGAACTATGCGCCACATTTTGGTATGTTCAAACACAGTGCCGGTAATGATGTGCAAGACCAGCTTCAGTTTATGTATGATATGGGTTTCAGAGCTCTGGAAGACAACGGGATGAAAAAACGATCCCTTCAGGATCAGGAGCGTATTGCTAAAAAGATGCAGGAGCTGGAGATGACCATGGGGGTTTTTGTGGCGCATAAGATCTACTGGAAAGAGCCCAACCTTACCAGCGGTGATACAGATCTCAGAAAGGAGTTCCTGGAAGATATCAGGGGATCCGTAGAAGTAGCTAAACGCACCAATGCCCGGTGGATGACCGTAGTGCCAGGGTATGTGGACCTGAGGCTGGAGATGGGCTATCAGACAGCTAATGTAGTTGAATCGTTGAGACAGGCCTGTGCTATTCTCGAACCCCATGGGCTGGTGATGGTGCTGGAGCCGCTTAACTGGTGGTCCAACCATGCGGGACAGTTTCTAACGAAGATCCCGCAGGCTTATGAGATATGCAGGGCTGTGGACAGCCCTTCCTGCAAAATTTTATTTGATGTCTATCACCAGCAGATCACCGAAGGAAATATCATACCGAATATCGATAAGGCCTGGGATGAGATTGCTTATTTTCAGGTAGGTGATAACCCCGGGCGCAAGGAGCCCACCACCGGTGAGATCAATTATCTGAACGTATTTAAACACCTTCATTCCAGGTCATTCGAAGGGATCATTGGGATGGAGCACGGGAACTCCACTGCCGGCCAGGAAGGGGAGCTGGCCGTGATCGATGCTTACCGGAAGGTAGATAGTTTTTAAAGAGTGAATACCGGAGGAAGAGTGGTTTTGTCATGTACTGCAGGTGGTTTTAACTAAGGAGTAGGACGACGAAACAGGTCTGTCAGATTGATCCTCCATGCGAGGTGCAGCATGATGATATGGATATGGGCGGAGTTGGAAATCACCTCAGTGGTATCCCGGAAACCCTGGAACCGGGCTGTTTTTCCATAATATTGATAACGCAGTGAGCAGGTGATCTCGTCGTTGAATATTGCGCCAGGTCCAAAGGCCAGGCTAAGGTTGGGTTCCGCTATCTTTCTTGTATCATCAGTGTGGACAAACAGATTCAGTGAACTGTACCCTGCTCTGGACTCGAGGAAAAATACCCTTTTTCCGAGCGGGAAATACCTGAACAACAGCATGATTGATTCAAACCTTGTGCCATAGGGTGATATGATCTCCTGATCCATGTCGTTAACCGGGTCGTCTCCGAAGAACAGGTCTCCACCCGTAGCCAGGTCTATGCCCATGTCTGATTTTTCCGACAGCTTATAAATACCGGAGAGATGGATCTGTCCCTTACCCTGGCGGTGTTCTTTGTCTATCACGTTGCCAATACCACCGCCGATCTCTATTATGAAATCCTGAGCGCTGATATTCCATGCAGAAATGAAAAACAATAAAAAAATCCAGAACTTCATAGTATCATTATATCAAACTGTAAAACAGATAAATCACATAAAACAACCATCATTATTTATCCGGCGCTGGACTCAAGAAAGGCCTTGAGTTCCTCAAGCACACCGGGCCAGATGTCTTTTACACTTTTATAATACCAATCCCAGTCGCCGCCTGTCTCATACCCACTCTGACAAAGATGAAGTGAGGAAGCTCCGTTCTTTTCTTCTGCTTTTACTGATAATTTCATAGGCCCCAGGATCTTCCGCTGCGGATTCAGGTACATGAACCGGTCTATTTCAAGATGACTTTCTTTCTCAAAAGCACTGATGACTCCTGATGTGACATAACCAAAACCCTGCTCTGTATTTTGCCATGTAAGAATATAAGGCGCTCCTGTCTCGGGCCTGGTATATGCCTGCTCCACTCCCCACCAGCCGCTTAGCATTGAATGATCCCAAAAAGCACGGATGATCCGTTCCGTAGGGGTATGAATGACGACAGTAGCGTTTACTTCTCTCATAACCTGTTTTATTTCTGAACAAAAATGATCGTATTCCCGTCGGGATCGATGACAGAAAACTGCCGGTTTACGCCGGATGTTGCTGCATGATTCCGGATCCTTCCTCCATTGTTTTTTACCAGCTCCCTTATTTTGCTGAGGTCGGGTACATCAAACTCAAATTGCTGCCTGTTTTGCCGGGCGTCTACATTAGCCAGTTCGTTCGGGCAGAATACGGTACTGATCCCGGCAAGTTTTGTTTTGTAGAGTCTGGACCCACCTGCCTTTTCCTCTTTGAAGTTACAATTAAACACTTTTTCATAAAACCTCAGCATTTCGGTAGTGTTTGTCACGGCAATCGTTAATCCACTTAGCTCAATGGTGGAATTCTGACCATAAACCATGGTAAGTGACAAAGCGAGAAGGGCCATGAAAAGGTACTTCATATTTTGTGATCATGTGTAAGGTGTTTCCACAAAGTGCTTGAAGTCTGTTTGATATTTTATACTTTGCTTCTTAAAGGAACCAGGCATCAGCCAGCCCATTAGTCTCATCACTCCGCCCAGCTCAAATTCATTTTCAGTTAAATAGCGGGTTCTGCTTTCAGACACAGGTTCAAACCGGTTTATTACAAGGTTTTTGACACCATCAGCTTCATAGCGTACCGTGTATTCCGCAGGGAAGTTTCTGCTGATAACTTCTTCCGTCATTTTCAACTTTCTTTTGCCTAACTGGAACTCCAGCTCGGCTCTCGCTCTTTCCTGTCCGAAAGTTCCCTCAAACACCCTGTATTTTTTGAGTCCATTCATCCATTTGTAATAATTCTCCTGATCATCGAACAGTTGTATCACTTTTTCCGCGGGTTTGTTGATTTCAATAGCTGTTGTGTAGTTCATGAACTATGTTGATATAATGATTTTCTTCTTGTTTGAAGCAATACCGTTTTAGCCTTGCTGATCATTTTATGTGAATTTGATCATTGTTAAGGCCAGTTTATTGTAAAAAAGCGAAATAAATGTATTTGAGGTGTTGAACCGTTCAGACTGTTGTATTGTCATGTACAAGTAAAACCATTGAGGGGTTCTTTTATGGCTTTGGCCTTGCTATTCAAAAGTTTTCTTTTGCCATGGCATATCATAACCCGCATAACTGCGAATTCGGTTGTCTTACGGTGAGAGTGAGGTATACCAGTCAGCCGCAGTTCATAGTGGAAAGATTACTTCTGGTTACGTACCCATAATGCTACTGATTGTTTTTTAGCAGATTGATCTTTTGCTTAATCGCACCCAGATGATAAGCAATATGAGCAACAGTTCCCATAGATACACCTATTGCGTTACTGTTTTTGAGAGCACTTGATTGAATTGTGTTTCTCAGGCCGATGTAGCTCTCGTGCAGCTTTTTTTGCATGTGTCTCCACCCTTCTTCATCCAATTCTGCAACCTCCCAGCTTTCTTTCCGCTTTTCCGCTCCGGGTGGGGTTGGATCACCTTCGATAAAGGCTGATGATGCTTTCATTCCAAAAGTAACGTGGTTGATTTGTGCCGCTATGGAATTACCTCCAATGCTACGATTGGCCTCACTGGCCTGCAGCTTTTTAAGCGCTCCCGGATAACCAGCCTCAGGTGAGGGGTCTGTAAAGTAGCTCCAGGGTTTTTCTGTTGATCCAAAACCTCCAGAATGGCAATAAGATGATCAATAATATCGGAGGTATTGAGTGAGTCCATTTTCAATTCATTTTTATGTCAAAGTTCGGGTATCTTTTAAAGTGATTCTTATACCATTTACCAATTTACACCGGGTAAGTCAGGGTCTCTGTTTATGGAAGAGACCCGATAATAGTATCACCTAATTTTCCATAAAAAAACGAATTTCTGCAATGGCCTTGTTCGTTTTTTCTTCCTGAACAAAATGCCCGCAGTCAAATTCATTAATTTCTGCCTGAGGCAGGCGTTCCCTCCACTTCTCAAGGTATTGTGTGGTAATGAACCGGTCCTCCGATCCCCACAGGATCAGCCATTCCTTGTCTGCCAGTTTATCCAACTGTTGCCATTGGTCCTGATACCAGCCGGAAGATCCTACCAGCGCCCTGGCGATCTTTAGCAATGGCATTCTGGATTGTGTGTCAGGAAAGGGCTTTATATAATGTTTGTGCACCTTCCGGGACAGGTTTTTTTTGTCACTAAACCCTTTTTTAAGCAGAAACTTTGGGGAAAAGTTCATGTTAAGATAGAAAAATTGACCCAGCCGGCTGTTCACTATTTTGTTGACCTTTTGAGCGCCTTCGTCCTCATGCGTTGCCCAAAGCCACGTGTTGAACAGTACCACTTTCTTAATTTTACGGTGGTGCTCAATGCCTGCGGCCAGGCCAATAGGACCTCCGAAATCATGGACGACAAGGGTGATGTTCTGCAGATCGAGCCGGTTGATGAACTCACTCAGGTTTTTGGCATGATCCTGAGGGATTCCGGAAAATGACCCTGGCTTTTCGGAAAGCCCGAAACCAATGTGATCGATGGCAATACATCGGTGGTCACGTGATAGTTCCCTGACAAAATCCCTGTATAAAAATGACCACGTCGGTGTACCATGTACAAAGAGGATAATATCACCCTCACCTTCATCTATATAGTGCATATTGCCTGTCTGAAGCTGAATATATTTGCTTTTGAATGGATAGAGGCTGCCATCGAGCCAGTTTTGTGCATAACTTACTGAATTCATAATAGTTAGGATTAAAATGATGAATACCCGTTTCATTTTTTTGAGTTTGAAACAAAGTTCATCCTTCTGATCCTTACGAATCTTGGTATAAACCACGATTTCAGATATGCACGCTGTTCATCAGCTTACTGAAGTTGGTTGAATCCATACGAAGGTAAGAGGCAAGGTCTTTTTGGGAGACCATATTCAGCAAATGCGGACTTCTTTTTACGAATGTTTTAAAACGTGTTTCTATATCAAACGCCATTAACTCATGATGCCGTTGTATGACACCCGTCAGGAAAAACTCGGTTGTTTTGCGGAAAAGCGTTTCAACTTCTCTGAATTTCTGCATCAATTGCTGATGTCTTTCAAATGGGATTCTTAGGAATTTACTATCGGTGATCGTCTCCAGAAAGTACCTTGAGGGAGTTTGGGTAAAAAATGATTCGGGGATACCGCTGAAGGAAGGGGAATAGGCAAATGCGATGACGTGCTGCTTATCCTCATTGAGGTAATATGACTTTTGAATGCCTTCCTGTACATAATAAAAGAACCGTTCTGTTTCACCCGGTGCAGTCATTATGGTTTTTTTGGGTATGTTGTATTCCTTCCAGTGAGAAATGTACTCATCCAGAATACTGTCATCTACCTTATGTATTTCAGAGAGAAATATTTTTATGGAAACCTCTTCACGTGACCGCTGCATATACTTCCTGTGTGTGCATCTATGCCGTTTTGGTCAAATTTAAGCAATCGATCCGGCTTTTGAATAAAAGCTGCATCCGGCTTTTTTCCACTTCAGGACTCCTTCAGGAAACCCAATATAGAGTTAAGATCCGGATTTGAGATCATTGATCGATGATGTTACTCTAAGCTACTGGTCATCAGTAGGATATGCGTTCAGATCCATTCTGACAAAGTTAATCATACCAGTGCAGGGAATTACCTTATCCTCCTTCACCGGATATATATAATGAAAACCGACTTTTATTGTATTTCAGCTGCACCTGTAATGATCAAAAAGTTCTAACCCGAATCATTAGACCAAGACGTTATGGATGTTACCCCTTTACACGAACGGCTTTCGGGGGAGGCTGCTGAAAGCATTCCTCGCCATGTTTTAGAGCTTTTAGGAAAAACAGAAAACAAGACGGTACGATCCTGCCTGGATGCCATGCTTTCATCAATGCAGGAGGTGAATCGCCTTGTGCAGTCCAGACCGGATAAATATGAAACATGCTACATGCTGGAGCACTTCTGTGACCAGCTCAACCGTGCTTCAGGAGATACATTGATATCTTTTTCCTCCGACGGATGCTCAGGGCTGATACCGGAATCCCTCAAGGACAGGCTTTACATGGTTATAACCTATCTGTGTGGTCACGCACTGGCCAAAAGGGCTATGTTCGTTCTTACAGAACTGTGTTGCGAAAAGAGGAGTATCACACTTACTCTGGATGCTGATATTGCGTTTATCCACGGGATTGATAACTCTGACAGTCTTTTGCTTGATATAGCACTGAACGAGATCCGTACTCTTGGCGGCAGACTCAGAGGGGACCGCATAGGGATGGGTCAACGGTTTTTCCGGCTCACTCTTACCATTGAAGTTAGTGCTGGCCGTAAGTAAGCGTTAACCTGAGTTTTCCGGCTCATCAGTCGACACAAAATGATCATGCGAGGCCAATAATGAATTGATTCCCTTCATTTATTGGAAAACATTTATGCCAATGCAGGGTAGGTAAAAAGTAAAAAATGGACGAGGTTGAAACCAAAGTGGAGAAGTATCGGGCTTTCTATTCTTTTGGTTTTGTAATAGATATGACCATAAAACAGACCTGCCAGCGAGGCCAGGATCATGTAGATAAGCCCTCCTTTGAAATGTGCCAATCCAAACAATATGGAAGTCACTAGAATGCTGATAACTGCTCCGTATTTAACATTCAGGGAATTATGTAGCTTTTCCTGAACGAGCCTTCTGAATATGGCCTCTTCTGCCATACAGGTGAAAAACAGGTTAACGAGTATCCATACAGGCGTAAAATAGGGTACTTTAGGTTCGAACCGGACATAGCCCAGTGCCATGGCGAGAATTAAAAAAATAAAACACATCAGCAGCAGGTTGATGGAAATTTTTTTGAAAACCGACCTCCAGTCTGTGGTTCGTGACTGAAGACCAAAGCCCAGCAGTAATATGCCGGCCATTGTTTTATCAAGATTAAAGTAAAGGCTGTAAGGGCTGGCGCCGTCGGATATAATGATATTGTTCAGATACCTGTAATTGTTAAAACCAATGATCGGATAATGGAAAAATAAGGGAAGGGACAAAAACAGGATGAGGAGAAACAACACCATGGTTTTTTTCCTGAAAGAGTACCAGGTCATGAAACCAAACAGCACAGTATAGCCCAGGGATACCAAAGTAGCCCTTTCAAAAAGTACCCCTGAAAGCAGGGATGCACCAGTCAACGGCAGCCACAAAGGTACTTTTCCGAAAGGCCGGATGTTGAACCATAAAGCAATTACCCCTGACAACAGTAAACCATAGGTAATTAGTATGCCGGTATCCATAAATTCAAGCTTTGGAGCTGAAAGTTAACGATCACTTCGGATACGGAAAAGGTGTAAACATACCGGATTTGATACCTTCTTTTTTATCATTATACCCAAAGAGGAAACTATGAAAAATATCAAAAAAATGGATGGAACTTTAAAGTACAGAAAAAATGTATTACATTTGTAATACAACAAAGATGATCATGTTAACCATCAGACTTTCCAAAGATACAGAGAAGCAACTTGCCCGATATTGTCAGGATGAGGGCATTACCAAATCAGCTGTGGTTAAAGAGGCACTCGTACAGTACTTATCACAAAAAAGAAAAGCAAAAAGTGCCTATGAGGCAGGTGAGGATCTGTTTGGGCAGGAGGGAAGCGGCTCTTCAGATCTGTCTATATCCTACAAGCAAAAATTAAAGGACAAACTCAATGCAAAACACGCTCATTGATGCCGGTCCATTAATAGCACTTTTTGATAAAAGTGATCAGTATCATAAGCGAGCGGTTTCTTTTCTCAGGGATTTCGAAGGCTCCCTGCTTACTACGTGGCCTGTAGTCACGGAAGTGTCACACATGCTGGGATTCAGCACCAGAACACAGATCAACTTTTTGAAATGGATTGACCGTGGAGGCCTGGAGGTTTTTGATCTGGAACACTATCACTTGCTCAGAATAATCGAATTGAGTGAAAAATTCATGGATGTGCCTATGGATCTGGCCGATGCTACCCTGATCGTTGCCTCAGAGGTAAGGGATATTTCCGAGATAGCCAGTATTGATTCAGATTTTTATATTTACAGAAATATCCGGAAAAAGTATCTGACCAACATTTTTATTTAGCAGGCCCTCTGTCAGTGGCGCAGAATTGTTGATGGGTTGAAACTTATAAGGATCGACCTTTGCACAAATCCTGAGGACATTACTTACCAGTAAATAATTTTTACTTTTTGTCAAGGTCAGTTTTTATCCATTCTGCGGCACCTTTGGACATTCCTTTATAATCATGTCCAACATTTGCAACAGTATCAATTTTCCAGCTGAATTCCAGATTGAACTCTGACGTCAGCGCAGTGGTAGCATTGTAAAAGTTGGTTCCTCTTTCCAGCCTGTGCGCTCCCTGTTCCATGGCCTGGTCTGTCTTTCTGAAAATGCCCAGGCTTGCGTCATTATCCAACTCACCCAGTAGGATGACCAATTTCTTGCGAAAAGCCTTAACCAGATCAGGTTTGATCTTCATATTGGTATTTTTCAGACCATAGGGAAACCGGATGTTCTCGTCGGGAAATGTATAAAATCCTGCGTTGGCAGCTATGGCGGTCTCAATTCTTGAATCCGGCATTAGCATGATCATCCGATGTACGAACTGTCCACCTGCAGAATGTCCGAAAATGTCATAGGTACTGTTCGTCAGTTGGTTGTTAGTTTTGATCCGGTCAAAAATATTTTCGAGTACCCATAAGCCCATTCTTCCTTAGGATTTTTGGTGCCGAAAAAAGTAAACAGATTCCCCTCCTGATAATCATTGGTAGTATACCTGGAGAATTTGTTTTCAAACTCAGGAGCTATGATAAGCAGGTTTTTATTTTCTGCTATTTCTTTCCACGCATTTAGATAATCATCTGCATTTCTGCCACCCCCGTGCATCACAAACAGTATTTTCTCTCCATTTTGCCAGTTTTTTGGTTTATAGGTCCATACTTTTATTGATTTTCTCTTACTTTCCTGGTAAGCGTACATAACAAAAGAATCCATACCTGACGCTATGGGTCTTGCCTGTGTTGTTTCCGGCCCTTTGGGAAGTACGTACAGGTAGACATATCCCGCTATCACAAACATGGTGATTGTTAATATAGAATAGAGGACAGCTTTCCTTATGATCCTGATCATTCTCATTTTTCAAAGCAACTGCGTTTGTGATAGTTTTCAAAGCAATTAACATACACTGTCTGATTGAGTGTTGAGATCATGACATGTCACTACAGACCTTCTTTCAGGGAGAAGGGTAGCACAGCAAATGTGAACCATGAAGTTATTTGGTATTGACCAGTTGGACTGCTGATACTTAAAAGACCCTGCTTAATATTGAACGTCAAGGTAGAAGCCTACGCCCAGACTGCTGTGTTTTTTGAACCCTGCCTGACTTGCTCTTTTGAAATAGGTGGCATTGCCCAATGGTGCCAGTGAAAAGTAAATGGCTTCTTCCATGTTTTTCTCCCCTGTGAAGTCCACCCATTCCAGTGTTACCATTACATCTTCCGTCAGCATGATATCATATGGAATGAGGTCAACGCTGACAAGTCCGGTTTGCCGTGGCTCAATTGTCACAAAGATGTTGTCCCTCAGGATATTCCGGTCAGGTTTGTTCTTCTTTATGTTGTAGATATTTAATCTGAAAATTGCCCTCGAGCTTAACCTGTTGTACGAGATATGGAACTTGAAAGAATCCACCAGGGTAGGTTTTCTGATATTCACCTTAATCCCCATTTCGGCGCCCAGCTGATCATATCCAAACCCTGTACTCAGGAATTTTGATTGTGTGGTATTACCTAACCTTTTACTCTTTAGTGCTTTCGCAGATACCGTGACCTCATCCAGCGTTTCTGTTTTTTCCTCCATTTCAATGCGCAGAGGCGGCTCCTTCTGAATAGCATCCTCTATCACTAGTTCGACGGGTGTATAACCAATCATTGAGGCCCTGACAGTATCGTGGATATAGCCTTTTTTTAGCTTTAATTTGAAGTTCCCTTCGGTATCCGATACCGTACCTGTCTCGCGATTGAGAATTCCTATATTGACATAAGGTAGCGGCTCTTCCGTTTTTTTATCCGTTACCTTTCCTTCAAGTGCCAGTGATTCTCCGGCCGGTCTCGATAAAGAAAATGGAACCTCAGTTACCCTGTCGCTCCTTTTCAGGCCCTCCCGGTCTTTCTCAAATGTACCTTCCTTACTGAGATGTTTTCTGAAAAAACCTGTTGTTAATACCTCCAGCGCTTCGTAGATCCTGACTGAGTTTTCAGATGTGTTTAACATCGAGGGAATGGACAAATAATCTTCATGGACACTGTTTGTAAATCTCAGGTAATATTTTTCT
>LYSV01000153.1:0-9765 GCA_001657315.1 Flammeovirgaceae bacterium BBD 1991-12 | reverse complement strand
AAATACAGATATGCCACGTGTTGATCCTCCGGCTCCAACAATCCTGACTCGTGAATTTCACGAATGAATGGATCATTTTCATCATTCCCAAAATAGTGGGTTTCGGTGCCGTCAAAAGATACCATAGCTTTTACTTCAGGATTTCTCTTTACCAGTACCGCCCCGCTCATTCCTCCCCAGCTACTACCCAGAACTCCTACGTTGGTGAAGTCTCCTGTAAATTGATCGCTCCCGGAGAGGTGATCAAGGGCAAACTCGGCATCAAAAACCTGCTCCATCATATCTTCTTTCCTATTCGTCATATCTCCGGGATAGCGGCCTATTGATGCAATGGAGATGACAAGAAACCCATTTTGAGCCAGTTTTTCCAATACCTTGTAGTTTTCGAATGCCATCCCATTGAAACCTGCCATGTATAGTATTACCGGACGCCTGCCTTCGAGCGGATCAATATCTCTGTAGGTGCTGGTTTTTACCTTTAGCATTTTCCGACCGTCGGCATCAATACCCAGTGTGGCTGCAAAGAATTGAGCCAGCTCTTCGGTGAGGCCTGTGTAGTCCGTTTCAGTCTGATAGCTATTGGCTCTCAATTCAAACAGCTTAAACAGCTCCCCGAAGTATAGGGGGGTGTCGGAAACGTCTTGCGATGGATACCAGATATCCAGGTCTACGGGTCGGTAATGAAGTGGATCTTTCTGGGCAACATTCGGTTTGTACATCCGGGAGCTATCCACAAGGCTTATGCTTTTGAATCCGGCGGTGAAATTCTGGCTGGGGGCAATTGTTGAGACGAAGGTGCAGATGAGTACAAAAATCAGAATTTTATTCATGATGCCTGAGATTATGTTTTTCCGGAGTGTTGTATATTGTATGGTCTATGTAACGCAATGTTACCCACCTTCAGTATAGTAACGCTACTTTTTCGCCGATTTAATGTCTGTTCCTTTCAAAGAAAAAGTGAAAATAATACAGCTATTCCCCTGACCAAAACATGGATTGCAAATGCTGACCTGCAACAGGTGCACATTACACTCGCCAACGGAAAAACCAACTTTCTCAATGATATTCGATCACAAAAAAATTAGATTTGACAGCAAACAGCTCTGCCAACCATGAATCACGTAACTGTTCAATGGCAAACCCTGGAGGAACATTCCTATTTGAGGTTTTCTTTTATTGGCGAATTAACAGTTCATGAAGCGCTGAAAGCCGTTGATCATTGGAGGGTTGAATCAGACAAGTCTGAAAACAGAATAGACCTGATATGGAATTGCCTTGAGATGACCGGCTTTGAAGGAGAGGCAAGAAAAATCTGGCAAAAGACCATGTCTGAACAAAAAAACAAGACCGGAAACATTTGGCTTGTTGTTACCAACCCCCTGATCAGAGTATCAGCCAGGACTATGGCGCTTTTGACCGGATATAATTTAAAGACCGTTACCAGAGAGGCTGACATAAAGTGATGTCAGTGTCCCGTGCAGACTCACCTGGTCGTAGTCGGGTAGGCCCGTCTGCTCGTCTTGTTTTTATCTCTTTAAAATTCCCAAATACTCGATCCATGGCCCCACCTCAGATCTGTATTGCTTTGCCATTACTCTGGTAATTTGAGAGATATGTCCCAAATCGTGAACGACCCAGGTGGACAGGAGCTCTTTTAAATTGGCTTCACCCAATTCAGGATGAATGCCTTTCTCCAATAATCTGGCTTCATCGATCTGTAATGATCTCAATTCTTCCAGGTTTTCAGCCCTGATTTTCTTGAACTCCTTTAGCAATTCTTCTACTGGCCTTTCCTGATCTTTCTTCATTTGAGCAAATCTGTCAAATGGTTCAAATGTTTTATGCCCTGAATTCGATAAAATGACTTTTGCCCGTGGCATCCAATCTGTTTTTTCCCCATGGATCAGATGTCCTACAATATCGTAGGGACTCCAGGTATTTCTCCCTTCATTGTTTTTCAGCCATTCTTCTGATATTCCATTCAGTAATGATTCCAGTACTGAAGGTGTCCTGCTTAGTATTTCAATTGATTTATTTATCTCAAAAGTCATTGATATCTGGTTTTTTTATGTTTCACAACGATCAAAATCAGCTGAGTAAGGATACCTGGTTTTATGTCTAAAGTTAATTTTTTCACTCTGAATTGGTATATACCTAAGTCTGCTCACTGAGCGGATTGTCCGTCGGGAAGGGTTTTAAACTTCATAAGATCGTAATTGCTGTTTTGAGGGTCATAGAAATATTCCAACTACAGCCTGTGCTTCCGGACCACCTAAATATTGCGAAATATCAGATTCGCTCAGCACTTTCAGGCAATCCGGTACACGCAGATACTACATGTTGGTCGTGTACGCTTTTTTCATATGGCATTAGTTTGGGGAATGTAAGCCAATTCTGTTTCCTTCCGAATCAAGAAACAAGGCGAAATAACCACTTTCATCTGCATGAGGCGTCTTTGGAACGATTATTTGACCTCCATTTTTCCCGGTTTTATCCAATATAGTTTGAAGGTTGTCTCCTCCATTTAAATATATGGTTAGCCCATCAGCAGAAGGTTGGTATCCCTCTCCTTTAATGATGACACCTGTAACCATCTGCCCTTCATATGGTAAAATCCCCATTTCCATGCCGGGGAAATTCATTTTTTCAATTTTGATTCCCAAAATAGCCTCATAAAATTCGATTGCTCGTGAAATGTCTGTTGCTGGAATTTCAAAAATGGAGATATAACTTTTCATACCTTCTTTGTTAGAGTTTTCCGTTTGCGCGATAGCACTTCCTGGATAAGCGCAGGCCATCACGCCTGCTGTAAGAACTATCACTACTTTTAATATGCTGTCTTTCATTTTTTTCTGATCATCAGTTGACGCATAGTTACGTCAGCTTCAGAAACAGAAATTGTAAAAATGCGACAGCTTTAGTCTTTGGAATAGATAAGTGATGAAAGCATCATTTGATCATCGTTCAAATACTCTTTGGGATTAACCCCGGTAAACTCCCTGAAATCCTTAATGAAGTGTGCCTGATCGAAATATTCACTTTCATACGCAATTTGGGTCAGATTTTCAGCTTCCTTGTTGAGCAACATTTTTAAGGCTGCCTGCAACCTTATGACTTTACCCAATTGCTTCGGACTGATTCCCACCTGTTTGGAGAATTTTCGCTCAAGGTTCCTTCTTTTCGATAATTCGTCCTTTAGGATAGAGTTGATAGGCACACCTCCTTTTGTCAGAAACAGGGTGTCAATTGTGGATTTGACAATGCTGTCAACTGTAGATTGATCTGTTAACCTATCTAGCAGGAAACTCTCTACGATTTCTATTCTTGTATTGGTTGATGATGCTTCAATGATGCGCTGCTCTAATTCCCGGGCAGCGTTCTCTTCGAAAAGTGTGGTCAGGAGTGTTTCCTTATCAGCCAGGTCCTGAATCGGTGTTTTTACGAAATTTGCAAAACCATAAGGATAAAAGCGGACAGCAAATGTGTTTACATAACCGGTCGGTTGTACATAATAGGGCTCAGTTATTTGTCCAAACACCATGGCACGAGGCTGGATAATAAAATCGTCACCGGAAGTAAATCTCTTAACGTCATCTCCAAGAATGAAAAACATCTCAATACAGCCATCCGGAATAACCCGTTGTCTGGGAGCCTCCATATCAGCAGGAACCTCCAAAGTCCAATGACATTTTACCAGGGCTTCCAGATCGGGATGAGGTTTAAACGTTTGATAGTTCATAGGGTGATATGTCCTGGAGTGGCGTACTACTACCAGATAAATGGTCATTTTTAAATTGCCAATTTGTACAAGGTAAAATATATCTTTTTAGTGAAATAAGTATTTTAGTTTGTTGTATCTGTCTCTTTTTTGTAAAAACGTACTGTTCTACTAATTGATTATTTCTCACAATGGTTGATATATTTGATTTGTGGCAATCATTTCCTACACAATTGTTATGACACATTTTACTATTTGTCGTTTGCTATCAATTTAACAAGTTTTGTTTTTGAGTATGCCTGTTCAGGATTGATTTCGATTGCTTTTTGGTACCATTCAATGGCCTTTTTGCTATCACCCAGAGCCAGATAAGCTTCTGCTACGCTCTCGGTCCATGTGGCATTGTTTGGCTCCTGGCTTACATGGAACTGAAAAATATCCAGGGCTTCGTTGTGATAACCTCTGTCGAGCAACTGATAACCAAACTCATCCAAATACCAACCTTCAAACACATATTTATCAGGATTATACCTCTTTTCTTCAAAAAAGACACTTTTACACTTTTCTATTCCCTCATCCAATATGTAATCCTTCAGTTTGTAATGGATTGGAATTTGCCATTTTTTCTCTACACGTTCGAGTACTAATTGTTGTAACAGTATTTTTGAAGCGTCACCACTCCAATAAAAATCATTGTTGGCCATCATTACCAAAGCCGCGTTCATTCCAGGAATAAATGCAAAGTCTGTTAGATAGCCATCATCAGCCCCACCGTGATTCAAGACCCTATAGTTGCCTACACGGTTTACGAACCAGCTCAAACAAACACTGTCACGTCCTTTGGCCTTAACCTGGGCATGGGTGAGCAGATCATAGGATGATTCAGAATATATCCTGTTACCGTTTATCACACCCCTGTTCAGATTGACTCTGGCCCATTTCATCATGTCCTCGACATTGGAATGCAATGTGGAACTGGGTGCATGTCTGCGGTTGTATGGATAGACTTTGCTTATGGCAATTTGGAATGAATCCCCTAATACATGTGGTTTAGTGACAAGCTCTTCAGGTACTTCTGGTTTGAAAAATGTACTGTTTTTCATCCCAGTCGGTTCAAAAATATTTTTCTTCATATACTCTTCAAATGTCATTCCAGAAGCTTCGGAGATGACATTAGCCAATATGTCGAAGGCAGCATTACTATAACTATATTGCGTTCCGGGATCAAAATCGAGATAAACGTCAACAAAACTTCGGGCATATCTTTCTGCGGCTCTGTCATCATATTGTGGTTTATGCCATTCGTAGTCTTCAACATCCGGGATTCCCGAAGTATGGTTGAGTATTTGTCGGATCGTGATTGTTTTGTATCGCTCATCAGCCATTTCGAAATAAGGTACATAATCTATTAATCTTCCATCGAGTTCAACTTTACCGTCTTCTACAAGTTGCATGATAGCCGTGGCAACAAAAGGTTTGGAAACTGAAGCCATGTGAAAAACAGACCTGACAGTTAATGGGGCATTTGTGTCTATCCCTTGTACCCCAAATGCCTGAGCATAAACTATTTCATCATTTTTGATAATTCCTAAAGCTAAACCGGGTAGATCCCAGGATTCTTTTTGAACCAGTAGCAAGGAATCAAACTTTGCAGCTAAAGAGTTGTCGTCAGTTTTTTCGCTGCATGCGAGGAAAAGTAATGCTAACAATAAAACCAACAGACAATAGACTTTCATAGATGTTCTTTGATCTTATCCGGCATAACGTTTAGTGTAAAATGTGTTTTAATCATTTTTACACAGTAAGGTACAGTATTTACTCTACTCACATTGTATCTTTCTCCAATTTATAAGATTTAACAGGTTTGGACCTGTTCAAAGTACATTGTGTACAGACATGTCTGTTTCAGAGATCCTGCTCCACAATAGGCACGTTCTGCAAAAGTACGTTACATAGAGATTACACCTCGTTTTTAGGAAGTTGAGTGGCATAGCATGTGTGAGTGAACGAATTAGCCAGGTCTGCCGGAGCATGCTTCTGATCCTTACAAAATTAAGCTGTTGACTGAGCATGGTGGGGGAGGATTGCTGAACATCATTCAGGGATATCCCGTATTCATGGGTCATACCCCCGGAAGAATTTCTCAAGGTATCCTCTTATTGTCCTGAGGGAGGATAAACAATACTTTTGAAAGCATGGAGAAAGTACTGCTGGCGCAAGAGGATATCCAGGCCAAAAAGATCATGCTCACAGGGGATCCTGTTCACTGGAAAGAGGAACTACGTCATATCATAGGTATTCATGGCTACAAGGTTTTATCAGCTTCACCACCTGGCACGAAGAGCGGGGTGCAGGAAGCATTTGAGCCCGATGTGGTGATTATGAATGTAAAAACACCTCCTCCCACACTGAAAGAAGCAATCCGTTTTACCCGAAGTATTAAGAGCACCGGGAAGGGACCAATGCTTGTGTACTCATCGGATCCCCCCAAAACTGAAATAATGAAAGAGCTGATGCTGTCCGGTATTTTTATTGAAAGGTACCGGTCCTCTGATCAGGTTATCTCGGCTGTAAAGCTGCTGGTGTCAGACCGGTCTAAAGGGAAAAGATTTGTGAACTGGTTCAAATTACGTAACCTGAAACCGGTCCTGTCAAAAAGAACAAACAGACCTGACTCTTCAAAGGCTGATCGCACAACAAAAGTCAGTAGAAAACTGTCTTATACTGACCAGTATCGGTCACACAATGAATCCGTTTAGTGCGCTCCCCTGGGTATTCACAAGTTGAATAACCAAACAGCATTATATCTGTTATACTCAAACCAACTAAATTAGTATTTCTTGTAATAGGTGTCGTATATGCCTGTCACGTGAAAGGCCAGTACTATTGGGCAGGAGATGGTGGCAACTGGAGTGATTTTTCAACACACTCGATCACTACATCCGGCGGATCACTTTCCACACTTCTGCCCCCTCGGTCAATGATGATGTTTTCTTTGATGCCAATTCCTTTTCGGGCGCCGGCCAGAATGTAACAGTAGATGTTGACATCTTTTCCGCCAATCTGGATTTTACCGGCTCACAAATGCCCGACTGTGGTTGGTGGCGCTACCCGTACGATTACAGTCGGTAATAACCTCACCTTTACCGCTCCATTTATGCAACTGTAGTACATTTTGAAAATTGACTCGCCATAACCGGGTGACCACCACGTTACGGATTGCAAAATGTGAACCGGTCGGGGATTAAACGAAATATATTTTAAAAAGGTAGTCTCAAAAACATACAAATGAGACTTTAGTAAGACTAAAGAGGTCATTTTTGCCGAAAAAACATTCATCAACTATTTCAATAATGGCAGTAAAGATCTTATCTGTAAGTATGTTTTTAATCATTATATGTTGTTTGGTTTCCTGCAACGAAAAGGACGAAACGCCATGTCCGATCGTCTCCGGAACAGGGGAGGGGCATAATGGCTATGATACATTGACCTACACGATAACTGGCTCCGATGTAAGCGTGACCAAACCCAGCACGGGTTTGTTGGACCGTAACCTTTATGAGATCACGGTTGGTGCTATTCCTGCAGAGTTTAAGGGGCTAAGCCGTGATAAAATTGTATTTAAGGGGATGACGCTGAGCTTTACTGTGAATACCTTATTGCAGGAAGACTTCTTTGGCCATACGGAATACAATTTTGATCCTAATGACCTGACTACAGCCGGGAATATTTCATCTGTTTTTGCCTGGTTGGTTTATAAAGAGAAGACATTCGATGAGATATTCGAAAATGACGACAATGAATTACACTGGCTGTCAGGCACATTCAAAAAAGGGGTTGTTGAATTATCCAATGTAGAGCAATGCAACGGTTTCGCCAGAGCCACAATGAGTTGTGAATTCATGACCCACTCGGGAGATACCATATTTGGTAGGTATGACGGCTTCATCAATATTATCTCTGATCAATAGCAGACGTATTTTTCAAGGCTACATTAATTAGCAAACAAACTGTATACGCCATTAACAGGGTAAGTAGGCAGAAAATGGTGTCGATCAAAAAGTCTTTGTAATAGTGGTCTCAGTATTTAAAAAATGAGACCAGCCAGACACATGATAGTTTCATTTTTGTGAACAACATTCACTACTCAAAATTGATAAATGACAAGACATATTCTATTGTTCTCGATGCTATCCGCTGCTTTTAACTTTTTCACTTCGTGTAAAGACGATGATCCTCTGTGTCATATCCGGGATAAGGTGGGACAGGGGAGCAAGGGTTACGACACACTGACGTATGCCATAGCCAGTGGAGATCTGGAATTTACAAAAGCAGAGGCCGGTTCGTCAGACCAGAATTCCTATACAGTCACGTTTGGAATTGTGGCGGCAGAATTTGATGAAGACAGCGATAGTCCCAAAGATCTGTTTTTTGAAGGGATGGGATTGACACTGAAATTAAATACTCGCCCCGGGGAGGTTTTTCCTCCCGATGGCACCTACAGGTTTGAGCCCATTGATCAAACGAAAACTGAAAGTATTACTTCCGTATTTGTTTGGCTGGTTTATGAGCGCAAAACTATCGCAGATATGTTTTTGAATGATGACGGCGAACTGCTTTTGAGATCAGACGCTTTCAAAGAAGGTTTTTTGGAGATCTCCCATGTAGAGCAATGCAATGGTCTTACCACGGCTACTTTAAAATGTGAATTTGAGACTAATTCGGGTAAGAGAGTATTTGGAAGCTACGACGGCATAGTGGAAATAGTATATGATATTCCGTAGCAATGACAAATTCATAACTTTTGCATTGAAGGTTCTTAAATGAAAACTGACAGCAGGATCATACATTCCCCCGATTGCACTACTATTGGTGCTCGTCGATCGGTGTCATTTTGATCTTTTGCCCGTAGGCCGATGGAGTCATGCCTGTTTCATTCTTAAAAACCCTGTTGAAGGTTGCTTTCGAGTTAAAACCAGCTTCCAGCCCAATAGCCACTAAGGAGTAATTCTTGAAACCGGGATCCTGAATCATATTCTTGGCTTCTTCCACCCGGTATTGATTCACATACGACAGGAAATTTCCATTGTGTTTTACTTTGATCGCTTCAGATATCTTTTGCGGAGGCTCTCCGGACATCACTGCCAATTTGGAAACAGAAAAATCAGGGTCCAGATAAGGTTTATCGGTATCCATGATCTGCTTTATTTTTCTGGTCACCTGAATAATTGATTCGTGGGACTGCTTCGGTACTACCTGTTTTTTAAAAACACTCTTTTGCCTAATACAAAAGAAGCTGAACAGAGCGATTGACATGACTACCAGGAGTAGCAATATGGTGCCCCATAGTAATTTAAAACCCTCACTTTTAATGGTTTCAGGAATGCCGTACTCCCATATGGCCAGCAAAAGAAACACGGTGAGTATCGTTATTAGCAGTTTTCGAAAATTATGGACAGGACCAGTAAGATATGTTTTACTGTCATCTCTATTCACGTTTTTTATTTCCAGAAGCATCCCGATACATAACAGTACTATACCTGTTATTACAATAGCCTCCAGTAATTGAAAAGGGAGTGGAAATTCTAAAAAGACCGCAGAATTGGTCGTAGATGGCTGAGCAATTTTATAGACCATCAGAACACAATATATCAATACCCAAACAGCAAATGGAGCGAGAGCAAGGACTACCCTTTTTTTCAATTTAAATTCGTGGTCCAGAATACTTCGTCCAAAAGCCTGAAAGAAAAACAGATTAAGCATAAACAATGCCCTGTTCAGGTCAATAAAGAATGGTAAATCATTAAGCAATCCGGCTACCTTCAGGATCTCCAGGAACGAGTTAAATGCATGAACGCCGAACCAGGCGATCAGAATTTTATCATGACTTCCTTTATTCTTCTTAAAAAGGATCATTAAAAGGAGTAAAAAAGGAAAAATGGTAATCAGCAAATAAAGGGTTGCCGCTAAAAGCCCCAGCACCTGAGTTTCCTGCATAATATTGATTTAACTGCTAAAATGATGAGATAAATTTCGGGGGCTTTTGA
>LYSV01000152.1 GCA_001657315.1 Flammeovirgaceae bacterium BBD 1991-12 | reverse complement strand
AGATCTTTAATGTTAAATTCTTAAAGACTAGTGCCTTAAAGTCTCACATTTACAGAGAAAGAAATAAAAATCGATAATCGTTGCAAAGTTTAGTGCAACACGAGATTAAGTAGTCGCTTTCTTTAAAAGTGTCAAATTTTGTTTCAAAGACGTTATTTTGCAACGAAAAAAAAGATCGTTTCATTTATGGTCTTTTAATACCCCTCTATACCACCATCTTTGTCTCATTCATTTTAAGTAACAGTAGTTACAGAAAGTGCTAATTCAAATGAGACAAATTATGAATCAAAAGGCATCAGATACACCTCATATGATGGTTATGCTTCCTGAGAGTGCCTTGAATCAACTTCAAGAAACTGAAAATAGGATTCTGGAAAAGCTATATCTCTTACAAGAGAAAGAGATATCCAAGGAATACTTAACGGCTTTGGAATTCATGGAGAAAACAAAGATGAGCCGTGCTTCATTTGATCAGAAGCGTTCCAGAAATAAATTTAAGGTGATCAAAATAAGAAGGAAATTATTTATCCCAGCTGGTGAAGTAAAAAGATATTTTGAAGGTGGATAATATTAAATTATTGAAGTGTGGTAGATCCAGATAGAGAGAAAAAGTGGTTTAAGGATCAGTCTTTGGTTAACTCTGAACCCTTACCACTTTTTTCTATTCAATAATTAGTAAATAAAAAAGCAACCTCTTCTGAGATTGCTTAATTAATGTTTTGTTAGAAAGCCGTCGGAAAGCAAATCTAGCAGAGCCATAAACCAAATACAAATGATTATGGCGGAGTATATTCAAAGATCAGGGCCTTAGCCGCTATACCTAATTTGCTAGGGGTCTGGCCTGCGCATTCCAAAATCCTTCATTTTTTCTTATCAACCAAAATTCAAAACGACACTTGGTCGCCATGGAAGAGGTATGCCTAAAAAATGAAAGTTTTTTTTTCGCTCAGCAACCAGTTTACAGTTAGGAGATCCCTGAACCAATGCTTTCAAGCAAGTTGGACAAGAAGTTTCAAAAGTTTACCAGACGTTAAAAAGTTTACACATAATGAAAAACAAAAAATTCGAAGATGCCAAATGGGGCAAAAAGGAAAGTACCTATAAGCAAGATATTTACTTCACCTAAGGATCGTGGTTCTGAAATATACCAACAGCTTTTCGTAGGGCGATCTGCTCCAAAGAAAATAGATCACTTCAACCTTTCTCAAAAACGATTCATGAATGAAGCTGAACTGATCAACTACTGCAGTATGCTCAAGTACGATAAAAAGCTCCCAGCTGGTCAGGTACATGACTTCTACTATAAGTACCGTGAGAAGTATTTCTCTCAGCAGCAAAATACACCGAACGCAGAGACACTAGCAGCCAGCTTCAAATTTAAATAGCGGTTTAATGGCTAATAATCTCTACTAATGAAAACACTAAACACGTTATCAGACACTAAAGCACATTAAAATAATGGCTACAATAATCAGTATTCTAAACGAAAAAGGAGGAACTTTGCTCATTCGCTTTGTAATCCAAAACTCCAGGAAAGGGATTAAGGCAAGTGCAGATATTTCGGATAAGAAAACACTCTCTTTTATGGTACACCAAAAGGAAGAAGATGCAGCAAAAGATATCTTTAAAGATCACTTGACCAAAAAGGATTGGTTTCACTAATTAAAAATCAAAATTATATCTATGGAGTAAAACTTATTCCTGATGTTCAGAATTTGCTTTCAAATCTCCAGGAACAGAAGAGTCTTGTCCTAGATCATGTAGACTTTAAGATTCCATTATTAAGGGTTGATGAAGATGGACAAATGAAATATTTTGGTTCACTTAACTCTAATCTCGATGTTGTCCTTAAAGCCGGAAATATGTATGAATTTTTTGCTACTCCGAATGATGATGGCAGTTTACTATTAAAAATCATCAATGTCTCATAGAGTTAAAAGGTGATGAACTCAATTCAATACGCCTCAGATCTTCACCTAGAATTTCCTGTAAATAGGGATTATTTGAAAAGTAACCCACTAATCAAATCAGCAGATGTTTTAATACTGTCAGGAGATATTTTTCATCTGAATGAGAAGCACTTTCCGGAAGAATTTCTAGATGACTGGTCGCAGAGCTATGAACAAGTCTATATCGTTCCAGGAAATCATGAATTTTATAATCGAGCCTATCCTATCTCCAAAATATTTCCTAGACTAGATATTAAGCTCAGAGATAATGTTTCAGTATTGAATAATCAAGTAAAGTATATCGATGGGGCTAGATTTATTTTTTCAACTTTATTCACACAAATCCCATTCGATGAAGAAATGAAATTTAAGCGGTCCATGAATGATTTTCGTATTTCGGTATTTGATGAGGGTTCCCTACTTCCGCTTTCAATCGATCAATACAATCAATGTCATTTTAAGTGCAAGGCATTTCTTGAAGAAGAACTTGAAGAGGAATTTAAAGGCAAGACAGTGATAGTAAGCCATCATGTTCCCTATCCATCAAAGATAATACCTGGTTACCCGGACTATGGCCCTAACAGCCTTAATAATGGTTTTCACGTAGACTTAACTGTTCTGATGGAAAAATATCCTATTAACTATTGGATTTCAGGCCATACCCATTTCAATCATGAGCCAATAGGAATACATGGAATAGAATGTCTAACTAATCAGCTTGGATATGTTGGTTATGGAGAACACAGAAGCTTTTCAGGGGAGAGGGTTTTGAAATTTTGCTAAATCACTTCGAATAGTTAAGTCTCATTAAGCCCTGATAAAACACTTCTTCTTCCTTTTACGTACCTTTAAGGGATGGAAAAGATAGCGGAGTACATCTCTATAAATTCTGAAATCCGATTTGAGAAGCCTTGCATTAAAGGAACGAGGATAGCTGTATCTGATATATTAAACTGGCTATCTTCCGGCATGAGTTATGAAGATATCTTAGCTGATTATCCTGCTTTAAGAGAAGAACATATAAAAGCTAGTCTACCATTTACCAACTAGAATAGAACATTTGAAGTATGAAATTAATACTTGATGTAAAAGATGACAAAGCTGCTTTTTTCATGGAAGTACTTAAGAATTTTTCTTTCGTAAAAGCAAAACCTCTTACACCTTTTAAAGAAAACGTTTTGAATAACATAAAAGAGGCGGTAGAAGAGATGAATATGATAAAGGCGGGACAAAAGCAGTCCCAACCTCTTAGCGAATTCCTCGATGAGCTATAAAGTTGAAACGATTCAGCCCTTCAGAAAGGAATTAAAAAAACTTATCAAAAAATACCCCTCTCTTAAAAGTGAAATAGCCGAACTCGGTCAGCAACTATCTGAGGATCCGACGAATGGTATCTCTCTTGGAAATAATTGTTATAAAGTTCGTTTGGCAATTAAATCTAAAGGAAAAGGGAAATCTGGAGGGGTAAGAGTTTTAACCCATGTTGTTCATGTCTCAGAACAGATAGTTTATCTACTTTCCATCTATGATAAATCCGATCAAGAGAGTATTTCGAATAAAGAAATTAAAGATTTACTAAGGTTTATTCAATAATTTGTTTTATTAAATGTTTTACACTTTACTTATAAGTCATTGAAAATCAATATATTGAAAAGTCCCGTCCGGACCGCAAAACTAAAAAGCCTCTTTGATAGAAATCAGAGAGGCTTTTTTGTGCCTTTTGACTTCTGCCCAACCCCTCTTACACATTTTAATTATTCGGTGTATTGCCTTCACATTTTGTTAAAATCAAGCTTCATATTGTACCCAATTTTATCGTTATCACCATTACAACCATGTGTCCAGAAGTAAAACAGGACTAAAAAACAGATAGCAAAAGCCACGACCGCACTAAGCATTACTGAGGTCCGTTTTGAAACCATCGTGTTCGTTAATACGCTTTTCAATCAGCTTCACCGCACTCAACCTTTGGAGAGAGGTACCGATAAACTATTATCACTGTTTAAAGAGTTTGGTCCTAAAAATGGAGTTGGGGGCCGTCCCTTGTATTTCCAACAGGTAAAGGCCCGTTTCCAGGTTCGATACATTCACGAGAAGTATCCCTTCTTTCGTAAGGTCGCCAGGCGAAACTGCCTGGTTACTTACTACCTGACCGGAAATCATGCGGATGACAACCTGCTTTATTTTTCCATGAGTTGGGTCCAGTACGATGTTCAACTGGTCCTCTGCCGGGGTGGGATAAACCCATATGTCTCTCATATTTGTCGGGGTGACCGTTCCGGTGACCAATTCGTTGACATCTTCGATGGTCACCCACCAGCTTTCACTGGCACTGTTGGCATCATCGTCAGTTGCGGTGATGCTCAGCTCATAGATATTGTCACTGTTGGCATCTTCCGGAGCTTCAAAGTCCCTCGCTTCCATGCTGACCTGACCGGTGGTGGGGTTGATAGTGAACAGGGCAGCATCCGTTCCACCGAGGGTGTAGGTGACATTGCCTATTGGTATGTCGCCTAATAGCACAGGTAGCGGTCCGGTATAGGCCGTGTTTCCATCAATCGTGACGTCTGCGATTGCATTGATGGTGAAAGTAGCTACCTCATTTACATCAAGCACCGTCACCTTCCAGTCTTCACTTGCACTGTTGGCATCATCGTCGGTTGCGGTGATGTCCAGCTCATAGACATTGTCTGTATTTGCATCTTCGGGTGCTTCAAAGTCCCTGGCGATCATATTCACCTTACCAGTGCTGCTGTTGATGATGAACAGGGCAGCATCCGTTCCACCAAGGGTGTAGGTGACATTGCCTACCGGAGCATCGCCTGATAGTGCAGGTAGCGGCCCGGTATAGGTCGTATTTTCATCAATGGTTGTGTCCGCGATTGCATCAATGGTGAAGATATCGTTGACATCTTCGATGGTCACCCGCCAGCTTTCACTGGCACTCTTGGCATCCTCGTCGGTTGCGGTGATGCTCAGCTCATAGACATTGTCTGTGTCGGCATCTTCCGGAGTTTCATAGTCCCGGGGTTCCATGCTGACCTGACCGGTGTTGGGGTCGATGGTGAACAGGGCAGCATCCGTTCCACCGAGGGCGTAGGTGACATTGCCTACCGGTGTATCGCCTGACAGAGAAGGTACCGGCCCGGTATATTCCGTGTTTTCATCAACAGTTGCATCATCGATCGGATTGATAGTAAAGAGTAAACATCCGCCACCAGCACTGGTGTGGCCAACAATGTTCCAACCACGATCAGTTAATGTAGTGATCGCATCAGAGGCATTGGTTCCGTATTCCAAACCAACGGCCCCCAACGAGACATTTTCAGTATCCGTATTATTCGCCCACCCAATCAGAGTTGCTGAGTAATTGGAACAATCCAAACCTGAGTTATCGAACATGAAATTCCTCCCGGTAGCATTGGAGGTCCAGTTGCCCAGGTTCTGGTTGAATGAAGCAGCATCTGCGAACATGCTACTCATGTGTGTTACACTGCCTACATCCCAATCCCCTATGTTCTGATTGAATGAAGTAGCGCCTTTGAACATATTATTTATGATAGTTACGTTGCTCACATCCCAATTCCCTATGTCCTGATTGAATGAGGTAGCTCCTTCGAACATACCAGCCATGTATATTACACTGCTTACCTTCCAACTCTCTATGTTCTGATTGAATGAAGTAGCTCCTTCGAACATATAATTTATGTTAGTTACGTTGCTCACATCCCAATCCCCTATGTTCTGATTGAATGAGGTAGCTCCTTCGAACATACCACGCATGATGTTTACGTTGCTTACAACCCAACCCCCGATGTCCTGGTCGAATGAAGTGGCGCCATTGAACATGTTGTTCATTTGTATTACACTGCTTACATTCCAACTACCTATGTCCTGGTTGAATGAAGTGGCTCCCTGGAACATGCTGTTCATCTGTGTTACGTTGCTTACAACCCAACCCCCGATATCCTGGTTGAATGAAGTAGCACCTGCAAACATACTGTTCATGTTTGTCACTGCAGACAGGTCGGGTGCGTCTGTCGCGACGATCTCCAGGTTGCTACATCCGGCAAAGGCTCCTTCCATACTTTTCCACTGGATATTTCCCCATTGGCGCACCTCAATGATCTTATCTTTTTGATCTCCATTGTTGAAGTATATCCCTGGAAAATCTCCTGTAATTTCTACCCGGTAGGTACCGGGGGATTCATAGGTGTGCTTAGCGTTTCCGTGCTGGCCTGTATCTGCACTGCCATCCCCCCAATCGACTGTGTAATCGTATGAACCATTGCTGCTATTGATGGGGATGGTAATTTCTTCCCGGGCCACTTTCGTCTTCCAGGTGGTGATAAAAAGTCCCGGACCACCACAGCCAGTACCTGTATTGAGTCCATCGCCAGTGATTATCCAACCCCGACTTTCAAGCGCGTCCCTGGCTGCAACGGCATGTGAGCCATAGCTCCTGCCTAAAGCTCCTAAAGTGACATTTGTTACGGATGCAGGTGTGTTGGCAGCCCATCCCACCAGGGTTGCGGAATAGTTGGCACAATCCAAACCTGAGTTATTGAACATGGACGTTCTATCGAGCACATTGGAAGCATCGGAAGTCCAGCTGCCCAGGTCCTGGTTGAATGCAGTAGCTCCATCGAACATATGCCTCATGTTTGTTACTTTGCTTACATTCCAATTCCCTATGTCCTGGTTGAATGAAGTAGCACCATTGAACATCCCGGATGTATTGGTTACGTTGCTTACATCCCAACCACCTATATCCCCGTTGAATGAAGTAGCGCCAAAGAACATCCCGGACATATTGGTTACGTTGCTTACATCCCAACGGCCTATGTCCTGGTTAAATGAAACAGCGCCATTGAACATCCCGGCCATGTTTGTTACTTCAGACAGGTTGGGTTCATCTGTTGCGGTGATCTCCAGGTTGCTACATCCTGCAAAGGCTTGCTCCATGCTTGTCCATTCAATATCGCCCCACTGTTCTACCTTTAGGAGTTTAGCTGCATCTCCATTGTTGTTAAAGTATATGCGCGGAAAGTCACCGGAAATTTTGATTATTTGCTCTCCGGCAGTCGCATAAGTATGAGTGGTGTCTCCACTTACCCCGGTGGCTGTTTCACCGTCTCCCCAGTCGATGCTGTAGTTGTATCCCTCTCCGTCGGTCGGGATGGTAATGGATCTGTCACCCTCGGTGGTTTGCCAGGTGGTGATGAAGTCCGTAAGCGCACCAGTCGTAAAGTACACGGAAGCAGAATAGTCGGACGACGTACTGTTATCAAGGCATATACTCCTGGCCTGCACCTCGTACCGGGTACTACCGGCCAGGCCAGTAAGCCCGGCAGAAGTATCGGAAACAGCAACGATAGTCGTCCAGTCAGCTGAACCTTCCGCCCGGTACCGGGCATTGTAGGTGGAATACTGAACGGCATCCCAGGATACGGTGGAAGTGTTGACACGGACAGCACTGACATTAAGATTAGCGGGCGTCGCTATCGTTCCGTTGCAGACGTTACTCACCCCTGTGACGATGAGCGAATAATCCTGTGACCCGCGTGCAAGTGAACCTTTGTGGCTGACGGTGATGGTATATGATCCGGAAGCACCGGTTATATCCACTCGCTCATACGGATCCACATTATTGTCGCCGGTACTGTTTGAATTTACACCAGTCAATCGATAAGGACTGTAGATAGCTCCACCTTTGGTCACACGAATATCAAGGTCGTTTACCAACACCGGCGTAGTTAAGTTTGCTGTTCCTGGGTTTGCTGTTCCGGGAGGGTCCGTCCAGGAAATGGAAGCCACCAGGTCATTGACACCATCTGCCTCTACGAGCAGGGAGTAGGATTGGCCCGGGTTTAAGGTAAGCTCGGAGATGACCGAGGTGACGCCATTGGCTGTAATCTCCTGTGCCGCGGCTTTTGCGTTGAGCAGTCCCCAGCCGAAGACGGCATCAGGTCCCGCTATGTCGCCCGCATCGTCCGCGGTATGCAAAGCCAGGCCTTTCAGTGTAGCGGCCCGCATGAATGAACCATTATTCAGATTATTGTAGTGCTGCTGTAGCAGTAACAGGCTTCCCGTTACGTTTGGCGCTGCCATGGAAGTGCCTGTCTTATAGCTATAGCTCAAATCATTGAGGATATCCGTGGAGTATACAAAAGTACCATACCCTGTAATATCCGGTTTGATCCTGAAATCATCCGTAGGCCCCTGGCTGCTGCTGGGGTTTATGGAAACACCTGCTGTCAATGAGCCATCCGCATCGACAGGAACATTACTTGCATTAGCCACTACCAGGTTATTCTTGGCTGTTTGCCCGTACGATAGCTTGTCAAACTCTGGATTGCCGTTCAAAGGAACTGTATTGCTATAGGTTCCGTCATTTCCGGCAGCAAATACGGGCAGGTACATGGGAGCATTGTACATCAACTCGTCCCAGCCTTTTGAAGTACTGTTATATGCTCCTAACATCCAGTGGGTGTGGGTGAGGTTCGGGTCAAAAAGTTGATATCCATAGGAGTGATTCGATAATATCATGCCTTCTTCTGCTGCTTTTGCTGCTTCTCCCAGGTCATAGTCCCAATCATGGGTAAATGCCCTGGCCTGGGGTGCCATACCTTTGGCATCGGTATCAACACCTGATGCCACGATGGTCCCGGTCACGTGCTGCGCATGCCCGCTATTGTCATTCAGCACTGTTACACGATCATTAATCCTCACCCGGTCGGGACCACCCGGACCATCAAATTCCCGGTGAGTAGGTCGGGTAGGGCCACCATCCCAGACATGGACCGTCATACCCTGCCCGTTCAAATCAAGTCCCAGTGAGCCTCCCGTGTGCAGGTGATCTGTGCGTGTTGACCGGGCGGCGTCTTTATTATACAACGTGTAATAAAGAGGTGTACCATCATCCATGACAGCCATGAGCTCATCGAAGGTGCCATCCTCGTTGTACTTAATTAATTCCCATCCATGTATTTTAGCCAGCGCCAGCGCTTCCTGTTTTTTTGCGGAAGCTGTAGCCGTAAATTGCCGGGCCATCACCTGGAGCTTATTGTGATCGTAAGCTGCGGTAATCACCCGCCGCTGGGCGGGTGTCTGTGCCTGCACCAAAGAACAGGAAAAGAGGAATGCTATTAGTGGTAGCAGCTTTACGAAACATGAGCTGGTATTTTGTTTCATGGGCCTGGACTTGATTTTTCGTTCATATCTTATATAAAAAGCTTTGTATCAAAGGTGGGAAAAGGAGGGGCACAGCCCCTGTGCGAAAAACATTAAAATCTATGCGAAAAATGTCAGGAGAATTGGGAATTGACAATGAAGGATGGGTAATGAATATTGAAAATTGATAATTGATAATGAAATGAAACAATGAGGAATTGACTTCTTTCTTCTCCTTCGTGGACATGACAAAGAGATCGGGCACTCGTTATACCTGTCCGCCGAAGCGGGAACGAGCGCGATCGACCAACTAAAATGAGTATGCGCCCCATTTGTTGGATCAGTTTGAGTTTCTGTTTTGTGCAAATCTTTCAGACAGCTCAGTTCGCATATTCATTTTAGTAAGTTAACGTGAATATCGTATAAGAATCTCCAAAACCCACTTTTTATCGTCACTGCGAGCCTTTTTATGAGCATAGGGGTTGGAAAAGGCGCGGCCCGCAGGACTCTCCACGGGATTCTGTGAACGTGAGCAGTTCCCTGTGTGAGGAGATCGCCGCGTCTTTCCAACGCAAAACCCCTTCAAAAGCCTCGCGATGACGGTCATTTTGTGGCAAGAAGTACTTTTGACCTTTTCCTTATCCGATATTCACGTTAAATTAGCGAGCTCATTAGAATTTGTATTCGAATCCTATTTTGAAAAACCGACTAAACACAAAGTTTTGTTCGGAAGTAAAATAGGTAGGATAAATGGTTTGTCGGACGAAGTTAGAATCATTCAGCAGGTTGTCAAGAGTTAAAAACCAGTATATTTTAGATGCTTTGTAATCTGCTCGAAATGCAATGTTAGTATAGCTGGAATTTGCATTGCCTAAAAATTTTACTGTTCGCAGGCCAGGTGTAATCATGAGTTTTCCATCAAAAAAGTCTAAAAACGTTGTAAAATCAAGAGAGAGCATTCCCTGAATATTTCCGGAGTCAGCCAGTTCGTTCGTGAACAGGAAGTTGGAATATTTTGGATAAACAAAAAAGTCAAAAGGTTGATCGTCTAATTGAGTAGTGAGTTTTAAACCTAATAATGTTCTTGTTGTCCTGGTATTGTAGTTGTTTCCCTGGTCATCCACATTCTGGTTTTGGTTGATAAGCCACTCAGGTTCAATGACAAGATCAATAGGTATTGTTTTAAAGTTTTTGATAATCGGAGCGGAAATAAGAAGGTATTCAGCTCTTAGCTGATCAAAAGCTATGGAGATAACAGGACTTTCTTCAAACAAAAACCTATCTGCATTGTAAACCTGGCCGTACAGGATAGCCGGGTCGAATAAAAGGTTGATGTCCTGAATTTTCTTTGCGCCGGAGAGTTCTAAGGTCATTTCATGACGGGGTGATAAAAAGGACCGACCTGGAATAACCACAGATTGAAAGCTGGTCAGTTCTGTGCCTGGTATTAGTTTTTCCAACAAAAATTGAGAGACACGCCTGTTAAATGAAACTGATAAGTAATCGAAACCAGGCGGAGAGTAAGTGATATTTGATTTTACATTCAAGAAGCGACCCGGGATCTGTTCAAATGTTTCATTTGGATAGGTCATGAAGACCCATTTTAACTCATTATCAAGAGTAAATTTCCCTAGTTCAATTTTATGTGAAATATATGGCTCCCATTTGCTGATTGTTAATGATTCGTTTCCTGTGAATCCGCTGGCTCGACTGTCCTGGTTTCCACTATTGAATCCTTCCTTATCTATGGTTAATTCTTTGAATTGGTAACTGACACCAAAACCAGGAACACCCAGTTTGCTCCTGTGATAAATAGAGACCTGGGATAATAGGTTTTCGGCATCTGTATCTATCGGTTGCCGGAAATTGAAAATGGTATTTCCCTGATCATCTATGAAAGCCAGGCCGAATGTAGGATCGTTATGGTTCAGTCTTTTGTCTTGACCTGAGGCAATGATCGAGTGAGAAGCTTTTAGTTGAATGCCTGTTTTATCAGTTATCTTATATTCAGCCAGCAGGTTTTCATAAAAGCTATTGGAACGATGCTCATTTTCAAATTGATACTCCAATGATCGTATTGCTTCTCTGTTTTCGGTGTTCAGCGTATTATTGAAGATAACCGCATTAATATCCAGTTTTATTTTCAGGCTGCTTTTATCCAATCGAACATCGAGTTTGTTCCTGGTGGAATAATCAATTATTTCCTGAGACTCTAAAAAGCGAGAGGAAAAATCAAAAGCGTTGAATTCCTGCAGGAAATCCCTTCCTTGTCTATCTTTTGAGTAGGAATTATAACTTCCCAAATAAATATCCAATGATGGTGACAAAGTGAATTTAGTACTCAGGCCTACAATATCTTTGTCGGCGATCGTATAATCTTTAAACCCAAAAATCTCATCCTGAAAAGCCTCACGTTCCCTCAGGGTTTGAAAGTCAGCAGGTATTTCAAGGAGTTTCCGGAATGCCTCCGATCCCAGGTTTTTTATTTGATCCAGCGAAATGGTTTGTTCGCCAAACCGATCATGCTCTGCAAAGAGATGGATCTTGGCTTTCTTTTTTAAGGAAAAAGCGTTCAGGTATCCTCCTGGCTCAAATTGATCCTGATAACCAACAGTTCCCCTGACTTTTCCGAATAATGATTTTTTTAATTCATCTTTTAGCCTGATGTCCAGTACCACATACTCTGTAGCATCCAGAAGACTCTCTTTCAGCTTAGCGTCTTTTTCATCCATTCTTACTTCCACATTTTTTACATCCTCTGGTGAAACAGAGCGGGTTAATAAAGCAGCACCAGCGTCACTTACTTCTTCTCCATCAATTAAGACTTTTCTTACTGTTTTTCCATTTGCCTCTATTTCTCCATCACCTCTTATTTTAAAGTCCGGAATATTGGCCAGTACATCCTCCAGGGTTTGGTCACGACTGTCGGAATAATGATCTATGTCATAGATGATCGCGCCTTCCTTTACTATGACGGGGCCACTCACAACCACTTCCTGCAGTTGTTGTTCTTTAGGGATTAGTTGTAGCTCAAGAAAGATGATTGTGTCAGGTTCACTTCCAAAGACAATCTCCTGTTCAAGCTGATGATATCCAAGCCTACTTGTTTTGAGAGTAAGGATAGAAAGTTCTGTTGGGATTGTTATTCGGTAGTTTCCGTCAACATCAGACTGTGTATAGTCTATTATTTTGTTCGTTTGGTACTGATAAAGGATGACCGAAACAAAAGGGAGTACAGAAGTATCAGATTGATCTGTGATCTTTCCTTGTAAAATTGTTTGAGAGAATATGGGTGAGCAAAAGCCAACTAGAAGGAATCCGCAGAATACCTCCTTTATTCTGTTACTCATTGGGATCCAACAGCTTTTTTTGATTCTTTAACCATTTCTTATTAATAGTGCCTGGCATGAAGATTTCATCTTTTGAGATCTTTATTGTGTTTTGATCGCAGCCAGGTATTTCTACTTTCACAACGGAATCAAAATCAACCTTCTCAAGTTCACATGTCATCGTCCTTTTTGAAAATTCTATTTTCACTATGAGTCCAGGAAGTCCATAGTATCTTTCGGGTCCCGAACTAATTGGTATTTCTGTAGTGAACCATGCGATAACATCTCCGGTATCCCACTCTCCTCTACCTTCTGTATTATGGGATAACCCTATCGCCTTTTGTACGTCATAGCCATTCAATTTTTTCCTTTCATCAGTTAATTTCCATTTAAAGTCAGCTGGCCAATTCGCTTTCAGTTTTGTACCATCCTCCAATTCAGCATATTCTGTAATCTTTCCTGATGCCTGATCGTAATACCAATCATAAAACTCATGAGGAAAATAAAATTCCCATCCTTTTTCGTTAATGATTTTTTGATGGTAATGGTGATGCTTGTAATGAGATATACCGTTAGAATAGTACAAGGTATAGTGTTCTTCAAAACCAACCTTCTCATGCTTATAGCTATAGTTGGCCTTTAAAAAAGTTTGAGAGTGAGCCGATGCAGAACTGATGATGGTAAGATATACAAACAGCGATTTCATGAATTTCATAATTAGTGAAAGGAAGGTTCCATGTTGACCCTTCCTTTATTTTTCCATGAGTTGGGCCTGGCAGGATGTTCGACTGTCCCTTTGCCTGGATGGGATAAACCCTGATGGGATCTTTTAATCGACCGTGTAGTGGGATCAATCACTGCTGGTATTCGTGGTGATGGTAATTTCCTCATTGCTTTCTGTTGCCTCCCAGGTGGTAATAAAAGGTTATGGACCACAGCCATTAGCGCTTGTATCACAGTTATCCCCGGTAATTGTCCAACCCCGACTGACGAGTGCTTCCCTGGCTGCAAGGGCATGTGAACCATAGGCCCTGCCGGAAGCACCTAAATAGACAACACCTGTTACAGATGTATTGGCTTCCCATCCAACAAGGGTTGCTGAATAGTTGGCACAATCCAAACCTGAGCCATTGAACATATCATCTCTATAGATAGCATTGGAGGTCCAGTTGCCCAGGTTCTGATTGAATGCGCCAGCTTCGCGGAACATACTCTGCATGTATATTACGTTGCTTACATCCCAACTACCGATATCCTGGTTGAATGAAGTAGCTTCACGGAACATCGCGGATATATTTGTTACGTTGCTTACATCCCAACTACCGATATCCTGATTGAATGAGGTAGCTTCAAGGAACATCGCGGATATATTTGTTACGTTGCTTACATCCCAACTACCGATATCCTGATTGAATGAAGTAGCGCCAAAGAACATCCCGGACATATGGGTTACGTTGCTTACATCCCAACGGCCTATGTCCTGGTTGAATGAAGTAGCGCCAAAGAACATCCCGGATGTATTTGTTACGTTGCTTACATCCCAATGGCTTATGTCCTGGTTGAATGAAGTAGCGCCATTGAACATCAAAAGCATGCTTGTCACTTCAGACAGGTCGGGGGCATCTGTCGCGGTGATCTCCAGGTTGCTACATCCTGCAAAGGCCCGCTCCATACTTGTCCAGCGGATATCTCCCCACTGTTCCACGGTCTGTATCTTGTCTGATCCGGAGCGCCCATCGAAATGAACATGAGGGAAATCTCCTGTAATCGTTACCGTGTGGATACCCGGGGATGCATAGCTGTGCGTAGCGTCTCCGGTCAGGCCGGTGTCTGCACTGCCATCACCCCAATCGACCGTGTAATTGTATGAACCACTGCTGCTATTCGTGGGAACGGTAATTTCCTCGTTATGCCCTGTCGTCTGCCAGGTAGTGATAAAGGGAGGTATGGGTGTCTGTGCCTGCAATAAAGAACAGGAAAGGAGGAATGTTATAAATGGTAATAGCTTTTCTAAACATGAACTGGTACTTTGTTTCATGGTATATAATTTATTTTCAACGGTCACCGGTTCGCCGGAACGATGGAATGTCTTAAAACTCATTTCAGTATCAGAAACCAATCCTGATACCTATCACATTCATCTTCAATTAGTTATACAGTATGGCTGGTATGGCCCGGCTTTATGGGCATTTCATGATCTTAAATTTTTGATTTTTTGGTTTTGTATGCCTGCCAGTAAAATCTTTATGATCAAAGATGGGAGAACGGGGGCCAAAACCTCTATGCGAAAAACCTTAAAACCTATGCGAAAAACGTCGAATGCGGGATTGGGGGGAGATTGGGAGGGGGAAGATGTAAAGTGATAGAGTAGTATGGCTGGATATGAGAAGATCGGTGCCCGGTGAAAATCAGTAGCAAATGGGGCAGGATCAGATAAGAATCCGGTTGATTTGGTAATAATTACAGGCAGCCAAATGTTGGCAGCAAGCTAAACCAACTCATAAATTGAATAAATTTGAATTCCATTCCTGGAAAGATGATTAATATAAATATCAAGTGGTGTTATTTGGAAGTTATGGTGAGATACTCCTAAAACCAGGTAATATATAAGTACTTCATTCATCCATTCGCCGGCAAAGAATAAATTCCCTCTTTCCTGTAACTCGTCTTTTCAAATCACAGATGCCCGGAAAGCATGCAATTAGTCTATCGTTAAAAAGAATCACGCGGTAAAATATGAAAATGACAAT
>LYSV01000151.1:14749-29963 GCA_001657315.1 Flammeovirgaceae bacterium BBD 1991-12 | reverse complement strand
AGGACAAGCGGACCCCTCGAAAACACCATCTTTCAAAGAAGAATATTTTTTTCTTATGTCGTGAAACGGTTTGGGTCCCGGTCAGGTTATATAGCAGAAAACGTTTGAAATGTGTCTTTAGAACTACAACCCCGTGATCACAGGCTGGATCAACCCAGAACCTTGAAAAAAGCCTACCTTGTGGAAACCTCCTGGGAAGTCTGCAATCAGGTAGGTGGAATTTATACCGTTATCCGTTCCAAGATCCCTGTTATGTCCACTCAGTGGGAGGACCGCTACTGTCTGCTGGGCCCTCTGGTCGACCGTGATGTCAGCGGGGAGTTTGACCCCATTGATGATCTGACTGATCCCTATGGCAGAGCAGTAAAAAAAATGAGGGACAAAGGATATGAAGTGATGTACGGGACATGGCTGGTGACCGGTCGGCCAAAAACGATCCTTCTCAGGATAAGCGACATGGCAGATAAGCATGAAGAGATACGGGAAAGACTAGAGGCCGATCATGGAGTCAATATCTATCACGATGACGAGCTGCAGAACCAGGTCATTTCATTTGCTGAGCTCACCACAATCTTTCTTGGACTTTTGGCCAGGGAGATGGCAGGTATAAAAAAACCGCTTATTACCCAGTTCCATGAGTGGATGTCTTCCCTGCCCATTCTGGATATAAAAAAGAGCAAGCTTCCCATCAAAACCGTATTTACCACCCATGCCACAGCCCTGGGCCGGTACATTGCCATGAATGATGAGCATTTCTATTCTTCCCTTAATAAGTACCAGTGGAAGGAGCAGGCAGAGCATTACCATATATTACCCATAGCCCAGATAGAAAGGTTTTGCGCTAACAAGTGCCATATTCTTACTACGGTCAGTGATGTGACTGCAGACGAGTGTAAGGTGTTTTTGGGGAAGGAACCGGACGTGATCACACCCAACGGGCTCAACATTCAGCGCTTTGTGGCCTACCACGAAGTTCAGAATCTCCATCAGGCCTATAAGATGGAGATCCACGAGTTTGTCATGGGACATTTCTTTCACAGCTTTCCTGTTGATCTCAACAATGTGCTCTACTTCTTTACCTCTGGCCGTTATGAGTTTAAAAACAAGGGCTATGACCTGACACTCCGGGCCCTAACCATCCTGAATACTATGATGAAAAGGGCGAGGATGGAGCAAACTGTAGTGATGTTCTTTATTACCAAACGCCCCTTTTGGTCCATCAATCCGGTGGTGATGCAATCCCGTGGTGTGATGGAAGAGATCAGAAATACCTGTTCAGAAATAGAAAAACAGCTGGGGCGCAGGTTATTTGTGGCAGCTGCTTCTGAGAAGGAAAACTTTAAACTTCCTAACCTCAATAAGCTGGTGGATGACCATCTCAGCCTGAAATACCGGAGGATACTTCAGTCATGGAAGACAGACTCATGGCCTATCGTAGTCACCCATAACCTGAAGGATGACGACGGTGACGAGATACTACAGTTTCTAAGAAATGCTCCACTGGTCAATAATCCAAAGGATAAGGTGAAGGTCGTATATCATCCGGATTTTATCGACTCTACGAATCCGTTGTTTGGGATCGATTACGATGAATTTGTACGTGGCTGCCACCTGGGGATATTTCCAAGCTTTTATGAACCATGGGGCTATACCCCCCTTGAATGCCTTGCCCGTGGTGTACCGGCCATCACCTCAGACTACAGCGGTTTTGGCGACTATGTGGGCCGTTATTACCCGGATCATGACCAGTATGGCGCCTATCTTATCAAAAGGCACAAAGTGAATGCCGAAACCGTGGCCAAGGACCTGGCCATCAAGATGTTTAACTTTATTCAGCTCTCCAGGCGCGAGCGTATGGTCCAGCGGAACCGGGCAGAAGATCTGGCGGAGAATTTTGACTGGATTAATTTGGTGAGACACTACAATACGGCCTACGAAAAGGCGCTGGTTTAGGAAATAGGAATACTTGTTTTGTATTAATCTTTATTTTCGTTCATGAACCGTAGAGATAACCGGTGATGAAAAATCTCAAAATTTTTCTCATCAGCCAGTGTCATCTGCATGATCTTCATCTTTATATCAATGGCACGATCTGTTTTGGTCTTCCTCTGGTCTGGCCCATAGAATGCAGCATCTGTCTGATCTTATCAACTGAGCATATGAAAACTCCCATTGTTATCATTTTGATCGTTTTTGGTATTTCCTGTACCCGCGATTCACAGCCGACTAACCCTGCAAATGACCTATTGTCGGGGTGGCGGAAAAATTTCCCCAACAGGACAGCAGCAGTTAACGCGTTACCCAAAAAGGAAAACCTGTGGATCTTTCTGATGGCCGGGCAGTCCAATATGGCCGGGCGCGGCTTTGTGGAACCTGAAGACACTTTGCCTCATGACAGGATCCTCACAGTGACAGCGGACAGAAAATGGGTATTCGCAAAGGAACCGCTTCATTATTATGAACCCCGCCTGAAAGGCCTGGATTGTGGTCTCGCCTTTGGCCGGGAGCTGCTGGAACAGGTAGGGGATTCCATCCATATAGCGATGCTGCCCTGCGCCGTTGGAGGCAGCTCTATCGGTCAGTGGCTGGGAGACTCATTGCACAGGGATGTCCGGCTCCTAAGCAATTTAAAGGGCAATGTCGATTTTGCACAGCAATATGGAGTGATGAAGGGCATCCTCTGGCATCAGGGAGAAAAAGATGCCCGGCTGGGACTGACCCGTTCCTATCAAAAAAATCTGAAGGATTTAATTGCCTTATTCAGAGGCTACATTCAAAACGATTCAGTTCCTGTCATTTTAGGGGAGTTGGGTTCCAATCCATCGGACCAGCGTGATCAGAAAAACAGAGATGCTATCAACAGAACAGTGTGGAATGTAGCCATGGAAGATAAGTACGTGGGTGTGGTCAGCACTCAGGATCTTAGCAAGCGAGATGATGATCACTTTGATTCCAGATCACTTCGCATTATGGGCAAAAGATATGCTCAGACATTCGTTTCTCTCAAAATGAAATAAGCACCGGTGCACGTGTCCTGGATGGATGTAAGTATATGTTTCTCATTAGGCATTTGGTTAGTGTAGTGTCTCCTTTCAATATTACTCAGCGTTATCATAAACCATTTATAATCAAATAATTGTTTAGGGATTTGATTTTTGATCTTTACCGGAAATGGCAGGCAATGATCTACGCCACCTGTACGGTGACTTTTTTTTCAAATAAAAAATTGGCTATATTTCATAACCCAATCATCTGATCTCATATGTTCAATAAGGAAGAACAGTCTCTTCATAAAAGCAGGACCTGCGATTCTGAGAGAAAAAGACCTCACTCCTTTGAGAACTTTTCTGATCTTGACATCTGGAAGCAGTTTAAGGAAGGTAATGAATCTGCCTTTATCCATATTTACGAAACATATTTTGACCAACTATACAACTACGGGCTTCAGTTCAGTAAAGATACTTCTCTCATAGAAGACTGCATCCAGGACCTGTTCATTGAGATCAGAAAAACCCGTAAAAGGTTATCTGATGTAACCTCTATAAAACTGTATCTCTACAAGTCCGTCAAAAGAAAGATATTACAATACCTAAAATACCGAAGATCAAAACTAAGTTCACGAACAATAGATGAGGGTTACAACTTTCATTTCACTTTTTCACATGAGCATAATCTAATAAGCCAGCAGCTCAATGAAGAACAGATCGGACGTCTTAACCGGGCCATGACCTTACTGCCCCAACGACAAAAAGAGGTGATCTACTACTTCTTCTATGAGCAGTTGAGTTATGCTGAGATCAGGGAGATCATGGGATTTTCCAATATCAAAAGCGTGAGGAACAAAGCCTATCTGGCATTACAGGCGCTTAGGAAGAGCTACCAGCAGTAGTTACTTAAGGAATATTCTAAAGTAAGTATTCCGTACGATGCCTGTCTGTTTACCCAAAAACAGGATGGATCAAAAACCTGTTTACCACCTGATTCAATAACCGACAGTTTTTAGCCGCTCAAAAATTCTCTATTCCGGACAGTGTCATTTGATATAAAATTTTCTTCTATATCTGATGAACTCTTATTCGTTTGGAAAAAAACATGTAAGAATGCTCCTGATCGTTCTGTCATGGGTATCTCTACTGTCTGCATGTCATATTTCTGATAAGGCAGATGATCGGGAAATTTCACCACCTTACTTTGGGAAACTCAGACCTGTGCCTGTCGACCAGATTACACCGTTGGGCTGGTTAAAGCAGTACCTGATTAACCAGCGTGACGGGCTTACCGGTCACCTCGAAGAGGCTGGTTATCCTTTCAATACCGCTGGTTGGGGGGGAAAAGTCACCGACAGCTCCAGTTGGTGGCCTTATGAACAGACCGGTTACTGGATAGACGGTATGCTCACCGCTGGCTACCTGCTCAAGGACAGTTTCCTCCTGAATAAGGCAAGACACAGGATCTATCCGGTACTGGAAAAAGTACAGAAGGACCATTTCATAGGTCCCCACTATCTTAGAAAGAAAAAGAACAAATACCGTTGGGTGTATGCCGTGTATTTTCGGGCTCTTATGAACGAATATATAGTTACCGCCAATGAGGAAATACTTCAAAAGATCCGGGATTTTCACCTGAGCCAGAGCTTAGACCATTACCTTGAGATCCGTGATCAATTGAACATAGAGAATATTCTCTGGGCTTACCAGCATACCGGAGATACAGCCTTGTATGTACTGGCCGCCCGTATCTATGATAAAATGAATTACGGTGGCCTGTTGGACCGTCCTGTTACTGCCTCGAGTTTTTTAGAGCATGAGCCTGTCTATGAACATGGAGTAACCTACAATGAAGTCGCCAAGCTCGGTGCCATCCTTTATATATACAGTGGAGACAAAAAGTATCTTAAGCCTTCCCTTGCAGCCTATCGAAAAATTGATGAATTCTACAAAATGGTGGATGGCGTAAATGTGTCGTCAGAACATCTTCGTATACCGCCACATGCGCTACAGACCCATGAAACCTGCGATATAGCAGATTATACATGGAGTGTCGGTTATTTACTTATGAGCACTGGCGAGGCCATGTATGCCGACAAGATAGAGCGGGCCATCTTTAATGCAGCGCCTGGTGCCGTCACTTCAGACTTCAGGGCGTTGCAATATTTGTCAGGGCCCAACCAGGTCGTGCTTGACTCAACCTCTAATCATAATAAATTCTTTAAGGGGAATTCCGCTATGATGTTTGCTCCCAATGCGTTTACCGAGTGCTGTCCCGGCAATGTTAACCGGATCATGCCCAACTTCGTCTCCAGGCTTTGGATGAGGAACAATCATCAGGGTATTGTAGCGGCTATGTTTGGTCCGTCGGAATGGAATGGCCAGATAAATGGAGTAGAGGTCAGGATCACGGAAACTACACAATATCCATTCTCTGAAAGTATTTCCTTTGAATTCCATCCGAAGGAGCCTGTTGATTTTTCCTTTACCTTCCGGATTCCCGGTTGGTGTGATAAAGCCTCTGTGACGGTAAATGGTGAACCTTTGGATGAACACTTTCAGGGCGGCAGGTTTTTTACTGTGAAAAGAATGTTTAAGACGGGGGATAGAATAATGTTACAGTTACCTCAGAAAGTGACCCTAAGTCACTGGCCCGGACAGGGTGTAGCTGTTGAGCGCGAACCATTGGTCTACTCGCTTAAAATAGAGGAGGATTGGCATGTGCTGGAGCCAGCCGAAAGCGACCCACGGTCGAGCAAATCCTTTCCGGCGTATCACCTTTATGCCAAAAGTAAATGGAATTATGCTCTGGCGTTGGAAGAAGGAGGCTTAAACCATCAGGTAGAGGTGATACATCGTGACTGGCATGATAATCCATGGAGTATCAATACTACCCCTCTTCTTATTCGCATTCCCGCCAAAAAAGTACCGAACTGGCAGGTTGTGCAACAGGATACGGTTTTCTATGCCATGAATGTGCCTCAACAGGAAAATGGCAAAACGGTCTGGAGGGAGAAGAGTGATTTTCAGAAACGGGGGGCTTTTTCCTTTACTCCGCCCTTACCTGAAAAAAGTGATCTTAGCGTCAATAACGTGGGCGATACAGAGATGATCACGCTTGTGCCCTACGGTAGCGCCAAACTCAGGATCACGATCTTCCCCGTGGCTCTGTACCCATGATAGTTCATTAAATCTTTATTTGTGTTCCCATGGATAAGTACCTCATAAAGTGGTGAACATCCGATCTTCATTTGGATACCAATGAGATAAAAGTCTTCCTACCACGGTGTCATTTGATACATTTTTCTCTTAAGAATAATAAGCCTGCGCAAAGATGAACAGCAAGCAAACGATAGAAGACTTTTTAACGGACGAGGAATTCATACGCTGGGTGAAAAACTCAGATCCGGAACTTGAAATGTTCTGGTCCAGGTGGCTTCAACTGAATCCTGATAAAAGGGAGGTCCTTATGGAGGCTCGTGAACTCCTTGTTGCCATGGATTTTACTACACGCAAGGCAGGGGAAGAGGTAAAGGAGCGGTCACTCAACTATATTCTGTCCGAGACGAAATCACCCATACCCATACGAAAACTTCGCAGTACACGCCGGTCATACACCTTTTACAGAATGGCGGGTATGCTATTGCTGATCGTCAGTGTGGCTTTTGTTATTAATCATTATCTAAAAGGAACAGAAGATGCACCCGTTCCACCGGTCATATCAAATATTGTCAAGACCAACCCCTACGGTCAAAGATCAATGATCAAGCTTCCTGATGGTTCCACGGTATGGCTTAATGCTGGTAGCACCATCACCTATCCCTCAACCTTTGCAGAGCGTGAACGGGTAATCAGTCTGGACGGACAGGCCTTTTTTAAGGTTCAGGAAGATACGCTGAGACCATTCCGGGTACATTCCGGTGGCCTGATCACTACGGTTCTTGGAACTTCTTTTGACATAAATTCCTACACCGGAGATCATTATCAAATTAAAATATCACTGGTAAGTGGAAAAGTGAGCATTGAAAACCAGTCATTGAAATCCCATGATGTACTTGTGCCTGGGGAGCAGCTTGTCTATTCAGTAAATGATCAACGAAGTACGGTAAGATCATTTAACCTCAAGGAGGTAGTCTCCTGGAAAGACGGTATACTCATATTCAAACATGCCACCTTTGATGAGGTCTTATATCGGCTTCAGAGGTGGTACGGTGTGAAGGTCATCGTTGAGAACCGCCCAAAAGAAAAATGGGACCTTACCGGTGAGTTCAAAAGACAAAGTCTTGAACGCGTACTGGACCGGATGTCGTTTACAGAGAACTTTCAATATACCATGGATGAAAAAACAGTTACTATCAAATTCTAAAATATGATACAGACCGATACTTCCTAGACATTAAAAAAGAACAGCCCATGAAACATGGACTGTTCTTTAAGCGCGCCAGCGGTCAGTCTTCATTGGGGAATGGGATGACCCTGGCTGTTCAATGAATTGCTTCACCAAACACCTACAAAAGTATGAAAAGAAAACTACTTGGATCATTCTACATGGTTTCAAAGTACATCTTATACGGGTTTACCATCGTCACATTTTGCATGAATATTTTACTGGCAAACGATGGCAAAGCACAGAGGTATAAGAGCGCGAAAGAGGTTTACGTCACTTTGGAAATTCAGGGGGTCCCGTCCGATATTATGACTATACTCAATTCAATTGAAGATAAAACGGACTTTGTATTCCTGTATGACGTAAAGGACATCACAAAAGACCTGGCTATAGAGATTCCTGATAAGATGATGTCTGTTGCAGATATTCTCATGATCATATCGAAAAATGCATCATTGCGGTTCAGGCAGGTCAATAATGACATTGACATCCGCCGTATGGTGTCTCCCGGAAAAGTTCCGGAATTGGAAATCAAGATGGTGACTACCATTAAAGGAAGGGTAGTCGATGAAAATGGAGACGGACTGCCGGGTGCCAGTATACTGGTAAAGGGTACGGCCCTTGGTACAGTGTCAGACCTTAACGGAAACTACATGCTCGATGTGCCTGATGACGCAACTACATTGGTGTTCTCTTATGTCGGCTACCTTACGGAAGAAGTTGAAATTAATGGCAGAAGCGTAATAGATCACCGCTTCACACTGGACATTACCTCACTGAGCGAGGTGGTCGTAGTAGGGTACGGTACTCAAAAGAAGAGTGACGTAACAGGCTCCGTTGCTTCCGTGGAGGACTACAGGCTGGAAAATGTGCCCAACACCAATTTTGTGCAGGCGTTGCAGGGCTCCGTATCGGGCGTTTACATTTCCAATAACTCCGCCGGAGCAGAGCAAAGTGATGTGAATATTCGAATAAGAGGTCAAAATTCCATCACAGCCAACAATGAACCTCTGATCGTTCTTGACGGGGTGCCCTTCAGCGGCAACATATCCCAGATCAATCAAAATGATATTGAATCCATTGAAGTGCTGAAGGATGTTTCTTCATCCGCCATTTATGGTACAAGGGGGGCCAATGGTGTGATCCTTATCACTACAAAAAAAGGCTCACTGGGAACCCCTGTGATCACCTATTCAGGATATGTCGGGGTACAGAACGCCACCAATACGCCAGAGGTGTATTCAGGTGAGGAGTTTTATGATTTTAAGTTGGATAGATTGGGCGCACAGGATGATCCTGAGTCAGTCCTGACCCCTTCTGAAATAGAAAACTTTGCGTCAGGCAGGTTTACCGACTGGATCGACCTTTCAACCCGTACCTCCATTCAGCAGGAGCATTCTGTTTCCATATCTTCAGGTACGGAGAAGACAAAATTCTATTTGTCGGGAACCTACCTGGATGTGGAGGGCATAGCTCCGGGCGATGAATTTCAACGATACAACCTGCGCCTTAACCTTGATCAACGGGTCACAGATTGGCTGGGAGTAGGGGCAAATACACGTCTGGGCTATATTGACAGAAGCGGCGTAGCCGTCAATTTTGGAGAAGCCTTTTTTATGAACCCGCTGACCACTCCTTTTGAAGAAGATGGATCCCTTACGGTTTACCCATGGGCTGAAGATGAATTTTTCGGTAATCCACTGGCCAATTCCGCATTTGTTAATGAGGATGAAGAGTACACCATGTTTTCCAACCTCTATCTGGATATTGACTTTCCCTTTGTCCCCGGTTTGTCCTACAAGCTGAATACTGGTTTTGAATATGCGAACCGGGACAGAAATACATATCGCGGTTCCAATACCAAGACGGGTCTGGAAGCCACCGGAGGTGTGGGAACTTCTACCAACAGACAGGACAGGAACAGGAATTACCTTATTGAAAACATTATCAGTTATAAAAAAACATTTGGTAAGCATAACCTGGACGTCACCGGTCTTTATAGCAGCCAGAGTACGGATGAGCAACGCTTTGTGCTGGATGCGGAGGGTTTTCCGAATGACAGGTTAACTTTTTATCAGGCAGAACAAGCTACTCTTACCACTCCTTCGAATCGCTATAGAAAAAGCACTATTCTCTCTCAGATGGGTCGTATTAATTACGGTTATGATGGCAAGTATTTATTAACGCTTACAGCAAGAAGAGATGGCTTTTCCGGTTTTGGATCCAATGAGAAGTATGCTTTTTTCCCATCTGTGGCCATAGGGTGGAACATAGCCCGGGAAGATTTTTTTAACAACTCTTCAAAGGTTAGCAATCTGAAGCTACGTCTGTCTCATGGCAGGATAGGTAACCAGGCCATCAGGCCCTTCCAGACCCTGGCACAACTTGACCCGCAGAATTATCTGGGAGGAGAGGATGGAGGTAGCCTGGCGGCAGGCTTCATTCCAGCTTCCCTGGGAGATGATGACCTTGGCTGGGAGACAACCACATCATCTAATATTGGGATTGACTATGGCTTCTTTGGAGGACGCTTACAGGGTAGTGTAGACTATTACAGTTCCACCACGGACGCCCTCTTGTTGAGAAGAGCGATATCACCGATTCATGGGATCCCGAATATTTTGCAGAATATCGGAGAAACACAAAACAAAGGGTTGGAGATTTTACTCTCGGGAGTATTGATTGATCGGGACGACTTTAGGTGGTCTGCAGATCTGAATTTTTCCTTTAACCGCAATGAGATAGTAAATCTGTCTGGTGATGGACAGGATGATATAGTCAACCGGTGGTTTATAGGAGAGCCTGTAAATGTCAACTACGGGTTGGTGTTTAACGGTATATGGCAGGAACGTGATTCCACTATTGCCTCACTCTATGGCGCCGTTCCGGGAGATGTAAGAATAAAGGATGTTAATGGAGATACCCTGATAACTTCGGATGATGACAGGGAGATTTTCGGTAATCTACAGCCCGACTTTATTGCCGGACTGGGAAGTACCTTTAGCTACAAAAATTTCAGCCTCAACTTCTTTTTGTATACCGAACAAGGGGTAGAGCGCCCCAATGCCCTGCTTGGTACGGAAGTGTTTTTTGATGGTGTAAGGACCAATGGAGTAAAAAGGGACTGGTGGACTCCCGAAAACCCGATCAATACGTATCCGAGGAACAGTGAAGACAGCAACAACCGGCGAATAGCCTTTGTCGAAAATGCCAGCTTCATAAGAATGCGTGATGTGACACTTTCCTACACCCTACCGGAAAGCTGGCTACAAAACATAGGGCTAAAAGATGTACGTATCTACAGTACAGTACGAAACCTGTTCACCATTACTGACTGGACGGGTACTGATCCTGAGTGGACCGGTACAAATCCCAATAGTGGATTTGACCGACAGTTTTCAATTCCATTGAATCGAACATTCATTTTTGGGATAAATGCTACTCTTAATTAAAGAAATGCAATGAAGATATATATACAAAAACTAATAAATGGGCTGTCTTTTCTGCTAATACTGGCGGTAATTCAGTCCTGCACTGAAGATTTTCTTGAGGAAGACCCTCCCAATGTATTGGTAGCGGAGAATTTGTTTACAGACCGGGCCGGATTTGAAGCAGCACTGAACGGATTGTACCATGAGGTACGTAAAGAAAGGATGGGCAGCTCCGGAGCCAACGAAACGAATGCAGGGGATATCCGATTCGGTCTTATGGTCAATGGTACAGATAACGTATTTGGCCTGAATCCAGGCAATAACGGCATACGAATGACCAATGATCTCGGCGAAAGGAATAATCCTGAGAATGCCTACAACCGTAGGATCTTTAACTGGCTGTACAGAACCATCAACGCGGCCAATACAATTATCGGTCGTGCGGAAAATCCTGATGTAAACTGGACTGAAGAGGATAAAAATGAGGTGGTGGCGGAAGCCCGAACGATACGTGCCTGGGCCTACCGGCATCTTACATACCTTTGGAGCGATGTACCTCTCTCACTTGAGGAATCGAAAGGATCAACAATAAAAACAGACTGGGAAAGAACTTCTGTTTTCACCATATATGAGGCCATGGAAGCGGATCTGCTCTTTGCGGAAGAACATCTGCCCGTGGAGCCTGCCAATCCTGGAAAAGTTTCAAAGGCAGTTGCTCAACATTACCTTGCTGAGCTATACCTGCTAATGGGCAGGCCTGGTGATGCCGAAGTGAAGGCACAGGCGGTAATTGATGGTCCTTTTGCGCTGATCACGGAAAGATACGGGGTTAGGGTCAACGAACCCGGAGTCCCTTTTATGGATCAGTTCTATGACGGTAATGCTCTCAGAAGCCAGGGTAATACAGAAGTGCTCTGGGCGATACTTCAGGAAAATGCTGTAGACAATCCTGATCAGGGACGAAACATTATGCGGCGATACTTCATAGGGTTTTACCGCCTGATACCAGGCATTGAGCTGTCCGTTGATCGGGGAGGCCGCGGTATAGGGCGAATGGCTCCCACGAACTGGGCTCTCAGCATTTATGAACCTGAAGATGACCGGGGAGGCTGGCATGCCATAACAAAGGGATATATTTATACAGAGTCCAACGGTGATGAGCCACAGGACGGAGCTTCATTTGGTGACACGGTTTTTACGGTTATTACCCCTGAAACGGGTATAAACAACACTAATCGCCGATTCTATCCACATTGCCGGAAATGGGAGTGGGCTGATCCCAATAACCTTGGCGGCAATGAGCAATTTGGGGATCAGCCCTATCTCAGACTGGCAGATACATATCTCCTGCTGGCAGAGGCTCAGCTCGCACAAGGCAGAACCGGGGAAGCAGCCGAATCCATTAACGTGGTAAGGCGCAGGTCTAATGCCAGTGAGATCAGTCCGGGAGATATTACCGTGGATTTTCTTCTGGATGAACGCTCAAGGGAGCTCCTCTGTGAAGAACAACGGCGATACTGCCTGCTAAGAAATAACAAGCTGGTGGAAAGGGTACGGGCGCATAACCCTGTTACTGGATCACTAATTGTGGAAAGAGATCGCTACTTTCCCATCCCACAAACGGTTATTGATGCGAATCTCACCAGAGAAATGCGTCAGAACGACGGTTATTAGTAATGATGTTTACCGGGGTATTGCAGTATCTGTCATCCCCGGTTGATATGATCCGCAAACTTTTATGACCTCTTACCGTCCGGGTATCAACTCATGAGTTTATGTGATATGTGCTTCGTTGCTGTTACGGTTCTTAATGAAGCGAGCAGTACCAAGGATATGTGTGAGTTGCCCGGGAAGAGGCCCAATCAAAAAACAATCTGTCATGAAAAAGAGCAATACACCCATAAACAGCTGGCTTCAGAGGCTGCTGCCAGTACTTTTATTGATTTTAACAGACGTTTATTCCTTCGGCCAAACGTCTTTACTGCCAACGGACGACACCTACATACGAGGTGGAAGTAGTTCCGCTGATAACTTTGGAACAGATACTATACTCTTTGTTAAAAATGCGGCAGGAGCTGGTTTTACACGGAGGTCCTTTTTGAAGTTTGATCTTTCCGCCTGGTCGGGGATGATAACCACTGCTCAGTTAAAACTGGAAGTAGCCAGAGAGGGTACAGATACCTATTCGGCGTTGTTGATACCGGATGATAGCTGGAACGAGACTACCCTCACCTGGGACACCGAGCCTACGGCCGGGGCCACTATCGCTACCAGTGCCGGAGGTGAAGTGGGTGCAATGGTTTCCTTTGATATTACCTCAGCCGTCATTCAGGAGTTGTCCGGAGACCAGATCATATCGATACAGCTTGTTTCCGACGGTACTTCCAATCTCAATTTTTATTCCAGGGAGAAAGCCGGTAAGGCTCCGGTGCTTGAGATCACCGGACAACCTTCGGTGGCTAACGGTCCGGATTTCTCCTCTTTATTGGGAAGTTGTGATTTCAATGATGGGCTGGCCAACGTCAATACGTTCAATGCTGCAGAAGCTCTTCAGGCCGCGGGTATCCAATACACCCGCATCGGCATTACACCGGACCGTTATCTGGAAGGAGGCGCCGTAAAACCGGAATCCATAGACTCACTGATGTTACTGCTTCATAGTGAGGGCCTTGTTCCCATGCTACTCGTGGAACACAACCCTGAAAATGGTGTGCTCGGACCCGAAAGTAAATGGTTTGACATTGGATCGGCATTTGCGGCACGTTTCAGGCCCAACAGCCCGTGGATGCTGTCCAATGGGATATCGGATTGGGGTATCACCCAATACTCAGCCATCAATGAACCTTTGATCAATGGTTTTCAAAATCCTGATTTCCCCATTGCGGATTATCTGGCGGCGACCAAAGGATTTGCTGACGGAGTTCATAATGTCGATCCGGATCTTGAGGTAGCGCCGGGAGGGTTCCAGGAAGTGCCTTTGTTCACTCAAAACAATATTTACATGGATGGGCTCGCGCCGTTGTTCAATGACGGTACACTGGACGCACTGGATATTCACCGATACTATGACCGTAACAATCCCTACAACCTGCAGTTCAAACGCCGCTCACATCAGGCTCTTATCGATAGTCTGAAGACGTGGTATAATATTACCGCTGACTTCAGGGTGTGGAGTACCGAATACAATGCCAGAGGTACTGGTAGTGATGAGGAAAATGCCAAAGACTTTGTCACTGCCACCTGGGATCTGCTTACGGTTAAAGGTAACAATGGCGATTTCGTTTCAGACTTTGCACTTACCTTCCGTACTTATCTGCCGGTAAGTTCCAATGTTAACCTGGGCATGGCGATCTCTTCATTTCCATTTGTGGGGAACCCCAAGGGTACAGCACATCAGATGCTGGCCAATATCACCCGGGGTTTCCAACTGACTTCCGGCGACGAGAATACCGGAGTTGACATCCTGGAGGGAAATGAAAAGAAAATGTGGGTATGGCACAATCGTGCCCAATGGAGCAATCTGTTTGGCACCTCATTTTCAATAAATAATATTCCTGGTTTCTCCAGGATACTTGAAGTGTATAAATACGACTCCTGGAATGCCGTTGAAGGCTCCACCGGAACTCCGGCCCCCTTCAGAACCCTCAACATTGACGGTCTTTCTTCAGTGATTGTCGACCAGCTGGACACAGGCCAAACCTATATGTTTATAGCTAAAGTGGATAATTCTTTCAATGAGATGCCCTCAGTGACCATCACAGAGCCGGATGTAGCAGGGTCCTTTGTAGAAGGAGACACTATAACGGTGACGGCCACAGCGTCAGATGCCGATGGCATTTCAGAAGTGGTACTCTACGCAGGACCTGTCCGGCTGGGTGAGATCACAAACCCTCCCTATACGCTTAACTGGCTTAATGCACCGGCAGGAACAACAACGCTGCTGGCCATCGCAAAGGATACCAAGGGTGCAGTAAGGATCACCAAAAAAGATGTGAATGTAAGTCATCCCAACAATGGCGTGGATCTGATCGCTGCAGCTGACACCTATGTTAAAGGTGGTCAAACGGATGATGACAATTTCGGGTCTGACCCTGGGTTGCTTATTAAGACGGCAGGTGGAGATAATCTGAAACGAAGGATCTTTCTGAAGTTTAATCTGGATAGTCTTGGTGCAGTAGAACAGGCTACCTTGCGGCTGAGGGTCGCTCGTACCGGCAATGCCAATCACTCTGTGTACTATGTGCCTGACGATAACTGGACCGAAAGCGGTATTACCTGGAACAATCAGCCTCCCTTTACCATGGAGATCACCAGTAGCAGTGTTGCTCAGGAGGGTCAGTGGACGGAATTTGATCTGACCTCACAGGTCATTAGCGAGCAGTCAGGTGATGGTGTATTGTCATTGGTGA
>LYSV01000151.1:0-14697 GCA_001657315.1 Flammeovirgaceae bacterium BBD 1991-12 | reverse complement strand
ATGAACCGAGGCTTTTGATAACCCCAGCAGGGGTGCTATCTCCTGAAATAAAGTTCATATTTCCCCGGGATGAGTTTGAATACCCTGTAAACTGGCCCGCTTTTGCGTTAGTGAAGGCCTTTTCCAACGACAGTGCCAGTATATCCAGGGTGGATTTTTTTATAGGAGACTCACTGGTAAAAACGGATACAAGGGCTCCATACTTCCTTCGTACCGGTAGCATGCCAGGTGGGCCGTTCACACTTACGGCTATAGCCACGGATTCCGAAGGAAAACAGAGTTCCAAAACATTGAATCTGGCAACTTCCTTTGGTGGGATTTCACTGGACCCGATAGATGATACCTATATTCGTGGAGGTAACAATTCATCTACCAACTACGGTCTAAGCGACGTACTTAAGGTAAAGGCAAGTGGAGCGGCCTTTACCAGACGGGCTTTCGTCAAATTTGACCTTACAGGGATACATCGGAGGGTGAACTCTGCAATACTTCGTTTAAAGGTAAAGCGGGAAGGGAATAACAACTACAGTGCTCTGTTTGTAGCGGATGACAGCTGGCAGGAGGAGAGTCTTACATGGGATACGGAACCTCCTGCGGGTGAAGTAATCGATACCTCCTTAAGTGCCCCTCTGGAAGAATGGATGAACTTTGATGTTACCGCTGCTGTGGCTCAGGAACTGGAAGGTGATAAAACATTGTCCCTGTCCCTGGTATCGGATGGTACCTCTAACCTTGAACTCTATTCGGGCGAAGCTGGTTTTGGCAATACGCCGGTATTGCTGATCAACCCAAGAAATGATCCTTCAGCGGCGAGGGTGAGCGAGAATCTGGCAGAGGAGCTTGAGATCAGTACAGATAGATTTGTTGTTTATCCCAATCCGGTCAGCTTTAAAACCACACTTTCCTATAGCCTCGACTCGGGGTCTGCCGTACAGGTGTTGATCACAGATTTCAAGGGGAGCGTAGTGGCCCGTTATGATGAAGATCATCGATCGGCCGGCAGGTACACGTTATTCCTTGAGCAGATCATGCAAGGCCGGTATCTCAGGCATGGAGTATATATGGTGAGGGTGATCTATAACAAGGGCTATTTTTCAAAAAAGATCGTTGTGGCAGAATAAAACTCTGCCACTCCATAAAAAACACACGAATAAAACCCGATACGTAAGGATGAATAAATCGATACGTGCCCTTGTAATAACATTTTTCGGCTTTTTCCTGACGGTGGAAGCTCAGAAATTTAAGGATCTTGCCCCTACTCCACCCATGGGTTGGAACAGCTTGAATTATTTCAAATGTGATTTCAATGAGCAATTGATCAGGGAAGTAGCTGATGCTATGAGCAGCAACGGCATGAAAGAGGCTGGCTATGAGTACATTATTATTGATGACTGCTGGCAAGCAGGACGTGACGAACAGGGTACTATTATTCCTGATCCGGATAAGTTTCCTTCCGGAATGAAAGCCCTGGCCGACTATATTCACAGCAAGGGATTAAAATTTGGCCTGTATTCGGATGCAGGCACAAAAACCTGCAAAGGCCTTCCGGGAAGCAGAGGATATGAGTATCAGGATGCCCGTACCTACGCGGCCTGGGGGGTTGATTTTCTGAAGTACGATTGGTGTCATCACAGCACACAGGACGCCCGGGCTTCCTATACTCTTATGCGTGATGCGCTATATGCAGCGGGCCGTCCTGTTCTCTTCAGTATCTGCGAGTGGGGTGAGAATGAGCCGTGGCTTTGGGCTCCCAAAGTAGGGCATATGTGGAGAACAGGTCACGATATTAAAGACTGTTTTAATTGCGACCTCAATACGAGCAGTCAGGGGGTGATGAAAATATTGGATCAACAGGTAGACCTCAGAAAGTATGCAGGACCTGATGCATGGAATGACCCTGACATGCTCGAAGTAGGTAATCCGGGTCTTACGCTATCAGAGTCACGCGCTCACTTCAGTTTATGGTGTATGCTGGCAGCGCCCCTGATCGCCGGCAATGATATCATCCACATGAGTGATGAGATCAGGGAGATACTAACGCATGAAGCCGTGATCGCCATTGACCAGGACCCGTTGGGTATACAAGCCATTAAATGGCTGGACTATGGCGATCTGGAGATATGGTTCAAGCCATTGCAGAACGATGAATACGCCGTTTGTTTTCTTAATCGTAGTGAGGCTCCCAGAAAGATCGATTTCGACTTTAACCAGTGGGGGCGTGTTTTTGACCCCGAAAATGACTGGAAAAAATACACCTTTGATCTTACTTATCAGCTTCTTAACCTGTGGGAAGAGAAGCTGATCGGTGACACACGATCTCCTCTGAGAGCAACTATTCCGGGGCATGATGTATTGTTGATTAAAATGAGTAAAATACCATGAATTGACCCTATGAGCCCTGTAGGGATGCCCATGAATATTCGAAACAAACCATGGAACATCTCAAATTCCTACGGTGTTCAGGCGTAATTTTGGTAATAGTCATCTTCCTCTACATGATCCATTTGTATTTTTTGAAAACAGTTGTGTAGCTGATGAGGAATTCACAAGGTCGGAATATCCTGAAAAACGTAAACAACGTGCATCCCACCAGAAAACATCAGGGTGAAATTTACTATCCACTCAAAAGTAAAATAACTTTTAAGGCGATCAATTGACAAAATCTGCCCATATTCATGCCCAAAATACCAGTTTAATCACCATGACACAGACAAATTATCGCACACCTCTAATCACCCTGACCTCACTCTTTTTTATGTGGGGATTTCTCACCTGTATGAATGATATACTCATTCCCTATCTGAAGGGCGTCTTTGAATTGAAGTACTGGCAGGCTATGCTGGTACAGTTCGCCTTCTTTGGAGCCTACTTTCTGGGGTCGGTCATTTACTTTATCTTTTCCATTCGTACCGGCGATCCTATCAACAGGATCGGCTATAAAAACGGGATGATCATTGGCTTGTGTATATCAGCCCTGGGATGTGTCTTGTTTTATCCCGCTGCTCAATTCACCTCCTACGGTTTCTTTCTTTCAGCACTTTTTGTATTGGGCCTTGGGTTTACCATGCTGCAGATTGCTGCCAATCCGTATGTGGCTATTCTTGGCGATGAGGCTTCGGCATCATCAAGGTTAAACCTTGCTCAGGCTTTTAACTCGCTGGGTACTACCATAGCACCCATACTGGGAGGCTACCTTGTATTTGAGTTCTTTTTTGAGGGCGCTGAAGGTGCTGATGCAGTAAAAGTTCCTTACCTCATCTTTGCAGTGATGTTCGTGCTGGTTGGCTTCCTGATATCCCGTGTTAAATTACCGAAGTTCACCAACGAAGACCAGATCGAAAAAAATGCTGGAGCGCTTCGTTATCCCAACCTTGTACTGGGGATCATCGCTATTTTCACCTATGTAGGAGGGGAAGTGGCCATAGGAAGTTTTCTGATCAACTTTATTGGTCTGGAATCCATAGCCGGTCTGGAGGAGTCGGTTGCCAAAAACTACCTGGCCTACTACTGGGGCGGCGCTATGATCGGCAGGTTTTGCGGCGCGGTATCGCTCAGCAGTCTGGAGCCTAAACTGAAATATCTCTCCATGATCGGTCTTGCCCTGGCTTCCTACGGGCTTATTTATGCTATTTCAGGTGTTCCGTTTTCCGATACTTTCCCCTATCTCGGATTGATGGCGCTCAATTTTGTAGCATTTATTGCAGGTAGGGCCATGCCTGGTCGTACACTGGGCATATTTTCAATAGTATGCATCTCGCTTCTGGTGGCTTCCATGTTGTCTACAGGCTACACAGCTATGTGGCTGATTGTAGGCATAGGGCTTTTCAACTCTATCATGTGGCCCAATATCTTTACACTGGCCATAGCTGGGCTTGGCAAATACACCAGCCAGGGATCATCGCTTTTGGTGATGGCCATTTTAGGTGGCGCGCTTGTCCCTGTCATTCAGGGCTTTGTGGCCGATTCATACGGTGTGCAGATCTCGTTCGTAGTACCGATGATCTGTTACATTTATATATTGTACTATGGATTTGCCGGCAGTAAGCAGAAAGTTGAATCCACGGACCAGTAGAGATCAAAACAGAACCTTACTAAGCCCAAGGGGCTTAGTAAGGTTTAAGACCTCTTAGCTCTTTAACCGGCTTTCTACTGTCGCCCAGTTAATGATGCCCATGATATTCTCAAGATAGGAAGCTCTTTGATTCTGGTATTTCAGATAGTAGGCATGTTCCCATACATCAATACCGAGCAGAGGATTACCCTGCTCTTCTGCCCAGCTCATCAGCGGACTGTCCTGATTGGGTGTAGTAGTGATCTTCAGACTACCCTGTGCATCCTGGACAAGCCACACCCATCCTGAACCAAAAACAGATTTGCCGCCATTGATCAAAGCGGTTTTTAGCTCATCCAAAGAGCCAAAATGTTGATTGATGAGTTCAGTCAGGCTGTCAGAAGGCCCTTCACCACCGGGCTTCAGGCTCGGCCAGAACATGGAATGATTGAAGTGTCCTCCTCCATTGTTTCGCAGCCCATCCGGCAGACTTTGTGCTGAAAAGAGCTCCTCAAAACCGGTAAAGGTCCTTCCTTCCGCGTCTAGTGCAGCTTTTAATTTGTTTACATATCCCTGATGATGCTTACTATGGTGTATTTCCATGGTAGTGGCATCAATCACTGCCTCCAGCGCTGAATAGTCATAAGGCAGGTCAGGCAGGGTCAACAGTTCTCCGGCGGACACCGCTACAGCTTCAGCCTCTGCGGAATTCTCTTCTGATGATTTGGGGGCGCATGCCGAAATGATCATGGAAGATGTCATGCCTGCACCTAATGAAGAGGCCGCCACTGTCTTTATAAATTCTCTTTTTTTCATATATTTTTACTTGGGTTCCGGTGATAAAACTTCTTTGGTGTAATTAATCGCTCAGACCTAAGATAGTCGTTTCGAAATTCCCTTCAAACCAATATGGAGTCAAATTGTATCTGCTATTGTTTCACAACAAGATCAAACTATACCTGGTTTATCCACTGATCCAATGCCATATTTGAAACATACCCGCTCCGTTAAGGGTCAGCAACAGCCATCTTTTTTTCCATTTCATTGAGAGCAGACACATGACCAGCAGCATGGAGCTGCCGATCATGTTTGTACCGGTAGAGTACAGATAAGCATTTCTTGTTTCCTCGTTTTCAAAGCCATAGAAATCACGGACTTCACTATCAGCGTGTACTACTGCATACTCATATCCAAGATAGACGAGCCCAATACTTAAAACAGTGATCCATACCAGTGTGAATGGTACAAGGATGTGCTCGTTAAATCGATTGAAGTTGTTCCTCATGTGATCTGGTGATGAGGTCGGGATATCCGGCCTTTGATCAAAACAAACAGCTTTTTGAACAAGGTCGCAATGATGAAGCCGTAAAAAGCGACAACCACCACCAGGGTAGGTATACCTACACCCCAATGAATGCTTAAAACACCAACGACGATGCAGAACGCAAGTATCCCGGCGGTGTATTGCCACAGCAACGGCCGTAGTTCTATAAAACGTGGTTTTTCCTGCCTTTTCTTTCGTGCTCTTTCCAGATAAACGATGAAACCTGTTATGGAAAGAAAACCTGACGTGAGTCCCAGAAGGCAGTACAGTATTTTCAATCCCAACCCACCAAAATCTCCGAAATGCAGAGATTCCTGTACGAAAAAGAGTTTGGCACCGGCATGAGCCTCGCTGATATTGTAAATGAACAGTGGCTTGTAATTCTTTTTATCAAGTACAATTTTATTGCTGTTGCGCTCATAAACCTGCCGGGGCACATCCCCCAGGATGGTGATCGTGCCATCACCATTATTTGAAGGACGTATTAGAGTGGGCATAAGCGTTGGGAAATGTAGCCTTGCCGCCTCATACGCCCTGTCAAAGTCTACCGGACAGGCAAGATCATCAGCCTTGCTGAAGGGTTGCGGCGATCTTTGAAAAGTATTGGGACGGTCTATATCCATCCATTTTTGAAGATAAGGCTGAAGCCCCAGCCATGCCCCGGTAATGGCGATCATCAGGTTGAAGATCAGGGCTGCCGAACCGATAAGTTTATGATAGTCAGCCTGTGATATCCGCAGATTCTTCTTCCGGATGGTACCAAAGGCCTGCTTCTTCATAAACCGGCCATAGATAAGAAGCCCTGTGATAGTGGAAACCAGCAGGGCCAGCCCGGCCAACCCTACGATCTGCCGACCATAGAACCCTTCATAGAAACGTACATGCAGATTGCGCAGATAGTAGCTGAATGTTTTATAATAATTCCGCTGGCCCAGCATCTCGCCGGTGTAGGGGTTTACAAAGACCTCCCAAAAGACCGGAAACAACCGCTCCTGCTCTTTCGCCAAAAGACGGATGTTCCATGTGCCGGTGGAATGGACAGGAAGTTCCACTTCGAAAAGGTGCTTATCCGGGTGCTGAGCTTTTACCTTTTCCACTACAGAACTCATGGTCATTTTGGTTTCACCGGGCTTAACAATTCTCAATCCTGGGTTAAGCAGCGTATCAAATTCAGACCTGAAGAGTGCGGCTGCCCCTGTCAGACTCAGAAAAGCGATGGCTATGCCTGCGTAGAGGCCCGTCCAGCTATGTATAGCCCAAAGTCGGTTTTTCTTCTTCATCACCTGTTTCCGAGACTTTTATCACCTGTTTCTACATAAATCAAAATGTGTAGGACACCGTGGTCATGACGTTCCTGGGTGCCCCTGGGAACGCTCTGATAAAGTCATATCCGCCTACCCAGTGGGTCTTGTCAAAAATATTGTTGACGTTCACCTGTATCTGGAACTTTTCCACCTGATAGTATATAGCTGCATCCACCAGTTCATATCCAGGGAACAGAGGTGGCTCCTCCGTGCGCACAATGGAACCAAACCTTTCTGTAACAAAGTTGGCTCCCAAACCGAATCCGATCCCCTTTAGTACACCTTCATCGATAACATATTTGGTCCAGATATTACCGGTATGCTCCGGAGCGTTGGGTTTCTGGCGCCCTATCTCGGATTCATCATCACTTTCGGTGATCACAGCATCATTATAGGAGTAGCTGGCAACTATGCTCCAGTTCTTAGAGATGCGACCGGCTACATCAAGCTCTACTCCCTGTGCCTCTTCCTCACCGATCTGCACCAGAAGGTCCGGATTGTCGGGATCATTGGCGTTGTACAATTCACCCTGCTGGACAAGGTGATAAAGAGCAAGGGTAGCGTTCAGCCTGCCATTGAGCCAGTTGGTTTTGGTACCCACTTCGATCAGGTTACTGGTCAGAGGGTCGAAAGGTCCGCCGGCATTGGGATCGTTGATGTCACTGGCTGTCTGCGGCTGATATCCATCCACATAGGTAGCATACAGGTTGATGCCAGGCGATACCGTATACACCAGCCCCAGACGAGGTATCCGTGCACTTTGCTCAACAAACTCCTCGTTTTCCGTTTTATAGTTCAGTTCATCATGAAAATACTCCTGCCTCAGGCCCAGAAGCACCTTGAAATCGCCCATAGTGATCTGGTTCTGCACATAAATGCCGTGGGTCCGTAACCTGCTCTGAGGAAACAGGTTGGTCTGGTAAATATAGTTACTCATATCCCTCAGCCGGTTAGCCGTAGGGTCCGTAAGATCAAAATGAGGCACGTTGGGTATGGGATTGCCATTGGCATCCAGGGCATAGGCTGCGGCGTTATCGGGATTGAATGAATTGATGATGCCGCTCCTGTCAGCTGTAAGGTACCCTCTCGCCTGCAGCTGGGACCCTCCGGGTTCCTGCACCTGTTGTAAATAGTCATATCCTATCAGCAGCTGATGACTGAGGGTACCCGTCTCGAAGTTAAAATTGAAATAGTTGTTGAAATTATCGTTGTTCCAGTTACGCTTGCGAACAAATACCCTCATTTCCACCTGCCGGGAGTCCCGGCTACCATCACCCAGCGCTGCAAATGTGTTGGCCGTACGGTGTTCAAGAAGGTCCTCACGATAGCTCGACCTCATGTAGATACTATTGAAGGAAATGCGGTCTGACAACTGATGATGTAATGAAATGGTTGCGTTGACGCTTTCCTCTTCCAGATAATCGTTCGCGGCGTTGAGTGATCGGGTGATGGGTACAGAAAACAGATCACCATCGCCAAACACGGCATGGCCCCTGTCCAGCCGGCCCTCAGAACCCTGATAGACGATGTCGAAATTTAACCGTGTACGTTCATTAGGCAGGAAAGAAAATGATGGTGCTACGATCAGGTTTTTGTCAAACTGCAGGTCGCGGAAGTTTCCTGAGTTTTCATACCCCAGGTTAAGGCGATACAGTAGTGTTTTGTCTTTTGACATAGCCCCGGTAAAATCACCCAACGTTCGGAAGGTATTAAAACTGCCTACCGTAGCGCTTACGGACTGTCGCCGCTCCTCCAAAGGTTTTTTGGTGACCCGATTGATGGTGCCACCCGGCGAGGCGTTACCGAACAGAGCTGAGGCAGGCCCCTTGATCACTTCCACTCTTTCAATATGTGGGATAAGTTGCTGCTTCCAGAAGCTGGTAAATGCACGCATGCCATTTACCAGGTTGCCTGAGTTCTGCTGACCACGAACCCGAAACCCTCTGATGGCAATATCATTGTAAAATGAAAACTGATTGACACCGCTTATATTTTTTACTACATCATTCACCCGGAAAGCTGCCTGGTCAAGTGCCAGCTCCTTGGTAACGTAACCCACAGACTGTGGAACATCTTCCAGGCGAGTGGCTGTTTTTGTGGCAATAAAAGAGGTACTATTGGCGTACCCCCGTTCACGCCGGCCAATGATCTCTACCGTTTGGAGATTGGTGATACTTTCCTCCAGAGTAACTTCGACGGAAGCTGTGGCGTTGGGCTGGATCACTATCTTTTTTTCCACGGATATGTACCCTACGGCACTGATCAGAAATACCTGCTCTCCCGCGGGCAGATCAGATAATGTAAAACTCCCTTTTCCATCCGATGCTGTACCTGTGGCAGTGCCTTTTAGAATAATATTGGCATAGCTCACGGGTTGATCATTGGTATCGTATAATTCCCCTTTTAGTGTACCGGTCTGGGACCACGAGTACGTGTAAAAGAGACATAAACATATGGGCAATATTCTCATTTTCCCTGCTTTTATTTAGATTAATTCTAAACAACAAAGCTAAGAGAGTGAGGTGGCTATCACAATCACCAATACTCGGTAAACTGCTATCACTAGTTGTAGTGATCAGGTTGGGCTTTAAGGCTTTTTTGATTTCACCAGGCCTGTTTCATGAGCATAGGCTACCAGTTGTGTGGGTGATTTGATATTCAGCTTTTTGAGTATGTTTTTTCGGTGGGAGTTAACGGTATGAACACTAATGTTAAGCTTGTCCGCAATTTTAATGGTAGAAAAACCCTGAGCGATCAGTTTGAGCACTTCAAATTCCCGGGAAGACAAATTCATGGGGTCACAATCTTTGGGATCGTTGCCTTCCACATGTACCAGTAGTTCCATCACTTTATTGCAGAAGAACCTGTTCCCTCTGGCTATCATGCGCACGGCGGTGAGTATTTCCTCCGGCTCACAATTCTTGGTCAGGTATCCTTTCACCCCATAATTGATCACCTTGCGTATCCGCTCCATATCATTGTCTGAGGAGACGATCAGAAAGCCGGTGGATGGCCATGAATTCATCAGGTCCTTTATGGGCAGGGTATCCGATTTACCCGCCATATAGTCCAGTATCATAACATTGGGATGGCTGTTGGATTCGGTATTCAGGGCCGTAAAGTCATTTACAGTGGCTACCTGAAAGTCCTTTTCCTGGCGAAGCAGGGAGGAGATACCTTCACGGGTCAAATATTGAGGATCAGCTATCAGTACCGAAACGGCCACTACTGTTTATTTAGACTAATTCCAAACAAACATACGGACGAGTCATAATGTTTCCAAGGAAAGTGTAAATTTTAGTAACCAGGCGATCCTACCGGCTCAGCCTTGCAAAATGCTTATGGAACATGGCAATGGTCTCAATGCCTTTCCTGTAGTTAAACAGGCCATAGTGCTCGTTCGGTGAATGGATGGCGTCAGAATCCAGCCCAAAGCCCATCAAAACAGAGTCCAGCCCCAATACCTCCTTAAACAAGGAAACGATGGGTATACTACCCCCGTCCCTTGTGGGGATCGGTGTCTTGCCCCATGCCTCCTCGAAAGCGGCGCTCGCTGCGGCATAGGCCACCGAGTCCGTAGGTGTCACCGCAGGCTCTCCACCATGATGTGGTGTAGCTTTTGCTTTAACATAGTCGGGTGCTATGGATTGGAAATGCTTGATAAAAAGATCTGTGATCTCATCGGAGTTTTGATGAGGCACCAGTCTCATGGAAATTTTAGCATAGGCTTTTGACGGAAGTACAGTTTTGGCGCCTTCGCCGGTATAACCTCCCCATATGCCATTAACATCCAGGGTAGGTCGTATCCCTACCCTTTCCAGCGTAGTATAACCACTTTCTCCTTTTACTTCTTGTATGTCCAGTTCTTTCTTGTATTCATCGAGGTCGAATGGCGCTGCGTTCATGGCCTTGCGCTCCTCGGCAGACAATTCCGCGACCTTGTCATAAAAACCGGGAATAGTGATGTGCCCGTCCTTATCCATCATAGAGGTGATCATTTCACAAAGTATGTTGATGGGGTTGGCTACTGCGCCCCCATACACTCCGGAATGCAGGTCACGGTTGGGGCCGGTCACTTCCACTTCCATATAGCTCAGGCCCCTCAGACCCACTGTGATGGAGGGTGTATCATTGGAAATGATAGCGGTATCCGAGATAAGGATGATGTCTGCGGCAAGTTTTTCCCTGTTTTCTCCGACAAATATTCCCAGGTTATCTGAGCCTACTTCTTCCTCTCCTTCGATCATAAATTTTATGTTACAGGTCAGGGAGTTGGTCGCATTCATAGCTTCAAATGCCTTGATATGCATGAACATCTGGCCTTTGTCGTCGCATGCTCCCCGTGCATAGATCTTTTCATCCTTTATCACCGGCTCAAAGGGCGGAGAATCCCAGAGCTCATAGGGGTCCGCTGGCTGTACATCATAATGTCCGTACACCAGTACCGTAGGCAGGCTGGGATCAATGATCTTTTCACCATATACGATCGGATGACCAGCGGTTTCACATATTTCCGAAGTATCGGCTCCTGCATCAATGAGGGCAGTCCTGATAAATTCGGCTGCTTTTCGTACATCGTCTGTAAACTTGCTGTCAGCACTCACGGACGGGATCCTGAGGAGATCGAGTAGCTCATCAATGAATTTCTGCTGGTTATTCTTAATATATTCCTGTGTAGTCATAGTTCTTGAAGTGGTGAGTTTAAAACATCCTGCCGGGGTTTAGCGCCAGAAGCAGGGCCGTAAAGTTAAAAGATCAGTCGGATTACTCCATGTATGTGATTTGCTTTCTCATGCAGCCTTGTTTAGTGTTTGTTTGGCGCTTAGGTTTCTCTGAATTCAATCCATTAGATCGTAAATCCAAAACCGAATTCCATCATATCTGCCGTGCGGCTATGCGCCTTGAGCGTAGTGCGGGCGAAAATGTGATCCGTGATCATGTACTTAAATCCGTAGCGCTGGTACCAGTTGCTGTACAGTATTTGTGGCTTGTAAATATAAAAACCACCCTGCAGGATCACGGCCATTCGTCCTATGAGCAGCTCGGTGCCTACCGTGAGGGCCACTTGCCGGCCATCATAGTCCAGCTCGAAATCATCGGGGAGATTTTTACTTTTGTAAACGTTCAGTGCCCTTACCATGGACTCCCGCTCATAATAGTATCCATCCATACCCAGCAGCAGGGTATTGTATTTGGTGATCCTTTTACTCAGATAAATGGACACACTGTACGCCCGGTGCTTTACGTCTTCCTGTAAAACCTCTCTCCACGATACGGATCCCATGGCATTGAACCGGACCTTTTTATTGATATAGCGGCTTGTGTCCCTTACAAAGCGGATGGGTTTCGGATTGGGTACATATTTCAGCCCTATCCCCACAATGGGAAAATTCATACCGTTATTCGGAATGTTAAGCTTGCCGTTGGAATAATGGCGGAACGCAAAATTCACATTCAGGAAATATCGTTCATTGAGCTGCATCTCATGGTGTACTGTTCCTCGGGCCACATAGCTTATCCGGCTGCTGATCGCCTTATTTTCAGGGTTTGTCTCTGCATCAAATCTACGTGTGGAATACACAAACCCTGTTCCTATGTTGATCCTCCATTTGTGCTTCTTTCTGTTGTTTAGAGTGAAATCAAGATAGTTGGTAAGAGCATACACTTCTCCAAGTTCATCGGGTACACCATAGTTATAGTACTCAAAGGCGAATCCCAGCTCCGGATAGTTGAACAGCTTTTCCCACTGGTGCCTTCCGTTGGTGAGTTTGTGGGCATACAGCTCCACGCCATGAAGGTGAGTGAGCTCAAGCTTGTCCATATTCCTTTTATAGCGAAACACACCACCGTAATAGGGGTTTACCCCAAAACCCCAGGCGGCCTTTTCAGGGCGTTGACCATAAACGGAGGAGGATAGGAAAACCAACCATACGATCAGGATCTTTTTATTTGACATTACACGTGCAGGATTTTAGTGAGTGCATTGATGAACTGGTCTGTTTCCTCCATGGTATTGTAATAATGTACAGAGGCCCTCACCATTTGGTCAAGCCCTCTTTTTTTCATGTTAAGTAGGGTGCCGCTTTTTACTGCCACAGAGGTGTTGATATTCTGTTCCTTTAGCTCCTGTTGTATTTGTGTTGCCGCTTTTCGGTCACTGGTAAAGGTGACAATCCCTGACTTCACCTTACCCTGATCCCGGACCTGAATATCAGGGATACGATCCAACTGTCCACGCAGTTCATCCGCCAGGTGTACTACACGTTTCCAGACCTCCTGAATGTCCAGCGCATTCAATTCTTTGAGGGCCGTTACCATGCCCAGTTTATTGGCAGGATTGCACTCCCAGGTCTCAAATTTACGGGCATCTTCCCGTGCGTTGTATTCCGTTTCCGACAGCCATTCGGCGCCATGCAGGTCAAGCGAAAGGGGCTCCAGATGAAGATGTTTCTTGCAGACATACAGTAATCCCGTGCCTCTGGGTGCTCTTAAAAATTTGCGACCTGTAGAAGACAAAAAAGTACAACGGAGCCTTTGCACATCTACCGGGTATTGGCCCACAGACTGGCAGGCGTCCAGCAGATAGGGAATGCCATGCTCTTGCGCCACTTCCCCTACGGCTTCTGCAGGGTTCACCAAGCCGTCACCGGTGGGAATGTGAGTGATGGCGATCAGCCGGGTTTTGGGAGATATCCTTTTTTCCAGTGAGGGTATATCCACCTCGCCATTTGTATGGGAAGGTGTGACAACGATCCTTATCCCCCATCTTTGCCGGGCATTCAAATAAGCGATATAGTTGCTCTCATAAGCGGATTCCGAAGTGATTACCTCATCACCTTTCTTATAGGGAATAGAGAAAAAAGCCCGCTGCCATGCAGTGGTGGCGCTGTCCGTATAAGCCATTTCTTCAGGCTCGGCATTGACCAGTTGAGCAGACTGCCCGTAGAATGACTCCAATTCGTCTTGAAACTTTTTGGCCGTTTCATACCCTCCCCATAGTGTCTCTTCCGATAAATAGGACAGCTGAGCTTCCAATGTATCTCTGGAAGGTAGTGAAGCACCGGCATTGTTGAAATGGATCACATTCTCAACTCCCGGGGTATTCTTTCTTATCTGATCTAAATCCATATTCTTCATTGTGACTGACTGGTCATTCCTTTGCAGAACAGATCAATGCAAACGCTCAGTCTTTCAAAAGGATCCTCCACGGCCGGCATTGAAAATATCTCTGCTACAAGACCTCTTTTGATGATTGTCAGCAAAAGTGCAGTATCTTCCGAATGCAATATGTTAAGTTCATTTCGAAATCTGTACAGATTTTCCTGAATAAAAGCTTTGTCGGTTCTGTCGACTTTTTCGGCATATGGCCCACGGGCCCGTTCCAATACGCGATACATGGGGGTGAATTCCTGCGCAAACTTTATTTCTGCCAGGCAAATGCGAATAAACCAGGATTTGAAGACAGGTGTGGCCCTGGTATTCACATAATTAATGATCTCATACTTACGGTCCAGACTAAGGGTGAGCAGGTGCTCATACAGATCAGCCTTGTCTGTGAAATACTGGTAGATGCTGCCCTTTGCAATACCGAGTTTTTTTACAATACCGGAAATGGAAGCCCCTTCGTAGCAATGTGCTGCAAATTCATCAAGGCATACGTTGATAAACACCTTTCTTTTGCTTTCCGGCAATCTCGTGAACGTTGATCTGGTCATTATGTGACTGTATGGTCACAATATAGAAAAGCTGTTTTGATTTTCCAACCTAAAGGCAGGGAAGCCTCCTTAGGTAAACTTGAGCCGAGTCGTGGCGTCGCTCAAGATTCTATTTTGATCTCATAACCCGAGTTATATAATCATTCCTGGCTTTGAGGATACCCTGAGTAGTTTTATGTATCCCACTTAATGAACCTTTGTGTATTTGTGCTCTCCTATGTTTGAATTGATTTAATATTAGTGAAAAGTGGTGAGGGCTTGGGAGCGAATTTGTGCCTAAATAGCCTTAATGTTAGCGGTATA
>LYSV01000150.1:15524-25757 GCA_001657315.1 Flammeovirgaceae bacterium BBD 1991-12 | reverse complement strand
CCTAAAGCTCACTAAAAAGTAAATGAACATCTAAACATCAAAGTCCTTATACAAAAAAGACCGTCTCAATTACTTTTGAGACGGCCTCTTTTTATTTAACGGAATTACCTCATTTCGGTGACATCTGGCCGGTCAGCGCTGTGAGATGACTCCAGATCTTCATCAAGCCATTGTTCTGCCTCTTCTCTTATGTAAAAGTTTTTTTTGGGAAAGCGGGTTTGTTTAGCCACTGCATCCAACTGCATTTCAGCAATATCGTCCTTCAGTACCTCAGCCACTTTTAAGATCCCTGCCTTTATGATCATAGCCTGAGCCTCCAGATGAAGATCCTTGACATCTGAAGGATGTGTTTTCATTTCAGAAGCGTCCGTTAGCAGTGTAAAACCCCTTGAGGTGAGGTTGATCGCTTTTTTCCAATCGGAGAGGTAACCGCTTACGGCCTCCACATTACGCCAGTATCCTATGATCCTGAGGTAAACCCTGTTTTTTTTAGTGTCTACCTGTAATACGTACTTGTCGTTATCAGAGATAGTCAACATATCCATAGCCCCTGTGCCTGGTTTTTCATTCCTGATTACAGGATATTAAAAAAACCCATATCGATGAACATTGTTCAAAAAATCATTCTCTGATAAAAGTAAAGGTTCTTAGGGTTATGTTGTGATGGGCGAATATAAAAAGAAAAAGGGCCGATGTTCACTACCGGCCCACTTCTTACCATAAATTAATCTTTCACCCTACCATAGTGCTGCTGGCCAATACACCTACATTGTTGAGATCTTCGCAAGCCTTTTTCAGTCTGGCCCTGAAAGATTCTTCACCCTTGCGTAACCACACTCTTGGGTCATAGTATTTTTTATTGGGAGAGTCTTCACCCTCAGGATTGCCGATCTGCCCCTGAAGATATCCTTCATTGGCTATATAGTACTCACGGATACCATCCCAGAAAGCCCATTGCAGGTCGGTGTCAATATTCATTTTTATCACCCCATAGGAAATCGCCTCACGGATCTCGTCTACAGTTGAGCCGGAACCGCCGTGAAATACGAAATCAACAGGTTGATCACTCGTATTGAATTTGTTCTGTACATATTCCTGACTGTTCTTCAGGATCTTCGGAGTGAGTTTTACATTCCCAGGCTTGTAAACACCATGCACATTCCCAAAGGCAGCCGCTACAGTGAACCTGTCACTTACCTTTTTCAGTTCTTCATAGGCATATGCCACTTCTTCAGGTTGTGTGTAAAGCTTTGAGCTGTCAATATCCGTATTGTCTACTCCATCTTCCTCACCTCCGGTCACACCCAGCTCTATCTCCAGGGTCATGTCCAAATGGCTCATTCGCTCCAGATATTTCTTACAGATCTCTATGTTTTCTTCGATCGGCTCCTCGGAAAGGTCGATCATGTGAGAACTGAACAGTGATTTTCCATGTACCTTGTAAAACTCCTCTCCGGCATCCAGCATGCCGTCAATCCAGGGCAGAAGTTTCTTGGCAGCATGGTCTGTATGCAGAACTACGGTGGCCCCGTATTTCTCTGCCAAGTGATGAACATGATGCGCACCTGAGACAGCTCCTGCCACGGCTGCAGCCTGTCCGTCATTAGGTAATCCCTTTCCGGCATAAAACGCTGCTCCACCATTGGAAAACTGGATCATCATTGGTGACCTGATCTCAGCAGCCGTCTCCATAACGGCATTTACGCTATCTGTTCCTATTACATTTACTGCTGGCATGGCAAAGCCTTTTTCCTTGGCAAAACGAAAAAGCTTCTGTACTTCATCTCCGGTGACTACACCCGACTTGAATTCTGAACCTGACATATTTTTGATATTTATAATTAGACACGCCGGCGGGTAATACCGCGCCGGGGCTACAAAGAAAGTAAATTTTCCAGGCGTTCACATTCTTTTTTTTGAAAGATGAGTGATACTGTTGATATTTGTAGCCTTTATGAATAAATCAACTATATGAGCTGGTTCCAACGCAAGGATAAGGGCATTCAAACCCCTACGGAAGCCAAGAAAGAAGCACCTGACGGACTGTGGTTTAAGACCCCCTCAGGAAAGATCATACACACACGCGAACTGAAAAATAATTGCTACGTAAGTCCTGAGGACGGATACCATGTTCGGATAGGCTCAAAAGAGTACTTTGAGATCCTGTTTGATGACAATGAATTCACCGAACTTGATGCAGAGATGGAGTCCGCCGATCCGCTGAAATTCAAGGATTCCAAACCATACCCTTCCCGTATAGTTGCCTCCCAGAAAAAAACCGGTCTGAAGGATGCGGTGCGTACAGCCTATGGTAAAATGGGTGGGATCAACATGACCATAGCGTGCATGGATTTTAGCTTCATAGGTGGATCTATGGGATCTGTGGTTGGTGAGAAAATTGCCAGAGCCATAGACTATAGCCTGAAAAAGAAAATACCTTTCCTGATGATCTCCAAATCCGGAGGTGCACGCATGATGGAAGCCGGACTCTCCCTGATGCAACTGGCCAAGGTATCTGCCAAACTGAATCTGATGAGTGAGGCCAGAATACCCTATATCAGTCTGTTGACAGATCCTACCACAGGCGGAGTGACAGCGTCTTACGCTATGCTGGGGGATGTAAACGTAGCCGAACCGGGTGCATTAATAGGCTTTGCGGGGCCCAGGGTGATACGGGAAACGATTGGAAAAGACCTACCAAAAGGTTTTCAAAGCGCGGAGTTTGTGCTGGATCACGGCTTCCTCGACTTTATAGTAGACAGAAGGAACCTAAAGAAAAAACTTACCACATTGCTGAAGATGTTGAAATAGCAACTGAGCAACCTTCGATATACCCCTAATTTTAACACCTGTAACAACGGCTGACGATTGTTTATGCCCAGATAGGGCTGTTGCCTAATGCAGCAGTCAATGAAAAGAGACCGGCATCCCGTGCTGCACCTGTTTTACCACCCGGCAAAAGCTCCCTCCAGGTGTAGCTGAAAGTCTTTACACAACACGAAAAAGTACATTTTCCCTTCACCAAGAGTACATTTCAAGCCTTGGCTGCAACGGGCATAAAGGAACCTGAACCGCAGATTCTCAATAAAAAAACAAAAAGCTATCATTCAATTTTGATTTCGTACCGGATTTTTTTATAACTTGCAATATGTATATATGTAGAACATATTAATATTCACGCTACAGCCTTTATACCATCTGATAAACCTGTATTTAAACCTATTCTCAAAATAAACCGGTAAATTATGGATCAAATATTTACAAGTAAAGCAAGGAAGTATCTCCTGTACGGCATTGTATTCCAGTGCCTGTTGGCAGGAAGGTTGTTCGCCTCAGCTACCGGTAGTATTCCCACCGGATCATTTTTTCAGGATGATAAAATAACTGTATCGGGTAGAGTAACTGCAGTCGATGTTCCGGACGGACTACCTGGTGTAACCGTCCACATTGAAAACACCAGCATGGGAACCATCACTGATGTTAACGGTACTTACAGCATAGAAGCTCCGGCAAACGCTGTATTGATCTTCAGTTATGTGGGCTACATCAGTGAAAAGGTCAGCATTGGTAACAGGACCACTATCGATCTTAGGCTCACGCTTGATATTACTGCACTGGAGGAAATCGTTGTGGTAGGCTATGGAGAGGTCAAGAAAAAGGAACTCACAGGTGCCGTAGTCTCTATGAATGCAGACAAAATAAAAGAGACGAACAAAGTAAATGCTGTTCAGGCATTACAAGGTCAGGTATCAGGTGTCGACATTCAGGCAGCAGGCAACAAGCCGGGTGAGCCATTCAACATCAGGATCAGGGGAGCAAGCACCATCAACAGTAGTGAATCGATCGATAACGCCGGATACAGCGCCGGGCAGAATCCATTATTTGTGGTAGATGGCATTTTTGTGAATGATATCACCTTTTTAAACCCGGCAGATATCGAACGGATGGATGTATTGAAGGACGCCTCTTCTACAGCAATTTACGGTTCCAGAGGCACCAATGGGGTGGTGATCATTACCACCAAGAAAGGAACAAAGGACACCAGGATAACAGTGAAGTATGATGCCTACCATGGCATTCGGCAGCCTTACAATTTTCCACGCATCTTTGAAGGAGAAGAGTTCGTCGATTTCTTCACCGATGCGGTAGTAGGCCTGGAGCAGAGTGGTGGAAACACGGGTTTCACAAGGGATGATGTGGTGTTAAGTGATTTTCTTCGTGCCAACGAAATAGAAAACATTAATAACGGTAACTATACGGATTGGGTAGATCTTATTAAGCAAAACGGCGTTCAGAGCAACCATACCCTGAACGTTTCAGGAGGTGGTGCCAAAACCGCCTACAATTTTAGTTTAGGCTATACTAAGGATGAAGGGACTTTTCCGGGCGAAGACCTCGATCGATATAATTTAGGGGGTAGTGTCCAGTCGGAAATAAGCCGTCACATCACTTTATCCTTCAGCAACTATGCCACATTCCAATTAAGGGATGAAGGCAGCCGCGAAGGGTTCAGAAGCGCCTACAGGCTAAGGCCTACAGGCAGTGTATATGAAGACAACGGTGAATTGAGATTCTTCCCTCTGGAGAGCGAGACTTTTATCACCAATCCGTTATTTGAAGAAGATAACATCACCAGAGAAACCAGATCGCTCAACTACATCGGGAATATTTCCGTTACTGTGAAGCCCATTGAAAACCTGAGCATCACCTCATCTTTCTCTCCCAGTATTGATTTTAACCGTTATGGTGAGTACAGAGGCCTTTTGAGCAAATCGGTGAGTGACCGCCCTGAGCGAAGAAGAGCGCAGGTGAATCATGGGAACAGGCTGGCTTATACATGGGACAATATATTGAACTACGATCTGAACTTCACAGATCAACATTCTTTAAAGGCCACCTTTATCACCTCTACCTTTTTGGATCGTGAGGAAGATTATCAAAACCAGGTGAGGGATTTCGATACTGATGAATTCTTGTTTTATAATATAGATGCCGGTGCTGACATTCGTCAACTAAGAAGTAACTTGAGAAAACAGACCTTGCAGTCTTTCACAGGAAGAGTGAGTTATGCATTCCAGGACAAGTATTTGCTAACGTTAACCGGCCGGTACGATGGTGCCTCTATATTATCAGAAGGAAACAAATGGGCATTCTTTCCTTCTGCTGCTCTGGCCTGGCGGGTAATTGACGAAGGGTTTATGGCCAATCAGGGTGTATTTACTGATCTGAAACTACGCGTCAGCTACGGAGAAACGGGGAACAACGGAACCGGAGGAGGCCTTGCACCACTCCAGTCACAGTCCCTGCTCGACATTAGATTTACCAATTTAGGGGATGAGCCTCAAACCGCCGTTGGTTTCTCTAACCTCGCCAACCAGGACCTGGAATGGGAAAGAACCCGGGAAGTGAATATTGGAATTGATTTCGGTATTGTAAAAAACAGAATTTATGGCTCTATCGATCTTTACAATCGAAACTCTGACAAGGTGATCTTTAGAAGGAGTCTTCCCAGAGTCACGGGTTTCGAAGGTGTATTTGACAATATAGGCGAGGTAAGGAACAGGGGGATCGAATTGGGGATCAACAGTGTCAACCTGGACCTGGGATCTTTGAAATGGACCACCTCCGTCAACTTCGCCAAAAACGACAATGAGGTCATAAAACTCATTGATGACCTGGACCAATTGAGGTTCAGCGCCCGGGAAGCTGAGCTCATTCATAAGGTCGGGGAAGATGTAGGCTCACTTTTCTTTTATGAATTTGATGGGATCTGGCAACAGGATGAGGCTGATGAAGCAGAACGCTTCGGCCAGCGGCCAGGCCAGGTAAAAGTAAAGGACCTTGATGATAATGGTGAAATCACAGATGCGGACAGGACTATTTTAGGATCCCCCCTCCCCAAATGGACCGGAGGCATAACCAATACTTTTAAGTACAAAGAGCTTGACTTTTCGATATTCATTTCTACCCGCCAGGGAGTAAAGGAATACAGTTGGTTTCACCGATCTCATGGATGGGATCAGGACGAAAGGCCAGCCCGGTTCAACGGGCTGAAGACCAACTACTGGACCCCGGATAACCCTTCCAATGAATGGTGGCAGCCCGGTAATGCAGGTCCATGGAAGCGGGCTTTGTTTTATCGGGATGTCTCTTTTGTGAAAGTAGGATATATGACCCTGGGCTATACATTCTCATCCAATATCACTGAAAAGTTGGGATTGGGAAGTTTTCGGGTGTATTTCACCGCGCAAAATCCCTTTATTTTTACGGATTACGAAGGATGGGATCCTGAAACAGCTTCGAGGAATTCCTGGGGTTCGGCATTCCTGGCACGAACCCTCATTGGTGGGATAAATGTTACTTTCTAACGCTTAAAATCAAGGAATCATGAAAAAGATATATTCATATACAAAAATCTGTCTGGTGGTGTTCCTGATCTTCACAGTAGCCAGCAGTTGTGAAGATTTCCTGGAAGAAGAAAACAGGACCAATTTAACAGACCAAAATGCATTTGATGACCCGGAAGCGTTTGGCCAACTGGTGGCAAATACCTACAATAAAATGCGGGCGGCTACCATTCGGTTTACGCTGGACAACAAAGGCACGGATATTGTAACCCGAGGCACCATCATTGCCGGAACGGACGAGATCAATGATTATGTCAATTTAGCCACGGCCAATGGAGAGGTGAAAGACTACTGGAAGGATCATTACGACCTGGTAACTGCAGCCAATCTCGCTATTTCCAGAGTGAACGAGATCCCAGGTCTCTCCACGGAAGAAATAAACATTGGGTTGGGAGAAGTCAGGTTTTTTCGGGCTTACGCCTACTTTAAACTGGTTGAACAGTATGGGGACGTTCCGCTGGTCCTGGATGAAATTACCACTGCTCAAACAGAGTTTACAAGAGATCCGGAAAGCGATGTATATACTCAAATTCTGGACGATCTGGATGACGCCATTGCCAATGTCGTTGAGGACCCCGAACAATATGGTAGGGTATCAAAAGATGCTGCACGGCATTTGAAGGCAAAAGTATTAGTAACCCGGGGATATAAATCTTTTGCAGGGGCCAATGATTTTGCCGATGCTGCCGCCTTGGCAGAAACGGTCATCGCCAACCATCCACTGGTCAGTGACTTCGCTTCTTTGACCTCTCTGGATAATCAAAGAAATTCCGAGGTAATACTATCTATGTTGTATGGCCCAGACCAACTGGCCGTCGGTAAAGGAAACAATCGCCACAAATTATTCAAGTTCACCTACGACCTTTATCCGGGGATGGAGAGGTCTCAACTTTTCAATAATGGCTCCGGTGATACCCCTACCCCATTTTATTTTACCTTGTTTGAAGACGAGGATGAACGGGAAGATGCCATATTGAGACGGGTGATTTTTGCCTTAAGAGATACTGACGATGGTCTAATATCAGTGGGTGATACCGCAATATATTTCCCTAAGGTTGCATGGTCTGACGAGCAAAAAGCAGCTGTGAATTATCAGGTGATCAACGAAGGTGATTATTTTGAGCCGGATGGATTTTCATCAGTTCACTATCCCATGTTCAAACGGTTTGATGATCCTACTGCACCTTTGACGACTACCGATGGCAGCCCTTTGGGACAACGGGATGCTGTTATCATCAGATCTGGAGAGACCCTGCTACTGGCTGCTGAGGCTTATCTGAATGCAGGCAACGCAGGCGCCGCAGCTACACATCTGAACACGCTAAGGGCCAGAGCTGGCATAACTACCGCTTTGACCGCCGGTGATGTGGACATTGATTTTATCCTGGATGAGCGGGCCAGGGAATTGATGGGAGAAGTCAGTCGATGGCTGGACCTGAAAAGAACAGGTAAATTGATTGAAAGAGTTCTGGCTCATAATCCTCATGCCGCTTTAAACAACGCCATTGAACCCAAACATTTGGTAAGGCCAATACCACAAACGGAAATTGACCTCACCAATGGGGCTCTTATTCAAAATGATGATTATTAATATCATGGTTAAGTTTTGATAAGAGGCTGCTTCAAAAATGAGCAGCCTCTATCATTTTATTCCTGTAGTCATCATTGACACAGGTCACATGAGCATAATGTTCAAATTCGTTTCACTGAAAGCCGGTTTCTTCCCCCATGCTGTCCGCTAACATGCAAAAGAAGGGGGTTTCTCCAAATTGCAGGCAACTTTACATGTCGGTGGTAATACACGCATTACACATGATGCCAGGGAAGCTAACCTATCCTTTAATATAAAAGAATAATAATGAAAGTTTCACCATGGTTTAGCTGGTTATCCATAGGGATCATCATTTTCGGATGTAGCCATCGGCAGAATGGCAACTATACCATTATCGTTGGTTCAAGAGCCTCTACAGCCGAAAAACTAGCCGCCGAGGATCTTGAAAAAGATCTCCAAAAAGTATCAGGCACTCCGGTATCAGTCATTGGGGAAAATGAAAAAATACATCCGCAGGGGATATGCTATATTATTGGTACACCAGCCTCCAGCGACTTGATTAGCAACCTCATAAATGAAGGATCTATCCAATTAGGTCAGGATTATCCCGGGTCAAGAGGGGGTATATGGAGTAAGGTAAAAGTGAATGATAAAGAAGTGATTGTGTTAGCAGGTTCTGACCTGCAGGGAGCTCAATATGCGGTATACGACTACTGTCATGAAGTACTGGGCATAGATCCCTTTTCCTATTGGACAGGGACTGAACCCAACAATAATCAACATATTGACCCTCTAAACTTTGAAGACCGGATCATCATGCCTCCGAAGGTCCCTATCCTGGGCTATTTTGAGAACGATGTGGATGAACTGGCTAACCTGAAGGCACCGTTGCTGGAGTACGACTGGGAGTCTTACAAGGAGATGATCGATGCGCTGGTCAGGATCCGTTACAATGCTATTCAGCTGTTTGATATGCTCGGGCGCCCTGAGTTTTTCATGAGACCGGAGTACAAGGCCATACGACCTGACTATGACATTCGTATGGACTATATAGAAAAGATGATAGACTATGCGCATGATAAGGGAATGATGGTGCAAATTGATATGGCGCTGGGATACAAGATCAAAGCCTTTGACGAAACTATAGCAAGCTGTTGGAAAGAACACAAAGACAAATGGATTGAAGCATGGAAGTATTACTTTGAGAAGACCCCTCTGGGAAAAGCGGATATTTTTGTATTAAGACCCCGGAATCAGATCTGGGATTGGGAGTATCAAAGCTCTTGCGGAGAAGACAAAACAGACGTGTTCAACCAGGTATCAGAGGAATTCGGGAAGATAGTGGACCAGTACAATCCCACTGCCACAAAAGTGGTGATATGCTATGCCGATGCCATGGATATGTTCAATCAGGGATTCAGTCCACCCAAAGATTTTATTATAGCCTGGTCAGATGACGGTTGGGCTGGATTTGAATACTTGCCCCAAAGCACACGTGGCTATACCTTCGGCACCTACATGCATGCAGGATTCTGGCTGAACCATACTGTACATGACCCCTATCCTGGTAAAATTGACAGTACCATGACCATGATGTTTGACCGGTACAGAGCTGACAGCTATTGCCTGGTCAACGGACAGCAGTTCAGACCATTTTTGTTGAACCTGGAAGCTTTTAGCCAGGTATCCTATGCCCCGGAGGCTTTTGATGGGGAACAGTTTTACCATGAATGGGCCAAAAGGTATTTCGGGGACACCATTGCCCCTACAGCAGTAAGAGCCATGAAGCTACTACACAAGACACAATTCGACAATAAGGGCTATGTGGAGCATCTGTGGGAAATAAAGGAAGCCATTTCCTACCTTTCCAACTCTCCTCTTGAACGACCCGGTAAAGAACCCATACCCCATAGTTACAAAAGTGTGGCCAATGACATCAGCCATGTTCAAAAAAGAATGAAAACCATTGATCAGGCACTTAAAACAGCTAAAGAAGGGTTAAGTGAAGCAGACACACTGATCTTTTACCATGATTATGTGTATCTTCCGATACTATTGTATCATGATCTGATCCGCTTTGAGATGACTCTGCATAAAATGGCCGTGTTGAAAAGGGAATTCGAGCAAACTGCAAACGTGCAATTGGTCGAACAAGCCCGGGAGTATCTAAGGGAAGCACGGTCGCAGCTCAGGATGATCTACGCACACCGGATAAGTGGAGATAAAAACCCCAGGTGGGATACATGGTATGACCCTGCCAAACGAAGACCCAAC
>LYSV01000150.1:0-15513 GCA_001657315.1 Flammeovirgaceae bacterium BBD 1991-12 | reverse complement strand
CCACAATGCACATGCTCGATACCATCGGGGACACCATGGCTACATGGTAACAAGGATAAAACACAAGCAATGATGACCGAAAGGATAGCGCACTCCCTTTTTTTAATAACACTGGTGACAGGGTTTACTTTCTCCTGTCAGCGCCAGAAGGAGCAGTCCCCTTTACCTGATCAGGTACAACCCGTAGATCTTGTGTATCCGCAGCTTGACGCAGCCAATTCCAGATGGTTTTTTTTAAACTCCGCCAGTCGCCCTTTCGGTATGGTCAATTTAAGTCCTGACACGCAAAAGGGAGGGACATGGGGCAGCGGCTATCGCTATGATACGGACACGGTCAAGGGCTTCAGTCATATCCATGCCTGGCAGCTCTCAGGCGTAGAAGTAATACCTGTGGCCTTTAGCAAAGACGATCTGGAGGAAGTTTTTACAGACCACAGCTCTGCCTTTGACCACTCCAGGGAGGAAGTACGCCCCGGATATCACAGCCTTATGCTGGACCGGTACGGTATCGGCGTGGCACTGACCAGCACCACACGTGTAGGCTTTCATCAATATACCTTCAACGGCACGGGAAAAGCCGGAGTGCTCTTTAATCTGGATGACCAATTGGGGCCAAGTGAAATTATCAAAGGTACAGTACGCCGTACCAGCGACCGGGAAATTGAAGGCAGTCTCGTAAATGCTCCTACTATACGTCGACCCAGAGAATTTCAGGTGTTTTTCAATGTGCATTTTAACCATGATATTGATACGCTGCTGGTACCATCGGACACCGCATCGAACAAGGTGATCGTTGTCTTCCGGCCTTTGAACAATGAGCCACTCCTGATGAAAGTGGCTCTTTCCTACACCTCCCCGAAACAGGCCGGCAGAAACATGACAGCAGAGTTACCACACTGGGATTTTGATCAGACAGTAGAAGAATCCTACACGCACTGGAACGACCTGTTGAGCCGCATCCGCATAGAAGGAGGTACACAGAAGGCCCAAAGGCGTTTCTATACGGACCTGTGGCACGCATTGCAGGGCAGGCGTATCATAAGTGATGCCGATGGTCACTATCCGGACTATACAGGGGAAGAACGGCAGATAAGACAGGTACCGCTTGACCACGAAGGTAAACCCCGGTTCAATCATTATAACTCCGACTCCTTCTGGGGGGCACAATGGACCCTGAATACCTTATGGCATTTGGTGTATCCGGAAATTGCTGAAGAGTTCGTTAACTCGCTGTTACTTTACTACCAGGACGGAGGCCTGATACCCCGCGGACCCTCTGGTGGTAACTATACTTTTGTGATGACAGGAGCTTCCAGCACTCCCTTTATAGTAAGTGCATGGCAGAAGGGGGTACAGGGGTATGATATCAATACTGCCTATGCCGGGTTAAGGAAGAACCATATGCCCAAAGGTATGATGGGAAAAGCCGGTTATGAGCACAATTCGGCCAAAGGTGGAGGGTTGGAACATTATCTCGAAAAAGGGTATGTACCTTATCCTATACCGGAAGGTGACTTTGGCTACCATCAGGACGGCGCCAGCCTTACGCTTGAATATGCCTATCAGGACTGGACCCTTGCCCAATTGGCGAAAGCATTAGGTAAAAATGAAGATCATGAATATTTCCTGAAAAGGTCTGAAAACTACAAAAATCAATTTGATACGACCAGCGGATGGATAAGGCCGAGGGACGTTGATGGTTTATGGAAAGAGCCCTTCGATCCGTTTCGGTACGAACAAGGTTTTAATGAGTCCAACGGAGCGCAGTCCATGTGGTTTGTACCACACGACCTGGAAGGACTGGCCCGGTTAATGGGTGGCAACCACAAGGCAGTGGAACGGTTGAATACTTTTTTTGAGGAAGCCCAAAAACTGAACTTCACGGCAGGCACCTCCCACGACAGGGAGAGACACCCTGAATATACACGCATCCCCATCAACTATGGGAATCAACCCTCCATACAAACTGCATTTGTTTTCAACCACCTCGGCAGGCCGGATCTTACCCAGTACTGGTCGCGGCAGGTGACTGATAAGGCCTTTGGCGGGCTTTCTCCACACACTGGTTACAATGGAGATGAGGATCAGGGCTTGATGGGAGCATTGGCTGTGTTGCTTAAGATCGGGCTGTTTCAAATGAATGGCGGTACGGAACAAAATCCAAAATATGAACTCGGCAGTCCCATTTTTGACAAGATCTCCATTTCGCTGAATAAGAAATATTATCCCGGAGAAGTATTTGAAATAGAAGTGGATAACAACGGGGATGAACATTTTTACATCGAAAAGGCTGAAATAAACGGTGAAACACTGAATAATTTCTTTATTGATCACCAAACAATTGTTAATGGTGGCAGACTGAGACTGAAAATGAGTCGAAATCCACAAAAATGAAACACCTGCTTTCAATTGCCGCGGTAAGTGGCCTGACTTTTCTGTACTCCTGTACAGGTAAAAGAGAACATCCCCGACGATTAAATGACATCCGCATCATCGGAAGCCACAACAGTTACAAAATAGCCATTGAGCCAGCCTTATGGCAGATCATTTATCGGGAAGACTCCAACAGGGCCAAAGCGCTTCAATATGAACATATTCCAATATCGGAGCAGCTTGATCTTGGTTTGAGGAATCTGGAACTCGACATTCTTCATGATCCCATGGGTGGCCGGTACACCCAACCAGCCGGACTTGAACTCGTCCGTCAGACCGGGGCTGACCCCCTGCCGTATGATCCTGACGGGGAACTCGAAATGCCGGGGCTGAAAGTCTTCCATATTCCGGATATCGACTTCAGAAGCCATCAATTGTTATTTGCGGAGGCTTTGAGGGAGATCAACGACTGGTCTGACCGACATACAGATCATATACCTATTATCATTACCCTTAACGCAAAGGACTCCGGTGTTGACCGGGAGGGATTTACGCTGCCCCTACCCTTTTCCACATCAGCCCTGGACAGCATAGACCTGGAGATAAGACAGGTGATACCGCAGGAAAAATTAATTACTCCTGACCTGGTCCGGGGTGATGCACAGACCCTGGAGACGGCCGTAAGGTCGGATGGCTGGCCACTCCTTGAAGAGATAAAGGGAAGATTTCTATTTGTGTTGGATGAAAAAGGGAATAAGCAGCAACACTATATACAGGGACACCCTTCCCTGAAGGGTAGAGTTATGTTTGTAAATGCTGATCCGGGTACCCCGGAGGCAGCCTTTCTCATTATGAATGATCCCGTAAAGGACTCTGGTAAGATCAAAAACCTCGTAAAGCAAGGTTATATGATCCGTACCCGGGCAGATGCCGGTACCACTGAGGCAAGAGAAATCAATTATGATCGCTTCAGGGCGGCCCTAGAATCAGGCGCCCAAGTGATCACTACCGATTACTACATTCCTTCCAAATTGTTTAGGTCTACCTATAAAGTGGAATTCGAGGAAGGTGGATTTGCAATTCAGTAAAGTGATTTTTTCAGGTCATTGCCTTACTTTGTGCTCATGTTTAAGGCATACCTGATAAGCCTGTTGACGATTGGAGGGGATATCCGTGATTAGAAAAAAGTTACCGCCGGAAAACTGATATTATGACAGCTACCATCCGGAAATCGAAATCAGAAAAAGCCAATTAATATGCATAGGGAACTGTTCAAATCGGCCATAAAACCAATACTCACCTTTTCAGTGATGGTTCTGATGACATCATTTTCAATGTCACAGATCTATAAACCAAACTGGCAATCATTGGCCGGACACCGTGAAGCTCCTCAATGGTTCCAGGAAGCAAAATTCGGGATTTACTTCCACTGGGGTATCTACTCGGTACCAGCGTATGGAAGCGAATGGTATCCCCGGAACATGCATATACCTGGAGATCATGTGAATAAACACCACACAGAGAAATACGGCTTGCCCGGGGAGTTCGGTTACCATGATTTTGTGCCTTTGTTCAAGGCTGAAAATTTTGATGCGGAAGAGTGGGCTGAGCTTTTTAAAAAAGCCGGGGCACGGTTTGCAGGTCCGGTGGCTGAACATCATGATGGCTTCGCGATGTGGGACAGTGAGGTAACCCCATGGAATGTGACAGACAAAGGGCCGGAACGGGATATAACCGGCGAACTGGAAAAGGCGATCAAAGCCAGAGGCATGAAATTCATCACTACATTCCATCATGCCAGGAACCTTCAAAGGTATCGTGGGCATAAGGAGGGGGAAACCAATTTTCCCAATAGTCACTACCCCCTGTTTCCCGAAACCCCACCGACTGACACGACAAATCAGGAGTTGAACTACCTGTATGGTAACTTTCCGGAGGAGCAATGGCTTGACAAGATTTGGTTGGGTAAATTAAAAGAGGTGATCAACAAGTACCGTCCTGATATTATTTGGTTCGATTCGTGGCTCGACCGCATACCCGAAAGTTATCGCCAGGAGTTTTGTGCTTACTATCTGAATGAGGCCAAAAAGTGGAATAAAGAGGTGGTCATTGTGCGCAAACAAAATGATCTACCCCTCGACATCAGCATAGATGATCTCGAGAAATCCCGTAAAAACAAAATTGATCAAAAGCCCTGGATGACCGATGAGACAATAAGCAAAGGCAGTTGGTGTTATACGGAAAACCTGAAAATTAAACCTGCAAAAGAGGTACTACACACACTTATTGATGTCGTGAGCAAAAATGGTGTTTTACTTTTGAATATTTCGCCCAGGGCAGATGGAACCATACCAGCCGGGCAAAAACAGGTCTTGTTCGAAATAGGTAAATGGCTTACTCAATATGGCGAGGCAATATATAAAACCTACCCGTGGTATACCTTTGGCGAAGGGCCAACAAGGCAACCGGAAGGCCACTTTAAGCACCATGAGGAATTTCTTAAAATAAAGTATTCCAGTGATGACATCCGGTACACTACCAAAGAGAACACCATATATGCCATTATTTTGGGAAAACCTGAACCAGGCAAGGAGTATACCTTAAAAGCTTTCTCAAAGGCTGAACTGCCGGAAAGAATGAATATCAAAAAAGTGGAAGTACTGGGTACCAAGCGTAAACCAAACTGGAAGTTAAAAGAGGAGGGTTTAGAGTTTACTATTTCTCAGGATGAGCTTGATGGAATGGTGGTAGTAATAAAAATTAAGGTTGGATAATTAAACCTGTCCATCAGGACAGCCTAACAGCAAGGCAAAAGGTGCTTTAATGCATTAATATGTATGCGTGGCTTCATTATTTTTCCAATCCGGAGCGCAACTTTGTTAAAAACTCCGGCTTGTCACTATCAAATCTCAAGGTGAACTTCCATTGGCTACGGGATTGCGTTGTTTTGATCAAAAAATGATTCCAGCCTTTGTCTAATGGAACCCTTGTAAAAACATATTCGTCTTTTGTTAGCCCACCAGGCTCGTTATCCTCACTCAATTTTTTTCCGTTCAAAAAAACGCGATATCCATCATCGGCCCCAATTAACATGTCCAAACAAGGCATATCCGGCTCGGCCAGCAGGTTGACCAGGGATCGTGGGCTGTACACCCAAAAACTGAGGTAAGCCACTACATTTTCTCTCGGGCCTGTCATGCCAAGGGTTTTAAAATCAAATATGTCGTCATCGTTGGTCTCTGCCACCTCCCAGAATTTTCCTTTGGACCTTTCTCCCAGGCGAGGCTTGATTTTTGGGTCATTACCTAAAAAGTCTTTCTCACTCATTTCAGCCAGCGTCATATCATAGGCTTCAAACGCTCCGCAAAGCAGGGCTCTTTCCAATTTACCATCTTCAGAGATCGCATTTTGAGCTATGGTATTCATGATATTGTAGGTGACACCGAGATTGGCCAGCAGATGTTTCAAAAGCCGATCACCTTCCACGCTGAGAGAATCCAGATCAAGAGAGGAGACATACACCTGTCCGTTTCCTGTTCCTGTCCTGACAATGGTGGCTCCTGTTGGTTTTTGTTCGAGCTCACTTCGCAAAACAGCAGCGGTTTTTAAATATTCAGGTCGATGATTCCACCTCCTCCAATCGGTATTTGAGGCTTCCAGCAAGACCATACCCTCCTCAACAAATTTCCCATCAAGTGCATGTTGCATTAAATCTCCTTCAATGGATTCAGAGAAGTAGAAGTCCTTAGTCTCTAATCCCTGAAGGAAAATGTCTTCCTTTTTTTTCAGGAAAGAAGAAGCAGTTCTTTTAGTCAATCTTAATGGATGATGAAGAATGGAATTCAAATCATCTATCGTTTGTGGGCCAACACCCCATACCAGTAAAGTGCCCCCGGCATCAAGTACCTGATCAATGGTTGATTTTAGTAATTTATCTGTTGGGGGCACCATTCCGTCAATGACAATCAGCGTGTGTTTATCTTTTTGTACGGTCAATTGGGAAAAACCCACACCCAATTTATCCAACTTTCTTTTTAAGGGGCTTTCCTCCGGTGAAAGAAAAAGCACATTTTTATCATGAACTACCTCAAAAGAGGCTTTTGTGTTAACCTTCTTATAACGATCAAATACCTGGATGGGATCAGCAAATGCGGCCTGTACCGCATCAAACAACGGCCAGCGTCTATACAAAGGCAACTCCGGATCGTAACCAGGGTTCAAGGTGGTGCAGTAAGGGCCCAACCTTTCAGGTTGTGCGCCCGGTATCCCTTCAATATATTCACCGAAGTGGATACCGTCCTCTAATTTTGGCGCCTCACTGGTATTTTTCATGCCAAGTTCCAACGGCTTCAAACCATACCAGATGAGATTAAATATACTGGCGTAAGAGGCATTTAATTTTCGCTGAGTAGTGATCAGTTCATAGGCCTCAATGGCCAATCCTTCCATCCGACCCAATTGAGATTCATAAGATCGGTTGCCATTCCTGACAGATACTTGTCTTGGTGTTCCATAGTAGCCCATTCCCTGTTCACCTATGCCCCAGGGTATATCCCTGGATGACCACTTTTTCATTCCATTCTCACCCCCATAATGTCCAACTATAGTAGGAAGGTTCGTAGGACGATCTGTTTCTCCATCTCCTGAAATCCAGTCTCTTGTAGGGTCATACTTTTTGGTTATTGCAATCCATTTATTGATCTCCTGTACCTGCTTCTCTACAAGTGAATCGGGAGCGTGAAATACGTGAATGGCCACAGGTATGGTCTCATTGCATACACTCCAACCAAAAACCGAAGGATGATTACGATCCCGCAGCACCAGCCTTTTGACATGTTCCCTGCAGTTTTCCCAATAAACATCGGAGTCTATTTTCGGCCCGCCATCGCTGGACCAGATACCTGTTTCATCCAATACACAAATGCCCATTTCATCTGCAAGATCAAGATAGAACCTGGGAAAAGGCATGGCATGAAGCCGTACGGCATTGGCATTGGCATCCTTGAGCATTTTATACCATGCCCATGCATAACGCCTCGTCATTTGCGGAATACCCATAAAATGCCATGAATCACCTTTTAATTGTATGGGCTTGTTGTTTAAAACCAATTCCTTTCCTTCAATGCCAAATTGACGCCACCCGAACCTTTGATACTTGTTGTCGATAATTGCTTTCCCTTTCTTCAATTGTAACACGGCGCCATATAAGGCCGGATTATCCGGTGTCCAGAACTGCAATTCTCCATTGATGGATTTTTGCAACACTACTTTGGTTCTTCCATTGGCCTGTACCTTTACTTTTTGAGATCTACTGATCTTTAAAAGTGGAGATCCCGGTTTCCATTGCTCGACAGGTGCTTCATTCACTTCCTGACCAGCCAGGTTTACCCATTTACCAATGTTGCCAACCAGAGACAATCTGGTAGCTTTCCTGCTTTTGTTTACAATGGTGACTTCGAAGCCTAAAAGATTATTTAAGACATCCGGTTTTACAAAAACATCTTCAATATATACTTCCGGCCGGGCCTGCAGGTAAACATCCTGCCAGATCCCCACAATGTGTTGACCCCAAAACGATCCGGCTACATACTGTCTTCGCCCGTAGTCTCCCGGTTGATCAGAAAGGCTGGCCTTGGCCACTCCGACAAGGATCTCATTTTCGCCTGGCAGTAAAAGATCTGTAATGTCCAGTTCGAAAGGGAAGTAAATATCAAGATTTTCTCCTGCCTTCTTACCATTGACATAAATTGCAGCATTGCCGGCAATGGCCTCAAAATGAAGCATAACCCTTTTGGATTTCCATGCCTCAGGGAGTAAGAATTCCTTCCTCATCCAGCCGGTTTGAGCTTTCTCCCATGCTGGCGGGTAGCTGGGGTAGGTAACAAAATCGCCACCATCTCCCAGGGCAAAACTGTTAACATTCCATGGTGATGGGATCTTGACAGGCACCTTCTCCCATTGAAAATTTCCGGGCAATGAGACAGCAGGCTTGTTATCATCATAAACGGGCATGAATTGCCATTTACCATTAAGGCAGATCTCATCCCTTAGAGGCTTTTCAACTTCGGGTGTAAGTCCTGCCGCCGGGTTGAACGGATGGTGGTAATTTAGCTGTGCCTTTGCAATCTGTAACCCTTCAACTACAACTATCAGGACATAAATTGCCACTTTGTGGAAGTAATTCTCCCTCATAGCCTCTTTACTTTATCCTTATTTTTATTCTAAATCAGAATCACTGGCAACTATAACCGTACATAATGCGGAGTAAGGTGCTCGCGCATGTTTTCCCGGAATTGTGCCGGCGTGCCTTTCCTAAGGGTCTCTATCAGGTCAAAATGATCGATGTTACCCTTTTCCGGTTTCTTTTCCAGCTTGGCTTCCTCCTCCATCATATAATTAAACACAGGAAGCAACATTTTCTGAAAGCGTTTCAGTGTATCATTACCCGACATTTCGTACAGTTTGGAGTGAAACTCAATTTCGTAAGCCAACCTGACCTTGAGGGAAGTGGTTTTAGGATCGCTGGCTTCACGCTGAGCGATATCCGTCAGAATGTCAAGGTCTTCTTTATTTAACCGGGCAAAGATGAGGTCTCCCATACCGACCTCCAAAACAAGACGCAGCTCGAAGATGTTTTTCATCGTCTCATCACCTAAAATATCGGGGTCCATTACTCTCTTTACTCCGCTCAACAGATCGGGCTCTGAGAGGACCATACCCTTTCTTTTTTTTGACTCTACAATGCCCAACATTCGCAACCGGCTTAAGGCCTCTCTAACAATGTTCCTGCTTACCCCCAGATGTTCAGCCAACTCCGTTTCCTTAGGCAAAGGATCACCGGCAGAAAGTTTATTTCGCTTTAGATACTCCATCAGGCTGGATTCCACCTGATCGGCCAGTGAAGCAGTTTTAATGGGTTGCAGATATCTTGTATTCTTTATCACATTCAGAAGGATTAATTTTTATTGGTTATCGTCGAAGATCATTCAAAAATAATGCATGTGATTGACAATATATTTCCATGTTTTATTTATATTGCAATATGTATTTATGTACTACATAATTAGCATGATTTACTTTAATATACAAGACTTTGGGGCAAAAGGTGACGGAAAAACAGATGATGCCCGGGCCATTCAAGCCACTATTGATGCATGTGCTCAGGCTGGCGGGGGAACTGTACTCATACCAGCAGGAAAGACCTTTTTATCAGGTCCTTTTAAATTAAAGTCGTATATCGAGTTTTACGTGCAAACCGGAGCAAGAATACTGGCTAATCCGGACGAAACCGTGTATGTGGAAAGCGCCTTTCGCAAGAACAAGGGAGAAGGAACGGTCTGGATTGGGGGAGAGGACCTGGAGATGGTCACCATTACCGGGGGAGGAGTTATTGACGGCAACGGCACTGCTTTTATGGGCAAGGAGCTGGAAGACTCCTTTGAGTTAAAGCCCTTTGATACGGTAGACCCCAGACCTCATATACTGACCATCGTCGGTGCTGAAAATCTAAGGATCAGGAACATTACTTTTAAAAATGCGGCTTACTGGGGTTTACATTTGATCGGCTGCAATGATGTGGCCATTTCCAACATCTCGGTTCTCAACAGCCTGAAAGTAAGGAACGGGGACGGGATCGATCTGGACCACTCCAGAAATGTACGTATCAGCAATTGCCATATTGAGTCAGGAGATGATTGCATATGTTTCAAAAACAGAAGGGAATATGCTGAATTCGGCCCTTGTGAAAACATCACAGTAACCGGTTGTACGCTGGTGTCTACGTCGTGTTCCATCAAGATAGGTTCAGAAAATGTTGACCGGATCAGCCATGTGACCTTTATCAATTGTATCATTCGAAACAGCAACAGGGGTGTAGGGATCCAGCACAGGGATGAGGGCATCGTTTCCGATATTGTATTCTCTAACCTGATCATCGAGTGTCGCTTGTTTTCAGATACCTGGTGGGGCAAAGCTGAGCCTATTTATGTGACTGCCTACCCCCGATCTGCGGAGAACAATAAAGATGGAGGATGGAGATTTCCGGAAGGTGAAAGCACGGGTAAGGTAGGGCACATTAAAAATATTACCTTTAGCAATATTCGTTGTAAAAGCGAGAACGGGATATTCGTAGGCGCTGAACATCCGGAGAAGATCAGCGGCCTGAGATTCAACGATGTAGATCTGGAGATCAATAAGTCCACCTCCTATCCTGGCGGGATGTATGACTGCCGCCCCTGTGAGGGGGAAGGGATGATCAAGGGACACACTTCAGGGTTTTATTTTGACAATGCCAAAGAGATCTCTGTCAGTAATTGCTCTGTTAAATGGGGCCCTGACAGGCCTGACTACTACAGTAATGCGCTTATCGCTCACAATGTGATGGGGTTGACCATTGAAAACTTTGAGGGAGAAGCGGCTCTTCCGGACAAAGAGACCATATTAATAAACAACTCCAACCGGGTATTGCAAAAAACAGCAAATAGATAGTCCTATGCTTGGCCTTTCCATTCCAGATATAATTGTCATCATCCTGTACTTCGGGGTGATCGTGGTCATTGGGGTGAGGGCCAGCTTCAGGATAAAGGGTGAGGAGGATTTTTTTCTCGGCGGGCGAAAGTTTGGCAGGCTGGTATCCACTTTTGCCAGCTTTGGTCAGGCCACCTCCGCCGACGGGCCCGCCGGGGTGGCTACCACCACCTACAACAACGGCGCCAGCGGCATCTGGAGCTCACTGCTGATGCTCTTTGCCACCCCGCTTTTCTGGGTTACTGCTCCCTGGCTGCGAAGGCTGAGAATAATTACCATGGGTGATTTTTATCTGGAGCGGTACGGTTCAAAAAAAATGGCTGCTACCTACGCCATCGTAGCCACCATTGGTATGATGGGCCTCCTTTCCATGGGCTATATCGCTGTCACCAAAACAGCCATGGCTGTTACCGCCAAAGCCCCGAATGAGCTAACTGTTGATGAGAGAAAGGAAAAAACCATGGCCGAAAGGCTGTATTTGCTGGAAAAAAGGGATTTTGAGCAGCTCAGCGATCGTGAGCAGGAAGAATTGGAGCACCTCAGAAAGCTACAGCCGGGAAGTATCTTCTCCCATATCAATATGAATGTATTGATATGGTCAATATGTCTCATAGTACTCGTATATACGGCACTGGGTGGCCTGGAGGCGGCTTTTTACACTGATATGCTTCAGGGTATATTCATCATATTGCTCTCGGTCATACTGATCCCCTTCGCCTGGGCAGACATTAATCAGCTTTTTGGAGGCTCTGGCAGCATGCAGGCGCTGAATCACCTGCATGAGCGCTTACCTGAGAACCTGTTTGAGATCTTTGGATCTCCTTCCGTTATAGACTTCACATGGTACTTTATAGTGGTGGCAGGTCTCGTTTCCATCATAACAGTAGTAACCCAACCCAATCAGTTGGTGACAGCAGGAGCCGCGAAGGATGAGGACGTGGCCCGTGTCGGTTTCGTAACGGGAACGTTCATGAAAAGACTGGTCACTATTCTGTGGGGAGTTTTGGGGCTGGCAGCTATCCTGCTCTATATGGGTACACTGACCGACCCGGACCTGGTATGGGGTCATGCCACACGTGAATTGCTCGGCCCGCTCAATCTTGGCATGGTAGGTCTTATGCTGGCGAGTATGATGGCCGCTCTCATGTCCACAGCGGATACCCTTATGATTACCGTTTCCGGGCTCATCGTCAGGAATCTCTACCAACCGTTTGCAGCTCCCAAATCCGAAAAACATTATTTATGGGCGGGCAGGATCGCCGGAGGACTCTATCTGGCCGGAGCTGCACTGATCAGTACACAATTTGACGGTCTTTTGCAGATCATCAAATTTGTGTGGGAGTTTTTTGTCATTTTCGCTGCAGCCTTCTGGCTGGGGCTAAAATGGCGAAATGCCAATGCCAGAGCAGCGTGGGCATCCATCCTGAGTACCTTCGCCCTGTTCTATCTCATTCCTGTATTGCTCCCCATACTGGTGCCGGGATTACGGACAGACAGCTATTTGCTGAAGCAAACCGATCCTGCGCCTGTGGTCAGGCAGTATACGGCAAAGGAGATGGATGTTGAGGAACGTAAGCAGGAAATACTGATGTGGGAGCAACAGAAAGCCCTGGGAAACAAAGTCGGCGAAAGACCCAAGGCGATCGAGCCCGGGCAGGAAATTCAAAAATCATTCACCTTACCCAAAAAGTCAATTTTTTGGTCAAAGGGGATCAGGGCACGTGAAGACGGGCGAATACAGGGAGAGGGGTACCTGTACCTGGAACTGATCCTGCTGGACAAGCTGGGATTTGACCTGTCCAAAAATGACTACGCTTTCAATGAGAGCATCCGTTTGCTGATCCGGCTGATCTTCCCTTTTGCGCTATTGATCATAATTGCCTTACTCACCCCGCGTGACAGTGAGGAGAGACTGAGAACGTTTTACAACAAAATGAGAATAAGGGTGAATCCAGCAGGCAGGGAAGCTGATCTGGCCGATCTGGAAAGAGGGTTGAACGACACCACTACTACTCAGGACACCCTGATCTTTCCTCATTCTCAATGGGAGTTTTACCGGTGGAATCGCCGGGACTGGCTGGGGTTTTTAATCTCGTGGGGAGTAGTGCTGGTAATTTTGGCTATCCTCTATACAGTGGTCAATCTTGGAGGTTGACCTGTTTGAATTCCAATAAAACAGAACACTATGAAAAGAAAAGAAGATCATCCATCGCAGGAACCTCTGGAATCCCTGGATATGTGGGAAGAGGATCTGCTCCGCAGGTATCCGGAGAAGGCAGCAAAGGAAAAAGAGGCCTTCCGGAACTACGAAGAGCCGGCAAGGGATACGGTAAAGGAGTTTTACCGCATAAACCATATCAATCAGACGTATGACTTTGTACTGAAAAAGGAAAGCGAATTCCTCAGGCTGGACCGGCGGAGCATGTCCCTGTGGGAGGCAGTGGAATTCCTGAACACACTGGTAGATGATTCGGACCCTGACATTGACCTGGATCAAACCCAGCATTTGCTTCAGACTTCGGAGGCTATCCGGGCGGACGGACACCCGGACTGGTTTGTACTCACCGGTTTTCTACATGATCTGGGTAAGGTTTTGTGCCTTTTTGGCGAGCCTCAGTGGGCTGTAGTCGGAGATACCTTTCCGGTAGGTTGCAGATTCTCTGACAGGATCGTCTATCCGGAGTTTTTTGCCAATAATCCGGACAACGATGATGAAAGGTACAATACGTTGCATGGGGTCTACGAACCCCACTGTGGTCTGAGGAATGTGCATATGTCATGGGGACATGATGAGTATCTGTATCATGTAATGAAAGACCATTTGCCTGAGCCTGCCTTGTACATCATCCGGTACCACTCGTTTTATGCCCAGCACCGGGAAGGAGCTTATGATCACCTTATGGACGAACATGACAAGGAAATGTTCAAATGGGTCAATGCGTTTAACCCTTATGACCTGTACTCCAAATCGCCCGTACCCCCTGATGTTAAGGAACTGAGGCCTTATTATGAGGATCTTGCCTCACAATATCTACCGGATACAATAAAGTTTTAACTATCAAACATAGCTTCCCGTGCACAGGATCATCATTGCCTACCTGTATCTGGCTGTTCATGTGGCAACCGGTCAGGATATGGGATATCATCCAGGTAAATATCCCGGCCGCATTATTATGAGCTGGAACGGCATGCCTGAGACCAGCCGGACCATCACCTGGTGGACAGATACTACCGTAACCAAAGCTGAGATACAGTGGCTGGTATCGGATGCTTCCTCCAACCTGGCCGAGAAGGCACAAAACCAGCCAGTCACTACTCGCCGTGCAGTCGTGGAAGGGATCACAGCTCATTTCCATACCGCTCATCTCAAAGGCCTGGACCCCGGTTCCGTTTATACCTACCGGGTAGGTAAGACAGATCTCTGGAGTGAATGGTTCCAGTTCAATACGATTGACCACGAGGCGCCGGGCCTGAACTTCATCTATCTGGGTGACGCTCAAAATGACATGCGATCCCTGTGGGCACGAACGATACGGCAGGCCTATACCCAATCTCCCAAAGCTGATTTCATACTTCATGCCGGTGATATGGTAGACCATTCCAATGAAAACCGGGAATGGGGAGAGTGGTTTGAAGCAGGAGGCTGGATATTCGCCTCTGTTCCGCAGGTATTGGTACCGGGAAATCACGAGTATGTACGCTCTTCATCAGGTGACAGCCAGAGACTATGTGATTACTGGCGGAACTCATTTACCCTTCCCGAAAACGGGCCTCCCGGGCTGGAAGAGACAGTCTATTATCTGGATTATAAAAATATACGCCTGATCGTACTGGACTCAAGGGATATGCTTATCAGCGAAGCGCACAGCAAAACACAGGCGCAATGGCTGGAAAATATCCTGGCCAACAATCCAAAACAGTGGACGATCATAAGCCATCACCATCCTATCTATTCAGCACGGGGAAACCGATCCGGCTACGACATGGCCCGGTACCTGCAACCCTTATATGACAAGTACAAGGTAGACCTGGTACTACAGGGTCATCATCATTCCTTTGCCCGTGGCAGAAAGGTAGAGGAGGTAGGCCAGTCGAAGCATGAGGGTCCGGTGTACTTTGTGTCCAACAGCGGCCCTAAAATGTATGACACCAACTTTGCCGGCTGGATGGAACGCGTAGCTACTGACGTACAGCTCTACCATATTGTCAATATAACCGGTGATCGCCTGACGGTGAAAACCTACCTGGTGAACGGAAAACTTTATGATCAGATAGAGCTGGTAAAAAACAAGGACGGTTCAAGGCAATTCCGGGAAATCAAGGTGGAAGGTGTAAACGAGCGATTGGATTTTTCCCATGCCACCTATGGCGCAGATATAGACACCAGCGAGGCATACAGGGTCCTCTATAAAAAAAGAGCCCTTGAGTACATGAAGAGAAGGAAGGCAAGGGAGTAGGAGAAAAAAGTTAAATCGTTGTGTGAATTAATATCTAAGCTAAAATAAAAACAAACCTCCTTATTTAACGTCATTCCCTTTAGGTTTACCCAAGATTAACTAATGGACTATTGTTGCTGTCGCAAGGTGGATATGTGGGTAACTCGGAGAGTTATCC
>LYSV01000149.1 GCA_001657315.1 Flammeovirgaceae bacterium BBD 1991-12 | reverse complement strand
CTCTTCGATTTTAAACTTGACTTCCGGTTTAAATAAAAAACACTAAAATAAATCAACCCAATAAAATCCTTGATAGCTATCGGGACGGGATCGGGGTATTTCGATCGAAACCTTTAGAATTAATGTAAAACCTGTCAACCTATTTCCGTACAACTCCTTAATTGATTTTAAGAGAAAATATAATTTCTTTCCTGCTCTGATAAACTGACTTTGGCTAACATTTTCCTGGTAGAGATAATTTTCTTCTGTCTTTGATAATCATGACCCTGACCAGGATAATCAGGGCTAAATTCCTCCTCGTTAGTGAGCATATGGTATATAATGACAGCTAATTTTCTGGCGATAGCTGTAATGGCGGCACCTTGTCCTTTTCTATAAGCAACTCGGTTGAAGAATTTTTTAAGAGGATGTCTTTTGTATTACCAATGGCATTAGCGGCTTGTCTAAGCGCCAGGCTTAATTTATTCTTCCCTTTCAGTGTTCTACTGCTAATCAATTTTCCACCGGTGATTTTATTATCAGGCGCAAGCCCCATCCAACTCACAAAATGTTTAGAGCCTGGGAATTTATGGATGCCCTCTCCAATTGTACTTGGCAAACACAGCGCTGTGCCATGACTGATGCCATTTATTTGGTACAAATCGACACTGAAGATTTGGTAAGCAATAGGCCTAAGATCAAACCTCAGATCATTTTTATGAGCTTTTTTCTTTTTAACCTCTCGTAAGGGCAAACCAGATTTTTTGTTGGTAAGCCCATCGTTTAAGAGCTCTTCTATTTGGATATATATTTTGTTGTTATGCAAAATAGCCGCTAAAACACTTTATTGCTTGTGCTTTATTCCTAAACGTAATATTCTCTCAGATCGCCATTCACCGTGCGTCGATTCTGTGGGATGGTTGGAGCCGGAATCTGTGAATCCGCGAAACGAAAGCCTGGTACACTCACAAGGAGAACCATTCACGATCAACGACCTGGCAGATTTCCTGCAGAAGGCTCTTGCATGAGCCCTCACAACCACCGGCTGCCCATCGGACTCCCCACGGGGTCCCGTGGATCCGCAGGATTCTGTGAATGTGAGGAATGAAACCAAAAACTTTTTCATCATAATTCGATCGTAAAAACGCTGAATTTATATGCTATAATTCATACAACGGCTACATAAAGTATCCCCCCGCCTTCATTCTTTCAAAAACCTCAGGTGAGTCTGGCCGCCTGGTGTATCCGTTAGTCGAATAAAGTAAAACGCATTACCCCTGAGCTCACGTACATCCAGTATAAACTCTTTTTTGCCAATGTCATTTTCGGACAGCATCACCCGGCCCTGCTGATCGTAAACGGTAATCGCCCTTATTTCCGAGGGCAAACGAAGGGTAAGGTATTCACTCACGGGATTGGGGAAGAATGACAGACCTTCAGTATCGTACGTAGTCCATTCTTGTGCTGAGGGCGTGGACTGTCTGGCCCCGGCACCGGAAGAGACAGCCGTAAGGGTCCACTTTTGATCATTGGCCCCATTGCACAACCACTGGATGATATTGGTGCCATCGGCCAGCCCCCCTCCGTTGACTGACAGACATTTATTACTGTGTACGGGACGCAGGGTATAGTGGCCATCACCCGTAGCCACAAACCTGAATTTCTGATTGTCTCCTCCTGTTTCCTGCCATTGTATTACATTGGCACCATCAGCCGTACTTACACCGGAGATATCAAGGGAAAGCTGACTGTTCACATTGATGATCCTGTATTCACCGCTGCCAAGGGCTGTCACTTCCCATTGCTGATTATCTGCTCCTGTGTCCTGCCACTGGTGTATATTGGCACCATTGGTTGTGCTGTTGCCCTGCACTTCCATGAGCTTCCCGCTGTTGAAGTTCGTCAGTGTATAAGTAGCCGAGGTGATCGTGGAGGAATGCAGCTCCAGTTGGTAAAGTTGACTGTCAGCAACCGGGCTGATACAACTTTGTACATTCACATTGCTGCCACCGGATGTACCGTTGGTATGGAGACAATTACTGATCGCATGGACTGGCGAGATAGTGAAGTACCCCCCCGCCTGTGGCTTTACTTTCCAGAGCTGGTTGATATTCCCACTCCATGTGTATTGAATTACATTGGCTCCGGAAGCAGTGGATTCACCGGCTACGTCGAGTGACAGTCCACTGTTAACATTCGTGATCTGGTATTCACTGTTGCCTAAATGGGTGAATTCCCAAAGCTGACTGCTGCTGCCATTATCCGGATTAATCTCTATATTCGCTCCGGCGGCTCCTGAAGCACCATCTACATCCACCCGGCCGGAACTCGTTTTGTTAATGATCCTGTAGATCCCATCGGCAATAGCAGGACTGTCCTGTGAGGCCTGAGGATCGGAAACAGGGACCTCAAACGTAGAAATGGATTGTGAGGGAAGGGTAATGCTCAACACATTGGAAGGAGACAGCATAACGGCGGTTTGCAGCGCATGATCTTCGGTATTGCTGGTCCTCCAGTGGGTAGCCGTTGTACCCGTAACTGAAAAATTACCGAGGTCTACATTGTAGCTTTTGGAAGTAGAGCCATTGTTGACCATCACGATCACAAGCTTACCCGGTCCCCTGAAGGCTACCAGATTCCCTTCAGTCATGGTACTCCACATAAGATCATAACCTTCGAGAATATGACCGGAGAATTGTTCCAGCAAATAAAACCCTTTGGTTCTTGAGACCACCCCGTTGTTCATGTACTGGTTGAAGTCAAATGCTGTCCAGCTGTCAGCCTTGTCTACGACCTGCCAGTCCACCCAGGCTTTCAGGCGCATGTATTTCAGGTCTTCACATATCCTTGCCGCAAAGTTGATCTGCTGGGTATAACCCGATCCCGGTAGTCCGATCAGACCACCTTCGGAGATCCATATGTCCTTTGAAACGGACTCAGCATATACGGCACTTCTGGCTGCATTGTTCCCGCTGTAGTCATGAAAGTTCAGCTTGTCCACCTTACCGAACACATCATTTGATTTGTAGTGTTTTATCACATCAGGGTTAATGCTGAAGTTATCATTGGCCGCTATGTTTATGGCAGATCCCTTGTTGGCCAGTTCGGTTTGTAAGGCGTTGATCATTTTTACCTGATTACTTCTTGAAAAGGAACAGCCTTCCTGAGCGCTGCCACTGGTGGTATATTGCCACCAGCCTTCCTCCGGTTCATTGAACGGCTCTATATAATCCACCTGGAACCCATAGGGAGCGAGGTCATCATCAATGTATCCCGTAGCTCTGACCAGGTATTCAGCGAAATCATCATATTTGGTGGCGTCAAGGTTGTTGGAGCCCCCTACACCCCCTGTAGTAGAGCCTGAAATGGTCATCCAATAGGGCGGTGAGTTTGAAAATGTTTCCAAAAGCAGGTCTTTCCCTCCCTGCTGTCCGGTCCTGGCAATGGCCTTCAGCATTCTTCTCTGATTTAAGCCCCGGTCCGCTTCATTCATGTTGGGAATGGCCTTGTAGGAGTCCAGTCCCTGGTTAATGGTGGAGCAGTTCAACTCCTTGTCGGGATCACATGCTCCGCCAATATTGTACCGGAAGATCGTAAAATTCAACTCGTTCACCAACGCATGGGCCAGGTCATCCAGCTTTGTCGTATCATTTTTATGTACCTTCCCGGCCTCCTCGCCCCACCACGCCAGGGAGGTGCCCCAGCCATCGAAGTTATCGACCATGATCTCATCAGGGCTAATGTACACGTCTGTCTGACCATAAGCATTTGGAGAACAGATACATGCAAGTATCACTGCCACCAAGGATGGAACCAATGTCTTAAAGGAATAAAATAAGGTATAATGTTGTTGCATAGGATTTTTGTTTTAGGTGTTTGGAAAGGGTCTGCCTGACAAAGAGACAGAACAAGACCGTGCCTCCCGGGGGGCTGAGGCTCCAAAAAAAGGGGTAGCATCCTTATTTCTGCTTTCCGGTATTTTTTGACTGTGTGGGTTCCCTAAAATCTTCACTATTTTGACCCCATGGTACGATGCAGCCGGATGTTGGAGACAAATACCGGTTAAATAAAGTCTCACATGCAAAACATGCTATAACATGATGAAAAAAATCTGTAATCCAGCCTTGATAGTACTTAGTATTGGCTTCCTGTTCAGTACAGCTTGTCAGAAATCCCTGACGGGCGAAAAATGGCCTGAAGAAAAAGCGTGGGAATGGTACAATCAGCAGCCATGGTTTGTTGGTACGAATTTCGTTCCAAACACCGCTATCAACCCACTGGAGATGTGGCAGGCAGAAACTTTCGATCCCGTAACGATAGACAGGGAGCTCAGGTGGTCAGCGGACCTGGGTATGAATATGCACCGGGTATTCCTGCATAACCTGGTATGGGAGCAGGACAATGAGGCATTTCTGGACAGAGTAGATCAGTTCCTGACGATAGCAGATCAGCATGGTATTAAGACGATGCTGGTCCTTTTTGATGATGTATGGGACCCTTTGCCACAGTCAGGCCCCCAGAGAGAACCCGTGGCAGGCAGGCATAACTCGGGTTGGGTTCAGTCGCCTGGTCGTCTTTATCTGGAGGACTCTACAAAACATGTCAAACTGGAAACTTACGTAAAAAGTGTTATGCGACGATTTAAAAACGATCCCCGGGTCAGCATTTGGGATATTTACAATGAGCCTGGCAATTCCAATGGTGGATCGTACGGGGCGACATCGGAATATAAAACTGAGCTACCGCATGATGATAAGCTGAGGTATTCGCTATTGTTGGTCAAAAAATGCTTCAAATGGGCCCGGGAAGTCAATCCCTCCCAACCCATCACCATGGGTATATGGGAAGGAAATACAGACACGTGGGGGTCGCCGGACAAGCTTTCCGAACTGAACCGTGTAATGATAGAAAACTCAGATATTGTTTCGTTCCATACCTATGACAGCAAGGCTGAGGATGTGGAGAGAAAAATAACTCAGCTTAAATTATATGGCCGCCCAATTATGTGCACCGAGTATATGGCCAGATCGAATCAAAACACATTCTACGGAGTACTACCTATACTAAAAAGAGAGAAGATCGGAGCGATGAATTGGGGGCTTGTTGCGGGCAAGACCAACACGATCTATCCGTGGTCATCCTGGGATAAGGCCTTTGAACGCGAACCGGAAGTATGGTTTCATGATATTTTAAGAGTCGACGGCACCCCCTATGATACGGCTGAAGTAGATTTTATCAAATCCCTGACCCGACGTTAAACGGGAATTTACGTTCTCTTTACCTTCCTGATCACAGGAGATCAATCCGACTTAGCCAGGTCTGACCCTTTGACTTTGTGAACAGGCTTCATCACAAACGAATACTGGTATTCATTCTCAAGCAACCGGTACTTCTCGTGGGGACGGTACCCCCAGCTGTTATCCCCTCCCACTCCCATCTGCAGGTGATCAATATTAACCTCTACAAAGGCCTTTGCCGGCAGGGTAAATCTGTGCCGGTGATATTCTTCCAGGTCCTCAAGGGAATAATGGTGAGCACTCATTTCGAGTGGTTGATCGCCAATTATCCTGAAGCCTGAGCCATCACCAGCAAGGAATTGCATCCATCTTACATCCGTCCTGTTGCCATTTTCCTGTGGTACGATATACGGGGTATCCATATCTTCAACTTTAGCTTTATATAATTTAATATAACTCGCTGATTTTCTGTCGTTATATGACTCAAAAGGACCGCGTCCATACCATGTAACATGATGGTACTCATAGGGTATTTTCAGACGCATCCCCATTCTCGGTAGTTCGGGCAGCGACTTATCTTTTTGAAAGGACATGGCCACATGGATCTCACCCGATGGATGAATTTTGTATGTGTGCGAATAAGTCGCTTTCCCGTCCAATAGGTCATGCCTGGTTTTTACTTCTATTATTCCGTTTGGACCATCCGTGACGTCCATGGTCATCAGCTTTCTGTTATCGATCTCTCCTTTCCATACTCCCAGATGCTTTTCCATCTGATAGCCTCTGTCATTGCTTGTAGGATTACGCCAGAAATTCGGGGTCAACGATTCCTTTAGCAAAGTACTCGCATGGCAGGTCCAGGAAGTCAGTTCCCCGGTCATTTTTGAAAACCCTACGGAAAAGTCTTTTCCCGAAATATGATACATGTCCTCCAACTCCTGAACAGAAAGCTTTGTATTGACTCTGGCAATTGGTACGGCAGACAGTTTGACAGCGGAGAGTTGAAACTGGTCAGAGGCCAAGACAAAACCGGCGGGTAATCCAGGGCCGGGAGAAGATGAAGAGACTTCCAGGTTAAGGAAAAGCTCACGACCGGGCTGTTCCCTCCAGTTCTTTGAGATTGTCATTGTGCCCTCGTTCAAAGGTTCAATATTCCCGACATTGGGGATTCCGCTGGCTATTTCCTCACCATCCGCCAGTATACGATATCTGAACGAAAGGTTTTTGGTATCTGTAAATGAAAAATAGTTGTAAACATTCAGGGTGATCTCGTTCTCTTGCACCGACAGATCCCGGAATTTTATGTTCTGATAGACTTTTTTCACTTCCATCAATGCGGGTTTTACGGTCCGGTCCGGGAAGATCAGTCCGTTAAGGCAAAAGTCTTCATCGGTGGGTGTTCCTTCCGGCCCGAAATCCCCGCCATAGAAATAATCCCGTCCGTTCGGGGTGTCCGTGAGAAGTCCCTGGTCCATCCAGTCCCAGATGAACCCTCCCTGAAGCTGTGGTTCCGATTCGATCAGCTCCCAGTAGTCGACAAGATTCCCAACGCTGTTACCCATGGCATGCATATACTCACACATGATGAAGGGCCGGGGATCGTTCAGTGCAAGGAACATGCGGATATGCTCCAGCTTCGGATACATGGGCACTACAATATCCGTGTAGTCTTCCAGCCCAGCCTGTTCGTATTGTACCGGCCGGGAAGGGTCCCTCTCCCTGACCCATTGCGCTGCCGCCTCGAAGTTCTGTCCTGAACCGGCCTCATTGCCCAGCGACCAGATGATAATGCTCGGGTGGTTCTTATCCCGCTCAACCATTCTCCTGATACGATCCAGGTGGGCGGCTTTCCATACGGGATTATTCCCAAGTGTTTTATCCAGGCTATACCCCCAGTTCAGCCAGCTTCCCATGGCGTGGCTCTCAATATTGGCCTCATCCACCACATAAAGTCCGTACTCGTCGCAGAGTTCATACCAGAGTGGGTCATTGGGGTAATGGCTTGTCCTTACCGCGTTGATATTGTGCTCCTTCATCAGAATAATATCCGCCAGCATATCTTCCCGGGTGACTACATGCCCGTCTTTCTCATCATGCTCGTGCCTGTTCACACCTTTCAGGTAGATGGGCCTGCCGTTTACCATTAGTTGCCCTTTTTTGATCTCCACCGTACGAAATCCCACTTTTTGATGGTACCATGCCTTCTGACCGCCGGTTTCCACAGTAAGGATCAATTCATAAAGGTGCGGATGCTCCGCTGTCCATGGCTTGACCTCGCTGATAATTGTTTCTATCAAAACAGCTTTTTGTACCTGACTATGTTGTTCGAAAACGATGCGGCCTTCAGGGTCACTGAGCGAGAAATGCACCTCACCTTTTTTTAGTTTTCCTCCAAAAGCAGCTTCTACTACCAGTTTGCCGTCAGTGTAGGTTTCGTCGAGGGAAGCCTTTGCAAACAAATCCTTTAGATGTAACCGGGGTTCCTTGTACAGGAATACCTCCCTTTCTATGCCACTCAGGCGCCACATGTCCTGGTCTTCCAGGTAGCTGCCGTCATTCCAGCGGTATACTTCCACAGCCAGAGTGTTGCTTCCTTCTCTCACCAGCCTCGTGATATCAAATTCACGAGGCGTTTTGCTGCCCTTACCAAAGCCTGCCTTTTTTCCATTGACCCACACGAAAAAAGCAGAATTCACCCCTCCAAAATGAAGTATGATCTGCTCTCCTACCCAGTCTTTGGGAAGGTCGAAAACCCGTCGGTAAGAACCTACAGGATTAAAATGCTGCTGAATGTAGGGTGGGTTCTGCTCAAAAGGATACTTTACATTGGTATAGATCGGTATTCCATACCCTTTCATCTGCCAGTCCGAAGGCACCTCTATTTCAGGCCATGCGTCTACATCAAAGGCCTCTTTGTAAAAGTCCATGGGCCTGACTCCAGGGTTCTCAGACCAGTTGAATCTCCATTTTCCATTAAGTGAAAGATAATTAGGATCCGCTGATCTTCTGTACTGTACGGCTACCGCGCTGTCAGCAAACGGGAACACTGAGGCCCGAGGCTCCCTTGCATTGACCGATAGTACTGAAGGATCTTCGATTTCCGGTGGATGTTGAGCCAGGGCAATATTCAAACACGACACCACTATACCGGTTGTCCACATTCCATGGAGATATTTTGAAAGCATATAAAAACCTTTTTATGTGACGGATCAAATGTCGGCAGGCGCTCCGTTATACAGGGGGGTGTAATCAGCCCTACATGAGGGTGTGATCTTTCATTTTAGAATGGAATTATGTAATGGTACAGCTGGAAAGGATATAATTGATGGTTTGGTGTTTCCTGTTTTGTGTTTCTTGTTCGATGTTTGGTGTTTCCCGTTTGAAGAAAACAAGAAACAAGAAACACAAAACAAACAACCATCAACCAGGTCCGGTGTTCACAATTCCTGTATCCTGATACCACTCACAGTGCTGGCATGAGTGTTCCGGTAAGCCGAGGGTGTCATACCGAGCTGCTCCTTAAAGCACTTGCGGAAATACTTCAGATCTGAAAAATCGAGACTGAAGGCTACCTCGGTAACGGAAAGGTCATCACTTACCAAAAGTTCCGCGGCACGTTTGATCTTTACCTTGCGGATAAACATCTGGATGGAATCACCGGTAAGGGTCTTGATCTTCCGGTACAGAGAGGTCTGGCTGAGGCCTACCTCTCTGCAGAGGTCAGGTACACTGAATGCTGAGATTTCCAGCAGATGGAGAATAGCAGCTTCCACCTTCAAAATAAATTTCACTTCTTTGGATGGAGCGTTGTCCTCATTTTCCAGACTTGCACCAGCCTGATATCTAAGCTGTATCAGCTTCCGGTTACCCAGAATACTGTTGACCCTCACGAGCAGCAGATCGGAGTTGAAAGGTTTGGTTATGTAATCGTCGGCGCCAAACTCATATCCCTTCATCCGGGATTCATCGGAGTTCCTTGCCGTCACCATGATCACGGGTATATGACTGGTTGCTGTCAAACTTTTCACAGACCTGCAAAATTCCAGCCCGTCCATATCAGGCATCATCCAGTCAGAAATGATCACATCCGGTATGTTGTTGATTGCAAGGTCCAGGGCTTCTCTGCCGTTTCCAGCCTGCAATACCTTGAAAGCCGGAGAAAAGAGGGTGTGCATGTAAGCGGTAATATCGGCATTGTCATCCACAATCAGAATTACCCTGTCAGAATCTGAAATGTCATGCTGTACCTCAGGATGATCTTCAGCATGTGTTGATAAGCCTTCCTCAATCTCTTCCTGCTTCACTTTTACAAACCGTATATAATCCTTATCGGCAAGGTGCTGTTTCCCCTGGGGTAAATGAACGAGAAACTGTGTCCCCTTTCCAGCCTCGCTGTTCAGTATTATTCGCCCTCCATGAAGCTCTATAAACCGCTTGCACAGTGTCAGCCCTATGCCTGTGCCTCCGGAACCAGCCGAGTTTTCAGCCTGGTAAAAAGGTGTAAATATTTTTTTTATTTCTTTCTGAGGTATTCCCACCCCCTCGTCCTTCACCTCTATCACGATGTCTTCCTGCTCATGGAACACACCAAACTTTATGGTCTGTCCCTTTTCTGAGAACTTGATGGCATTGGACAGTAGATTGTTCATTATGATCTGTATCTTCTCAATGTCCACCCAGGCATAGAGGTCGGTCTCCGAGTAAAAGCCAAATTTCATTTCCTTTTCCCTGGCCAGATAGGCAAAGCTTTCGGCTTCTTCCTGCGCCAGTACGTTCAGGTCATAATAGCCTACGTTCAGTAAGGTTCGGTTCATTTCAATCTTACGGAACTCCAGGATCTTACCGATGAACCGGAGCAGAACGGAGGTATTCTTTTTGATCAGGCGCAGGTAATGCAAATGCTCCTCATCGCTTGTCTTTTTGATCAAGTCATTAACAGGGCCCTGGATAAGGGTCAGTGGGGTCTTGAGTTCATGGGAGAAATTGGTATAAAACCTTAGTTTCTCTTTCATATCCTTCGACTCCTGTAACCGTAATTGTTTTTCAAATGCCAAATTCTGACGAAGTACGATCCTGCTGTTGTTGAACCTGATCAGCCTCCATACGATCAACAGGATGACGACAAAAAACAACAAATAAGCCTGCCAGGTCCTCCAAAGGGGCGGCGTGACGGTAATGCTTAATTGCCGGGTAACGGTCTCACTGTCCACATACTTCACCTGGAACAGGTAGTTTCCAGGGGATACATTCCGATACACCGCCGTATGAAAATCACGAATGGACTGCCACCCCTCATCGTATCCTTCCAGCCGGTACTCAAGGTCATTCTGTCTTTCACTGTAAAAGCCCGGGATCATGAAATCCACTGAAAAGAAGTTGTCGTCGTAGTTGAGTTGTACCTCTTCAGTGAGGAAAATGCTTTTTCCATCGGGGAATACCCTGGAATTTACCGGGGTCATTTTTTTATTCAATATCCGCAACTCACTGAAAACTACATCCGGAAAAGCTTTTTTCTCCAATAGCTGTCCTGGGTAAAACACATTCATACCGAAGATCCCGCCGGCCACAATGTAGCCGTGGCCGGAGAAGAATACGGACCCATCATTGAACTGACCTTTTTGAAAACCATTCCGGTGATCAAAGCGCTTGGTCCCTCCGCTTTGGAGATTGGCAGCAATTATGCCATTGTTGGTAGTGAGCCACAGATTATTGTGATGATCAATGGATACACCTTTTACCGTACTTCCCTGCAGCGATCCGATGAGCGGAGTGGAAACATACTCCAGCGTTTTGGTATTGAACGCTTTTAATCCATCCTGACTTGTACCGAGCCAGAGTATACTATCATCCTTAAGGATATCAAAAATGACCCGGATAGATGTATTGTTGTTTGTCCATTTGTAATAGACCAGGCTGTCACGGGTGAGGTCAAAGTTCACCAGCCCCTCTTCGTAGGTACCCAGCCATAGCTGATCTTCCGCGGTGCTTGAAATGGCCCTGATGTCATGATTATAGGTACGTTGAAGGAGCGTTATCCTCCCCGTTCCTTCCTCAAAGCGGTAAAGTCCACCCCGGTTGGTACCGACGTATACCGTTCCGGAAGGTGATTCATAAAAACACCGGATATCATTTACGGTTAAATCGGAATTGGCGCCGTCTTTACGGTAGGACTGTACAAGTCCCATGTTTCTGTTGTAAAGATAGACCCCGTTCTCATACGTACCTATCCAGACCCGGGACTTTCGATCTTCCAGAATACAAAGAATGGCTTTGTTGCGGAGTTCGGGAAGCATATCGTCGATCACCTCACCGGTATTGGGGTCGAAAAGGTTGATGCCCTTGCCATCTGTGCCCACCCAGATCAAACCTTCCCCAGACTCAGCGATCCCCCATACATTCTGATAGCTGATGGTATTCGCGCTGTTCAGCAGGTGGGTAACGGTGTGGACCTTCACACCTCGCGGATCGAATACGTTGATCCCTCCGTTATGCGTGCCCAGCCAAAGGAGGCCCGCCCTGTCTGTAAATATCTTGCTAATGGTTCTGTGTGAGATGCTGTTGTCATCAATAGAAGGCAGAAAGTGCTGCAGCGAGGCTTCCATATCCCTGGCGGACAGGTCAAGCAAATAACCCGTTCTGACGGGTCCCGAGCCACAGGTTGTTGCTGAGATCCAGGCTTACACTCAGGTAATCATCTGCAGGCAGGTGGTCTGGTAAAATACGGTTCACTCCATATTTACCTTCACCTTGCTCTGAAATAAAGAAGGGACCGGAATCTGTTCCCAGCCAAACACGGTCCAGCCTATCTGTAAAAACTTCGAATACCTGCAATTTATCCTTACCACATATTTCATGAGATGAAAAATAGGTAAACGTACCGTCGGTCAGATCCATGCCAAGGATACCCCGTTCGAGGAATGCCATCCAAAGCATGTCACCAGCCTTGTCCATTCTCACCACAGGCCAATGAGAATAATCTGTCTTACTTTCATGATCGTAAAGGGGCAATGCATTGATAGAATCATTGCTCACACGCCATACTCCTCCTCCGTACCTGTCCAGGTAACAAACATTGCCGTCACGAACCATGGAAATAACATTTTTATTGATCGTTTCAGGATGGTATGGAACAACTGCGTCTTGCTGGTAACTGTACTTACCCACTCCTGTTTGTGTCAGGATCCAGAGGTCATTCAGGTGATCTACATACAGACCGTTGATGTGATTATTGGGCAGTGTATAACCGTTGTCCCTTTCCCGCATGAATTTCTTGAAATTGCCGCCCATATAACGGAACAGTCCGTCTTCAGTACCTACCCAGATATGTCCCAGTGTGTCCTGAATGATGTCCGTAATAATGTTATTGGTCAGTCCTTCGTTTTCTGTGAGCCGGTTGAACTTATACTGCGTAAACAAAGACTGTTGCTGGCTGAAGCCTGCACTGGTCAACAGAAGTACGGCAAAGACAGATAGAAGAAACCCTTTCATTCGTAGTTATGGGTGATAAAGAAATCCAGTAATTAAGGGGACCAAATTAAAGTTAACGATTATTTGTGACGGTGTTCAAGGTTGTTAAGTCCAAAGCATTAAGTGTGGTGAAGACTATTGCCTTTTTGCAACGAGGGTCACCAGAGACCTTTTGGGCATTTTGATCACCTCATCAGTCTTCACAGAACCTTTAAACGACAAATTATCACTTTCCTTCGCGGTAGTTTGGTAGACCTTCATCTCATTAAAATCCGTGGAAAGGCCGGAAATCCTGACGACCTCTTCCCTGTTGAGCTGGTTGACCAGCACCAGCACCATTTCGTCATCACTTTTATAGGCAGATACCAGCAGGTTATCAATGCTTTTGGCCTCAGTGAGCTTATCGGACCGGGACACTGCTATACGCGTCATACCGGGCCTGACGAACCTGGAAAAATGCCCCAGTGCCCAAAGCATTTTGGATTCGTAGATGTTGCCACTGAATTTGTTATGATCGATATAGACCAGACCATCTTTATAGTCATAGGGGCTGATAGCCAGCCACCAGTGCCATGCCACCGCCGGGGTAAACACGAGATCAGCATGAATGACGCGGGCCATGAACAGCGCCGGATCCATACCGAGGTTACGGCCACTGCCTTTCACCTCCTCGTTATTTTCCAGCAGCGTGTATTCGCTCATCCAGTACTCGAGGGACGGATGGCTTTTCAGCTTGTTGCTCAACGCCTGCCTGTGCGTGACCAGCTGCCCCACTGGCCATGTGGTGAAATAGCTGTGAGCTGCAATTTTCCGGGCCACGGTACTTAAGTCACCGATATACGTTTCAGAAGACTCGTTGAAGAACGCATCCAACTGGTCATCTCTGCCATTAAGACCGGTTTTTCTGTACAGAAAATCGATCTGTGCAGCTTCGGTGACCTCTATTCGGGAGGTGATCCCGTTCGCCTGGAATGCCTTGTCAATGGCTCTGACGGCTTCAGCCAGCTCATCATTATTCCATGGAGAACCTTCCTGTCCACAGCATTTCCACTCCCATTGTGGTTCGTTGAACGGGCTGATATAGTCGAAGGTCACCCCGGTCTGTTCTTCTACTCCCTTCACCACATTGCTGAGAAAATCGGCATACTTGTCATAGTTTTCCGGCGGCAGATTGGATGACCGTCCATCCCCCGACCAGGCCTTCCCGTTTTTGGTGTAGACGATCGGCGGGCTGTTCACAAATCCGATAAAATCCTGAACTCCAAGCGCCTTTGCTTCCTGCAAAAACCAAAGCTGCCCCTGCTGCTTTGTCCAGTCATAAGTTTCGTTTTCATCAATAAAGCTTTCAGCCCTGCGCCACTCGTCATCGATCTGGCTGGCAGTTCCCTGCCCGGCACTACCACCGCCTATATTGAACCTCCAGGCAGTCAGCCCTATTCCTTTTGGGTCTCCGTTTTCGTAGGTTTCAGTGCTGAACAGCAACCGGGCCATTTGCCTGCGGCTGGATTCCGGCCAGTTTTTACCCACAAACTGAACGGACCATGCATCGGAAGCGCCGAAATTGCGGATGGTTTGGAATGTACTGGCAGGATCTACAGTTATCTCCAAAAGTCCAGGGGGATCAGTAGCCACGGTATCCTGTTCAGTTTTTGAGCTATTGTCATCATTACAGGCAAAGCCACCGAGTAAGGTAAGCAGGATATAAAATACTATGGCTGTTCTAAAAGTCGTCATTCTTTTCATTTTTGGATTGGACAAATTGCAGGGCATCATTGTTCCTGGCGATCACCATAGCGCTGGAACCATCACTTAGCCCAACAGGGAGGGCATGACGTATATCGCCCATGGCATACAAATTACTTTCATACGGTGGCACAGCGGTGAATTGTCCATTGCCATCATTCCGCAGAAAATGGCCATACCCTGCGTCATTTCGTGGTGTCTCCACTTCAACCGGGTAAAAATTTCCCATGAGCACCAGATCAGGATCACCATCATGGTCAAAATCATTCACAAGTATGGAGTTAATGGCCGACTGCTGTACCTCAAGCGGTAAAGCCTGACAGGAAAATCTACCCTGGCCAAGGTTTTCAAAGTAGCTGGAAGCAAAGTTGGTCACACTGAAGTGCATAGCCTTTCTGAGCTTGTCCCGGCCATACACTTCTGACAGTGAAGCTTTCCCAAAGTCATGGTAGGTGGCAAACTTTTTTTTTATGAAAGGCATCTGTCCGGAGCTGCACTCCCGGCCCCGCAGTGGGAAGCGGGTACCCTTTTCCATATAGGCCAATACGATATCACCGGCATCGTTTTGGTCGAAATCGTCAAGGTAGATCTCAAAGGGTGCTTCCCGGGTAGCCTTGTATTTGTAGTTAAGTCCATTGTTACCGGCCACAAAATCAATATCTCCATCCCTGTCAAAATCCGCGGCCACCACGCTTCTCCACCACCCCCTTTCGGTGGTCAGTCCGGATGAAAGAGTCTTATCAGTCAGCATTCCATGGTCATTCTGCAGAATGACCGGGTGCATCCATTCCCCAACTGCCAGGAGGTCTTTCCAGCCATCCTGATCCAGGTCTGCCCATGTGACGTCTGTGACCATGCCCAGAGCTTCGAAGTGCTGATGCACTTCATATGAGATCCGGCCGTTGGAGCTTGTATTCCTGTAAAGATAGCTTGATGCCGGAGCAGGGTAATGGCCTGGTTCCTGTCTTCCTCCCACAAAAAGGTCCAGGTCACCATCTTTATCAAAATCAGAGGCGCTGACTACCGAACCACTCATACCCCCCATGTCCAGGTACGAAAGCTTTGTAAACGTTCCTGACCGGTTTTCATAAATGCGATCTTTCAGAAAGACACTGCCGGATTCATATTCATTGCCACCGCTTACCACGTAAAGGTCCGCGTCACCGTCCCCATCCATATCCACAAACAGGGCTGATACATCTTCACAGGCTGCATCCTCAGAAAAAACAGTGGTTTCCCATCGTTGAAAGGAGTTTCCCAGCATTTGCAAAAAGATCTGACCTTCCGTACCTGCTGCTCCACCGGCATAGATGTCTTCAAGCCCGTCTCCATTCACATCAGCTACCGCCAACGCTGGGCCAAAACGAGACATCCTGTGCGGTAGCAGGCTTTCCCTACGGAAATCATCAAATTCATTTTCGACATGCCGGTAGTCTATCTCTGCTTGAGCAGTGATATCTTTGAATAGGGCATACGCCTCGGGAGTAGCCCGATCACTGACAGGTTCCATGGATTCATTATGGCTAACGGTGATCCGGGTATTTGCCGCTACATCTTCCAGTACATTGCACCGCCCATCGGGCCAGCGGACTTCTATAAGGTCTGCTTTAGATGCGTTGCCAATACCAAAATGAATGAGACCAACCGAAGAGGACTGAAAACCCCGGCTGCCATGGTTCTCCACAAGCTGTTTATTTCCCTCTATGACAATCGTTACGCGGGCGCCGGTTCCAAAGGGGTCTTTATCACTTCCCTTTAGCCGGACCTGAATGAATCCATTCCGGGTACTCCCGGAGCTCAGGTTTTCATATATTGAAGCGCGCTGATCCATGTTATTCAACACCAGATCAAGATCACCATCAAGATCGAGGTCGGAGTAAACTGCACCGTTGGACACGTTAGGTTCATCCGTTACCCAGGATGTTTTTTCGAACCGGTAGCCATTGGTATTTCTGAAAAAGTAATTGGAGCGCGGCCTCTCCGGCATCTTTTCGATCAGCAGCTCGGTCAATTGCCGGGCACGCTGTTTGTTCTCATGAGTATTATCCGGAAAATTATTGAAGAACTCATTAAAGACTTTTTGCTTGTAGAGCGCAAAATCATTATTCCTGAAATCCCTCTTCACCCCGTTGGAGATAAACAGATCTTTAAAACCATCGTTGTCTGCATCAAAGAACAGAGGCCCCCAGCTCCAGTCTGTGCTTGAAACCCTGGCCAGCTGGGCAATATCTGAAAATAATGGGATACCCGAATTATCAGGAATACCGTTGTTGAGCTGAAGGCAGTTGAACATGTATTGATGGTGAAGATCCTGGTTTACCAGCCTGTAAAATTGATCAGGATCCATGCTGCTCATGGAGGTCTTTATGTCGTAATTGTTATCACCGGCCATGTCCAGGGTCATAAAATCAAGCCAGCCGTCGTTATTGAAATCTGCCAAATCATTGCCCATGGAAAAGAAGGAGATATGACCCGTGGCTTGCCGGATCACCTCACGAAAAGTTCCGTCTTTTTGGTTCAGGTATAAGTGGTCTTTTTCGGAAAAATCATGACTGACAAGTACATCGGGCCAACCGTCGTTGTTGACATCCCCAATACCTACTCCCAGCCCAAAACCCAGTGCATTCTGAATGATCCCTGCCTTGTCGCTCACATCTTTAAAATGCCCACCCCTGTTCTCATACAGCTTTTCTGCCTGCCATTCATTTTTGGAAGCCAGCAGCACCGGCAGCTCATGGTTCTCATACATTTTAACACCATGATTCAGCAGGAACATATCCAGGTCTCCGTCACGGTCATAATCAAAAAATGCCGCCTGTGTGGAGTGATGGGGCAGGTCGAGCCCATACCGGGCTGCCTGCTCCTGAAATGTTGGAATGCCATCGCTATTCAAACCCTGATTGACGTAAAGTTCATTTTTGAGGTATTGAGGATTGGAATATTTCCCGGATTTGCATACGTATATATCCAGAAGGCCATCTGCATTGATATCTACGAGGGTCACACCGGTAGGAAAACCCGCGTTTCCACCAACACCGGATACATCCGTAACCTCATGGAATCTCAGATTTCCCTGGTTGAGGTACAGCCTGTTTTTTTCAAGATTGGACACAAAGTAAAGGTCAGGTAACTCGTCGCTATTCAGATCCCCGGCTGCTACTCCACCACCATTGTACAGGTATTCGTAGAGTATGCCATTCTGGTCGGCGCTCTCCACGATCGTGTTTTCAAACAGCACACCTGATTCCTCACCCGGTACAGTACGGAACAACGATTCTTTTGAGCCTGCCCGTTCACCAACCGATGTACTACAGGCCATCCCAACCAACACAAAAAACCATCCCAAACACCACCGGCACAGCACGGAGTACATATTGGTCCTTGACATGGGTCTTTCATTGTTACTGATGCTCATATCATCGTTATTCCACAAGTGGATAAAGACCAGGTAAACCTGTCTCTACCCAGACTATTGTATTATTCTATTTTCACCACTGAAGCTCTTCGCAGATACTGATCCATTATGATCAAATATGTGCCGGCCCTGTCCCTGTATTTGAGATCGGGAGTACCATCACCACAGCTCAGTTCCGTAAAAACTATATTTCCCGGCGGCGGATCATGACCGTTAAAGCCACAGTCATGTTCATCCCATGCCTGGTTGGCATTCAATTTCAGGTCTACCTCATCGGAGAATCCGATCTCTATTTCAAACTGATACTCGTTATCAATATCCTGAGCCATGGGTATGGCCTTTTCCAACTGCCAGCACAGGTCATAATCAACAAATCCACAGCCCATCAGGTGCATTTGCCCTACCGGGGCCGGAAGGGTAGCCTCTTCCACTGCGGTTATTTCATATTGCAACAGTGAGGGATTGAACCGCACTACATGATACCCCTTTTCTGGCATGAGTATGGCCTCACTGGCATCACTGTTGACCATGCCTCCTGCCGGGTCAGCGTTATCCAAAAGCCCCCAGTTATCCGGAGTCAACACCGGCTGCCCTATGAATTTCACTCCTGCATCCGTACCCCCGGGACTGAACAGCGTGATCTCATACCATCCTTCATTTTCGCTATCCCGTGCCATGGGCATGGCCAGTTTGGGATTCCAGCCATACCAGGCCACTTCACCTATGGCAAATACCTCTCCTTCAGGAGCAGTAACTTCGGTCACATTCACAGCAACTTCGAAAACTGCCTCATTACCCTGGATATCCGTGGCGGCTATGACAAGTACATGTGGTCCAATGGCCACCCCATCCAGCACAAAGTTCCGGGTGAAATTGTATGTCGGTATGCCATCCAGAGCTTCAGACTCATCAATGCCCATGCCCGCAGATTGTATCGCTATGCTTTTCAACCTTTCATTGTCGCTAAAGTCCACGTTTACTGAAAGAGTACCACCGCATTCCACAGATGTACCATCCACAGGAGAATTAACAGTAATGGTAGGCTTTTCCGTATCCCTGTGGATATCATCGTCCTCGCAGGATATCAACAGCAATGCAGTCATCATGACACTGTAGAAAAAGGCTTTTACAGGGCAGGTGATCTTCATATCCTTGAAAATTCATCAGAACCTGATTTATCCTATCAAATAAAAGCCTAATCCGTGAGCCGGCAGAGGTAGCTATTGTTCAGAAACAGGGGTGCAAACAGGCTAATTGAACACCCGTAAGTATTCAGATGATTTGCTTGCCGACACCCCCTTATCCTGTAAAATCATAGTTTACCTCTCCGGACAAGCACATTTTCTTTTCCACTCTGTCGATCTCCTGGTTCAGGAAATAGATGTAGTGAGAATCATAACTCTCCAGAACAGCTGCCTGCAACAGTTCCTTTGCCTTACCAAAGTCTTTCTGTAATTCATGTACCAGGGCTTCCAATTGCAGGAATTTAGAGATCACCGCTCCACTTAGCCCTGACGCATACCTGATCAGCTTCAGTGCCTCAGGAAATTTTCCTGTACGGATCAATAGCCGGCTGTAGCTTTCACATGCATCTACATTGGAAGGTTCCGATGCCAGCGAGGCTATGAAGTATTCTTCCGCGAGGTCAAACTTCCTGAACTTCTCCATGTACAGTTTGCCCATCAGGTGGTTGGCACCGGCATGCTCTGAATCATAGCCAAGAGCATACCCCAGGTTCTCCACCACTACCTCCAGGTCGTAGTCATAGTCATCCAGTGCCTTTAAGTAGTATTGATCTGCCAATGTCAGTGCCATGATTGTTATAGTTAGTGGCGAGGAAGATCCGATCTTCGGTTTTCCCTTGCCGGTGTTTGTAAGAATCTATTAAGGTCTGTGCCGGAAATGGCACAAAAAAACCCGATCTGAGAGACCGGGCAGAATTATACTTCACCAGGTTTCGGTCACCTGGGCCCGGTCATTATTCCGATATGATAATTCTGCACCAACATAAGCTTCAATTTGAAGATTTGTAAAGAGATGCGAAGGTAATAAATTTTTTGGGAGGAGTGCAAATTTAGATCACAAAAACTACTCAACAATCTGGCACAGTATTATACAGCATGCTGTCAGGGCAGTAGGATTAACAATTTAAAAAACTTGTGACGGCCAACGCAAGGCAAGACACATTACCCGGTATTGGCTTATGTATTTCCATGCAGGATTGTTAAACCCAACACTACCCGATCAGATGCCTCAAAGGGAGTCACCTCAGAGGGTGCTGTAACTACACTCCTCATAAAAGTCTACAAAGCATCTACATATACCTGAAATTAAAACAATTTAATATTTTTTAAATCATATTCTATAACGTTACAGTCATCGATATATAATTGAATGATAATATTATATAATAATTTTTTAACAACAGTTTAAAATCCGACAGTAAAACATAAATCTATTAGTTATAAGATTTTAAAAAGTTAAGAACATGAAAACAAATCCAAATGAAGCGGTTAGGTCACTTAACAACCAGTCTTCTCAAGAAAATTCAGCCTCCCTGCGTGAGATATTGGAGTACCGTAACGAAAATGTGATTTCCAGATTTACGGAGAAGTTCGATGTAAGTCAGGAAGAGGCAGTTGATCTGTTCAGCGAAACCCTCAAGTTTATCTATTTGGGAAGGAAATCGAAAGAAGGGATTTTTATCAATAGCGATTTATTGATGATTGATGAGATGTGGCATAATTTCATCCTATTCACAAAGGATTATCATGAATTCTGCCGAAAATATTTCGGTCGCTATGTGCATCACACACCCACCAGTTATCAGGAAAAGCAGGAAAGGGAACGGCAAAAAAAAGAAGAGCCGGAAAAGATCAAAGAAGTATTTCTCAAGCAACTTAAAGATCTCGTGAGCACCACTTACGATCATCTGGGAGAGGAAACGGTAAGAAAATGGTTTGAACTCTATCCTGAAAAATATAGCGAAGAAAACATAGAGAAATTGCAAATATTAAAAAGCAAAACAGGGGGAAGCTGAAAACCTGACAAAATAGAGTAGGCGCATTTTAAACATTTAATGATTCTATTATGAAAACGAAAAAAGAGCAGCTTATTGAAGAGATCTTAAGCAAAAAGACGGACAAGTTTAATTCTTTATGCCGTGGTGATGATTGTTGGTTAAAGTGCTGGGTGGTACCTTGTGGTTAATCACTATAAAATTGCAGCCTTTATGGCTGCAATTTTATAATTTGTACAGTTGGAATGGATAATGAAAAAGGTAGCAGCCATCAGGTAATTCTTAACATTTATGTTTGGCTGGCTATTAAAATAAAACCTTAATTTGTATTTTAAGCCTTGACAATAAGGTCATTAGCTAGCATTATCCTATTTTTTAGTGTTGTTCAAACCACTTTTTTCCAAACCGTCACTTTCCTTTAAAGCCAATCGGATCTATAGAATATTCAACATCATGAGTATTCTGGTCATTGTAATGGTATTGGGGATTGCCATTTTTCTTCTGACGATCAACGCCATCTCCTCTTTTTGGATATGCATGGGTGAAATGCTCATTTTTTCCTTTCTTCTGGTAGCACATATCCGAGGGTACATCGTCGTATCACGGTATATCTTCTTTCTTTTTGCCATTACCATGCAGGTCTATGGCAGTTTGTATCATGGTGAAAACGGCGGCTTTGATTTTCTTTTCTTTGCTACGGCACTGACCCCGGTCCTGTTCTTTGAGAAAAAGGTGCATTATACTTCGTTGTTCATGATAAGTATGGCTACTTACATGGCTGTTAAAGTATTGTACGGATATGTTGAGCCTGTAATGCCACTGGAGCGACAGGTGGTACCTTATTACCTGAACATCCTTACCAGCAGTCTGCTGATCTATTTTGGCTATGTGCTTTTCAAAACCGAACATCTGCGGTACGAGCGAAAACTCAAAAGACAGCGTGACAAAATACAAAAGCAAAAAGAAGCTATACTTAAGGCACACCATCAAATGGAGGGATTACTGGAGGCAAGAACAAGAAAACTCCGGGAGCAAAGCCAGGACATGGTGAAGTTTGCTTATTTAAATTCTCATAAAGCCAGAAGCCCACTGGCCCGGATCCTCGGACTGGTCAACCTGACCCGGTATGAAGACCTGAACATCGAAGACAAGCGAATGTACTACTTTGAGGAGCTCCGCTCCAATGCAAAGGATCTTGATGAGATACTCAGGGAGATCAATCAGGTATTGAACAATAACCTGGAAGAATAAAACCTTTTACATACGGAGAATCTTTGACCTGTAACTCAGGAATTTGATCAAATTATTGTGCAATTTCGAGTGACCAAATCAATGCATAGAACGCATACACTGGTATGCGACAAGGGAAAATTGCACAATAATCGAAAAATCAGATCCATATGTCCAACACCAGAAACGAACACGATCTCATAGGCAATCTTGAGATCGATGACCGCCACCTGTTCGGTATCCAGACCCAGCGGGCCGTAGAGAATTTCAAGATCAGTGGTGTAAAACTTGACTTTTACAAAGAGTTCATGAAAGCCTTTGCCATTGTAAAGATGGCTGCTGCCGATGCAAATCATCAGGTGGGATTCCTCAAAAAAGAGATACGCGACGCTATTTGCACTGCCTGTGAAGAGATCATCGCCGGGCAACACTATGAGCATTTCGTAGTGGATATGATACAGGGGGGTGCGGGCACTTCTACCAACATGAATGCCAACGAGGTCATCGCCAACCGGGCGCTGGAGATCCTTGGACACAACCGCGGGAACTATCAGCATTGTCATCCGAACAATCATGTGAATATGTCCCAATCCACCAACGACGCCTACCCTACGGCATTAAAAATAGCGCTTATGCTGGCAAAGGATCCCCTTATACAGGAACTGAACAGCCTGATCGGGAGCCTCAACAGCAAGGCGGAGGCGTTTAGGGATATACTAAAGATGGGAAGGACGCAGCTACAGGACGCAGTGCCGATGACCCTTGGACAAACCTTCGGTTCGTATGCCACTACACTCGCTGAAGAGATACAGCGCATTGAAAACAACGCTGCTTTGTTTCTTGAGGTGAATATGGGCGGCACGGCCATTGGCACGGGAATAAACACTTCTTCTGAGTATGGTGAATGTGTCATAGCAAGTCTGGCTAAATTCAGCAAGCTGGAGATCGTAAAAGCTGAAAACCTGGTGGAAGCCACGCAGGACACCGGGGCATTCATCATGTTTTCATCAGCCGTAAAAAGGCTGGCCCTTAAGCTTTCAAAAATGTGTAACGACCTGCGGCTGTTGTCCTCCGGGCCCAGGGCCGGTCTCAACGAGATCAACCTGCCAGCGGTGCAGCCCGGGTCTTCGATCATGCCGGGAAAAGTGAATCCCGTGATCCCTGAGGTGGTAAACCAGATCGCCTTTAAGGTAATGGGCAATGACCTGACGGTAAACCTGGCCTCTGAGGCAGGACAACTGGAGCTCAATGCTTTCGAACCCATTATTGCCTACAGCCTTTTTGAATCGATGCTCATGCTTAAAAACGGGATGCGTACTCTGAGAGAGCTTTGTATAGAAGGGATAACGGCAAATGTGGAACATTGCCTGGATACCGTTCACAACAGTATCGGGCTTGTCACCGCGCTCAGTCCTGTACTGGGATACGAGACCTGCTCCAGTCTGGCAAAGGAGGCACTGGACTCTGGCGACAGTATTTATAACCTGGTATTAAGGAATAAGCTTTTGAGCAAAGAGGAGCTGGATGATATTCTGGCTCCCGACAAACTGACAAAGCCACAGCTACATAAAGTGTAAGTAACCACTAAAGGAACGGGGCCGTTTTAAACGGCCTCAGGTTTTGTATACAGGAGCTTTCTCAGACAGGTCCCTCAGAGCTTCAGGCCATATACATGGTCTTCACATTCACGAATTCGCGAATGCCATGCGCCCCCAGCTCACGGCCGTAACCGGAATGTTTTGTGCCGCCAAAAGGCAGCCTGGGGTCTGACTTTACCAACGTATTGATAAAAACAGCTCCATCCTGAATGCTTTTGGCAGCTTCCTGAGCCCGTGTAGTGTTACGGGTCATAATGGTAGCCCCCAGGCCAAAGGTGGAGCGGTTGTTCAACTCAATTGCCTGTTCAAGGCTTTTCACGATGGTAAACGTCGCCACAGGGCCAAACAGTTCTTCATCGAAGGCAGGCATGCCGGGGTGCACGTTGGTAAGGACAGTAGGACTGTAAAAAGCGCCTTTCCTTTCGCCACCCAGGATCAGTCTTGCTCCTTTCCTGAGTGACAGATCCACCTGTTGTTCCAGCTTTTCGGCAAGGTCTACACGGGCCAGTGGTCCAATAGTCGTTTGTTCATCCATGGGGTCACCTGCCATAAAGCCTTCCAATTGTTCTTTAAAACGGCGGATATACTCGTCTGCCACCGCTTCATGTACCAAAAAGCGCTTGGCAGCAATACAGCTCTGCCCATTGTTCTGCATACGTGCCTGGACACCTGTTTCTACCGCCTGCTCCATATCAGCATCCTCAAGGACAATGAAAGCATTACTGCCCCCCAGTTCCATCACTGTTTTCTTTAAAGCACGACCCGCCTGCGCGGCTACGGCTTCTCCAGCCTTTTCACTTCCTGTAAGGGTAACAGCGCTTATCTCAGGGCTGCGTATTACAGCCTCTACCCTGTCAACATCAATGATCAGATTTTGAAAGAGCCCTTCCTGGGACCCCGCATTTTGAAAAGCTTCTTCGATCAGCAGAGCGCTTCCGATCACATTAGGAGCGTGTTTAAGTATAACCGGCCATCACGGCAGGGGCCAGGAATCGCATCACCTGCCAGAAGGGGTAGTTCCACGGCATAATGGCCAGTATCACTCCCAGAGGCTCATAGCTTACCCAGCTTTTGGATGCATCGGTTTCTACTATATCCTCTCTGAGAAATGCTTCGGCATGGTCCGCATAAAATTCGCATACCCATGCACTTTTTTCCAGCTCGGCTCTGGCCTGCAGGATAGGTTTCCCCATCTCCCGTGTGATAGTCTCTGCATACCGGACCTGGTTATCACGTATTTCAACGGATACTTTTTTCAAAAATTCCGCACGTGCGGCAAAAGGGGTGGTTCTCCATTTGGTAAAGGTAGTATTCGCTGAATTCAGAATTTGCCTTACCTGATCCTCGCTTTGATGGTCAAAGGTAGCTATTACCTCCTGATTATAGGGATTGACTGATTTAAACATAATTCAGCCCGAAGATCATGGCTCAAAAAACCCGGAAAAGGCCCTTGCTATTTCTGTTCATCTTCTTCATCAGCGGTATCCTCGCCTTCTTCTTCAGGCCGGGAAACTATATTACCATCCTCATCGACCCAGGCCATCATATCTTCCAAAGCGCCACTCGTTTCGTTATTCTTCTTATCGATCTTCTTTTGAAGCTTTTCCGCACGCTTCTTCCGCTTCTTTTCAGCTTTTAGTTTTTTAATGAATGCATTATTCGATTTTGCCATAGGCTATTCAATTTTAGTAAAACAAAGGGATAAAGACTTCCCCACTACCATCAGAAACATTTTCAGCAAAAATCAGATGTGCAATAAAGATTTCATGCAGGTGAAATCTGACCGGATATAAAGATCTAAGCTGACAATGATTTTTAAAGATACAACTATTCTTCCGAAGCTGTGCCAGTACCGGGGTGCAGATTTATATGATGTTTGTCAGAAAAACCATGTGTTTGTGCAAAAGCCAACATAAGAAGCGCTCAATAACCAGGACTATTATCCGGATTCAAACAGAAACCATTCGATAGAAGTCATTATTCTTCAACCAACACTTTTACCGCATCCGTTTTTGCCACGATCATTCAGGTTCAGGTTTCGAACCCCAGCACCCCGGTGACCACTCCATTCGGTGCAATCCCGGATAGAGCGTGGCATCCGTCCATGCCAATTCATCTCCGGAGAGCTTTTATAACTTTTACCATGCGAAAGAAAGGCTTTCACATCAGCAGGCTACTTTATCTTTTTATTGGGTTGCATTTCTTCAATGTAAAAAATGCCGTCATATATATCCGGCAGCCGTCCTTTCACATATTCTGGCCTCCAGATCCTCATTCTCAGGCTGATATCAGACCAATGGCCTGAGCGTCCTTTCAGATCGAGGAAGGCGTAAGAATATCCTGTTTTCCTAAACTCGTATTCGAGACAACTGCTGTCTGCGCGTTCAAAGGGATATGGTAAAAACAGGAAATCCTTTGCCTCGGGGCTATAGCGTAGCGTAGTACCTCGCCCATTATAGGTTACAAAACCAATGGAATACATTTTATCCCCAAGACTGTCATACAACACCTCCCCCATGGGATACTGCCGAATTTCCGGCTTCCATCCTTCCCGCTCCACGTCGTAGAGTGTATCCGTTTTCGCAATGTGTCCGTTGGCTGCCCACAGGATTACCTTATTACCTCTGTACTTTTTATTCAATAGCCAAAGGCTGTTTTTCGCCATTTGGAAATCCCTGTAGTTATTGTCGACCATATCATTTTCACGGTCAATCCACCAGTACCAGGTATGCTTCATAAAACCTTCAATATTATCCAACTCCTGTGCCCGGAATGGATCGATCTTCTTGTCTTTTAATTCATCCCGGATCGACCTCAGAATATTAAAAAATCTGAGCTGCTCTTCCGGAGTGATCTCCTGGTCATGGAACCTGTCCATGGCTTCCTTCAGTGTGGTCCGGAAGAAATGTAAATCGTGATCCCCAATCGGAACATCGTGCCGTTGCAGCATCGAATCGAGGGAGGGGACCAATTCTGTTTTCGAGATCGTGGAAAGTAGTTGAGCATCAAATCCAGCCAAAACCATTGGGTCATGGGTTTCCTGCGATCTCTCAATGTATTCGAACAGATCACGGCACATTTCACTTTGCTGCCAGAAAATGTACATCTGTTCCAGTACAGTATTAAAACTCTTTTTTCCTGCCTTGTAATCGTACCACGCCTTGTTGACGCCAAAAAAATCCGCCTCAAAGGCAAGAATATTAAATCCCATCTCTTTATGAAGGAACTTAACGATACGCGACTTTGCGAGATAGGCGGATCCATCTCCGTGTTCCTGTTCACCCAACAAAACGAGGTGAGCTTCTCCGATAGCAGATCTTAGCAGCTCCAGATCAGTATAATCCGTATTTTCGGGATCAACAGAAGAGATTTCAACAGCATTTTGCTGTACCCAGCCGGTTTCTCTTTCGACGAGGCATGAGGTACACACCAGTCCTGCACTAATTACTGTCAGAATTGATCTCATTCTGCCTGGATATATACCTGACATCATTAGGTAACGATACATAACAGCAACAGGTATAAAAAGATATCGACCAATATCTTTGTTGTCAGACTGACACTACTATCAACGGAAGATATATTGGGATGGCCGGCCCATGCAATACAGCAGACCACGCAACCCTGAAAACTATAACTTCAGGAATTGTTTACTCCTTAAAGATCATCCCCGACCCGGGGATATTCTCCTCGCTGTTCCACGCCGGGTACCAATAGTGTTCGGTCCTTTCCTTGCCATTATCATCGAAGTCCAGGTACCCTACTCCTAATCGCACACTGGACCATGGCCCGGCCTGCATTTTGTTGAGGTACTCAGCAGGAAAGGCCAGCTCTACCTGTATGCCTTTCTCGTTCCGCACCACAGCCGATTCTATACCCGGAGGCAATCTGTCTGCATTGAACACAGCGTCTTTTTCCTTGAAAGTGCGCAGGTAGGTCAACCATTCGGTATTTCTCCCCTCCCCTGTATTCTTGGCGCTCACATGCAGCGGACGGGCATCCAGGCCCACAACAAGGGCATCCTGACGCCACAGGGATCCCTTTTCACTGACATAGATCTCCTCATCACTGATATCCAGGGCCAGGTAAAGATGTTCATCATCATAGGAAGAAGAGAATTTTATTGAACAGTCCTTTTTTCCGTCATAGTCAAAGGGCTCTCCACGCATGTTCTTCTCCCGGAGCGTGATCCATTCTCCCTGCCATTCCTTTATATTACCGTCTATAATAACTTTTTTTGGTGCTCGTATCACTTTCCGTTTAAAGACCGGTGCAAAGAAAAGAGTCTTTCGCAAGGTAATGTCCGGTCGGCCTTCGTACTCGTAGCTGACCTCTGCTTTGAGACGTACAGGGTCGAGCGCGGTGACATCAATACGCCTGTGGTTGGTAACGTTCAGGCTGAAAATGGCTACGTCATTCGGCTCGACCGTTATGGATTGCTCTTCCAGTTCATAAAACAAAGAAGAATGGGTAATGCCTTCAATGTTTACGCTCATTCTTTTGTCACTGTCATTGGTGATCTTTAGTTCAGCCTCTATCCGATCTACAGAACTGTTTTCAACATACACAGGTCCTATCCGTACGGGAAACGGCTTGTTCCTCACCAGCTTCATAATATCCTCCGTTACTATATCCTCATCCCAAATACCTTCCAATAACAGATTGGCCAGTAAGGGGCCCTCTTCGGTCATAGTGACCCATACAACATGGTCGAATTCTCCGTAGGCCGTTCCTCTCAGCCTGCTGCTCCCTCCTGTAGTGGCCAGGGCAATATACTTCCCATTATTACGCTGTGTTTTCCAATAGCGGTGGTAGTGCCCTGCAAATACATTGTGATCCCTGTTTTCCAACAGCTTTTCCACATCCCTCCAGCGTTTGGTATCTTCCTGTACCCACAGCGGTTGATGCAGAAACACCAGGGTCCATTTTACATTTTCATTTTCCTCCAGCACCTTTTTGATGTATTCATATTGCTCATCGTCCACGGTACCTCTGCCGGCGCCTCTCCGGTTGTCTTCTGAGTTGAGACAGAGAAAAAGTACATCCTTGTAAACAAAATGGTAGTAGGTGACCCCAAAAAGCTCCTTCCACTTATCTTCCATTACCTCATTGGTAATATCATGATTACCCGGCACATAAAAAAAGGGCATCTCGAGGCTGTCAATAAAGCCGTTGAATTCGGCCCATTCGGTATCCAGCTTTCCAACGTCCCGGGTATATCCCTCGATCAGGTCGCCAACGCTCATGACAAACTCGGGCTGCAGCAGATTGAGCTTTTTAACACCCTGCATGAACACGCCCGGACGATGCCCACCTGTTCTGTCCGTTACAATGGCAAACTGGAACCTGTCCGGCGAATTATTCCAGTCAATATTATTCCAGGGCTTTTGATCTGAAGGTATGTCAATGATGATCCTGGACTGATTCTGACCGTAGGATAAAGCATAGGTAATCAATAAAAACAACAGGGCAAATAATGGGTTTTTCATGAGAATGGATTTTCCTCCAAGTTGAGAAATAGATCCCATTAATCCACTCTATGTATTTTATTAAATTATTAACTGATGATACGGCAGTCATCTTTAAATCAGAAAGTGGAAATCAGAAATATGAAGATGGATAAACGTAATGCCGCAATCGTCAATCTTCAATCCAAAAATCGTTAATCTTCGAGAAGCCGGGACAAAACCCAACAATTCAGGATCAAAAAAATATGCACTGGTCACCGGACCGTCTTGAACCTGATCGCTCAATCACATTGAACCAGGCATCTATCTCAGGCCACAAGTGAGAAAACCGCCTTCTGAAAAACCCAAAATGACCAACGGACCTTACTCCCAGATCAGCGGGAGTCAGATGTACATGTTGTTTACAGAAAGAACCATAGGAGATCATCAGCCGTTCAACGGCCTTCCACGGGGCGATCATACGATCGTCACCAAAACTCAGGAATTTAACCGGAACGCTGGCCAGCGCTGAGTAACGTAAATATGCATTGATATCGATACCCAGAAGTCCCTGATCATTTTTGCCCCACCGTGCCCAGTCTGTGGCCACTTTCCGATGCAGTGAATGCCTCCCGCCGTAGGCGAAACCGGGAAGGTATCCCTTCAGCTTCACAAAAAAAGGTACGACCACATACCAAAAGAAGTTTATCAGTATTCTGAACCGGCCACTCCAGTTCTTTTCAGAGGCATTCTGCGATGCTACAAAAAAAGCTGCCTTTATTCCTGAGCTGTTTGCCGCCAAAGGGAACAACTGTCCGGCTATACTATGCCCTAAAAAGAAAATATCCTGCCCAGGGTAATTCTGAAGAGCATGATCAATGACAGCATAGGTATCAAGATATCCCCAGTCTGTTAACCGGAACCCACCTTGTCCGGGGGCACTGATGTCTCCCGGCTGGCAGTAATCAAAAGCGATCACCGTGTAGGAAAGACTATGGAAACAGGCTGCCAAAGGTGAGTAGAATCCGCGGGAAACACCCATGGCAGGAGCTATGATCAATACCCGGGTACTTTCCGGGTGATCCCATACAGTAGCTTTGACGGGTCTTTGTTGTTCATTTATAGTCAGATCATCTTTCATAGCTACAAAATACGCAACTACGATAAGGCAGATAGCTGCTAGCGGTATTAACTTCTATTTCATTGGTATTTTTGTAACATGAGACAAACCGAACAGGGTCAATCATTTACATTTGTCGCATGCAGCTACCGGAAACCAGATATGCACGTTCCTGCGGAGTGAATATCGCCTATCAGGTCATGGGCGCAGGTACAGATCACCTCATTCTGGTCCCGGGCTGGGTGTCCAACATTGAGGAAGTCTGGAACATTCCCCAACTGGCTGCATGGCTCCGTTACCTGGCCACTATCCGCAAGTTGGTCATCTTTGACAAACGCGGCACCGGACTTTCTGACAGGGTGAACGAACAGGACCTACCCGATTTCGGGCACCGCACCATGGACCTGCTGGCCGTGATGAATGCCATTGGTATAAAAAGTGCAGCCTTACTGGGCCTTTCCGAAGGTGGACCGCTGGCCATTGGCTTTGCTTCTCAATACCCTGATCGAGTAAGTCATCTTATTCTTATCGGTGCCTTTGCGCGATGGATCCGGAGCGCTGATTACCCCTATGGACTGACCCGTGAACAGCATGAGCAAACCAAGGAGCATATTTTTATGCATTGGGGCAAACCCATTGGCCTTCACCTGATGGCACCTAGTGTGAAGGATAATCCTTTGGCTCAGCAACAGTGGGCTACCCTATTACGCCGAAGTGCCAGTCCTGCCACCGCCAGAGCCTTTTACGAAATGAATACGGAAATAGATATTTGTCACCTGCTGAAGGATATTGGCATACCTACACTGGTCATGCACCGCAAAGAGGACCGGCTTATAGAAAGTGGCCATGCGAATTACCTTCATGAAAACATATCCGCCTCACAACTCATTTTGTCTGATGGCGCTGACCATCTGCCATGGTTCAGCGTACGAAAAGAAGAGCTGCTGGCCCTGCAGACCTTTTTGAAAGGAGAAAAGGCCATTGGCGATATCAGGCTCGACCATCTCAGTGTGCAGGATATTTTTACACTGTACGAGATCAGGGATCACCTTTTAAACCATTATGAGCAGGACATTTCCATTCAAAGCCTGTCCCGTCACCATGGGATCAATTCGTTTAAAGTAAAAAAAGGTTTTAAGACGCTGTTTGGCACACCGGTCATCGCCTTTTTAAATGATATCCGGCTAGAAAATGCCCGTCGTTTACTGGTGGACCCGGGTTCAACCATAGGCTCAGTCGCTGCTGCCATTGGATACCGGTTTGCCAATAATTTTTCTGTGGCCTTCAAGCGTAAATATGGCATGACCCCACAGGAATACAAGCTAAGGATAGCAGAAGGCGAGCAGGTATGATTATGTATAATTCCGGGTATGCCAATGCCTGATACTACTCCTCTTTCAAGGTCTCCACAGGATTTCTCAGAGCTGCGCTGAACGACTGATAACCGATGGTGGCTACGGCAATGGCAAGCGCTCCAAGGGCTGCCAGTGCAAAAACCCATACGTCCATGGGAGTACGGTAGGCAAAATTATCCAGCCACATATCTACAGCAAACCATGCAATGGGCGAAGCCAACGCAATGGCAATAACGATCAGCTTTACAAATTCCATTGAAAAGGTGATCACAAGTCTCAATACTTCGGCGCCCAGTACTTTTCTGATCCCCAGCTCCCGGGTACGTCGCTCAGCTGAAAAGGCCGCCAGGCCAAACAAGCCGAGGCAGGCAATGCTCACGGCCATGATCGTGAACAGGTTCAGCACCCTGCCCATCCTTTGCTCCGAACGAAAAGTACTTTCAAACTCTTCATCCATAAAACTGTATTCAAACAGTACCGAGGAATCTATTTGTTCCATCTCTTTCTTTACTTCGTTTATGATCGACTGAAGGTCTCTGCTACTTTCAATTACCTCCGGGTTGAGACGTAGGGAGAGATAAGATCTACCCTGGTCATAATTGTAAAACAAGTCGTTTTGATGATGAATAATCATCAGGGGATCGATCTTTTCCCTCAAACTTTTGAAATTAAAATCCCTCACCACGCCGATCACTTCCAGTTTTTCCTCCTTGTCAAACGCCTGGACCACAAATTTGCCAATCACTGATTCCATATCCGCTGCACCCAAACCCAATACCCTCACAGCTTCTTCATTGAGAATGATCTTGTGCTTGTCGTTGAAGCGTTTCGGGTCAAAATTCCTTCCAGAAATAAACTCCACCCCCAGCAAAGCCATGTAGTCATCATCTGCCCTGAAATTACTGATACTTACCACTTTACTTTCAGACGCAAAGGCTTTGTATCTCTCCCCGTCCCAAATGTGAGGTGGTATGTCAAATGATCTGCCTACCTTCGTAAAGGCATGATGCGTTGCCAGTTTTCTCTTGAAAACTTCTGCGTTAGCATCCAATTGCTCAATATTATGGATTTGCAGCACATTTTCTTTTTTCATCCCTAGATCCAGGGAAGACGTATATGCCAATTGTTTTTCTACGAAGAAGGCACAGATAATCAGGGCAATGGAAATGGTGAATTGAAATATCACCAGACCGTTCCTTATTCCCATGAATCCCGCGGCGATCTTCCCTTTCAGAGTTTCAACAGGTTTAAAGGAAGAGAGGTAAAAAGCCGGATAGCTCCCCGATATCGTACCCAGCAGCAGTACAAACGTTAACAACATTCCTGCAAATACCGGATTGGTCAGATGGGGAGTCAAGGCCAACTGTTTTTCAGTGAGTGTATTAAACCAATTCAAAACAAGCTGCGTCAACAATAAGGCACATAGCGTACCCGCTGTCACAAAAAGTACCGATTCGAGGATAAACTGTCGGATCAGCCCTTTTCTTTCTGAGCCCAGCACTTTCCTCACCCCTACCTCTTTTGCTCTGTTGGACGCCCGGGCCGTAGAGAGGTTCATAAAGTTTATTCCTGACAACACCAGTACCAATATGCCCACGGCAGTAAACAGCTCCATAAATTGAGGGTTACCTGTGGGACCAAAACGGTGATGATCCGGTTTACCGGACCGATAAATTTCTCCTAAAGGCTGCAGGTAGAGCTTCCATGGCTTTCCTGTGGTGAATTCTTCGAATGTCTGCTTAAAGATACCCTCGGTGGTGATCGATGCCCATTTGGGAGGAATAGCCTGTATCTTATGTTCCAGATCTTTTATATCTACTCCCTCCTGAACCAGAATGTACGTTGAAAATGCTGTCCATGCCCATTTCCAGTCTTCTCGTTGTAACCTTTCCCTGATGTTATTCAGTGATATGAGAATGTCAAACTGCAGATGCGATTTTTGGGACAGATCTGCCAGGACACCTTTTACGTTATAAATTCTCCATGAGCCATCTCTCTGTCTGATCTGTATTGTTTTTCCCAATGGGTCCTCATAGCCGAAATAACGCCTTGCAGTCTCTAAAGTCAATACAGCGCTCTCAGGATCTTTAAGAACGGTTTTCGGGTCACCCTGAAGAAGTTCAAAATCAAATACATTCAGGAGGTTTTCTTCAGCCAGATAACATTTTTTTTCCTTGAAAAGCCTGGATGATGTTTCGTAATTACCCGGCCGGACAGTCAGGGGACCAATATCGAGTATTCTTGTTACTTGCTCAATTTCCAGTGCCTCTTCCTTTAATGCCACCGCCACATTAGGCCCTGTGGAGGCAAACTGCTTATTCCAGTCACCCCATATAAAGGGTTGATTGACCCTGTAGATACGATTTCCTTTGGTATGGAAGGTGTCATGGGTTATCTCATCATATACATATAACCCGATAATGAGACAGGTGGCAATACCGAGTGTAAGCCCCAGCACATTAAGAATGGTAAATTGCTTTTGCCTCACGGCATTGCGCCAGACGATCTTAAACATACTTCTGAACATCATGGTGTTGTTGTTTTGAGTTTTGATCGGGCTGAAAGAGAAAAATCCAAACAGCAGATGAAGAGCATCGATCCAGTACATAAGTTTGGCACGGAACTTTCCATGGCTGGCTCTCCTTTCCTCATAGATCTCCTGCAGATCGCCAAGGAACTCTTCGAGATATTCGTCATCAATGAATCTGGAAGCCAGCCAGTTGGCCAAAGAAGGAGTCTTATGCAGCCTGGGATCCTTCATCAGGTACCAGGGTTAAGGTTGGGAATGAGTCGCCACATTTTCTGACGCACTTCCTGTGCTGCGCGCAGTTGTCGCATACCGATATCCGTGAGCCTGAAAAGCCTCTTTCTGCGATCACCACGTTTGCCGGTATTACCCCCCATCTCGGATTGCAGCAGACCTTTGTCCTGCAAGCGATACAGCGTGATGTGCACGGCACCCAGCAGGATACTCCTGCCGGTATGTTTTTCTATTTCCCGTTTTACGGATACACCATAGGCTCCATCTTCCAGAATGCAGACGGCCAGAAGTACGAGTTCTTCAAACTCTCCAAGACCTTTGTTCTTCATCATTAGTTATACATTGTATATATACAAAATTATAACTAATTAAAAAACCTGCAAGTGAATGAAGTAAAATCTAAACAGTTACGTCACCAATGATGCCTGAAAAACGGAACAAAAGCGGTGGTACTGAGACTCCCTGCAGAGTTTGTTGCTTAAAATTTCAAGTACCAGTCGTGGCACCACTGATGCTTTGGTCATGCTGGAAAAAGATGAACCTCATGATCTCAATACCAATGAATCGGTAAAGTACCAATGGGGAGTGGTGCCACGACTCCACACCTGATGGGATTCAAAGTGAGACTGGAGTGGATATAACAGTCGTGGCACCACTGGTACTTTGGTCATGATGGAAAAAGATGAACCTCATGATCTCAATACCCATGAATCGGTAAAGTGCAATGGGGAGTGGTGCCACGACTCCAAACAAGGTCGCTTCAGCAGACCTATTCACCTGTCCTGGCAATGGCCCTTTTTACCATGATGTAAAGATGCATTCCATGACCCTCGTTATCAATGGAATCCAAAGTACCACTGGAGTGAATAATGTCTAAAACCGAAAGATCTGTAAATGAACTATCTGTAACAGTCGTGGCACCACTGGTGCTTTGGTCATGATGGAAAAAGATGAACCTCATGATCTCAATACCCATGAATCGGTAAAGTACCAATGGGGAGTGGTGCCACGACTCCAAACAAGGTCGTTTCAGCAGACCTATCCACCTGTCCTAGCACTGGCCCCTTTTGCCACATGATGGACTCTCCTTTTCCCGCTAAATCTTCGTATGTATTGATAATTATAGTTTTTGTATTGATGGGTGAGTCCCCATTCAAAGATCCTGAACGGTTCGGTGTCCGAATTCTCAAGCGCCCTGTTCAATCCGATCGCATGAGGCGCTCCTTTGATGACAGACCGGATCTCAAAGTTGATCCCATCCGGTGCCCATTGGATGGTATTTTTCTCAGGGCCGTCCGTGGTGATCAGGGACCCGATGCCTCCTTTAAATGGCCATACGCATATTTCATGCCCACTGTTGGAAATGGGATTATAGGGAGATTTAACATACGGACCCAGCGGATTGTCTGCAATGGCTACACCATGCCGGATCTGTCGCCCACCAAAGGTGATCTCCTCTCCCATTTGTTCTCCTTTATAATAGAGATAAAACTTTCCCTTGTAGGGAACAATACAAGGGTCATGTACTTTATGGCTATCGAAATCTCCCTTTTTGGTCACGTTAAACCTATTTTGTTCTTCTCCTTTCCATACCCCATTGTCAGCGGGGCTTAATATGGGCTCTTTACTTTTTGTCCAGGGACCATCCGGTGAATCTGCCCATGCCAGGCCCACCTGGTTTTTTACACGGACGTTGTATGGCGATTTCACCGTTTGATAGCAGAGATAATATTTTCCTTTGTGTGCCATGATCTCTACGGTAAACACGGACCGGTCGTCATATTCCCCTTTGGCACCTCTTGTCACTGCAGGACCCTCCTCTTTCCAGGTCCAGCCATCTTCTGAAGTGGCATACCAGATGTCACACCTGTCCCATGGAAATACCTTTTCATTTTCTATATCACCACCAAAGCCCTGTGTGGGACCTGTGCTCTTGGAGTACCATACAAAGTATTTGCCCTCTTCATAGATCAGAGCACTCGGATCCCTCCTTACCACTCCCTCTTCGTAGGCCAGATCTCCCTTAAGATCAAACACCTGGAATTCCCCAAACCACTCATTGCCAAGATCAGGCCAGGCAAGGGCACGTTTGGAGGCAGCGCTTAATTTGTCCGGATTGGTGATCCCCAAATGGTCGATCTTCTCCTGTGATATTTCAATCGGATCTTCCTCAGGCGCGGCCTCTCTTACCGGGTCAGGTATGCACGCGGCCAGACAGATGAACAATAACAGGATAAAAACAGTACAAATGGTATTTGATTTCATGGTTGCAGGATTGGTTACAATTTAATTTGGTCATCAAGACAGGCCATTGCCTATGGCTACAATTACAATTCCAGCGATCATGCAGACAAGACCCAGATAAAGTGATCTTCTGGCTTTTGAAGAAGCATTGACCCATTCTTTGGTAATAATTCCACTTACAATGGCGGTAGCTACGCAGGACGTGTTGAAAATAGCATAACCAACCGTATTTCCCATATCACCAAGCTTGAATGCGGCAAAGGCAAACAGTGCGGATGCAGCATAATGGAAAACAGCCATAATGAGGATCAGCAATAAGTTACCAGCGAAATGTGAGGTTTTAAAATCTCCCCAGGCCTTTTTCTGAGTGAGCTGCCACGCGAAGAAGGCAGCCATTACTACTCCGCCAGTGATGAATATAGGGAACATGACCACAACGGCAGTTACCCATTCCGGATTACCGGCTGCCTGGCTCGCTTCATGCAGAGAAGGACGGCCCACGGCATTGGCATAGCTAAAGCCCGTTGCCAAAAGCCCTCCAACCACGGCAATCAGGATCCCAATCCCCATGGAGCTTTTCTTTTCTTCAACTTTATCCTTGCCGGTCGACTTTTCGTCAGCTTCCCTGATCAACCCGGCCCGGCCATTGGCAATTACCCCCAGGAGGACCACGATGATCCCCCCCATAATGGTCACAAAAGCATTGGTCTCAGGTACTCCATCCACAAGGAAAGGAAGTATAGAGCCGATCAGGATCACTGTACCGATGAACAACGAGAATCCAAGCGACAGGCCAATGTGATTGATTGCTTTTCCCCACATCATCACCCCGATACCCCAGAGGAAGCTGGCAACAGCCATTTTAGTTAATATTCCCGTTGATACTGCCCCAAAGACATCACCAAATCCGCTGATCAGCGTTAATGAGGCAATGATGGGAACCACAAACATAGTCAGCATAAAGAACAGGCCCCAGGTGTTTTCAAACTGGAATTCTTTGGTAAATTTTTCCGGTAAGGCATAAAGTCCCAGCATCAGCCCGGCAAATACTGCCCATATTACTCCTTCTGTCATAGTTTCAAGGTTTAGTTTGGTATTGTTCTTTGGTTACCAACCGAACCTGTAAATGGTCTGACTGGTATATTTTTCGCCCGGTCTGGTTATGGAGCCGAGTGAATCTTCTATGTTGGGTCCGTTCGGATAGCGGTGTGTTTCACAGCAAAACCCACGGAACCTGCCAAACTGATCTCCGGTCTCACGCCTCAGTTTATCAGAGGTGAAATAACCTGTATAAAAGAGCATACCTGGCTCGGTCGTTTCTATTTCCAATGTCCTGCCACTGTCCGTATCTGCAAATTCCGCCACACGGGCACGCTTGCCCGGTTCCTTATCAAAAAGAAAGTAGTGCTCAAAACCCGTCTCCAGTCCGGCAAACGCTTCCTTAAAAATCTTCCCGTGGCTAAGGTCTGCCGCTGTTCCCGTAAGATCTTCCACCTGCCCGAGCGGCACGTTGGTTTCATCAGGTAAAAGGTGCCGGTTCGAAAATATCGTTGCCCGGTGATTTTCGATGGTGTGCTCAAAACCCGACAGATTAAAATAAGTGTGATTTGTCAAGGACAAAGGCGTCGGCTGATCAGTAGTTCCTTCATACTCCATGGATAACCCGTTCTGATCATTCAACTTAAAGGTGACCTGTACTTCGACATTACCCGGATAACCCTCTTCCATATGGGGACTTTTAAGTGACATCACTACGCCGGCTTCACTTTCATTTTGAATCGGCTCAGCCGTCCAGATCTTCTTGTCAAAACCTGTCAGTCCGCCATGCAAATGATTGGAGCCGTCATTCACGGCAAGTGTATATTCCTTTCCGTCAAGCGAGAATTTACCATCCTTTATACGGGAAGCGTACCGGCCTACCGTACAGCCAAAATAGGGAGCGTTGTTTTTATACGCCTCTGAAAAATACCCTTCAAGGGTATCGAATCCGCAAACCAGGTTGCAATCTCCATGATCTCCGGGCACAATGATGGAGGTGATGGTGGCACCATAGTTGGTGACCTTGACTATCAGGCCGTTATTGTTTGTAAGGACATACTCCTCAATATTCTTATCCCGGTATGCTCCAAAATGATGTTGTGTTATGTGCATGGGTCTTCTATCGTGTTGCTGTTCTCAATTTTACATTCATAGGGGGCGAGTTTATCCCAGTCAAACACTACGCCTGTCCCGGGATCATCCGGGGCCACCGCTCTGTAGTTTTCCACTATAAGTGGTCGGGTGGTATACTGATCGATAGGGAAACTATGTACTTCCAGCCATCCAGCGTTTGGTTGTGCAGAAACGAGACTCACGTGTAACTCCTGCATGCCATGGGAACAAACCGGAATATTGTACTGCCGCGAAAGTGCGGCTGCCTTTAACCATCCTGTTATACCTCCGCAATTGGAAGCGTCCGGTTGGATAAAGGAAAGTCCGGACTGCTCGAAGGCATACTCGAATTCATGGATTGTATGCAGGTTCTCTCCCATCGCCAAAGGCATTCCCGAAGCATCCGCCACTTCAGCGTAGCCTTTGTAATTATCAGGGATAATAGGTTCCTCAAACCAGAAGATATTGTATGGTTTAAATGCTTCTGCGGCAGCAATTGCCTGTTCAACACTCATGGAGTAGTTCGCATCCACCATGAAGATCACTTCATCACCGATCATTTCACGTACCGCTCTGACACGTTCTACGTCTTCCTCAAGATCATCACGTCCCACCTTTATCTTGACCGCATTGAATCCGCTTTCAAGGTAGCCTTTGATGTTCTTTAACAGCTTATCCAGCGGAAACATCAGGTCAATGCCTCCACAGTAGGCTTTGCAGGTGTTTCCAGTACCTCCCGTCATCTTCCACAGCGGCTTACCTGCCCTTTGACAACGGATATCCCATAAAGCAATGTCGATCGCGGAAATTGCAAATGAGGCGATCCCGCCCCGGCCAACATAATGGATGTGCCACTCCATAAAATCACAGACCGAAGCAATATCCGATCCGTCCTTACCGATGAGAGCAGGTGCAAAATCGTGCCGGATCATGGCATATATGGCATGCCCCCCTTTTCCTCCGGTGTAGGTATAGCCGGTACCGCTGCTTCCATCCTGCAAAGTGATAGTGACCGTGACCAGCTCGAAATAAAAATGATCTCCATGTTTGGCATCCGACAGCACCTCCGGTAATGGTACTTCAAACAGCCGGACTTCTATGTTCTTAATTGCGTTTGTCATTATTTGATCTATTGGGTTATTGAGTTACTGGTTATTGGGTTATTGGAACCGTAGAGCACCTTATTAACTCAATAACCAGTAACTAATAACTACTTATCATAATTGACATAAAATGTTTTCTTCTCCATGTACTGGTCAAATCCGTACTTCCCGTCTTCTCCTCCGCTACCGCTCAGTTTATACCCGTTGTGGAAGCCCTGGTGTTGTTCCCCATGGCCCCGGTTGATGTAGATCTCACCGAATTCCAGCTCGTCGTTGCACCTCATGATCTTCCGCATATCTTTGGTGAATACCATGGCCGCCAGTCCGTATTCACAGTCATTGGCATATTCCACGACCTGGTCAAAATCCCTGAACTTAATGACCGGAAGAATGGG
>LYSV01000148.1:20769-27008 GCA_001657315.1 Flammeovirgaceae bacterium BBD 1991-12 | reverse complement strand
GGTCCCTGGAGTTAGGTGTTTTCTTTTCATTAAACCACGTTGAAATCCAGGTACCGCGTATCTCCTATGAATCCCTCACAATGGTCCCCTTTCTGAACGGAACCCGGGGTGGGCACAGTGCCGGTATAAATAAGGTCACCGGAGGCAAGTGTTATAAATTGTGAAATGTAGGCCACGGTGTACTCAAAGGAAGAGATCATACGGCCTGTATTGCCAGCCTGTTTTACTTCGCCATTCACCTTAAAGGTCAGGTTCAGGTCCTGAACATTCTCAAACCGGTCCCTTGGCATCCATTCAGAAACAAATGCCGCCTGATCAAAGCCTTTGGCAAAGGTCCATGGCCAGCCCTTTTCCTTTGCCTTTTTCTGCAGATCCTTTGCCGTCCAGTCTATCCCCAGTGCTACCTCATCGAAACTCTCCAGCGCCTCTCGGGGAGTTACCTCCTTCAGGGTGCGGTTGATCCTGATGACAATTTCAAGCTCGTAAACGACGTGTTCACTGCAGGAAGGATAGGTAAATGTATTGCCCGAATGAAGGGAGGTGATCTGCTTGGGAAAGATCATCAGGTCATCCGTGGGTGGTTTATTTTCACCCTCGGCCTGGTAGTTGGCACCGATACCAAATATTTTCATGTTTACAGCTCTTTTTATTTATTGGACGTAAGAACTCATTGCTTTCCTTACGAGTGACCACGATTACCTGATAATATACACTCGGCATAGAGAAGGTCCCCCTTCAATGCGTCGTAGTACTGCACCACTACCTGTGGATGCTGATAGGCTACCCAATGGTTCTCCCCTCCCTCATTGGGGTTGTTGAAGACATTGTTTACCTGAAACACGGCATACACAGGCTGACGACGCATAGACCGGGGTGTGGCTTCCGTAAAGAAGGTAGACCAGCGTATCTCTACCTCACGACCTCGCGAGTTAAATTTTCCGTTATTGGGTCTGCCGCCCTCTACACGAAGGGTATGCTGATTGTCTGACGTTAGCGGGCTGCTACAGAATTCCCATACCCGGTCCGTTACCTTCACCCCAAAAGCGTTGTGCAGATCTCCGGTGATCACAAGCACGGGTTTCCCCAACGTGTCCCAGAAGTTGATCAGCTCTTCACGTTCTTTCACATAGCCGGTCCAGGCCTCTTCGCTGGCACCCACGTCTCCCCGCCCGAGGGGATCACTGCTGGCATGAGGTATTACCAGATTAACGGAGGACACCACAAAGAACACTTCAGCATCACTTTTCGACATACTTTCCTTTAGCCATTGCAATTGCTTATCCCCCAACATCTTTGGGTCCCTCCCATCGGTGTACTCCCCTACGATAGGGTCTTCCCGGTGTCCACGGGTGTCCAGTACGTAAAACTCGCAGTTGGCCTTACGAAATGAGAAGTGATTGTAACTTCCAATAGAGTAAGATGAGGTAGTGTTTGCTTTTGGTGTGGGGGATATCTGTAGTTTCGTTTTGTCGATCACCTTTTCTACCCGGTAAACCAATGCATTGGGATCGCCAGGTGCCTCGGTGTCAAGGCGGCTACCCGGGTTACCAGCGCTTTCGGTGCCCCAGTGAATATGCAACGCACTTACATGGTCCAGGTCCAGTTGGGTAAAATCAGCTTCAGCATCTGTGAGTATATTACTGCCCTTTTTCAAACGGGCTGTGCCGAAATGAAGCTTTTTCGGAAAGGTAGTGGGATTACTCCATGCCACATAGTCATACCAGGCCTGCAGGCCAATATCTCTCCATAGTGCCCTCCGCCCCGGAAACCCTTCTTTCGAGGCGCCAAACACATTATTGAGGATCTCATGATCATCAAACATGTAGTAAGAGGGCACATTTTTATGGAAGGCCGCCAGGTTGAGATTACGACTTGTATAGATCTTGTAGTTTTCCCACCCTCCTACCAAAGTGGGTGCGATCCTGACATTGGCTGGAACATCTTCCTCGTCTTCTCCCACAGCGTCCAGCCATTCGTTCACAGTGGTATCCCGACCTTCTTCATAAATAAAATCCCCGTTATGAATAAAAAAATCGACCTTCTCCCCATGTTGGTGGAGCATGGTCTTATGTGGAATGAACCCGGCGGATTTGTCCTCGCGCTGGCGGGCACACGCTGCTGAGATAAAGCTGAAGTTGTACAATCCTTTGGGGTTTTCAGTGGAATTGCGATAATCCTCTTCCGTTGACCATGTTTTGAAAGTACCTCTCCTGAGCTCATTAACAATCTCGTCCTTTACCTGCACGGCATAATAATACCTTGTGTCCGGTCTGAGCCCCTTTAACATTATATGGGCTGCATTGTCATGTTCCAATGAGGTCTCTACAGTTTCAGAGACCTGATCCAGCACCTCCGGATGGGTACCATAGCGCACCCTGAACTGCCCGGGCTCGGTGGTTCGTGCCCACACACCCATTTGTGTGGCCCCCGGAGCGCCGAGCATAGGGCCATGAGAAATATGTAAGGGACCGGCAAGTCGTTTTTTCTTTTGGGCGGTTTTTGGTGAGGGTTCGTTACCCGCCATGGCAGATGCCGTAGCCGCTGCGCCTGTGGTGAGGGCTACCGATTTTACAAAGTTTCTTCTTTTCATTTTTATAAAAGAGTTAGGGTGTGCATACCTGTTTACATTTTATGAGGCTTTCATGATCGTATCAAACCCGGGGTGTGGAGAACCTTAACTGTACCTGGTGGCCTTGTCCATAACTCTGTTACTTAAAAGCAAAGGGGGCCTCCGCAACTCCCTTGATCAGGAGTTCATATCCCCGCTTGTCACCGTCAGTCTTTGACGACAATCAGAGTTTAATGTATCACCAAATTTGTCTGATTAACGCTTATCCGGATCCGAAGACCATAGGCAGGAACATTCCCGCTAACACCATCAGTTTCCGCTTCGCATGTTTTTGTCCTGTCTTTTTTTCACCATACTGTGCTGGAGTCGGTTTATATGCGGATCCTCCGACATAAAATTCCAGAGTCTTATCGTGCCGTCCTGGTGAGCTGATACCAGAAAGCTGCCATCCGAGTTAAAGTCGAGATACTCGGCGCCATCAATAACGTCGGACTGCCATGCTACGGGTATCCCTTTCATTTCTTCGTCCAGAATAGTTTCCATTCTCAAAATACGGATATAGGGATCGTTACCTGCTGTGAGCAGGTACCTGCCGTCAGGGGTGAAATCAATGGTTTCAATCTTACGACCAGTAGTGTTAAAATGCCGTATCAGCCTTTCAGATTCTACTTCCCACACATAGATCTCCCCATAAAAACCCGAGGCCACGACATACCGGTCATCCGGAGAAAAGCGCACGGTGACGCCGCCCTCTCTTTTCGCGGCCTTAAAGGTTTTGATCAGCTTCATACCATTCGCCACATCCCAGATCCTGATCTCGGCGTTGTCTCCCGTGGATACAAGATACCGGTCATCACTGCTGAAGTGCAACGAATTTACAGTCTCTCCATGATTCACTTCAAAGACCATACTGGCTTCCGGCATTTTGAACAGCCTTATTTTACCCAATCCTTTTTCCAGCTTTTCTTCGCCGGTGGCCAGCCACTGTCCGTCGTTGGACCACGTGAGCGCATCGATGCCCTGGGTATGCTGTAGCTTCTTTACAAGCTCACCGGTTTTGGCATCAAATATTCTCACCAGATAATCTTCGCTGCAAGAGGCTACCACAGAACCGTCAGCAGACCATCCAACCCGCTCTATTTCTTCATCTGTCTGAGCCCGCCATAGCTCGGTACCATCGGAGGTACGCCACATGACCACCTGATTATCGAACTTGGTGCCTGAAACGATGTAACGATTATCTCTGGAAAATTCGGCGCTTTCGACGGAACCATATTCGCCATAGACATCTGCCACTCTTACCCATACCGGACTCAGCCGTACACTCTTCTCCTGTTGCCCCTTCACAAGCGAAGTAAGCAAAAGCAGAGGTATTATGATCGTCGTTCTTTTCATATTCATGGTGTTTGATTTTTTGTTCAATTCATAAAGTTCAGCCTGTGAGGGCGCCAAAAAGCAGCGCTGCCAGCACCCCTCCGGCCAGGGGCCCGATAACGGGGATCCAACTGTAGGGCCAGTCATTTTTCCCTTTGTTCGGGATCGGTAATAACGCATGTGCGATCCGGGGCCCGAGGTCGCGGGCAGGATTGATGGCATAGCCTGTAGGACCTCCGAGGCTCAGGCCAATACCCAGTACCACCAGCGCTACCGGTAATGCATCCAGGGAACCAAGGCTGCCTGGCTCACCTCCAATGGACGGACCGGTGATATACAGCACGGCAAATACCAGTACGAACGTTCCGATGATCTCAGAGATCATATTATCCATGGTGGATCGGATGGCGGGCCCCGTACTGAAGGTAGCAAGGATCATCCCGGGGTCGTCGGAGGCATTGTAGTGTAGCCGATAGTGGAGCCACACCAGGCTACTCCCCGCAAAGGCGCCCAGCACCTGAGCCGTAATGTACAGCGGAACCTGTGCCCAGTCAAACTTGCCAGCGACAGCCAGGCCTAAGGTTACAGCCGGATTGATATGTGCACCACTGAAGGGAGCTGCTATGAAAACCGCTGTAAACACAGCTATACCCCACCCCAAGGTGATCACCATCCATCCACTGCCAAAGCCCTTGGATCCCTTAAGCAAAGCATTGGCCACCACTCCGTTTCCCAATAAAAGAAGTATGGCTGTACCTATGAATTCACTGACAAAAGTTGACATAATGTATGAGGTTAGTTGAAAAACAATTCACCGGATAGTTCCATCTCAATCATATATTTCCGGATTGACCACATTGGGAGGTCTTTTCCCTTCCAGGACGGCCACAAGGTTTTTTACTGCCATTGTCGCCATTTTGGTACGGGTGGCAATGGTGGCGCTGCCAATATGTGGCAGGAGGACCACATTGTCCATAGTCAGCAGCTCAGGATGCACTTTCGGTTCTTCCTCAAACACATCCAAACCGGCCCCGCCGATCCCCCCGTTCTTTAAAGCTTCCACAAGAGCATTCTCGTCAATAATAGGTCCTCTGGCGGTATTGATGATATGAGCGGTGCTTTTCATTTGCTCAAACTCCCTATGACTAAGCAAATGACGCGTTTCGTTATTGTATGCCACATGTACGGAAACAAAATCAGATTGTCTCAATACTTCATCAAAGGGGGCATATGTTATCCCAAGTGCACTTTCCTCATCTTCCGGCAAACGCGTTCTGTTCCAGTAGATCACCTTCATATTAAAACCTCTGGCTCGCCTTACCAGGGCCTTGCCAATACGGCCGAGGCCTATTATGCCCAGGGTGGAATCGTATATGTCAGTCCCAAGGAACTGGAGAATACCCCAACCATGCCATTGCCCAGACCTGAGATATTTTTCAGATTCTACGATACGGCGGGCGCTGGCCATCAGCAGACCAAAGGCAAGATCTGCCGAGGTTTCTGTCAGAACTCCGGGGGTATTGGTAACGGGTATTCTCAAGGCTGTAGCTTTGTCCACATCAATATTGTTGAAACCAACGGCTACATTGGCCACCACTTTAATATGTGAACTGGCTGAGAGGACCTCAGCATCAATAGTTTCTGTCAGGAGACATAACAAAGCTTCCTTATCCCTGAGACCTTCTATAATGGCACTTTGGTTGATGGTATCGCTATCCATTAGCTCTGCATCCACGTGCTGGTCAAGCAGGCTCATGGCTTTGGGAGGTAGTTGGTGGGTCAACAGTATTCTTGGTTTTGTCATTCTTGTGGGTAATTTATCTCGTTTGGGTTCCGGTGATTATTAAAGTGTCAGTTGCCGCCAGGCCTCTTCCAGTTTTCGTTTTGAATTGGCTACCACAAGGTCAGGGTTCTCATCTCCTACCGGCTTCACTTCAAAGGATACGGCTCCCCTCGATGAGGCGTCCTTTTTCAGGTAGCCGATGGCAAACAGTTCCTTTAGGAAAGCTACAATTTCAGGGACGTCATTTTCTCCATTCGGATAACCGAAGCGCGGATGAAGATCACCATAGGCGGGGTCACTTTTATCTTGCATGTAGCAGTTGCCTATATGAATGTGTCTGACAAACTCCTGTACAGGTTGCAGGGCTTCGGCTGGTGATTCTCCCAGCAATGGAATATGGCTGAGATCTACCATCAAACCAAAGTTGGAGTGTCTGGCAGTGATCCTTGATGCTATTTCCCGGGCGTCTGCAGCCGGTCCGATGAGACAGGATTTATCGATCTTCTGATCAAA
>LYSV01000148.1:15737-20739 GCA_001657315.1 Flammeovirgaceae bacterium BBD 1991-12 | reverse complement strand
GGCATATTCACAGATCTCATCCAGCGACTTCTCCAACTGATCCATAGCCTGGGTCTTGTCTTCTTCGCCCGGATATTTACCGCTGAGTATTCCCACATCATGGATGTCGAGGCTGATAGCATCATCTACTGCTGCCTTCACCTCATCCACAGCACTCATCCGTTCCGTATCATCAAGACTGTTAAGATCAAGCTTCTGACTGAGCAATCGGGGCTGAGCACCATATTTCACCTCAATACCGCTGGTTTCGAGCATCTGTTTTGCTCTGGCTCTGATTTCGGGGTTTTTTATCCAGGTGATCTCCACCACATCAAAATAGTCATCTTCAATGATCTTTCCGAGCGTTTCGAGTACCGGACCCTCGCCCAGCAACACGGGATAGGCCATAAAGTGTACCAGACCTGGTTTAATGAAATGATGTAAAGGTTTGTCCATGAGTTTTGAATAATATATTAATTACTATCCGAATTACATCCAGGGGTCTGCCAGTCCCAACACGAATATCCCTATAAGTCCCAGTACACCCGTTAATAACACATAGTACAGTGTTGGAATGATCGTTTTACGTAACGTGCTTCCTTCCTGTCCCAGTAGCCCTACGGTAGCAGATGCTGCAACGATATTATGAATGGCGATCATATTGCCGGCAGCCGCGCCTACTGCCTGCAACGCCACCACGAAACTGGCAGATAGGGACAACGAGGTGGCCACACCGAACTGGAACATGCTGAACATAAGGTTGCTCACCGTATTGGATCCTGCGATAAAGGCCCCCAACGCTCCAATGGTGGGTGCAAACAACGGCCATACAGAGCCTACATTACCGGCTACCCACTCGGCCATCGCGATAGGCATGCTGGATAATCCGACCTCGTTCATACCTGAATTGATGTACACCCTGACCATGGGCACGGTAAAAATAAGGACAAAGCCTGCACCCAAAATGATCCTGCCTGAATCAACAAAGGCACTGGTCAATGCTTTGGGTTGCATATCATGAAGAAAATAGGTAATGAGCACTACGAACAGAAGAATGGTCCCGGGCAGGTAAAGTATAGTGCTGGAACCGCTTATACCTGTACCCAGAATATCATTCCACTCAATGGAAAATGATGATAGAAATGATTTTACGGGTAATTGGTTCAGCCGGCTGAGTACGAGGAACAGCGCCACCAGAAGGTAGGGTATCCATGCCCTGGCCAGCCCCATTTTTTTCTGCCCCTTGATCTGGTCCAGATCCATGTGAAGGCTGCCCATCCAGCTTTTGGGCCATTCGGCCTCCGGGGCAAAATCCCAGTTTTCCTTTGGTACCAGGAACCCCCGGCGGGCAGCAAATATAACAATGGCCATACCCACCAGTGACCCCAGCAGGCTGGGGAATTCCGGTCCCAGTGCTATGCCTGTAATGACATAGGGGATGGTGAAGGCCAGCCCACCAAACAGCGCGAAGGGCCAGATGGCAAGACCTTCCTTCCAGGAGCGGTTGCTACCGAAGAAACGCGTCATCATGGCCGACATGAACAAAGGCATGAGTGTGCCTACAATAGCATGTATCAGCGCCACATTCACGGTTATGATCTGGAGGTAATCCATGAAGGTAAGTCCCTCAGCAGCCAGAAGGTCGGTAAGTTCCTGATGTTGCAGGCCGCCATTGACGCCCACCAGTATGGGTGTGCCGGCGGCACCGAAGGTGACAGGCGTACTTTGTACCATCATACCCAGCATAACCGCAGCGGCAGCCGGAAAGCCCAGCGCTACCAGCAGAGGAGCCGTAAGCGCCGCGGGCGTACCAAACCCTGCCGCACCCTCAATAAAGGCGCCGAACAACCATACGATGATGACCATTTGCACCCTCCTGTCCGGACTGATATCGGAGAAACCATTGCGGATCACCGCTATGGCCCCGGAATACTTAAGGGTATTGAGTAGCAGAAGGGCACCAAAAATGATATAGAGTATATTGAAGGTAATGAAAAACCCCTGTATGGTAGAGCCTATTACATTCATGATATCCATTTCCCATGCAAAGTACGCAATGGCCACTGCCAGAAAGTAGACAATGGGCATGGCCCGTTTGGCAGGTTGGGAGAAACCTACCATCAGTACTGCGGCGGCCAGTATGGGCATGAATGCAAGGAAGGCTTGTAGGGTCAGCGACATATGTTCTTGTTTTTAAATATTGAAGGTTCAGTTCTGGTTTGATCTTAGTGTATGCTGAATGGCTTTTACGGTCAGCGATACCTGATAATTGACCAGTTCATTTGCGGTTTTGAGTGTTTCTTCTATCGGCCACAAAGGCACACCATTTATCGTGAAAAGTCCTTTTTCTATGCGTGCAGAGACACGTACATATTCAGGGTCTGCCAGCATCAGTACAGCAGTATCACGAAAGAGATCATGAATACCTTCTGAAGTTTCAGTGATCCCATGCTTTTCTGCCCAGCGGATCCACTTTTCATAGCCAAAGTATTCCGGTATGTAATGAATGGTTGCTGATTTCCACTCCCTGGCCAGTTGCTCTGCTACATACTGCATTCCAGTCTGATTGCCTCCGCTATCTCCCAGCAGTAGTACATGTTCGAACCCCTGAATTCTCAGATTGTTGGCAATATCGGTAAGCAAAGCACGGAATGTTGATTCATTCACGCCCAGTGTGCCCGGATAGCGAACATATCCGCCGGGCGGATCCAAACTACCCTGGGGAACATAGGGAACAATCGTGGCTATCAGAGCATTCCCTAATGATCTGGCTATACGCTCTCCTACCACGTGGCAAATGATGTTGTGTTTATCCGTCACTGCATAAGGTCCGCTCATTTCCAGGCCACCTGTCATGACGATGGCGGTGGTCTTTCCTTCTTCCATGGCGTCGCGGATCTCCAGCCACGTCATTTCATTCATAAAAACAGTTTTATGAGCATCAATGGGACGCAGCTTATCGGGATCAGGGTTGACCCTGGCCGGGTCCTCCAGCAAGCGAATACCGGTATAATGCGGCATGACCTGAGCCGGTGAGTGAATGGGCATGGCCCAACATAACAGCAGTAAAAAAGTCATGAAAGACAAAATATCATTCTTTTTTAATAACTGTATCATTTTAGTTCTTTTATCCGGTAGTTTTTGTTGTGTACCTTCTTAGCGGGTATCCATGGGAAGAACTGCACTGACCTCAGGTCATATTTATCCCCTCTTTTTCCACCTTCAGGGTAGAAAAGGTAAAACACCATTGCCAATTAAATGACGTGATAATGTCAAAATACCCGTATGGGACACTCCGCAGGAGCGGCCAGCAGCTCTTCAAGTTCCTGATCAAGTTTAAGTAGGGTAAGTGAGGCCCCTGCCATTTCCAGGGAAGTGCAGTATTCACCTACATAGTTCCGGACTACATTCAGGCCATTTGCTTCACAAAGCTGAGCGGCTTTTCGGTACAGGATATACAGCTCGCTGATGGGTGTGCCTCCAAGGCCATTGATCATAAGGGCTACCCTGTCGCCGGACTGAAAGGGAAGGTCCTTGTGAACAGCATCAAATATCTCTTCAACGATCTCATCAGCAGACCTGATCTTATCCCTTCTCCTGCCGGGTTCACCATGGATGCCCACACCTACTTCCATTTCATCTTCGCCGATCTGAAAAATGGGTTCTCCCTTGGCGGGGGGTGTGCAGGAGGTAAGCGCTATGCCCATACTTCTTACATTGTCATTGACCTTATTCCCCAGGGCTACAAGTTCTTCCAGCGTAGCTCCGCTTTCTGAAGCTGCACCACAGGCTTTAATGGCAAAGAAATTCCCTGCCACTCCCCTTCTGCCAAAGGTATGGGTACTGTCCTGAACGGCGACATCATCGTCAATAACCATGGCTCCTACTTTTATACCTTCGGCTTCGGCCATTTCCTTAGCCATCTCCCAGGCCATCTTGTCTCCCTGATAGTTGTTCACAATGTACAGTACACCCTTTTCCGAATTCATCAGCTTCAGGCATTCGTAGGCAAAATCCACCGGTGGTGCGGCAAACACGTTGCCTGGTGCTGCGGCATCGAGCATGCCCTTACCCACTGCCATGATATGGGCAGGTTCGTGACCACTTCCGGAACCCTGTACAATGGGCACCTTGTCGGCAGGGTTAAGGTCTGCCCTGTAGATGATATTGAATTCCTTTACATATTTTAATTTATCAGGATTGGCCATGATCAGGCCTTCCATCATTTCCGGTACAAAACTGGCGGGGTCGTTAACGAATTTTTTCATAGTGCTTGGATTTAAGTAGTGAGTAAATAGTTAATGAGTCGTGAGTCTTAAGTCGTAAGAGATATGTGATAGATGCAGTAGTTTAGTTCTGTCCTGCTTTTTCGATGTCTTTCATAATTGTGGCTATGGCCACTATTCCAGGGTCAGGGGTTCCGGCGCTTCTTTCTCCTGTGAATGATTGTCTGCCACGCCGGGCTATCCACCCCGTGGTAATCTCTACGGCCTCTTCTGCTGCCTGGGTGACCATCCTGACCACCTCCGGAGGATCCTCAACATCCCCGTGTTCTTCCAGTTTTTCAGCAATTGGAATAAGACCATCAATGAGCGTTTTGTCACCTACCTTAGCCCCTCCTCTGGCCATGATGCCTTCTATCGCTGCTCGCAACATGCTGGCTATGTCGGTAAAGGTTATTTCTTCCTTACCTTTGGCGCTTATGCCTGCCCGCATAAAGGCTGTGCCCCATAGCGGACCGGAGCTTCCCCCTACATTGCCTGTGATGACCATACTTACCTTCATGAGAAAGGCACTAATGGAATTTCGGTCGTATTCCTCCCATTTGTTAAGTACAACTTTGAATCCGGTGGCCAGTGAAACACCAAAATCGGCATCTCCGGCAGCAGCGTCCAGGTCAGAAAAGTATTTTTCGTTGGCGATGGCTGTGTTGGCTATGCTTTTCACAACTCTTTCAACATCATTGATATCAAATGTTTTCATATAAATTCAGGCGCTTTTTTTATTTTGCTGTACTATTTCC
>LYSV01000148.1:0-15670 GCA_001657315.1 Flammeovirgaceae bacterium BBD 1991-12 | reverse complement strand
TTCTTCGGCGGTGTAGGTGCTGGTGGTCACCACGCAGTTCATTCCGGCGGCAGTGGCGGCAAGTAGCCCGTTCCTGCTGTCCTCAATGACCATGCAGTCCTTCGGGGCCAGAGATAGCCGTTCCCTGGCCAGGTTGTAGATCTCGGGGTCAGGCTTCTTGCGGGAGACCACATCGCCCGCAAAAATGCCAGCAAACCGGGTCTCTCTTTCAGGACCCAGCAGGTGATGTACCACAGCCTTTACGGCCCTTTCATTGGAAGTGGAACAAACGGCCAGTGTCATTCCTTCTGCTATAGCCTCATCAACAATACGTTTGACTCCGGGCCTTACAGCCAGTTCACCTGATTCAATGATCTTCATGAAAAGATTCGTTTTGTCGGCATGGAGTGCTTTGATGAGGTCATCCCTGTCCACAACACCTTCAGGCCATCCATACTGATTAAAGTAATGCTTCATGCGCTCTTTACCACCCGCCACCTGAAGGAGTTCACCGTACAGAGCGACATCCCACTCCGCGTTTATACCGTTTTTTCCAAATGCCTCGTTGAATGCCACTCGGTGACCGTCACGTTCGGTATCCACGAGTACACCGTCACAGTCAAAGATCAATGCTCTCATGGGCTTTCCTTGATTTCCTTTAACATGGAAGCTCCTTTACCTGCTCCGCCGAATTCGGTCATTTTGGACCGGAACAGTTCCTTCATAGCTTCGAACTGAGCTCCCAACACTTTTAGTGGTTCATAGTCCGTGGGATTGTTCTTGTTGTACTGCACAAAGCTGTCTACAAAAACATGCTTTAGGTTGGTGGAAATATTCACCTTTGCGCAGCCCAGCTCTATGCATTTTGCTATGGTTTCCTCGTCCAGTCCTGTACCTCCATGCAGTGCCATAGGAGTTTGTGTGCGCCGGTAGATCTCGTCGATAAGGTCGAACGCCACTTTGGGCTCTCCGTGGTAGTATCCATGGGCTGTCCCGATGGCTGCTGCAAAAACACCCAGGTCAAATTCCCTGCAAAAGCGTTCTGCTTCATCAGGGTTGGCCAGATGTGCATCTTCCTCAGCCACTATGATATCCTCTTCCACACCACCGATCTCACCGATCTCGGCCTCGATAGCCAGCCCTGCAGGTGTGGCCATTTCCAGCACCTGCCGAGTGATTTTCATGTTCTCCTCGAAGGGTTTGTCGGAGGCGTCGATCATGACGGAGGTCCAACCGGTCTCAATACACTTTCGGATCATGTCCAGATCCTTGCCGTGATCGAGATGGAGCGTTACCGGCACGGAAGAATCGCTGGCGAGTTGTTCGTACCAGGTCGCCAGAGGTTCATGCCCGTAGTATTTTATGGTTTTTGCTGAGGTTTGCATGATCAGGGGGGCGTCAATTTCCTCCGCCGCCTCTACCATGGCCCGCATGGATGCATAGTCCACCGGATTGAATGCCGCCACCGCGTAACCCCCTTTTCGGGCAATGCGGAGCATTTGTTTAAAGTTAACCAGTGCCATTTGTATTTATGTTATTGGTTATTAGGTTATTAAGTTTGATGTTTATTGTTGGTTAATTATTGAATCGACCCGTGATCCTATCCTTATTTTCATTTGCCCATTGCCTTTGCCGACTGTCGATTTTTTTGTGTTCATGAATCGTAAAGATCAGTTTATCTTATCCTTTTCTATCTGAGCTTCATCGGGCTCCAGTCCCAGCCCCGGTCTGCGGGGAACCGTGATGAAACCGTCTTTGTAATCCAGGTTTTCCCTGAAGTATTTTTGCAATCCGGTCTCCCTCATCTCACCACCGTATTCCTGAAATTCCGCAGCATTGTGTATGGACATGGAAAAGTGAAGAGCTGCTGCTGTAGACAATGTAGGCCGTGTGTTGTGACACATAACAGGAATGTCAAATGCAGAGGCCAGCGTGGCGATCTTCATCGCTTCGGTGATGCCTCCGGATTTGAATACATCCGGATTGATCATATCTACCTTGCCCTGTAGGATCAGGTCTCTGAACTGCCACCGGTTAAATTCGTGCTCACCGGCGGTAACAGGGACCTCAAGCGCTTCAGCTACCTGTGCCAGACCCCGGTAATTGTGCTCTGCCACAGGTTCTTCAAATGAGGCTATATTATACTTTTCATAAAGTTCCTTTCCTACCTGAATAGCCCTGAACGGTGAATAGCCATTATTTGCATCAAAAAACAGTGTGACATCATCACCCACGGCCTTACGGACCTCACGGATCACCTCGGGAGAAGGGTCAGGGTTCGGGTCCTTATTCAACTGTCGGATCTGCATTCTCACTTTTATTGCTCTATATCCTTTTTCAACAAAGGCGGCCGCTATTCCTGCCATTTCCACTGCAGACTTTGGGCGGTTGGTCCCACGTCCGTAGCTGGCATACACCCTGACCCTGTCCTGATAGGGCCCACCGAGTAGTGAATACACGGGCTGCTTGAGTAATTTTCCTTTCAGATCCCAAAGAGCATTGTCTATACCTGCAATCGCTCCGCCAAGAAAACCATTCTGTCCGGCGTCTACCTCCTTGAAGTACATGTAGTTCCAGAGGTACTCCGTGTCCCATACACTTTTGCCTTTGATACGCCCCCCCAACTGGTGGATCATACCCAGGACAATACGTGCCTGTTTCCTGTTTGCCTCTCCCCATCCTGAGACTCCCTCGCTGGAGGTGACCCTGACAAAAAGTGCGGTATTGTCAGGCATCAAAAAGGGCTCTACGGACCGTATAGTAACTTTTGGCTGGGATTCCGTCATGCCTATCTGCCTGGCCGTCAGCTCAGAACGTAAGCTGCCTGGCATAAAACCCAGTGCGCCCAGACCACCGGATATTTTCAGAAATTCCTTGCGTGTCATATTCATCATTTTCCTTCAATCAGGGTTGATAGATATTTGCTTTGGTTATTGCCTCTTCGTTCACCTCCAACCCCAGCCCTGGCGACTCCGGCACGGCAAGGTGTCCGTCTTCCACGTTCAATTCATTTTTAAAGTATTTCTGTAATCCCATCCATCGTCTGGGTCCCGCGTATTCCTGATATTCGGCAGCATTTGGACAGGAGGTTACAAAATGGAGCGCGGCAGCGGTGGCTATACCGGGATAGGCATTATGGATCATAAAACGCTTATCAAATGCCTGACACAGCGCTGCTATTTTCCTGCACTCCGAAATGCCGGAAGACTTGATGAGGTCGGGATTCAGAATGTCCACACCACCGATGGTGATCAGGTCCCTGAAGTGCCAACGTGTATATTCGTGCTCCCCTGCGGTGATAGGAAAATCGAGCGCATTGGTCACCTCCCTCAGCTCATGGTAGTTGTTCATGGTCACAGGCTCTTCCATAGAGGCGATATTGTACCACTCCCGCAGCTTTTTACCGTTCTCTACAGCACGATGGGCCGTATACCCGTTATTGGCATCAAAGAAAATGGTTATACCATTGCCCACCGCATTCCTCACTTCCTTCACCGTAGCGAAGGAAGGGTCAGGGTTGGGATCAATGTTCAGCTGCCGGATCTGCATACGTACCTTTATAGCCTTGTAGCCCTTATCTACATAATCGGCAGCGATCCGGGCCATTTCCAGTGGGATCTTTTTCCCACTACGTCCGTATACCTCCTTTTCATGGCTCTTGATATTTGCTCCGAAGCTGCCATAAAGTTTGATCCTGTCTTTGAACTTACCGCCCAGTAGCTTGTATACAGGCACATTCAAGGCCCTGCCTTTCAGGTCCCACAAAGCGATGTCAATGCCTGAAAGCGCACCTGCGAGCAAGCCGTGCGATCCCTCATCATATGACCTGAAATAAGCAAAATTCCAGAGCCTGTCTATCCGGAAAGGGTCCTTACCTATAAAGTGGCGTTTCAGTACCTTATCAATAAAATCACAACAGATCAGCTTGTAGTCCTTGTCTGCTTCACCCCAGCCTGAAATGCCGGCATCCGTTTCTACCTTCACATAAACGGCACTGTTGCTCACCCCCGGCTCCGGTTTGGGATGGAATACCTTAATGTCAGTAATTTTCAGATCTGACAAAGGCTCTTCCGGCATCGTCTCACCGTGGTCCCTGGGGGAATAGTTACTCCATAAGGATGAGATAAAGTCTCTCCTGCTTGTGTTGTTCATTCGTATTGATCAGTTCTGTCTTAATGTTTCAAAAGGCCTGGGACATACTCCCGTAGTATGCTATCGTACACTACCATCTTCATTTTTACACCATTCTCCTGCAGCGGTCCAGTCGTTTGCGTCATTTTCAATGGCGCCGATAAAGGATACAGCGTCGAACCATTCGCCCAGTGTAGAGGCCTCCAGTGCAGCAGTACTGGTTGAACCCGTCCATTGATTGACATCGATCGTGCCTGCGGGAGTATCAAAAAGGTTGTTGGCGGGGTTTGCAAAAAGGTCTGCCGCGCTCTTTGCGAAGTTATCATCATTGTTCCATGAGTGACCGTGCGTGACTACAATGCCGGGGTCCGCATCATTGTCCAGACGGACGGCATCATCCGGAAACTGGGTGACCAGAAAATTATGAAACTGCCCGGAGGCCCCTTCACGCATACGGAGTCCCCTGTTATTTTTTTCAGGTTTTTCATTTTTTGTTGCTTCACCCGGACCGATCAATGTAATGTTGGAAATGACAGGCGCCGTTCTGGGCAAGGCGTCGAAATCATCGGAATTGTTCCTGACCTCCAGCGCACGCGGATCTTCCTTGTTTGGAAAAGCCTGTGCTACCCAATATTGCCCCAGTCCTCTCCAGCCGTGCCGGCAATTGAAGGAATGATCCAGAGCTCCAACCACCACCGCATGCCGTACATTGACAGCTCCTCCGAATAGCTGTATACCTGCAGCGGCGCTACTGAAGGATTGGATATGATCAATTTGAGTGCCTGACCCTACTGAATTCAGGATAATGGCGGCATCGGAATCCTTTCCACCGTACTCCACTCTTACATAGCTCAATGTTCCTGAGCTCTGATCGTCCTCGGTGCCTCCAAATGCACCGGCTACCGGCAGGACCAGGTCATCCCCGGTGAGATTGGTCTGTCCTGCCCCGAGGAGCAGCAGTCCACCCCAATCACCTTTAATGGCATTGTCAGTAGCCGACCGCTCACTGGTGAAAACGATCGGTTCGTCCGGTGTACCTGTAGCGGAGATCTGTCCTCCAGGCTGAACGGCAAGGAAAGAGCTGCCTGTAGTCAGCACCTTAGCATAGATCAGGGTGCCTGCCTCAATGGTAAGGGTCACTCCTTCCTCTACGAGAACGGGACCATTCAACATCCATGGCTGGGTGGCGTCCAGGGTAAGATCACTGTTGATGATCGCGGCGTCCGTACCGGGCAGCGCAGATATCTGTTTCACCTTTGTTCCCATATTTCCGGCCAGATTTTCATCCGTGACCACAAACTTATCTGCTTCCACTACCTGGATCTGGTAGGTAAGAATATTGGACATTCTGTCCTGAACATCTGTAACGGTAAAGGTAAACCCGATCATACTTCCCACGGCGGCAGAAGCAGGCACGGTGTATTCAAGGAGGTATTCCTCCCTGAACTCGCTGCTATAGGTTACCTCATCAAAGGACGCACCGTCTATTTCCACAACCATGGATCTCAGGCCGGCAGAAGCTGCCGCTACCACGGTAACAGAAGTAGTCTCCCCGATGGATTTCACCTCGCTACTGATATTAAGAGGCAGGAACACGGACGGGGCAGGCGTAGACTGGTCTTCCTCATCACAGGAGCCGGCCAGCAATACAACAGAAAACAATAAATATTTACAGAGTCTTTTCATTTTCATTTCAGTTTTAATGAGCACTTGCATGATTATGCATTACCGGAAAGCGGCTTCTACCACCTGTAGGAAACGCCGAAACGGGTCCACCACGAGAAGAATCCGGCATCGAAGATCCTGGTGTCATCACCAAAAAATTCGAGTTGTGGCTGGTTGGTCATGTTAATGAATTCAGCATACACAGACAGCTTTGGTGAGATCTGTTGAGAGAAGTTCAGATCGAGCTGATACCTTGAATCCCTGATGATATCACTTTCTCCCGGACCGAACTCATCCGATCCCAGCCCCACGACCAGATCATCCTGGTAGTTTAGCGAAGCTCTGGCGCTGAACCCTTTCCAGTCATAGGTAAGGGCCAGATTACCGGTATGATCAGCCTGACCGGGCAGCCGTATGTCACTCCTGTCTTCGGTAAAGGCGTTTGACCCGGTGTAGGTATAATTCAGGTAGATGCCAATACCACTCAATACACCCGGCAGAAAATCGAGGTTGGTCTGAATATTCAGTTCCACTCCCCATACTTCGGCATTTTCACCATTGTCCGGCTGTTCTACAGTAAAAGTCTGTGGTATGCCTCCGGTAAATTCCGATATCTCTTCCAGTACAGTCCGGTCAAACTGAAAATCGTCAATGGTCTTGTAGAAACCGGTCACGGCAAGGATACCAATATTCCCCAGGTAGCGTTCAAAAGCGAGGTCAAAGTTCCATGCGATGGCAGGAAGCAGCTCCGGATTACCACGCTCGATCTCCAGCCCTTCTACATCCACCTGAGATATAGGCGCCAGATCCTGAAAGTCAGCCCGGGCGAATGACCGAACGATTGCTGCACGAATGTTGGTCAATGGGGTTACACTATACTTCAACTGCAGGTTAGGCAGAAAAAAGTCGTATTCGCTGGTACCTGCAACAGGCTGTATGGTCGTACCTCCTGAATCTTCCACTGATGCGAGCGCGTCGTAATCTACCGCGATGTTCTCATAGCGTACACCGGTAAGGATGGTAAGCTGGTTCACTGGTTGTATCCTGGCCATAAAGAAACCGGCGTGAGTGGTTTCCGTACCGTTATAGAATGAGTTGATATTCTCTTCCAGTTCGTCGTCTTCATTTCTCTCAAATTCATTGAGGTTTGCCTGGGCAAAAGCCTGCACAGCGGCAGTGTTGAAGCCTGGACCAAACCCTCCCCTGCCATCCAGAAAATCAGTGGACACAGCGTTGTAATCGGCAAACTGCGGGAACAGATCACTTCGGTCCCCTGTATAGTCAAAAACATTCCAGTCAGCGCGCCGCTGACTTTCGGTGTGCCGGTATTTGTATCCTGACCGGACCATAACCCTCATATTGTTGATGAGAAGGTCTTTCTCCAGATTCAGGCGGCCAACGAAATTTTGGTTGTCATTGGTTCTGGTATAGGGGCGGTAATTCCTGAATGTTGTGTAGATCGTTGCATCCTCCAGTCGGAATATGGGGTCAACGGAAGTGATGGTAGGGAAATTCGTGCTCTCACCGCTGATCGCCAGATCAACATCCTCAGCCTCGAAATCTCCACGGATGGCGTCTTCATCCCTTTTGGAGGTGGTAAAAAAAAGGGCCGGTTCAATTTTCAACCCGTTGTTCAACTGAAAGTCCCCCTGCAGGTTGTAGCTGAAGTTGTCGCGTTCCACTACTCTGTCCCTGAATGTTTTTCTTACCACAGCATCAGTACTTAATGTGGGTGATTCCAGATTGCCGTCATCCACCCTGAACCGGGTCCGGGTCCTTATCTCGTCCTCTTCCAGTACACTGTACATGAAATTGAACTGCAGCATGTTGACGGGATTAAATTTATAATCCACGTTCACACCGGCTCCGGCCCGGGTACGTTGGGTCTCCAGTGCTCTGAGGTCATGTCTCCTCAACAACCATTCCTCAAAGGTACCGCCCTGCTCATTACTGAATTCTTCCACCTCCCAAAGCGACTCGGTACGATCCTCGCCATTGTCCGTCCTGAAAAAGCTTCCGCTGAAAAGCACTCCAAGCTTACCCTGGGAGACATCATCCGTGGCAAAGTAGCGCTGCCCGTAGGACACCTTACCGATCCCGTTGACACCTTTTGAAAGATTATTGTATCCTCCTCCCAGTTCGACTTTGCCGGTGGGAGTGGTTGAGCTGGCCGTTGGAGGGAGCAGGTTCACTACTCCTCCAATGGCGTCACCATCCTGATCCGGGGTAATGGACTTTGTTACTTCTATAGACCCCAACTGATCCACCGGAAACTGGGTAAGTACAGGGCTTCTGGAACCTCCCAGTGTGTTGGAGGGTATCTGCTCCCCGTTTACCTGGATAGAAGTATAGTTCAACGGGGTACCACGGATCTGCACAGAAGAGCCTTCGCCGTTATCCCTGCCTATATTGATGCCGGGCACTCTCTGAAGGGCCTCAGCTGTATTCAGATCAGGAAAACGTCCGATCAGATCCGCGGAAATAACGTTCTTAATATTATCAGCCGTTCTTTGCTGATTCAGCGCCCGGGACTGTCCCTCCAGATTACCTGTCACCACTACCACGTCGAGACTCCGAACGTCGGGTGACATGTCAAAGTTGACCTCAACGACCGTTCGGGCTTCCACTTTTATTGATTTTTCAGTATCAGCATAGCCAATATAGGTAGCCACGATGGTCTGATCACCTACAGGTACATTGGACAGAAAAAATTCACCCTGCAGATCCGTGGCTGCGCCAATGGTAGTCCCCTTCACATATACTGCTGCGCCTGGCAGGGGCTGTCTTGTAGTAGCTTCCAGTACCCTTCCTGTCAAAGCTCCGTATTCCACCGTTTTTTTGACCGTCTCCCTGCTTCTGGAAAGTATGATCTGATTTTTGTGAAGATGTGCATTGATCCTGCGTGGTTTCAGCAGATAGGCGAGTACATTTCTCAGGGTTTCTTCCTTTGTTTCTATGGATACACTGTGTGAAAGCTCCACGAAATCCTCACTGTAAACAAAGGAGACCTCCGCCTGCTGCTCGATCCTGGAAAGGACCGACTTCAGCGCCACACTTTTTTCTGATAAAGTGATCTTTTTGTTCAGCACCTCCTGCCCTTTGATCTCCTTTCCAAATGAAGCAAATGTCATCCATAAGGTTAAGACCAAAGATACTCCGGAGATACGCATGACCTGAATGGCAACTTTTGAAAAAAAGTAGTAATTTTCCATGTTCAATGGGTTTAGTACAACATAATTAACTTGCTTGGTAGAGTACTTGAAAGGTTTACTGGATCCAGCCGGGTGTGTTGCCGCACACCCGGTACTTTCACCGAAACCATGTCAGTATCACTGACGCTGATCCCGGCAGCCCGTACCTGTCAGTATGACCTTATTGTTTTCTATGACATAATTGATCTCATTTGCTTTACCTATTATTTCCAAAGTCTTTTTTAGTGAGTTGTTTTCCAAAAGCATGGTCAGCGAACAATTCCTGAGGGCTTCATTGTCAAACGTTATCTTTACATTGTATATCTTTTCCAGCACCTGGGCCACTTCGCTCATGGAGTTGTTATCGAACCGTACTTCGTAGGTAAACCATGATTTCACGAAGGAGAGATTGCTGAGCTCGCTTAACACCATTTTCCGGTCCTCATGGTAAAAATCGACATGATCATTTTTCGTAAGCCTTTTTGACTCCGGGAGAACGATGTCCTTGTCTCCTGCCCTTTCTTCTCGCGGGCTTTCACCGGAAGGAGTAACTTCTACAATTCCCGAAACCACCGAAACACTGGTCCTGTTGTTGTGCTGCCGGGCCTCTACATTGAAGGATGTGCCCAGCACACGAACGTTTAACTCGTTGGTTTCCACAATAAAAGGCCGAGTCTTATCTTCCGATACTTCAAAGAAACCTTCTCCTTCCAGTACCACCCTACGTTCCGACGTCATGAATTGCGCCGGGTATCTAAGCTTACTGCCAGTGTTCAGCCACACTTCCGTTCCATCCTCCAGGAAGAAATGCTTACGCTGATCTTCAGGAGCCACTTTTTCAATGACAGCTACTATGCTTTCCCGGACCGGGTTCAGATCATCACTTTCGTACATAGTAAAAAAGTAAGTCACGGAACCCACCAGTAACAGGCTCGCTGCCACCTTTAGTACAGCAGAGAACACCGACCCGGAGCTTCTACTCCTGAGACTGACCAGTTCCCGGGTACGCTTCACATGCTGGATCTGCCCAAAGATGTCATCCGACTCTTCTTCTGTGAGCAATGTCGAGTCTTCCACCTGCTCCCAAACGGAATCCATGTCTTTTTCAAGACTGCTCCCAGCGCTTTTCCTGCCCAGTCTCTTGTAAAGCCTCTCCCACGATTTTCCGAAAGATTTACCCATATAGCAGTGAGTTTCAGGCATTACGAATGGAAAGTACCATTACCACTACTCCAGGGAAGGATTTTTTCTGAAAGTGTATGTTTATTCGCTTTGTTGGGTGGTGAATGACGTTACCCAGAATATCCGTTGAGGTTATGAACCTGTACGGTAATGACTCTTGTACTCTTCACGTAGGGCTTTAATGGCTTTCACCATGTGTACTTCAACGGTGTTTTTTGATATCCCCAGTTTTTCGGCTATTTCACTGTATGACATGCCGTCAAACCGGTTGAGCTTGTAGATCTGTCCCCTTTTGGGAGGTAGTGAAGAAATGGCCGATTGAGCGAAGGCCTCTGTTTCGTTGAAGATGACTGTGTTCTCCGTACTGTAATCTGCGAGTTTCATACGGCTGTTATACTCCTTTGCGAGAGCTTGTCTGGATTTGACTTGCCTGAAATGATCGATCACCAGGTTTTTCGATAGTGTTAGCAAAAAGGAACTGAAGCTTTTGGCAGGATCCAGATGTTCTCTTTTTTCCCATACCTTCAAAAAAACCTTCTGCAACAACTCTTCACTTTCGTCCTTGTCCTTCACATAGTGAAAAATGAATGCATAGACTCTCTGATGAAAGCTGTCATACAGGGATCTGAAGGAATCTTCATCCCCGTTTCGCAGATTACTGACCCGTTCCTTCTCCATGGTATCTACATTAAAGCCATCTTAGGGGATAATATCAGGTATTCGGACAACGTACCTCCTAATCTAACGAAAATATATTGATTTGCGCAAACGTTTGTGATCGCAAAACTCTCATATTCTGCACTTATTGCCCTTTTTTACGCCGAAATTAACAAAATCAAAACCTGCATATCCTTTCCCGATTTACTTATCTTTGGAGCCGTCGGCCGGGATGGGCAGGTACACACATGGGTGCCAATGACATAGTACTGCAGGGTTCATGAGTGATCAGGATAGTGACCGATTGATTATTTTGTAATAATGCCGACAACCAGAGACAGAAAAGCAGCTTTTACTCTCTACCATATGTTATACACAAGCCACCTCTCAAAAATGCATGTTTCTTTTCAGGTTACACTGTTGTCAGTTCTGCTGATGCCTTTGATCACTATAGCTCAGCAAAATGACTGGGAAAACCCGGTTGTTACCCAGATCAACAAACTGCCCGCCCGCGCCACTTCTTTTTCATTCTCGTCGGTTGAAGACGCATTGAAGTATGACCGCAAAGCATCAGACAGGGTACGATCGCTCAATGGCAACTGGAAGTTCTCCTATGCAGCCACTCCCGGTGAGGCCCCGGCAGATTTTTACCTTCATCCTGACCAGGTTGCCAGGTGGAAAGAGATACCCGTACCTTCAAATTGGGAGATGCACGGATACGGCATGCCGATCTATGTTAATGTGCAGTATCCCTTCAGGCCTGTTGATCCACCCAACCTGCCCGATGATAACAACCCTGTAGGCTCCTACCATACGACTTTCTCCATACCGGCAGCATGGCGAGATATGACTGTGACCCTTCATTTTGGCGGGGTGAGCTCCGCCTTTTACGTTTGGGTGAACGGCCGACAGGTAGGCTACAGCCAGGACAGCCGGCTACCAGCTGAATTTGACATTACAGAATTCATTGACACAGATAAGGAAAATACCCTTGCTGTGCAGGTGTATCGCTGGTCAGACGGTTCGTATCTCGAAGATCAGGATCACTGGAGGCTCAGTGGCATACACCGTGAGGTATTACTGCTGGCGGAGCCCAAACTCCGTATTCAGGATTTCTTTGTCCGAACAGATCTGGATAAGGAATATCGTGACGCTGACTTCAGCTTGAATGTGGAATTAATAAACGACGGTACGGATGCCAGCGGATATACGGTGGAAGCTCAGCTTTACAATGCCAGAGGCAATACGGTCTTTGCGCAGCCACTGTCCGTAGAGGCAGGCAAGATCCTCGATCAACGCGGCCCGCAACGCAGGCACCCACTTTTTTCCTTTTTGAATACAACGGTGAACAACCCCGAAAAGTGGTCAGCCGAAAAACCCTATCTCTACACCCTGATCATTACGCTTAAAGATGCTGAAGGCAATCTTACGGAGGCCAGAAGCACCAGAGTAGGGTTCCGCAAAACGGAGATCAATGAAAAGGGAGAATTGCTGATCAACGGACAGTCCCTTATCATCGCCGGCGTAAACCGTCATGATCATGATGCCGCTGCGGGCAAGGTGATCCAACGCGAAGATATGATCAGGGACATTACATTGATGAAACAGTTCAACTTTAACTCGGTGAGGACCAGCCACTATCCCAATCACCCTGACTGGTACGACCTGTGTGATGAATATGGTATCTATGTAATGGATGAGGCCAACCTGGAAACGCACATGCTACCACACCTGTCGGATGACCCCGAGTGGAGCTATGCTTTTCTGGAGCGGGCGGTCAGAATGGTCGAAAGAGATAAAAATCATGCCTCCGTGATCATCTGGTCGCTGGGAAATGAATCGGGGCAGGGTTTTAGTCATGCTGCCATGGCGGGCTGGATCCATGAGTTCGATCCCGCACGTCCTGTACACTATGAGGGCGCCCAGGAAAATCTCAGGGCAGAAGGCTACATACCCAATCATCATCCGGACTACTGGCGCCGGCATCTGAACCCGACCGATCCGGACTGGGTGGATATGATCAGCCGAATGTATCCCGGTCCGGCAGTTCTTGAAGATATGGCCAGGACTGACCCGAGCAAAAGGCCTATAGTGATGTGCGAATATGCCCACTCCATGGGGAACTCCACCGGCAACCTGAAAGAATACTGGGATATTATTTACGAATATCCCAATGTCATTGGCGGCTATATCTGGGACTGGGTGGACCAAGGACTGATAAAAAAACGGGACAATGGTGAGACCTTTTTCGCCTATGGAGGAGACTTCGGGGCACCACTGACGGACCATAATTTCTGTATGAATGGTGTGGTGTATCCTGACCGGGCTGTTAAACCGGCCATGTGGGAACTGAAATACATTCAGCAACCTGTCAAGATCCGGGCATTGGATCTGGGTAATCTGGACTTTGAGGTTAAAAACTACTACGATTTCACCAATCTTAACGAATTTGAAGGCAGATGGCGGTTGGAAGCAGACGGCATGCTGGTAGAAGAAGGAAAACTTGGAACGCTTAATGTTCCACCCGATGGTACGGGCAAGCTTAAAGTAAACCTTGAACAACCCAAAAAGCTTGCACCGGGCGCTGAATACTATTTAACCTTGTCTTTTCATACTATCTCTGATAACCCCTGGGCCGATGCAGGACACGAGATAGCCAAAGAACAGTTCAAACTGGACTGGGAGGAAAGGGCTACAAGGGTAAAATTATCTAAAAAAGCAACCCTGGAAGTAGACCGTACAGGCTCAGCCGTAAAGATTACGGGGAGCCGGTTTGCAGTAGAGTTTGACAGTGAAGGCAACCTCACTCAATATGAGTTTGACGGGCAGGCCATGATCACCGGAGGGCTCAGGCCCAACTTCTGGCGAGCGCTTACAGACAATGACTCCCGGGCGTGGCGTGTTCAGGAAAACCTGAAGTTGTGGAAAGAAGTGAACCTGCCGGATAAGCCTTCGTCCTTTGAGGTATCACGCGTCAGCGATCAAATGGTAATGGTCACCGCTACCTATGACTTTGAGGAAAAGGCCCTGTGGAAAGTGACCTATTCCTTATATCCCAATGGCTGGGTAAAGATAGAGAACGCATTCGATGCAGACAAAGACCTGCCTGAGCTGCTGCGAATAGGGCTGCAGACCACATTTAAGGATGACCTTACAAACATTACCTGGCTCGGCAGAGGCCCGCATGAGAACTACGCTGACCGCAATAACAGCGCATTTGTAGGAAGGTATGAGCTTGGACTGGAAGATTTCGTTGAACCGTATATTCTGCCGCAGGAAAACTCCAACAGAACGGACGTACGCTGGATGGCTTTTGGGAACAGGCAAGGAAAAGGAATACTTATAGAGGCGGATGATATGCTGTCTGTCAGTGCATACCCGTGGTCACAGCAGAACCTTGATGAGGCCAAGCACCTTTATGAGCTTAAAGACGGTGATGGGGTCACTGTCAATATTGATCTGGGCCAGTCAGGTGTAGGCGGTAATGACAGCTGGTCATGGCATGGCCGCACGATGGAGGCTTACCGTATCCAGCCGGGAAAATATCAATACACCTTTTGGCTGAAACCCTATGCTTCTGATATCGGAAGTCTTCAGAAAATCTCAAGAAGTCAGTTGCCCAATGAGTAGTACACTTGCCAATAAAAACATCCTGATCGAAGAATTCGGAAGGATGAGATCAGGTTCTGAAGTCAAAAAATATACCCTTCGCAATCATAAAGGGCTGAAGATATCGGTGATCAACTATGGCGGCATGATCACTTCACTGGAAGTGACAGATGCTGCCGGTACCAGCCGTGACGTGGTACTGGGATATGATACCCTGGAAGCATACGAAGATGACACCGACTACCTCGGCTGCCTTATCGGCCGGTACGCCAACAGGATCAGAAATGCAGAATTCGAGCTGAACGGCCAACGCTATCGACTGGAGCCAAATGAAGGAAACAATCATCTGCACGGAGGCAGCGAGGGCTTTCATAAAGTATTCTGGAATATCTCTCCTATGGAAGAAAACGGTGATCCGGGTCTGGAACTTACCTATCAGAGTAAGGATGGTGAGCAGGGCTATCCGGGTATGTTGAACGTCAGGGTCTGTTATCTGCTAAGGGATAACGCTCTGGAGATCCGTTACCATGCCACCACTACCAGCACCACCATTGTTAATCTTACACAACATTCCTATTTTAATCTGAACAAAGATCATAGCCGTGATGTGCTGAGGCATCAGTTGAAAGTGGAGGCCAAAAGTGTTCTTGAAACTGATGACGCCTCCTGCCCTACCGGGGGCGTGCTGGATATCACAGATACTTCCTTTGATTTCACTGCCTTGAGAGAGATCGGAATGCCGTTGCAAAGCAACACGACCAAATCCGTGCATGAATACGACCATTGTTACCTGCTAAATACCCATGGCGAACTGCAGAAAGCGGCTCAGTTAAGCGCCCCGGACAGCAGTATTGTTATGGATGTATGGACCACCGAGCCGGCCCTGCAACTGTATACCGGCAATTATCTAAATGCCGTAAAAGGAAAAAATGGTACGGTCTATTCCCGTTATTGTGGAGTATGCCTGGAAACCCAACACTATCCTGACTCGCCACATCATCCGGATTTTCCCAATACGGTCCTTCAGCCTGATGAAGTCTATCAAAGTACTACGATCTATAGGTTTGTTCAACGTTGAATGTTCAACGTTCCTCGTTCCGGCGTTGGACTTTTCAACATTGAACATTGAACTTGGAACACATCAACTGTGCTCTGATTTTCGATAGAATAAAAGTGATACTTTTTAACGTCAGTTCCGGATAAGGAACATTTAATTGTTCAACGAGCCAAAAAGGCCTTTCACGCTCCGATAAATA
>LYSV01000147.1 GCA_001657315.1 Flammeovirgaceae bacterium BBD 1991-12 | reverse complement strand
AATAACACGAGCCGTATGAAGCGAGAGTTTCACGTACGGTTCTGTGAGAGGCTTGAGGGTGAAACTCCCTCTTGCCTACTCAGCGTGAAAGCCTCCCCGGTACAGAAGACCATATTGAACGGGAAATTGAAATTGTGTAGCTTAAGGCATGAGAAAGGGAACAGATCGGTTGGAGAATAATGTATGCCGCTCGCTGCAGGATTTGTGGTCAGCTCTTGCGCTTTTGATAATTCTTCTTGTCTGGAATAGTAGCGTATCTGCTCAGACCGATCATGTGCGTTTCAGGCACCTTACTGTGGAAGATGGCCTTTCGCAGTCTACGATCCTGGCCATTGAACAGGACATGCTGGGATTCCTTTGGTTTGGCACGGCCGATGGGCTTAACATGTACGACGGTTATGAATTCCGTGTTTTCAGACACGATGCGGATAACCCGTCTTCGATCAGTGACAATGAGGTCATGGCCATAATGGATGACCGGTCCGGCAGATTGTGGATAGGTACTGCAAGGGGCATTGATGTGCTGAATCTGGAAACGGAAAAATGTATCCACTACGCCCATGACCCGGCAGACAGTGTCACACTCAGCGATGACTATGTTACCAGCTTTTACAGGGATCATCAGCAAAATATCTGGATAGGTACCTCCAATGGTCTGAACAGGTACAACTCTGCCGATAGCTCATTTTCACGTTATTATCCGGGGATTGAAACCATGAAAAATGTGGTCTGGTGTATACTCGAAACCCGGCAGGGGGAGCTGCTCATCGGTACGGATCAGGGATTGTTCAGGCTTGACAAAAGTACTGGCCGTTTTGAAAAGATAGTTGATAAAGCCTTTACCGGGACCGGCGAAATGTCCTGCGTCGTAAGATCACTCCTGGAGGATGATGAAAGCAACATCTGGGCCGGTAGCAGCCAGGGACTGTTCCGGTTTGGTCCGGACTTTGAGAACATCTCCTTCTTCACTCCTGAGGATGGTATGAGCAGCCATTATATCATCTCACTGCATCAAAGCGCCACGGGGCATATCTGGATAGGTACAGATGACGGCCTTAACCGGTATGACCCCCGGAATGGATCGTTCATGTACTGCAAATATGATGAGCGTGATAAATTCAGCCTTAGCAATAACATGATACTCGCTATCGGAGAGAGTAAAGGCGGCATACTCTGGTTCGGCTCGGGAAGCGGACTGAATAAAATGGACCCCCTGTCTTTTCAGTTCAATCCTATTACCATTCATCCGTCCTATGGCGATGACCTGGTCAACAACAAGGTTTGGGCCGTTGAACAGGACCCCAATGGCATTCTGTGGCTGGGTACGGAAGGAGGGTTACATCAGTACGACCCCCGGCAAAGACGTGTTTTGCATACCTATGGTACCATGGGAAATGAAGGACTCACCAATAACGTGATCCGCTGTATCCGCAGGGATGCTGAAGACAATCTTTGGATCGGTACGGACGGTGGTCTTTTCTACTATGACCGGCAGTCCGGCCGTTTCATGAAATTCATCTGCGACGAGCAGGACACAACCTCGATCAACAGCAACCTGGTTCGCAGTCTGCATCTGGGGGGCGACGTGTTGTGGGCAGGCACATCAGACGGTCTGACAAGATTTGATACAAGGAAGGGACGTGGCCGTAGATTCTACTTTGAAGAAGGAGGACAGAAGACCTTCAGGCTGAATTCAGTCCGGCATATTCTTGCTGAGAATGACACGCTCTGGATCGCAACTGAGGGAGGGCTCATTGGATTCGATAAGATGCATGGTAACTACCGGATCTATTCCCATTCCAGGGAGACAGGTGCTCTGAGTCATAATTTCGTGCGAACGATCCACAAAGACAGCAGGGGAGACCTTTGGGTGGGCACCTCCGGCGGGCTGAACCGGTTCGACCGCACCCGGGGCACCTTTATGAAATACGGAACACGCGAAGGCATGCCCAATGAAGTGGTGTATGCTATCCGGGAAGACTCCGGAAATCACCTCTGGATCAGTACCAATAAAGGAATGACCCGTTTCAATCCGTTGAATGAAACATTCATCAACTATGATTTATCCGATGGCCTGCAAAGTAATGAATTCAACACCAACGCCGCCTTCAAAAATCAGCAGGGGCTTTTGATTTTTGGAGGTATAAATGGGCTGAATATATTCCATCCGGATAGCATTAGGCACAAGACCTACGAACCACAGGTCATGTTTACCGGTTTCGAGGTTTTCAATGAGATGGTGGGGGTCCATGCAGAATCCCCGCTCCGCAAATCCATAGTGATGGCAGATTCCATTTTTCTGGATTACGCGGATAACTCCTTTACCTTCCGTTTTTCAGCGCTCGATTATACCAGCTCCGAAAAAAACAGGTTCCGGTATCAGCTGGAAGGTTTCGAATCTTCATGGAATGAAACACGCGGTAGAAATTATGCTACCTATACCAACATCCCCGGCGGAACGTACCTCTTCACGGTGCAATTGGCCAATCGTGGTGACAACTGGGAGGATCACAGCCGGTCTGTGGTGGTGATTGTGGCATCCCCGCTGTGGGAGCAATGGTGGTTCAGAATTGTCACTGCAGCAATTGTTGTAGGGTTAAGTGTGCTGATCTTCAGAATAAGAACTCACGAGATCCGGTTAAGGAACCTCAGGCTTCAGGACATTGTGGAGGAAAGGACCCAGACCCTCAAGGAAAGCAAGGAGGCGCTTTCCAAAAGTGAGAGCCTGTTCAGGGGCATTTATGAGCGCAGTCCTGTGGGCATTGCCTATCTGGGGGCGTGGGATCCTCATTTCAAAAAGCAAACGATCATACAGTGCAACCAGCAATTCTGTGACTTCTTAGGGTACTCCGAAAAGGAGATCACTACCATGGCTATAGCAGATATTACACATCCGGATGATCTTGAGAAGGACATGGAAGCCAACCGTCAGGTGGTGATGGACAAGGACACAAAGTTTTACCATAGAAAAAAAAGGCTGATCCACAAGAACGGTAACATCGTGTATGCCACGGCTGCGGTGGCTTTTGTGAGGGACGAAAAGGGCAACGTAAAGTTCCAGATCGCTATGTTCGATGACGTTACAGACGAACAGATCGCCCGGGAAAAACTAAAGCAGGCACAGGCGCAGCTCATACAATCCGACAAGATGGCCTCACTGGGGCAGCTTACGGCAGGTATAGCCCATGAGATCAACAATCCGGTGAATTTCATAGCTACAGGCATTAATGGACTGGACAAGAACCTGAGAGAATTCCTGGAGATAAGCCGTTTGTATGAAAAACTTGATACAGAAAACAATATCAAAACCCAACTACTGGAAATAAGCCGGAAAAAGGAGAGTGTCGATTATCAGGAGATCAAAAGGGACCTTGACGATATGATCGAAGCGATCAGGGAAGGGGCAGACCGGGCAGCGAAAATTGTCGGTAGCCTCCAGACTTTTGCCTATAACTCCGATGCTGAATTTGTCAATGAGAACGTTCACAAGGGCCTGGAGTCCACCCTGCTGCTGCTTTCCAACAAGCTGAAATCAGGCATAAGGGTAGAAAAACATTACAACGCCACACAACCCACTATTTCCTGCCTTCCCGGTCAGCTCAACCAGGTATTTATGAATATTATCACCAATGCCATACAGGCAGCGGAACATGAGGAGAGCCCTGAGATCATTATCCGGACAGAATCCGTAGGTGAAAGGATCGTGATCCGCATAACCGACAACGGTAAGGGTATTCCACCAGATCTGAAACAAAAAATATTTGAGCCGTTCTACACCACCAAACCTGTCGGTCAGGGTACGGGGCTGGGGCTGGCCATCTCCTATACCATCATTAAAAAGCACAACGGCACGATAGAGGTAGAAAGCCGGCCGGGCAAGACCACCTTTATTCTGTCGCTACCCGTTACACATGTTTAGCCATGTCTGCACAAGAAAAAAAATACAGCATTCTGTACATAGACGATGAACCTTCCAACCTGAAGGCTTTCCGGGCCACGTTCAAGTGGGATTACCGGATCCATCTGGCACTGAGCGGCACAGAGGCCATTGAACTACTTAAGAATGAGACCATCGATCTGATCATTGCTGACCAGCGTATGCCCGAAATGACCGGTTTCGATTTTTTTAAAACGATCATCAATGACCATCCTGATCCGATCAGGATCATCCTGACGGGCTATTCGGACATGGAGTTGCTCATAAAGGCGATCAACGAATGCGGTATCTACCAGTACCTGACCAAGCCCTGGAATGAAAAGGAGATGAAATATGTGCTGGACAAAGCCTTTGAAATATACCAGCTGCGTAGGGACAATAAAGCGCTGATCGAAGACCTGAAGAAGGCCAATGAGAAGCTCCAGGAGCAGAATTATTACCTGAAAGAAGAGATACAACTTGATCATGATTTCAACAATATCATCACCCAGAGTGAAAAGTTCAAACGCATTCTCAGAAAGGTAGAGAAGGTAGCCAGCGCCAAAACAAGTGTGCTCATCACCGGAGAGTCTGGCACGGGCAAGGAGTTGCTGGCCCGGGCCATTCATAACATCAGTAACCGAAGCCACCAGCCCATGATCAAGGTAAACTGTGCGGCGCTGCCCTCTGAGTTGATAGAAAGTGAACTGTTTGGGCATGAAAAGGGTGCCTTTACCGGTGGCATATCCGCCCGAAAAGGTCGGTTCGAGCTGGCCCATAAGGGCACCATTTTTCTTGATGAAATAGGAGAAATGCCGGTAGACCTGCAGGCAAAGCTGCTCAGGGTTATCCAGGAAGGAGAATTTGAGCGGCTGGGCAGTGAAAAAACCATGCAGGTGGACGTCCGGCTGATCGCGGCCACCAACCGCAAGCTGGAAGAGGCAGTGGAAAAGGGAGAGTTCAGGGAAGACCTGTTTTACCGGCTGAATGTTTTTCCCATTCAGATCCCTTCCCTGAGAGAGCGGAAGGAAGATATCCCACTGCTGGTGAAATTTTTCCTGCAAAAATATGAATCCATAGTGGGCAGAGCCATAGAGAACGTTTCTACCGGCGTTATAGAAAAGCTGATGCGCTACCATTGGCCCGGCAACATCCGGGAGCTGGAAAATGTGATCGAGCGCTCCATGATCATAAGCCAGGGCACTGCCCTCGAGATCAGCGACTGGATGGATGGCCACACCCCGATCAAAGACAAGCGCATAGTGTCCCTTGAAGAAGCAGAGCGTCAGCATATCATACAGGCGCTGAACAGTACCAACTGGAAAGTCAGCGGAAAGCATGGGGCCGCCGAGCTACTCAGGGTCAATCCCAAGACCCTGTTTTCCAAAATGGAAAAACTTCAGATCAAGCGGGAGGATAATTTCTGATATTTCCGAATTTTTCTGATATATCAGAAATTAAACCTTCTACACACTTTAAAATTTATGAGTTTAAATATCTGAAAATCAGTTATTTAAATTTGAAATAATCAATTGGCACATCCTTTGGGTATCAAAAGACAAAGAATCTATAAAATGTCTTTTGAGTTGAACTTTATAAGCCTTACCAAAAAGGATTTCAAAGAGAAGATCAGTCGTCACCGCCTGGCGCTGGTGGAGTTCAAGGCGGAATGGTCCGGAGGTAGTCATATCGTGGAGCCGGTCATGAAAAAGCTTGCCATAGCCTACCGCAAACAGCTTTGTTTTTTCAGAGTGGATGCGGAGCGCAACCGGGATATCATAGAGGATTTTGGTATTGACCGTTACCCTACGCTACTGCTGTTCAGTCAGGGCACCCTGGTGGACAGGATCAGCGGAATACATCCCGTACAGGAGATCAAAAACAGAATAGACCATCAATTACATCAAAAACCATAAACGACTATAACAATGTGTGATCAGAATACCCTACATCTCAGGTGCAGCCCCCTGTTCCAAAGCTTAAGCGCTGCTGAGTTCAGTTTGCTGGGAGAAAACGCCCGCTATGGCACCTATCAGAAGGGGGACAACATTGGCTTTGCGGAAGGAGCATCCGAATACCTCTATTTTATTGTATCCGGGCGGGTAAAGCTCTGCGAGATCGATGAAGACGGTAATGAGCTCATTAAGGAGATACTCCGGGAGAACGACTTTTTTGGCCAACTTACCGCGGAGAACGAGTCCTTCCACTTTGAATACGTGGAGGCCATCTCCGGCAGGGTGCTTATATGCAAAATACCGCCGGTAGTGATCAAGGATGTAATGCGGACCAATCCCAATTTTTCCTTTACTATCACCTCCGAGGTATGGAACCGGTACAAAAACATTGAAAAACGATTCAGGAATGTAGCCTACCTGAAAGACGTCAGGACCCGGCTCATTAATTTCTTCAAGGACTGGGCCGTAGTAGAAGGTAAACGTGAAGGGGACTCCGTCACACTAAAGAACTACCTGACCCACAAGGACATCGCCAGCCTGATCTGCAGTACACGGGTTACAGTCACCAATATATTGAATGAGCTGAGAACGTCGGGGAATATCAATTATTCCAAGAGCCAGATCGTGATCACCGATATCAATAAGTTCATAGCTGCATGAAAACTCTTTTTTCAGAATTCAAAACAATAATTCAATCAGTTCCTTTTCAAGCTCTTTCTGGAGCTTTTTGTCATTCTTTGAGATTGAGTTCTCTGCCCAGTTGGATTTGTCGACTTTCATTGAGAATATCAGATGCGTGAATTTATGATTTTGTTTACCATCACGTCACGACTTCAAAAGAAGAGATCGCGCTTCATCCCGGGTATGTGGGTCGCTTTTGTTTTCTGCTATAGTGAGGCACTCAAAAAGCATATGTGCAGAATCCAGCCCGTTACCGATGCAGCTTGTAAGGTAGAACGGCGCATATTTGGACTGATTTGTTTTGATCAGTAGGTGGAAACTTTCCTTACCGATATGGGTAAAGTCCGAAATGTCAGTCAGATTGATCTCTATGGTATGGGGGTCCAGTAAATGAAAACTGCCAGCATATTGTATTTCATTGACCATCAGATCAGCTTTTCCATTGCGCCCAAGCTTCAGTTGCCCCTCCAGGACCTCCTTTTTGTTGCGGAAAAAGACCTTATACAGGTCCGCATATTTTTTGATCAGGCTGTACTCCGGCTTAAGGCTGTCCAGATTGTTCGGGGTAAAGGAATCTGAGATGAATACCTTGTTCAGCAAATAGTGTTCGATCCTCGGGTCCGTCTCCGCCCTGATCTTTTGCTCCAGCAGGCTCAGGTCCTCCAGCTTCTCTAGCAGAATACTACCGGCCGCCGGAAATCCGTCCCTTTTCACCGTACTATATGTACCAAGCAGTATGGGTCTGCCGTACCGTTCCGTGCCCGAAAACAGGCAGATGAGCTTTTTCACGGGAGTAGCGTCTCCCATTTTCTCGGCATAGATGAAGGTATAGTTTTCCACCACATCGTATGTGCCCTCCCAGTGCTCATTCAAGGGATAATCGATATACACCCGTTTTTTATTCACTATTTTGATAATGGCTTTTCCGATCGTTTCACGGGCGAAGGCATAGTAATACATGATATAGTGCAGCGTTACATTGGCAGGTTCAAGAGGGGTGTTACCCTGCAGGGCCTGCACCCGGTCTGATTTTTCATCATACATCAAGCCGTACTCCTCCAACAGACGGGCAAGCAATTCGCTCCGGGTCTTCTTTTCTATCACTGACTGTGGATACCGCTCGAAGTTTTTGGCCTTGCTCAGCGAAGTGTAGTTCAGTTGCCGTTCAATTTCATACTGTGAGATCTTGTGCTCCTTAAGGTACTGCAATACTTTGGTGATAGCCGAAGCCAGCTGCCTGCCACTCATTTCTTCCATGTCTCAAATCGGTTTTAGATATGATCTTACATGCAATATGTACAGAAATTTTCTGAATTTTTCTTAAATAAAATTCTTCTTTTCCCGATTAGTTCCTTTCATCATCAAACCCTTGTTACTTGCCTGTAAAAAACACTCATCAATTGTCTAAAAACCAAGTGCTTATGAGGAACTATTTACCCATCAAAATTATGTTACTCTGCCTTGTCTGTTCCGGCAGCTTTGCCCAGCAACAGGTGGAGGGTAAGGTGACGTCATTTCTTACAGGTGACCTTTTACCTGGTGTCAACGTGCTCATTAAGGGTACTACCATAGGTACAGTCACGGATACAGAGGGGCGCTACCGTATTCAGATATCAGGTCCTGAGGATGTTCTGGTATTTTCGTTCATCGGCTATGACAGCTATGAAACGGCTGCTGGTAGCAGGACGGTGATCGACGTCAGGTTAGAGGAAAACATAGAGACCCTGAGCGAAGTGGTCGTGGTGGCCTTTGGTACGGCAAAGAAGGCGACGATCACCGGAGCGCTGGAATCCATACAGGCAGATGAACTGGTTAAGCAGCCTCAGGCTAATGTCACCAATGCTATGCAGGGTTTGGCTCCCGGCCTGCAGGTGCTGGAAGGCAACGGACAGCCCGGTAGCAGCGCCAATTTCCTTGTTCGTGGTATTGGATCGCTTCAGGCCGGCACCGAGCCACTTATTGTGGTTGACGGGGCGGTTTTTAACGGCGGGCTTTCGCAGCTGAACCCCAATGATATTGAGAGTATAAACGTACTTAAGGATGCAAGCTCGGCGGCCCTGTACGGCTCCCGCGCCGCCAATGGAGTGATCCTGATCACAACGAAAAAAGGTACGGGAGACGAGACACGTTACCGCATCGATATTCAGACCGGGATCACGGAAAACCAGAATCCGAATGATTTCCGGGTGATGAATGCGGCCGAATATGTGGAGTACTACCGGGAGGCGATCCTGAACAGCGGTCAGGATCCTGACGATCCCAGCACAGGATTTTACCTGCCAGTGGATCAGCAGTTCGATACAGACTGGGTAGACGAGGCCTTCCAGACCGGGACGTTCAACCAATATAATTTTTCAGCTACAGGAAAAAGTGGCCGCGCAAACTTCTTCACTTCTCTGGGCTACTTCGATCAAAAGGGTAGCATCATCGGCACCGATTTTGAAAGAGTCACGGGCACGCTGAACCTGACCAACAGGTCGAACGATAAATTTGACTACGGCGCCAAGGTGCAGCTTGCCTACCGCAATTCCAACAACCTTATCTCCAATGGTGGACGAAGTGGACAGCTTTCAGGTACCTTTCAGACGGCACCTACAGAGCCCGTGTTCGCCACGCCTGACCTCATCGGTGGGCCTTTGGAAGGGGCAGGTTTCAATTTTGATATACCCAGCAATGCCCAGCACAACTCCGTGGCAACTGCTGCTCTCAATGACAACACTTCGGAAACCTGGTCGATGAACTCCAACGTGAATATAGGATACAACCTCACTCCCGAAATACGGGGAGAGGCGCTGGCCAATTACTATTTTTTTTCAACGGTCAACAAGGAATCGACAGGTAAGCTGTACCGGGCCGAGACTGAAGGAGGCAACTCTTCGGAAGAACGGGTTTCCGGCAGTACGTTTAATTTTATCGGTACCCTGGCCTTTGAAAAGGAGCTTGAGGACCATACTTTAGCGGTGAAGGCTGGATTTGAAACCACCCGTCAGCGATTCAATTCACTGGAGGTGGCTACCAGCGGATTTGTTTTCGGAAATTTAAATGATGTGGGGCTGGGAAGTGTAGTGACTGCGGAAGATCTGAGCTCAGGTTTTGGTGGATCATCCGTAGCCGGTTTTTTCGGTCGCGCCAATTATTCCTTTAAAAACAAGCTATTCGTTAGCGGATCGTTACGAAGGGATGGAGCCTCCAACTTTGGCCCCGATACCCGGTGGGGAACATTTGGCGCCGTGGGAGTGGGATATCTCCTTTCCACCGAGAGTTTCATCAGGGACCTGAACCTTTTCGACCAGCTCAAACTAAGGGCGAGCTACGGATCATCTGGTAACAACAGGATCAGCGATTTTGGATGGAGAGACCTGTACAGGGCAGATATCCTGTTTGTAACAGCCACGGGTGTGTCAGGAGGGGTAGGTACCCTTCAGCCCTCAAATTCAGAGCTGAGGTGGGAAAAAAACCTACAGCTGGACATAGGGTTGGACTTCTCCCTGTTCAACGGGCGGCTGGAAGGGACCGTGGACTATTTTCGAAGGATCTCTGAAGACCTTCTGTTCAACGCTCCACTCTCACAAACCACTGGATTTGATGCCGTTACGGTGAATTCAGGTGCAGAACTGCTCAATACCGGTGTGGAAGTGTCGCTGAGTGGATATCCCGTTCGCAAGGGCAATTTTTCATGGCAGGTGACTGGCAATGTAGCTTTTTATGACCAGGAGATCACCAGCATTCCGGAGGAAGTGGTATTCACTGACCGTATATGGCAGGAAGGGGGCCGCTCCGATAACTGGTATTTGCAGCGTTATGCCGGGGTGGATGTCAATACCGGTGACGCACTTTACTTTACTGCCGAAGGGTCCACCAGCACGGAATACAATGGTGACGAAGACCGGGTAGTGGTAGGCCAAAGAACGCCCGACACCTACGGAAGCGTGTCCAATATCTTCAGCTACAAAAATCTCTCCCTGTCCGTTATGGTCTATTACAGCCAGGGTTCCGATGATTATTTTGACTTGGCTCAGGACCTGAACACTGACGGAGCAAACTTTCCGGCCAATCAGTGGGTAAAGGCACTGAACCGCTGGCAACAGCCCGGGGATGTTACCGATGTGCCGCGGGTACTGATCAATAATCCTAACGGTGATCTCGTCAGCACCCGCTATCTGTATGATGAGTCTTACGTACGCCTGCAGAACGTGAGCCTAAGCTATGCTTTACCCACAAACATTGTAAGCAGGCTGGGCATGGATGGTATATCAGTCAACCTTTCCGGACAGAATTTGCTCCTGTTTTCCGACTTTCCGGGCTTCGACCCCACATCTGAAGCCTATCCTATTCCACGGACTATAACCTTAGGGGCTAACCTTTCATTCTAATCCACGCTAACATGAAAAAAACAGATAAGATAAAAATAGTTTTACTCATGGCGGTAGTTCTCTGGCTGCCGTCCTGTGAGGATTACCTGGAGGTAGAGCCGGAGACTACCGTAGGCTCTTCCAGTGTATTTAAAACCCAGGAAGGGGTATTGTTTGCCCTTAACGGAGTGTATACCAGGCTCAAGTTGAAAGGATTCTACGGAACGGAATTTCCGGTGATCGGAGATGCTTCCAGCGACAATGGCAAGATCCCTTCCGATAGGGAAAGCGCCGGAGCCAACGCGGACAGGATCCCCTTTGCCTACACGCTCAACCTGAACGCCACCAATACTTCCATTCTGTGGTCCGATGCCTACACGGTCATTAATAATATCAATCAGATACTGGAAAATATAGACCAGGCGGCGGACATTACGGATGAAGTAAGGGATCAGGTGACCGCCGAGTGCAGGGTGCTACGTGCATTTGCTCACTTTTGCCTTGTACAGCTATTCGCTCAGGACTTCAACTTCACACCGGATCAGTCACACCTGGGGGTACCTATCGTAACCACCACAGACTCCAACAACAAACCGGCCAGAGATGCCGTGGGTGACGTTTTTGCTTTCATTTTCACCGAAATGGATGAAGCCATACCGGTATTGCAAAATGCGAATACCATAAGCCGTGAAGGTGCTGACTACTACTATTTGAGCTATTATGCCGCAGTAGCTATGCGGGCCAGAATGCACTTTTATGTAGCGGACTATCCGGCTGCTTTGGCCGATGCCAATACCGTGATCAATGACGGTCCGTATACACTCATTCAAAACTATACCACTTCCCTGTACGAATCGGCCGGGCTGGGGCAACTGGAGTTTATCGATGACTGGGCCGGTCAGGCCATAGTGGAGTCCGAGAGCATTTTTCAGCTTTACGTCAACGAAGACAATACCCAGATCACGACAAACCGATCCATCATCGATATTTATACATCCAATAACGGCAATGCCGCCCATGCGATCTCCAACGATCTGTTGTCACTGTACGAGCCGGGTGATGTACGCCTCAACTGGTACAAAATTGAAAGCATTGATCCTCACGTGTTCAAGTACCCCGGAGGATTTGGAGCTGCACCGGATGATACACCTTTTCCGGTGATCAGACTTACTGAATTGGTCCTGATGAAGGCCGAATGTGAGGTGCGGGTGAACAATGCCAGCGATCTGGCCCGCAACCTGGTCAACCAGATCACTCAACGGGCAGGAGCCTCGGAAATCACTTCCTCCGGAGATGACCTGATCGAAGATATCATTACGGAGCGGAGAAAGGAGCTGGCATTTGAGGGGAACCGGCTTTTCGATCTGAAAAGGCTTAGACGGGGATTTGTGAGGAACGATTGCAATCTGGATGAGAACTGTGTGGTTGACTACCCTACTGATCTCTACGCATGGCCCATTCCCCAAGAGGAGTTCAACGGAAATCCCAATATGCTCCAGAATTAGGTTCAGGACCATTAAACTATCAACAAATGAAAAATACAATAATGGCAACTATATTTCGCTTGTTCACCCTGTTGTTTTTACCCTTATGGGGTATATTGTCAGGGTGCAGCAGTGATGAAAATGACGTAGCGCCCAGAGACCAGTTCTTCGTGGCGATCATGCCTTCTGCCGTTACCTATGAGAATGTGTCGGAAGGGCAGGAGCTACCTATTAGAATAGGTGCTCCGCTGACGGCTGCGGGAAGTATTACAGTGAGTATAGCGCCACAGGGTGGTGTGACCTATGGAGTTGATTTCACAACGGAACCGGACGGAGCGTCAGGAACCGTAACGATAAACGTTCCTGCAGGGTCAGCGAGTGCTGTTTTGAGAGTGATCCCGGTGCTGGAGGACGGCTTTACATCCGAGAAGAGGATCACTTTTACATTGACGGAAGCTACCGGAGGGCTGCTGCTGGCGGAGTCTGTTGAACATCAGTTATCCATCCAGGACGAGTCTTTGAATGTGGACATTCTTGCCTTCACCAGTTTTGAGGAGCCGCTTGCTGGTGAAGTGAACAATTACAGTGCCCCCGACAGTACTGATCTTCCCAATAATCCCGGTGAAAACTCAGTAGACCATGTTTCCACCGGGGGCGAAATGGGATTTGATACCTCCTATGTCCCCGGGCAGAAGGGAGGAGAAGATGGTTCATTGTACTTTGGTGTGACCAACGTCACCAACGAGCCGGATGAGTGGGATATCGGATCTTTTTTCAATGGAGCGCAGGCTTATGTAACTTCAGATGCCGATGGCCTGGCAGAAATTGTGTTTGACGAGGTACAGATACCCGAACGGTACAATTTTCTGAAGGTCCGGCTTTCCGTATATTTTGTGGATGCCTCATGGGAGAACAATGATCAGGATGTAGATGAGTTTGACATTTTCTGGCGTACGGAGGACGGAGATGAGACGCTGGCTTCTTTCAGATCCAATGACGATCTGATGACGGACAATGGCGAAGGGACCGGCAACGTGATGGTTGACGAATGGTTTACCTTCAATCTGGATGTTCAGAATATCAAGGCGGGTAGCCTGGTGATCCAGATCGGTACCAATAGCGGATCAGAAATAGCCTTTATAGACGATATTGTTATTGGAGCCATAGAATGATATAACCATTGGTCCTGGCTTTTTTATGAACCTGTTTTTTTATAGGTTCATATCCCTGAAATGCAATGCCGTTTACATCAGGGGTGATCCCATATTCACCTCCTGACAGGGTCTGGCCGGTCCGGTCTATCAAAAGGAAAGCCAATGATGTGACAGGTTATCCCTGTCCGTCCTTTAGGTGGCGGAGTGGAGTGGAAAGGAGTAATCGCATTTGCCTTGGGCGAAGGGATGCCATGGTTATTCCAAATAGTTTTAAAATTCAATACAGAACCAATTCGATAAATATGAACGATTATGTGAGCTTATCTGAGAGAGTGATCTCTTCAGAACAATCCTCTACGGTGAGGATTGCTGATAAAGTGAAAAAGCTGAAGGAACAAGGTAAGACCGTATTTGACTTTTCCGCAGGCAGAGCTTTTGAAGCTACTCCGAAGTATGTCATGGAGGGGGCCATACAGGCAATGCGCAGTGGTGATACCCATCAAACCATGGCAAAGGGAACCACCCGGTACAGAGAGGCGTGTGCCATCAAGCTGAAACGGGAAAACAATATCATAGCTGACCCGGAAACCGAGATCACAGCAAGTATGGGATGCAAGCAGGGGCTCACGGCATCGTTACTGGCTATTTTGAATCCCGGAGATGAGGTAATTGTGGAAGACCCGTGCTTTGTGAGCTATAAGCAGACCATTCAGTACCTCGGCGGCAGATATGTGACGGTACCTCTATTACGGGAGAACGGCTGGAGATGGAAACGGGAACAACTGGAAGAAGCGATCACGGAAAAGACAAAAGCGATCATCATGTGTACGCCCCATAATCCCACCGGGGTGGTGCATACACAGGAGGATCTGGAAGAGGTGGCTTACATTGCTCAGAAACACAATATTTTTGTGATCACCGATGAGCCTTACGAAAGGGCTGTATGGAACGGTCACCACCATATCAATATGGCCACCTTGCCGGGAATGAAAGACCTGTCCATTACCCTTATGAGTCTGACCAAGAGCTTCTCCATGGGCGGTTGGAGGATCGGGTTTGTGTATGCCAATGAACACGTTTCGCGGCAGCTGGAAAAACTGCAGCAGCACCTTATCACCTGTGTCAGCTCATTTGTACAGGCCGGAGGGGCCATAGCCTTCGGACAGGACCCGCACGATGAAGTGCTGGAATACTGGACGGAATGGGAGAAAAAGGTAAGGCATTTTACAACATCTCTCAATGAGATCGAAGGGCTGAAGTGCTACATGCCGGAGGGTGGATTTTATGCATGGGTGGATATTTCCGAACTGGATATTTCTTCGGAAAGGTTTGCCAATCAACTGCTGGAAGAAGAGAATGTAGCCGTCATACCCGGAGCATCTTTCGGACAGGTTGGAGAAGATTACATTCGGATAACCTGTGTGAAGTCGTGGGATGAGATCAATAGGGGACTTGAGCACATTCATGGATTTGTACAGGGACTCTGAGTTTTGTAAACTGTCGGTATGCTGAAACACTATCTGAAGTTACCCTTTGCTACCCGTATTTTGCTGTGGATGCTTATAGGGGCCATCCTTGGAATGGTCTTTGGCAAGCAGGTACTTTTTCTGAAGCCCATTGGAGAAATATTTCTGCAGCTCCTGGTCATGGCGGCGATCCCGCTGGTATTTTTCAATCTTTTGTCCGGGTTGACCGCCATAGGCACGATACAGGCCTTCGGGAAGGTTGGCCTCAAAGTGATTGTCTACTATCTGTTTTCCACTGCTGCTGCTATAACTGTTGGCATTGCAGTGATGTCGCTTACCCAGGCTGGGGAAGGCATGGCCCTCAAGGGCAGCGTTCCGGAAAATATCGGCGCTATGCCCTCCCTCAGTCAGATCATTGTGGAAATGGTACCGACCAACATCTTCAGAGCCTTTACCGAAGGCAAACTGATCCAGATCGTTGTGTTTTCCGTCATGCTTGGAATAGTGGTGCTGAACCTGCCTCAGGAAAAAAAAGAGTGGTTCCAGACGGGTTTTGAAAGAATAGCGGAATTGATGCGTAAACTGGTGGAGTTCATCCTGAAAGCCTCACCTCTGGGGCTGGGAGCGCTGATGGCCGCTACTTTTGGGGAATACGGTGCGAATCTGGTAGGCCCGCTGGTACTGTTCGTAGTCAGTGTATACGTGGGGCAATTTATCATGATCGTTTTTTACATGCTGGTCCTTCGGTGGGTAGGAGGTATTTCACCGGTCTGGTTCCT
>LYSV01000146.1 GCA_001657315.1 Flammeovirgaceae bacterium BBD 1991-12 | reverse complement strand
TCTGCTTATCCTTCTCTTGTCATCATGATCAATCTCTATATTGAAGTATTCTTCGACGGATCGTATCCATTCCAGCCTACCCTGGGGGCCCAGCTCAAGATCCAGACCCAAATGTGCCCCTACCCGGATCTTCTGTTTGGATACTCCCCTGACAGCGAGTAATTTTCTCAGATGAGTGTAGATCTCAATGGAGCTGGAGATCATTATTTTTTTAGCCATGTTAGATTGGTTTTTGGTTACATGGAAATATTTCCTTATTTCTGACAATACCCTAATAACAAAGCGGGCAGGGGGACCGAATCGGACAATTCCGGCCAGAATTCGGATAAAACGCAGACTTTTTGCGTCTTCAAAGGATCATGATCTCCTTCAGACAAATGCACTAATATTTAATAACACCAAGTCGTGGCACCACTGTAGACTTCATCGCACCATACAGAGTCAAATTGATGCAGGATCATTGATTTATTCTTACATTAACAAGACATCAGTGGTGCCACGACTGAATCATTGAAGACGTCGCCGGAGAAACGGTACCTTTTCCGCCGGAGATGAAAAAGTTCATTCCAACATCATAACTTCTTCAAACGCACCTCTCGCTGGAAATCCCTGGGGGTCACTCCGAATTGTCTTTTGAATAGCCGGCCAAAGTAGGAAGGATCATCAAATCCAGCCTCGCGGGAGACCTGGGTGATGCTTAACCTGCCCTGCTGCAGCAGGGCGCGGCTGCGTATGAGCGCCGCGTCCAGCAGCCAGCGTTTTGGCGATCTGCCGGTGATCTCTTTTACACAACGGTAGAGGTAACTTCCTGATACGTTAAGCTCATCGGCTATAGCACGCACCTCGAAGGGGCTATGGCTGTTTTCCAAAATGGTTTTCCTGAACTCATAGGCCAGCTCCTCCTTTCTCGACCATTTCTTACTGGAAGTAGCTGACAACTCGATCAGCTTCAGTACTATGGCGGCCAGAAGGTGTTCCATGATTGGAAATGAACTGCCCACGCCGTGTTGAAACTGGGCTATAAGGAGTGAGCAGGCATTTTTAAACCAGACAGCCTCCTCAGGGTCCAGCTTTAGCAGTGTATTCGCCTCCACGGCCTGTGCAAGGTATCGTAGCCTGAGGGCCTCTCCCAGGGCTTCCGGGCTGAAGAAAAGAATGAAGCCTGTGGTCACCCTTTCGAAGGACTCCAGGGAAAATACCTGACCTTTTTTCACAAACAAAAGTGATCCGTCTTCGAGGGTATTGACAGCTCCATCAATTTTCTGTTCTATAAAGCCGTGCTCCAGGTAGATCAGTTTGTTGAAACCAGCACGATATATTGCCGGCAGGCCGGAAAGAAAAGGTACGACATCAGCCAGATTGTAGATCTGCACCGGACGATGGGGCCGGTATGTGCCTGGGGGCAGTCTGCTCAGCAGGGTGTCAAATATTTCTTCTATGTGTAGGGTTCGGATCTTGCTCATACTTCCATGGGTTAGGTAGGTTCATCAAAGGCAATTTGTAAGTATTAATGCAAGCATATTTTTGGATCATGTCTTACTATTTAAAACAGGTATTTCACTTAAAAAAGTGCGTTAAGTCTCTTTTTCAACGCAAAAAACGGCGGTGGTATTGTTCTTACCTCGCAGTACCAGGTCGGATACAAAGTGAACGGAAAGGCTGTTTTCCCTCCTGAAGATATCGGACAGTACAGAGGTGGTCAGCAGTTTCTTTTTCATCTGACTGCAGAGCTCAAGAACCCTGGAAGCTGTATTCAGCACATCTCCGTGATAGGCCAGCTCCTTGCGTCGTATCCCCAGCTCCGTCACAATGACCAGTCCGGCATGAATGGAAGCCTTGAAGGTAGGGGACACACCAAATTTCTGCTGATACTCCTCATCATTTTCCAACAGTAACCTCTCATACTCAAAAAACAAAAACGCCGGCCTTGTATGGTCTTTCAGTCTGTTCATGTTCCAGGTCACCACCGCCTCATCCCCCACATACTGATAGATCTCAGCATCGTACTTTGGCAAAAGAGAAGCCAGATCGCTGAAGCATTTATTCAGAAAACGGCTGTATTTGGTATGACCCAGCAACTCGGCTATCCTTGTGGAGCCATTCAGATCTACGAACATAAAAATACGGTTTTCTTCCACTGGTTCACGGTACTTGCCTACCAGGTAATTGAACAAGATCCCATGTCCAAAACGGTTGCCCATGGCTCTGACAAAATTCAAAGCCATCCCCAACAGCATAAGGTACACAAACAGGGAGATGAACACACCGCTCCACAGAAATTCACGGGTCTGCAGGATGGAAGACGACAGCGATTCATCCTCAAGGACCACATCCGTGAAGGTATGTACGATAATGAGGCTCGTTACCATAGCCATGGAGAAAGTGGTTATTCTCAGCAGGATCATTGCATAGTGAGGCACACGGGACGCCCATAACGGGAAAACGCGGTATTCCAGCAAGCTGAAAGCTACACCGATCAGTAATCCGGCCATGGAGGGTGCAGACCAATGAAAATGGTTTAATTCACTAAACTCATAAAAACCGATCTCATCAAGGCCGGAAAGCTTGAGGAACACAAAGAAATTGGCTCCAATGGAAAACCCGACGATCACCAGCACAATATCAACCTGCTTGGGAAACCTTTTGATGAATTTGTTCATGTTCTTTTATCGTTGGTTTCCTGTATCTCAGCTACTTCCCTTTCATCATTGCCCGGACTGTCCCAGGCCTCCAGGTAAAAGGGAATAACATACTCTCTGAAATGCAATTCAGTGCTCTGACCTGCCTGATGGGAGGCACAACTGATCATGAAGTCCATGAATGACCTCAACAGAACACGATTCCCATCCTCCCGGCCTGAAAAGTAGGTATTGGTCAGATATTCAATGAGCTGGTCCCGGAAGCGAAAAAATTCGTACTGAAGGGCGGGATGGCTGCTCAGCTCGGTCTTGATCTCATAACACCCTTCAAACAACCGCTGCGAGATCAGCATCAGACTGCTTCCCAGCTTGTCCTTTTTTGACATCTCCAGGTCTGCGATAATACTCAGGTCATCCATAACACTACGGAATTCCGCAGCTATCGCCTCAGCCAGTAATTGCTGCTTATTGCTGAACAACTGATAAAATGTTTTTTTGGAGATCCGCAGCTTTTTAGCCAGTACGTCCAGTTGGGTCCCTTTTATTCCGCTTTTTTTCAACTCTTCCAGCGTGGCCCTGACAATTCGGTTTTTATCATTTCTCTTCATGGTGAATCTTCTTTTATTCAATGTTGGGGTACGGTTACGGGGATGTATGCTGAAACCGACATGCCATAACTATTGGGCTACAGGCACTTTCAGCGTTATGTCAAACTCATCCCCTACCATGAAACCAAGGAATGGCCCTTCTATTCCGAATTCCTGCCTGTCCACCGTTAATGTCCCTTCAAAAATCCCGTTATGGCCATTCTTCGAAAAAGTAAAAGGCATGTTAACTTCCTTTTTCACTCCATGTAATTCCAGCGTTCCCATCACCACATATCCCTCTTCCCTCCGGGCGATATAGGATGAGGTGAATCTGATCCTGGGATAGCGCTCCGCATCCAGCCAGCTTTTTCCGCGGGCATGCCGGTCTTTTGTTTTATTGCCGGTGGAAATAGTGTTGACATCGACAGTGACATCAAACCTGGATCGTTTGAGGTCTTCAGGGTCGAATTGTATGACCCCGGACAGCTTCCTGAACGTACCTTCCGCCCCGGAACCTGAGAACTTAATGACATAATCTTCCGAAATACGCCAGCCATTTAATTGCCGAACTGCAAATGAAGAGGCCAGGATCAGTGACAAAACATAAAAGCTTGCTGCTTTCATCCGTTTACAGTTGAATTGTTGAACTTGAAAAACACAGGATTTTCAAAATACATGCCCACCCACAGCAGTACTTCTATCATAACACCCGGGATCACCGGTTTGTGTGCAATCCATTCGGCAGCCATAATACCTCCGACGTAGGCTGTCGTGAGCAAAAAACCGATATTCCGTGTTTTGGGAACAAGAAAAACAGCAACACAGGCTATCTCTATCCATCCCACAGCCGTGGTCATATGGCCCATACCCGCAGCGGCCATGTTCTCTACCATAAAGTCAATGGAAAATATCTTGGGAACAGCCGTAATGATCAACAGAATGACTGGTATTATCCAGATAAATCTCCATTTACTTTTTTTACGTGATTCTTTCATGACGTCCCGATGTTAATTGACAAATTCCATTTTGATCTCCACCACTTTTTGCGTTTCCGAAAGGGTGAATTTTGATTTTTCAAAGGAGGGCTTGCCAAATCCGGTCTGATGGGAAGCCCCTATGCGCTCTTTCGGAAAACCGACGAAGTTCTTATCTATTTCATCATTGTCATTTTCATCATGGACCACGGATAGCGCATATGTTTGATACGGCAGATCTGTGAATGTATGATGTACCTCACCATTTCTGGCCTGAACTTTGGCTCGTTTGAAAGCCACATCTTTCTCCGAGGGAAAACCGTCGGCCTGATCAAAGAGCATCAGGATTATTTTCCCCTTGTCGCTTTTGATGTCCGACACGGTAACCTCAATGGCACCCTGTGCGAGACAATTGAGTACAGAGCCTGCCAGACAGGCAATACTCAGCAAAATAGTTCTTTTCATTTTAGTGTTTTTAATTTTTAATGTTTACACCTGCAAGGCATATGGAATTCGGGAAAAGTGATCCTGTCATCATGCATCATGCACCATGCTCTATGCGCCATGCGCCATGCGCCACGCTCTAACGAGTTAGTCTGCCACTAAGCTCCAACAGCTGTACTTCAGACTGTTTAACATTATAGGTCAGGTCATTGATCCGGTTCCAGGCCAGGGACAGATTGAGCTGAGCCGTCCTCAGGTCGGCGGCATCCACCAATCCAAACCGGTGGTCCTCCTGATTTTTTTCATAGTTCCTTTCATAGGTCTCCAGATTGGACTCTTCAATGCGTAGCTGTTCACGGTTATTGGCATACTGCGCCCATGCATTCCTTAACTCTTTTTCAAGAGTAAGTGTAGTGCTACCAAGGGCTGTTTTCTCCTGATCCAGTCTGATCCGTGCATTCTGACGCTGGATCTTGTTGGCGCCACCCGTAAATACAGACCATCGCAGCGTTACCCCCACACTGGGTCCATATACCGTATTGCTCTGGAGGAAGTTGGCCTCATCTTCTGTATCCAGATAGGTATAGTTGGCATATCCATTGATACTCGGAAAAACCGTGGCTTCACTGAGCTTTACATCGTAGGAAGCATTATCAATACCAAGCCGGGAAAGACCCAGCTGGGTATTGCCGGCCTTCATCTCTTCCCGCAGTTGCCCATATTCAAGATTACTGCTGAGTACTACATCTTCCTGCACGGTAAAGATGGTTTCCGGCGATTGTGCCATGACGAGATTCAGATCACGCCGGCCGTTTTCATAAGCCAGCAGGGTATTTCTGTAATTCGCGCTATCGGTCTTTAGATCTACCTCAGCCTGCAACCTTTTTACCGAATTGGCGGCCCCAAAGCGCGCATCCTCAACTACACGCTGCCAACGGTCCTGAGAAATAGCTATGTTGGCCTCATCAATGGTCAGACGCGCCTGTAACCGCGCTACTTCGAGATAGGTGGAAACGGTACGTGAGATGGTTTGCTCCATGACCCCGGTAAGCTGTAGCTCACTCATCTGATGTGTATTTTTGAGCTGCTTGTATCTGTACCTCCCTCTGAAACCGTCAAAAACAGGAATAGTAAGCTGAGGCTGTGCGATAAACTCGTGTGAGGTACCATCAAGCTCAAGCGGGGCATTCTCTCCCTCACCTGGCGACATATTGAGCGTCTGGATTTCAGCGTTGGAGTACCCCCACTCATAGCTGACCTGATGTTCCATGACAGGCATCTGACCTGACACTGCCCGGGAGACATTGTTTTCATTTATTTCCACATTGTATTTTTCCAGCTGGATGTCGTAATTATTTTCCAGCGCAGTGGTGATCGCCTTTTCCAACGTCAGTAGCTCCTGTGCGTAACCCGCATCGGCCAATACGAACAGCCCCATGCCTATGATCATTCTCTTTAGATTCATGTCTTTACAGTTAATCATTAATGATGTATTTCAGCTTTCTTACTGCCGGCTCTACTTCGGCCGCTGACAGTTGTAGTTTTTTGACACCGTTGTACCATAGTCGTCTGAGCCGGTTAAAGGCTATCAGATACAGGGGAAGAAGGATAAGCACATTGAATACACCGAAGCCAAGACCATACGCCATAGCAAGGGCAGGTCCTTTCAGGAACTGTGCGGTGATACTGCCTGAGGCGATCAGCGGAGCCAGACCGGCTATGGTGGTAACGGAAGTAAGTATGATCGGCCTGAACCTTGAGCGTGCGGTTTCTGCAATGGCTTCTGTGAAACTCCATCCTTCCTTGAGCAGATCATTAAGGGTGGAAATGAATACCAGGGCGTTGTTCACAAAGACACCTATAAGCGCTATCGTCCCGATGAGTGAGAAAACGCTTAGCGCCGTGGCGTGGATCCAGTGCCCTGCTATGACGCCAATGATAGCAAAGGGGAACAGACTAAACACAATGAAGCCCTGCGAGAAGGAGTTGCAGTTGACCACTATCAGCGCCAGAATAAAGATGAGTATGATAGGCCCTATGGTGGAAATGGCACCTATGAGTTTGAAAGACATTCTGTTCTGGCCCTCCACCGAGTAAGAGACTGAAGGATACCGGGCAAGAATATCAGGCAAAATATTCGCTTCAATGTCCGCAATTGCCTTGGGGGCAGAAACTTCAATACTGGCCACATTGGCTTCGATCCTGATCTCCCGCCGTCCTTCAATGTGATTGATGGTAAGTGTGCCGGGCCCCTGCTCCACCAGGGCAATATCTTTAAGTAAATAGGCCTCTCCGTTGGGCCCGGCAATACGCATATCCATGAGCTGCTCTCTGGAGCTACGTCCCTCCCTGGGATAACGCACCCACACCTCCACTTCTTCATCCACACGCTGTATGCTCTGGGCCTCCATTCCAAAGAAACCGGCCCTGATCTGCGACATCACCTGCGCCAGGTTCAGGCCCAATAGTTCCGCCTGCGGTTTCAGCTTCACCCGCAGCTCCTGTATACCGGTCATATCATTGTCTGACACATCCTTCACATCCGGGTGATTATCCATGGCTGCTTTCAGGTCGTCCTTGGCCTTCCTCAATTCCTCGAGGTCCCTGCCTATCAGCGCAAAGGATACGGGCAGGCCGAAAACTGTAGTGGTAGCGCCCAGGCCATAGATCAGGCGGGTAGCTTCAGGAATAGGTGGAGATGCATTACGAATATCCTTTGAAAGCTGGAAAGAGCTGATACCCCTTTCCTCGCCGTTAAGAAAAGTTACCTTTACCTTACCCTGATTGTCCAGCGGCCCGGTGATCTGCTCTACGAACAGTACGATCTCCTTACCATCCTTCCTTTGTGAGCTGTATTGCTCGTTCACCTTCCACGCACCTGCTTCTATCTGGCCGAGTTTTTCCCGGGTTACTTCCACAGGTGTGCCGGGAGGCAGGTCCAGCTCGATGAAAAAAGCATCATCGTCCAGATTGGGGAAAAAAGTAAAATTGACTACTCCTGCACCCACCAGGCCTACCGAACCCGCCAGCAGCAGCACAAAGGCTATGAAGGTAAGTACCTTGGGATAGCTCTTGCCTACTACGCTCCGGTTAAAAATGGGCAGATAGAATTTGTCCCGCAGAAACATAATAAGCCCCGTGGCCCATTTTTCAATTTTGGATAGCCGGACGTTACCCCTGAGCCCTCTGGAATGTGCCAGATGTGCAGGAAGTACAAAGAAGCTCTCGATCAGCGCTACGATCAGCACCGCAATAACCACGAAGGCCATCTCTCCGAAAAATTCACCTGCCTGGGTAGGTAAAAAAAGGAAGAGTGTAAATGCTACTGCCGTAGTGGAAAGTGAGATGATAACCGGGGTGATCATTTCTACCGTGCCGTCCAGCGCTGCCTTAAGCGGGCTCTTCCCCTTCTCTCTGGCATGCTGGTAAATATTTTCACCGATCACCACACCATCATCCACCAGTATTCCCAGCACCAGGATAAATCCAAACAGCGAAACGGTATTGACCGTCATGCCATAGATGTCCACAAAAACAAACATACCAATGATGGCTACAGGGATCTTCAGCGCCACCCATAAGGCCAGGTACCGGTCCAGAAACAGGGCCAGCACAATCAATACGAGGATAATACCGACAATGCCATTATCGATCATGGCCTGAAGCCGGCTCTTGAGGTTGACAGTACCATCTTCCAGTATCTTCAGCTCCACACCGGAGTGGGTTGCGTTGAATTCGTCGGCATAGTTTTTAGCGAATTCGGCATTCTCAAGAATGTCTTCATCGGTGAGCGTATACACATCCACCGCGATCATGGGCTCCCCTCCAAAATACCGGGCTGTGGGATCATCCTTGAACTGGTCCACTACCTCGGCCACGTCCTTCAGGTACACCACATTGCCATCAGGCGTAGCCCGTACGATGATATTTTGAAGGTCTTTGGCATAGTAGCCTTTGTTGTCCGCCTTAATGGATATATTCTGCTGCCCTGTTTCTATGGTGCCACCAAATGTCTCCAGGTTGGCATTCCTTACGGCCAGTTGTACCTCACCAATGGAAAGATCATAGGCCCTCAGGTCATTTTCCCTTACCCGTATTTCAATCTCCTCAGCAGGAACGCCGTCCACAAAAACATTGGATATACCGGGTGCGGCCATCAGGTCGTCTTTGATCTCTTCCGCATAATCCTTCATGGTTTGCAGCGGCAGATCTCCCACAAGTCCGAAACTCATGGTCATGTCCATGGGCTCCCGCTTTTCTACGGAAGGAGGTTCCACACCCTCCGGAAAGTTATTGATACGGTCCACGGCATTCCTTACCTCCACCAGAAGCTTGTTTGCATCTGCATTTTCCTCCATCTCCACTTCGATGGTAGCGAGATTCTCCTTGGAAGTGGAAGTAACCCGGTCTATCCCGCTAATACCCTCCAGATTGTCTTCTATTTTTATGGTCACTCCCTCTTCTACTTCGCTGGGGCTGGCTCCCGGGAAGGGGACACTCACATCAACAAATCGTACCTTTTGGCTGGGAAAGCTGGTGCTCTGGGTCTGGAAAAGTTTCATCAGACCTATGCCAATCAGCAGGAATACAAAAAGATTGACAAGAGTAGGATGTTGGATAAAATACTTGATTAAACCACGCATATCTCTTCTACTTAAATTATTTGGAAACTGCAGCTATCCCCTGGATGGGAGACTGAATAGGATCGGTAATGAGCTGATCGCCAGGCGCAAGTCCCTGCACGATCACTGTATTCTCGAGAAATTCCAATGGAACAACGTCTTTTAGTCTGACAATAGAATCCTCAATGACATATACCTGATTTTTTCGGGTGAGGGTCTCACCTGGTATCTCAACAGCATTTTCATAGGCCCTTGTGGCAAACTTTCCTTCCAGGTACATTCCCTCTTTCAGGTCTTCTCCTGAGACAAGGAGATATACGGCCACAGATTGGGTAGAGGCGTCCACACTTTTGCCTATCCGGCTTACTTTTCCTTGCCATTGTCCCTGTACGGCCCTGGATGTAAGCTCTATCACCTGACCAGGTTTTATACGGTCAATTTCACCGGCAGAAACGGCCGCCTGCACCTCATACCGGTCCGTTCGTATGAATTCACCAAGCCTTGCACCGGGAGTGACGAGGTTGCCAGGGTCAAGATCGGACCGGGTGACCGCTCCCGTGAAAGGAGCATATATCCTGAAATCCCGAAGAGTCTCTTCCTTGCTTTTCAGGCTATAGTAAAGGTTAAAAACATCATTGGCTGCCAAAAAATACCTTAACTGTGCATCCTGTACTTCAGGCAGCTCGGGGAGCGTCCTGGTCACATCGATCGTGGATAAGTACCGGTTCCACTCGCCAAAATGGTCAGGATAGTCCAATTTGAGGTCGGACATGATCCTGACCATGGCATTCAAAAACTGACTCTTCTGGGCAGACAGGTCGTACCTGAAGTCTGTATCGTCTATGGACACCAGTACCTGGCCCTGCCTGAAAACAACACCTTCCTTCAGTGGCTTTTCCGTAGGCCTTGCAATGCCCTGTACCTCGGCAATGATCCCGATCTTTTGCAGGGGAACTACACGCCCGGTGATGTTCAGACTGTGATCAATGGTACCGGGCTGGACGACTGTGGTGTTGAATCGTCTCATATTGTTTGCCACGACAGGCTCTTCTGCTTTCTCTTTCCCGGAGGTACCTGAGCATTGCCAGAATATTACCGGCAATATCAGGAATAGCGTAAGTGCAGCATTCTTTGTTGTTTTCATCTGTTGATTTGTTATTTTGTTTATACTATTTGATATAATCATTTGATCAAATTCAGATCAAAAAAAAGTCAATCGGGTTTTTTGAGGTACATATAGTTAATAATTATTTCAGGGATCATTTCCTTTCGTTCCTCCAACAGTTCATTATACTGCTGAGGCGACAATTCAAGCTTGCGGAGCATCACGGGCCTGGACACAAAGGGAAAAACAGTCATCCCTACGAGATTCATCATGAAATGGGCCATGTGCATTCTCCTGATCACCCCCTTGTCCGCCAGTTCTTCCAACTGCCGTTGCAGCTTATCCATGGTTTTCTGATCTGACAGCATCTTTTCCAGCTTTTCAGGGTTCGTCTGGGATTCTGACATGATAAAAATGGGTATCAGCGGGTTCTTCCTGAAGAAATCAGTGTACTTGTTTACGAATGTCCTTATTTTGACTTCCAGCGGAAGGTCGCTATTGAAGATCTCGTCCATCACCTTTGAAAACCCTCTCATTGCTTCGCCAATGACAATTTGAAAGAGTTTTTCCTTACTGCGGTAATAATAATGCAGAGAGGCAATGTTGATCCCCGCTTCTTCAGCAATATCCCTTGTCTTGGTAGCGGCAAAACCTTTTCTTACGAATACACGTGCCGCTGCTTCCTTGATACGTTCTTCGGTAGTCCGGGCTTCTGCTATGTTGTTTTCCTGAGACATAAGACAAAGATATAAATCACTTTGTTTAATCAAACGATTAAATCTTTATTTTGTTCCCTTTTTATTCAAATCCAACCTTGTCAGGCTCCGGAGGCTTAATATAAGGTGCATATCGTTTATGGGGTTTGATCTCTGTAAACAGAAAGAATCCCGAATTTTTCAGAGTATCAGGACATAAAGTTAACAGCCCTGATAAGTCAAATGAGGACATTATGCTTTCTTTGTGATCACGACGGACCATAAATAGCCTGTGAACAAGCGACCCATTATAAAGCTTTATTTCATAGCCATCATTCCGGGCGAACCCGTTTATTCCTTTGCCCAGGACCAAAAGGAATTTTTTGCCCGTCACTACAAGAGCCGGGCCGCGTTGCGCTCACCGCCCCATATTACACTGCATATGCCTTTTCAATACAAGGAGGAGAAAGAAGACAAGCTCATCCATGCCTTTGAAGAGCTTTCCCGTATGCATGATACCTTCACATTGGACATTGAAGATTTTGGGGCGTTTGAACCAAGGGTGATCTACCTTGACGTACTAAAAACACAGGAATTGACAACGCTTCAACAAGCTGTAAGGCAGACCATGAAAACAAAGCTCAATGTGTTCAATGCCAATTATAAGGATCAGGTATTCAATCCACATCTCACTTTAGCATTCCGGGACCTGCGTAAGCAAAAATTTCATGAGGCTTGGGAAGAATACAGGAATAAACCGTACCGGCAAAGCTTTCAGGTAAAGGACTTTTCACTACTGAAACACACTGGGAAGGAATGGAAAAGGCACAGAAGCTTTGAACTGAAGGAAGATCATATTTAGTGAATGGGACTGGATGATCATTGATTGATATTCGTTGTTGGTTTAACTATAGTTGGCGGTACATATCCGCTACACTTTAACACTTACCTAACCAAAAAAAGTAGCTGCCCCCATTATCAGAGGCAGCCATTTCAACCTTACTGTATGAAAGATCTAGAACCTGGCGGTAATACCAAAATTAAGCCAACCGAATGTACCCCTTCCGCCTTCAAGGTACACCCCAATGTTTTTGCTGAGCAGATATCGAACGCCAAGGTTGGGCCCGAACCTTAACACGGTCTCATTGCTGTCATAGACGTTAAGGTCATCATCGTCATTGTAGGATCTGAACTCCAGCCCCAGCAGCACGCTGACGTACAGGTCCACTTTTTCCTCATTGATATCCCCGTCCGTGAGCTCATTGAGTATGCTGGTATAGTGAAAAGATCCCCGCGCACCCACTGTCAGAAAGCTCCAGGAATATTCACCCTCTCCAAAACCGGTGTTATAGCGGTAGCTCCATCGTGCATAACCTACATAGGCTCCGGCACTGATCTCTTCTGTGATACCATATTCCAATGAGGCGTTCAGGGGTAAGGTCACCCCTGAACGATCCCCCAGATACCCATAGCCATAATATCCGAGGGAAATACCTGCATTGAGAATTTTGTCACCCTGTACGTAGGCTTTATCCTGTGCATTGAGCAAAGGTGGAGCCACAAGCAGCATTAGAAAAAAAACAAGTCTGTTCATGCGCTAGTCCTCCAGGATGTTTACCCCGGTAATATCAGTAAAGGTCAAATTCGATTGTGTAAGGCCACCCCCACTTTGTACCCTTATCCCATTGCCGCCGCTTTTGCTGAGTGTGCTGTTTGAGACAGAAAGCAGGCCTCCGTTGGCAATTTCAATATTCGCTTTCCTGTCAGCGCCATCAAAGCCCTCTTCGCCACCATTCGATATCAACACGTTGTCCAGAACATTGCCGGCATTGTTTGACATGAAGCGGAGACCTTTCCAATACCCCACCACATCCTGTTCACCGGTAAACGTGATCCGGTCTACTGCTGTGCCATCAGCATTCAGCGAGCCGTTGGCAGTTATACGTATACCGCCGTTGGGCTGCCCGATAAAATCAGTGCCTGCCTCTACTGTAACGGCAGCATCTATATCTTCCACATTATCAGCCATACGGTAAGGTACGTTCAATGCATTCCATGTCGCTACGCTGGTCACATCGTTGTTCGACCAATAGCTGTCAATGTAGTCATTGGTGTTCCCCGTGTAATCGGATGCTCCATCGAAGTAGTGATAGTGATTGATCCGGGTCATGACCGGTGCCACATTTTCATTGAAAGTATTATTGGCAAATTCGGGCAGACTTGATTCCAACTGCCGGGTGTACAGGCCGTACCCGCCACTTTTTGTAGAGGTAGTGTTTGTGATCTTCACACGGCCAGAGCCATCTACCATTATATTGGTCTTGAGATTAGCGCCATCAAAACCTTCCTCACCACCGTTGGATATCACTACCCAGGTAAGTTCGTTGTTGGTATTGTTGGATTCAAATACAATCCCTTTCCAATAGCCTGTCACGTCCTGCTCCCCTACAAAACTAATGTTATTCGCGGAGGTACCTGTGGCGTTCATAGACCCGCCGGGTATCACTTCAATCCCGCCATTGGGCTGGCCCAAAAACTCAGCTCCGGGCGCAATGTTTATATCCGATTCTATGCGTTCCACATTGTTCGCCATTCGGTAAGGCACATTCAGAGCATTCCATGTCACATCATCACTGGTATTCTGATTGGACCAGTAGGAATCAATATAGTCATCCGTATTGCCTGAATAGTCAGAATTTGCATCGAAGTAATGATAGTGATTTATTCTGGTCATCACGGGTGCTTCATTGGAGGTAAAGGTGTTGTTGGAAAAAGAAGGCAGACTTGCTTCCAATGTCCGGGTATACAGCCCGTATCCACCACTGTTCATAAAGCTTGAGTTGGTGATTTTCACTCTTCCCGAGGCCTGTATGATCAGATTGGACAGCAGATTGGCTCCATCGAATCCGGAGCTTCCTCCGTATTCTATCACACAATAGGTTATTTCATTCTGGCTGTCATTGGACTCAAGTTCTATTCCCTTCCAGAAACCTCTCGTCATTTCGGTTCCTGTAAAAACAATATTCTCAGCGGCAGTTCCAATAGCGACCAGTGATCCGCTGGTACCAATGGCCATACCCTGATTATCTGCGAAAACGATACGTACCCCTGGTTCAATGGTCAATGCGGCATTTACAAATACACTGGTAGAGGCTATGTAATCCGGTAGTGCCGGGTTGGCAATTCTATTTATGAGCGTGGTGTTGGCTGAGATGGTCCCGCCTATTTCTTCCGGTGCTTCCCCCTGCTCTACAGTGATCACTACCTCGTCTGATGCCTGCGCTCCGGCGCTGTTGGTTACCACCAGTCTTGCCGTAAACACGCCAACTACATCAGGAGTGAAGGATGGATCTTCGATCAACGGATTTGTGATCACAGTTGTGCTGCCGGTGGGCCGGGTAGTGATCTCCCATAAATAAATGAGTGCACCGCCTGCCGCATCTGTGCCATTCCCATCAAGTGTTACGACCTCGCCCAGGGTAACGGTCTGGTCGGCGCCTGCGTCCGCGGTTACTCCGGGAGTTTCAGAGCCGTCATCATCTCCACAACCAGAAAATGTGAAGAGACCCGTGATCAGTGCCAGATTAATCCCCAGCATAATAATTTTTAAATGTTTCATAGTTTTAAATTTTATTCCAGTTTCAGTTAAGTGGCCTCTATACACTGGCTGTGGTAATTGTAAACCGGAGAGCATAAAAAAATTCTTTTGCCGGTTAATTAAGACATATTATCTTGCCTGGGTTTACTTATTCAATTTTTAGGGTATAAAGCACGAACTTGCGATTGGAGAAGAATGAGCAGGAAATTTTCGGACGTTTAAAAGCTGGTGATGAATCTGCAGTTATTGCCATCTATGATAATTACCGCCGGGAGTTTATCCAATGGTGTAGCAATAACTACAGTACTGATGATGACGTAGCCGCGGACCTGTTCCAGGACAGTGTCGTCGCCCTTTACTACAACATTCGAAACCAACGGCTGAATGAATTATCAAGTTCACTGAAGACTTACTTGTTTGCAATTGGGAAAAACCTGGCCTTGAAAAAACTGAAAAGGGAAGCACGCATGATCGTTGATGATGATGTACTCGAATTCAACAGCTCTGTATTCACAGAAGACATTCTGGAAAACAGTGAAAAGAAAAAGGTGGTGTCTGAATTGCTGAATGAGTTGGGGGAACCATGCCGGTCTATACTGAAGCTGTTTTATTTTGACCGTTTTGCCATGGATGCCATCGCCACCCGGCTGGGGTATAAAAACGAACATGTCGTCAAATCCCAGAAACTGAGATGTTTCAATCATCTGAAAAAGATGGTGCTGGAACGATTTAAACAGGATGAGATATAGAGTGAACAATGGAGCAACAGAGTGAAAATACCGAGCAGTTTGACCGGTACCTCCTTGACCAGATGGAAGCGAAAGAAAAGGCGCTTTTCCTGGAAAAAATGGAAGCAGATAACCGGCTTAAAGAGGAATTTGAAACCTATCAGATCATTTTTCAGGGGATCAGCTATGCAGGCGCCAGAGAGCTTAAGGAGAAGCTGATCAACAGGGAAAAGAAGCTCAGGACTGGCAAAGGACTTACTTTCTACTGGAAGGTAGCCGCCTCAGTAGCTTTGGTGGCAGTAGCAGGGTTTCTTGTTCTCCGGTCAATGTCTGAAACAAATTACACAGATCTTTATATCACCTACTATGAGCCCTACCCTAACATTATCAATCCAGTAGACCGATCCACCTCTTCTACGGGTGA
>LYSV01000145.1 GCA_001657315.1 Flammeovirgaceae bacterium BBD 1991-12 | reverse complement strand
AATGTTAGCAGCATGAAAGCGGTTGAAAAGTTAGGTGGATGGAACAGGAAGCCCTTGGCTTTCTGCCCATAATTACTAAGTAATGACACAACGAACCTAACTAGTAGCTACGATAATGAGAAACTTCAATTTTAGCCATGCTCCTATTATCTATCTAAACAAGGCCATGAAAAAGCAACTACAATTAACAATAATGTGCACCGCCTTTATGGTGCTAGCGTGTCTCACCGGATATGGGCAACAAGTAGGTGATGAGTTTACCTCTAATAATATCACCTATAAAGATATCTTAACTTGTTGAAGTTCAATCTATTGAGTCCATCACTTCAATAATTTCCAAACTTAATGTCAACTATTACAATGGTTACAAATTACAATTTTAAGTGGGAAAAAATTTATTTGACTCTAAAAGACCTGTATTAATTGTTTGGTGTTTTATGAAAGTCCACTACCTACTTATTATTTTGATTCTCTCATCTAGTGAACTATTCTCGCAAAGTTTTGCGGATGAAGTCGATGTATCTTCTTCACTCTTTTTCTTTAGTGATCCAGCTCCAACTTTAGATGGTCAAAGTGCAACAAGGTTATCCCAACCTTCTTTTGCTGATTTGAATGGGGATGGAGACTTGGATTTTATCTGTGGATTTACCTCAAGTGGATTTGGGACTGAAAGGAATTACCAATATTTCAAAAATATTGGAACGGTAAATTCACCCGTTTTTGATGCTCCAATGATCGACCCTTTTAATTTAAGCATCGACCAGCAAGAACCTGCTCCGGCATTTATTGATTTAGACGGAGACGAAGATGTGGATATGCTCACTGTTTTGGAGTCAGGAGATCTTATTTACCATGAAAATGTTGGAAGTACTTCATCACCTGATTTTGCAACTGGGGTTACTAATCCGTTTAATCTTGGATTAGAGGCCGAAGATCTAAGAATCACTTTAGTTGACATTGATAGTGATGGAGATTTGGATATATATTGTGCTGACCAAAGAGATGATGTGCTCTATTACATTGAAAATCAGCGCATAGATAATCAGCCACCAACTGCATCCAATTTATCTATTGACGGCGCACTTGGAGTGGGAGAAAAACTCACAGGAGAGTATGTATACAGCGATGTTGAAGATGATGAGGAGGACGGAACAATCATTAGGTGGTATCGCGCTGAAGAGGCCTCAGGGACTAATGCTACTCAAATCACTGGTGCTGATTCATTAACCTATTTATTGACTGAGGAGGAGCTAGGAATGTTTATCGCGTTCGAGGTGAGGCTATCCGACAAGAGAGATCGGGGAGAAACAGCTATTACTTCGTATACCGGTCCTGTGCTAGATGTCACTGCTCCGGTCATAGCAGAAAGTAGCATAACAAACTGGGATGAGGATGTTCCTGTCACCACTGGAAATACATCCAATGTATTTTCTATTAATTCATCCGGTTCATTACTTGTCAATAATTCAGAAATCCTTGACTTTGAGCTCAACCCCTCTTTTGCACTTACCATCACCGTTTCGGATGGAGGTTTAAGTACTGAAGCCATGATCTCCGTCCTGTTAAATGATGTTGATGATATTGTCACTGGAGTTGACGAACTGGATGAGTTGAAAATTCATATTCTTGAATTAGACATTTTAGTAGAATAAGAAAATTGAGCAATAGCTAATTTGAGTTTTAGTATATTTTTCACATGACCCATGTTGTTTATCAAAGCTAAATCGTTATTTCTTGTTTTGTTGGTCATGTCGACTTTTTCGTTAGTTGCACAACAGAATCGCATTAAAAACTTTTCTTCAGAGGATGGTCTGCCTTCTGACATGGTATATGGGGTTTTGATAGACCATGCAGGGTTTCTATGGCTGGGTACAGATTCAGGATTAAGTCGTTTTGATGGCTATTCATTTACAAATTATACCATGGGCGATGGCTTACCGGACAATGAAATTCTCAACCTGTTTGAGGATTCTGAGAAGCGCATTTGGCTGAGGACAATCAATGGCAAGGTAGGGTACATCTATAGAGGGGAAATTTATACTTCCAAGAATGGAGGCATACCTGAAAGTCTAAATTTTAACTCCAAGATAAGTGGCATTGAAGAAGATAGTACAGGCGACATTTGGGTTTCAAGTGATTATGGAGGAGTCAAGAAATACACTTCCGAAGGAAAGGTTATTCAAGTGTGTTCCGGGGAAGTTAAACCGACTTTTATGACCAAGAACCCTGCAGGGACGGGAGTTCTCACTTTCTCAGATCGCATAGTAAAAATCAATGAAGACCATTCTATTCAGGAGTTAAAAGTAGTCCTTGAGGGTAATTCTTTGGGAAGAAATGGAATTCACAAGGGCAAGGTTTATTTTGTGAATTCGAAAGTAAGTACGCCTTTGTACGTATTTGACCCGACCCTACAAAAACTGGATACAGTGCTTTATCCGGATGCACGGGTCCACAATATACGGTCCATCAACGACAACCTTACCTTGCTCACACTCGATGGGGTCTTCGTTTACAATGATACTTTTCAACAAATTGATCATTTATTGAAAGGAAAAGCGGTGGCTGATATACTTGTGGACAACGAAAAAAACTATTGGGTTTCCTCTCTCAACGAGGGTCTATTTTGCATTTCAACCAGTGAAGTCAGTGTTCCTCATTACTCCAATAAGAATGATTCTGAAATTCGGACTATGCAAATTTCCAATTCGGGTGAAGTTTGGTTTGGCAACAATCAAGGTATTTTTACAATTGACTCATCTCTAAAAACGACTATAAAATATCAGGGGGATTTTAACTCGGTCAATCAAATTTGCTTCGACGGTTTCGGAAATGACTGGATTGCTTCTGATCATGGTTTGTTCGTCAATGGAAAAAAAGTCGATATTCTGTATGAGGAAAATGCTAGATACAGGCAACAATCGGGTAGGACTGTCTGTTGCCTGGGCCAGAACATCATATTTGGGACTCCAAATTTGATCCTGGAATGGAAGTTGCCTGCCGACCACAGGAAGTTGTTTTCCGGAGAACATTTTCCTAATGTTAAATATGCTGAAGCTCTTTCGGGTATAAATGTGGTTAGTCCTGGAACAGGAGATTCGCTCTTTATCGGTAGTGAGAATGGTCTTTTCTTGTCTCATAACCATTTGATTACTAACGTGTCAGAGAAATATGGCCCGTTCACCGGCAGAATACATGACATTAATGAGTCGCCGTTCGGCATACTTGTGGCCGCTGCTACGGGCTTATTTTGTTTGAATAATGATACGATCCAAAAATATGGCAAACCTGATGGCTTGATTGATGAGTTTTGTCGTTCTTTACTTGTTCTAGATAGCGTCCTATGGGTAGGAACGAACAAGGGAATTCAAAAGCTGAAAATAACAGCTAAAGGCTTCAAAACTAGTGGCGTTCTTACGCGTAATGAAGGATTGCCCTCGAATCAGATTAACGACATTGTAAAAAGAAAGAATCAGATCTTAGTTGCAACACCCAAGGGAGTTGCGGCTTTCGATTCCCAACATAAATTTCAAAAAAAATGGAGAATACCTATATTCCTTAAGGCAGTCTTTGTTGACGAGCAAGAAATCAAGTTAAGCCACCGTGGCAATTATGAAATTGGCCCTGAGGTAAACAATCTACGAATACAGTATTTCGGAATATCTTACCGAAGCATGGACGACATGCGGTACCAGTATCGGTTTGTAAATGGTACAGAAGAACCACCCTGGCAGAGTACAAAAAACCGTGAGGTATCCACCTGGAATCCCAAATCGGGTTTACTTTTATTTCAAGTCAGAGCGCAAAATACGAATGGTACCTATACAGATACATTAAGCGTTGATTTTGATATAAAACCATATTATTGGGAAAGGTGGTGGTTTAGCATTTTGGTATTTCTCATATTCACGCTACTGGGGTGTTTGTTCATGGTCGTTGTTCAACACATCAAGAGAAATAGACGAATGGTGAAGGATCAATTGATCTCATCGGAACTTAAAGCGCTCAGGTCTCAGATCAATCCACATTTCATGTTTAATGCACTTAATTCAATTTATCATTTCGTTTTGCACAATAACAGGCAAAAGGCAGAAGAGTATCTGACTAAATTCAGTAAACTGATGCGGCTGACTTTACGATATTCAGAAAAAACCATGACTTCTGTGGAAAAAGAGTACGAATTGCTCTCTTTATACCTGGAAATGGAATTGTTGAGAGTGTCCAACAAGTTTCACTTCAGCATTCGGATCGATCCCAAAATAGATGAGTCCGCAGAAATTATCCCCTCAATGATCGTTCAACCCTTTGTCGAAAACACAATATGGCATGGGCTGCTTCAAAAAGAAGGTGATCGAAGATTGGATATTGACTTTGTGATGAAGAGTGAACACCTGCTAATTCGCGTCGAAGACAATGGAGTGGGATTCAGAGAAAGTGACTTGAGCAAAGGCTCCATGGGCATTCAACTCATATACGATCGACTACGCCTTATGGAAAACTACTATCATGCGAAAATTGGCTATGAACTGCTTAGCTTAGACGACGGGATAAACGGTACATGCGTAAAAATCAAAATTCCTATTCCATGATTACGGCCTTGATAGTAGATGATGAGCAGCATGCCATTTCGATTCTAAAAACACTGCTAAGTGAGTGCTGCCCTCAAGTGGAGGTAGTTGCCGAAACTACTTACATGAAGGAAGCCATGCGACTATATAAAAAGCATCAGACCGATCTCATTTTTTTGGATGTAGAGATGCCTTCAGGGACCGGCTTTGACTTTCTCGACAGTATTGAATTGGGTGAATCTCGCGTCATATTTACAACTGCACATGACAACTACATGATAAAAGCGATTCGATTTTCAGCTTTGGATTACTTGTTAAAACCGATTGACCCGGGCGAATTGACTGTAGCCATTGATCGTTTCAGGAAATTAAAGAGTAAATCAATGGAGCAGTCACTTCATTTTATAAAGTCCGTTAAAGATCCCAATGGAAAAATGGACAGCATTGCTATTAGCAGTATTGAGACTATCGTTTTTCTCAAGTTTGCTGACATTCTCTATTTCAAGTCAGAACGTGGCTATACCATCGCGCATACTGCAGATGGTCAACAACATGTTTCCTCCAGGAATATTGGTGAATTCGAAGAACTTCTTCAAGACTATCGCTTCTTCAGAGTGCATAAATCATATGTGATCAACATAGATCATGTTAAAAAATACATTCGGGGAAGAGGAGGGTCCGTTGTCATATCAGATGACAAAGAGATTGAAGTCTCACGCATGCGAAAAAGCTCCTTCCTTAAAAAATTTGTTGGATAGCCATTCCATAACTATTCACACCATTTAAGGCCTCACCAGAGCCCGTTCATGAAAGCCCATAGACCTGCTTTTTACTTTTCATTAAATCTGTGGAAGAGTTCCTGTAAAGGACAACTTTCAACCATATTCAATCTATTAAAAATCTATCTATTATGAAAAATCTATCATTTTCCTTTCTAGTTAAGCCTTTTTCATGCTTTTGTTCGCAATTCAAAATTGAAAAAAAGCTGAAGATGGTTGGCAAAATTGCCTTCGTCGTACTTTGCATCTCAATCACCGTTCCCGAAGTATCAGCACAACAATGGAGTGGTTCAAGCAATACCAACTCACAAATTGGACGTGAAGGCGATGTAAGTATTGGTACTACATTGGGAGGAGCCAAATTGCGCATAGATGCAGACAATGCAAACGGCATTATTATGGAACGAAACACTTTGGAATACGATGACACCCAGGCTCGAATTGGGATTAGCAAGAATAATGGAGCCCCAGGTTTAAGGATGGACGTATCAGCGGACAATGGATCCAACTTTGTCAAGGGCATATTTATTCAGGAGAATGGCTTCGTGGGAATTGGAACGACCACTCCCCTGGCGAAGCTGGCAGTTGACGGAAAAATCGAATGTGAAGAAATCGAGGTAAAGAATGTTGGGGCCGATTATGTTTTTGAAGAGGGTTACAATTTGCTGGAACTGGATAAAGTTGAAGACTTTATTAACCTAAACAAACATTTGCCTGGTATCGCTCCCGCCTCAGAAACAGAAAAGGGAGTTGAATTGGGAGCGTTTTCTGAAAAACTCCTTCAGAAGATCGAGGAATTGACGTTATACATGATTGACCTGAAGAGGGAGAATGACCTTCTCAAGGAGCGAGTTTTGGTCCTTTCGACCAAAATTGGAGATTAGTGTGACGGTCCGAATAAGACTACTAAAAAACCTATTATGAAACACATAGGACTTTTGTTTGTTATTCTGACTCTGCTCACAGAGGGAATGAGTCAATCGATACGCAAGCCTTGGAGGGAGATGACGGAAGACGAAAAAACATCATTTGTGAATGCACTAAATGCCGTTTCTCCGTCGTTTGTCTCAAACATGGCAAATGAGCATATGAGACTGGCCTTTGAGTTTGGTTCAAATGCCCATATTCATAACTCCAATGTCTTCTTACCCTGGCATAGGGTTTTTATTCATCATTTGGAAGAGGAACTGAAGAAAGTGAATCCAAATATCTCTCTTCCTTATTGGGATTGGACAGATGACTGGCTATCTTCAGCTGAGATTTTTGACAACCTAACGATCCTGGGGCAGTCTGGAAATGACGGTTTGATTGGGAGAAACATCTCTGCATCGGTATGGAGAGATCCCAGATTCACGAATTCAAAGTTTGTGAGAAATTTTGACAATAGTGAATCTCAACCTACGCAAAATCAGATAAATAACCTTGTCAATATGCCACAATCTGATTTTACGGCCTTTCGCGAGACATTGGAGGGAGGACCTCATAATACTGGTCATAGATTGGTTGGAGCAGGGGCAGGGAGTCCGGGAACTATGGCCACCATGTTTTCTCCGGCAGATCCGGTGTTTTATCTGCACCATTGTATGGTGGACAAAGTTTGGCACGATTGGGTGGAAACTAATTGGACGGGGACAACCCTTTCTTTTTCTAGCAACGATCCAAATGGAGGCAATACCTCAATGCTTACCTTTATAGGGTACGCAGGAAGTACCAATGAAAATAACGTTGTTCGGGTCAACCCTAATAGCTGGGTAGATTCCCGATCCTCCAAAGTATGGTACGCAGATAATGAAGAGGTCCTGCTTGATGATTACACTACAAGTGGTACTGAAAATTATCGATACACTGGGACCATAGTAATGGAGGACTTTACGGTTAACTCTACCACCACTGTTAAGGCCGGCCAGAAAATATCACTGAAAGACGGTTTTAGAGTAAGAAGTGGACGCTCTTTTCGGGCAGAGATTGGCAGTTCTATGTTCAATGTACCAGGAGCCAGGATCTCTTCTAGTGAGGGTCATGAAAAGGGTATTGACAATGGACAGGCCACACTAAGTCAGACAGGAGTTCAATATTTGGAACAAGCAGAGGGTAAGAATGTTTATGGCATGGATATTCCAGGCAAATGGGAAAGCCAACTGGAAAAGAACATTTCCATCTATCCTAATCCTAGTTTCGGCGAATTTGCTATTGAGTTTGGTAGCAGCAGGGACGACTGGAAGGTAAGGGTTCTTAACGTAATGGGGAAAGCGGTATCTTTTCAATCTAACCTTTTTCACGATAAGATACTCCATGTCAAACTTGATCATGCATCTCCCGGTGTTTATTGCGTAATTTTTGAATCAGCGCATGGGAAGAAGTACCTCAAGAAGGTTACAATTAGTAAATAGTTTTCGTACATGAAATCGTATTTATCACTAATTATTACGTTATCGCTAACTTCGGTTTGTGCATGGTGTCAAACTGATCCCTCACCTCAAGGTGTGGGATCAATTGACTTTTCGGAAGCAATCCAACTTACTGTAGGTAATAATTGGGTGTATGAGGTCGTTGAAACAGACTTAGAAACTGGAGAGTTCCGATCACTGGAAGATGAAATTATTTCCATTCTTGACACTTTGCGGTATAAAAATAAGTTGGCATACGTTATGGCCTCAAACCAGCAATACTTTTTCGAACGGACATTGACCAACTCCGGAGGCGATTTGATTGACATTTACACGGATGAAGTTGTTTTTTCATCAAAAGCCCGAATCATCAAAGAGGATGATTATCACATAATCAAGATGGAGCTTGCCAGGGATACAATTACGATCCCTGTAGGTTCTTTTAAAACAATTGTCTACACCAAACAGAGTAAGCAAGACCCTCTTCTAATCACAAGTCACTACTATGCCCACGGTATTGGTTTAGTGAAGCAGTGCTACACCTGGGATGGCAAAGTCAAGGAACATAATCTCAAGGACTACAACCTCAAGTAGTTTCGCTATTCTACGGTTATTCACACCATTTAAAGTGCTATGATAGCCCGTTTTCCCGAAAGCCCATAGACCTGATTGATATTGACATCAAGAGGAGTATGACCAAGAATACAACAATTGATCAATATCCAGTTAAAGTAGAAATATTAAGTGATGGTCAGCCAGATCCGCTCTATCAAATAAGCACAAAAACCACAAACAAAAACATTCTCAAACTCTATGATCAGTCACACTGGCTATTTAAAAAAACAATGTCGTACATTTTAGCTTCTGATCCCGATGGCAAAACGTTTGACTCTGTGGTTGGTGAATCGCCGGATGAATCTAAAATGGACAGCGGTACTTCCAAGAATTACAATGTCGAATCAAGATCAATCAGGTTTATATATTCTTCCCATCCTGGGACTCTTGTAAATCCTGTTCATCCAATACTCCTCGCTGCTACCACCAGGAAGACTTATTACATTCAGTCTGGATATGAGGTTAATTACTGACTTAAAGAAAACACTGACCGAATTCAGAAGAATTTGCTCCGAGTTCCTTGCTAATATGGTCAGGAGACTTGAGGACAAACTACCTCCAAATTATACAAGTGTTGAGTATGATTAAGACCATTGTATCCAGCACATTCAAAGGTTTCAACCAATCGTATGTCTATATCTGGCTTTCCAAAAAACATCAAATGGTATACATCGGAATGACAAATGGATTTACTGGAACAGTTGGTCGTGCCAATGGTCATTTTAAAAGAGGTGGTACTTTAAGAAAACAATTCTTGAACCATAAAGGATATGATCTAAACTCAGTAGATGATTTAGTTCTACTCAGCTTTCCTCTCCCACAGAAAGCTGAATACAATACTGTGGAAAGATCTTATAGAGAGGCTGTTGAATATCTTGTTCAGAAGGACCTCCAATTAAAGAGGGGGAGTGTCAATCCAAGTTTTGATGTAGTATCATGGGTCAGGAATAGCCCTAGTACTGGGAATAGAGAGGTAATAAGAATTGCTCAAGATATCGTTTATAACTTTTTGAACTCTTATAATACCATTTAATCTAAGGTGACTAGAAAAAACTTAACTGATCCGGATTTTCAAAGTCTAAGATGGTATTAAAATCTCGTTTTAAAAGTTCTAGAACTCTAAGTTCCTTTGATGTTTTTAATCGTAAATTCAGGTTGTGTAGGTGAGCGGTGCTACTTTGTGTGATAACCGGCGGTATGACAATTATGCGCAATACCCCAAAACATTATTTCAAGCATTCAGCTCCCAAAATCTTTTCGATTTTCAATATAAACTTTGGTTTGTCTTCACCTCTGTAAGATATTTTCCATTTGTAATAAAGAAACTTTAAATAATCTCTGTCGTGCCCGGTAAGCTGACCCTTATTTTTATCTACTAAAATCTCACGTAATTTACTCGCTTCGCCCGTTGTGTATCCTGTCATTGTTCTTTCCTGTTTCAATCAACATACGCCTAAGAAGCCAAACCTGCCCGCCCCGTATAAGCGAAGCAGGCAGGTCAGATATAGTAGATTAATACTAGTTTACACCTCTCCTTTATGAAGCAATTCTGTATCGGAAGTCAATAGAATATTTTTCCTGCTTTCTTTTTCTAATGACTCAGATAATGCTTGACATGTTCTATTTGGTTTCCGGTTTTTCTTGACATCCTAATTACATATCACTATTACTACTATCCATAACTAGAAAAATGACGTGTGGGATGCTAGATATAGTGCACCAGGATACAAATACAGCTACTCTCAGATGTGTTCTCCTAAATTTCCCTCACAATACAAAGGCCCGTTAAGCCAAACTTTCACAATGGTTAGAGAAAGTGTGTGATCATTTTAAAACTGTGTGGAGGAATACATGAGTAAATCAATTAAAACAAAAGCCAAAGTGGCGTTAGAAGATATTGAATCCGGAAAGCGTCTTAGATCACTTAGAGAGAAAAGGGGGGTTAGCAGGGGAAAATTAGGAGCTTACCTCAACGTGAGCTATCAGCAAATCCAAAAATATGAAAGCGGATTTAACAGACTCTCAGGTAAGACACTATATGAGATCTCCAGATATTTCAGGGTTCCTATGGAATTCTTTTATGATAAGACCTACAAACTTGATGATAAAAAACTTTCGGTTAAGGCTATGGTCAATCTTGGATCAACCGAATTTAAGAATATTGAGGAGTCCTTTAATCGACAATTCTATAAGCATATTGATTGGATGTATGAAGCCATAGAGGCAGGCATCAGGTTTAACCATGATCAAGCAACCGCCAATGCGCACTATATGGATATTCGTCGTGTTTCCACCAAACGCATCATCCTCATGGTCAATAAGATCGTGAAGCAGTCAGGCAAAGCAATAAATGACGATTGATTTGATGATTACCTGTAAAGCGCTAAGGTTTCTTCGAGAATTTCTTCACAAGTATCCAGCACCCATTCCACATCGTTTGGGTCTGCCCTTCGGTTTTCTTTATTAAGCCAACTGCTTATGATTGATGCGTTTAAATAGCCGGGACAGTCCTTTCTTAAGCCGAATATAAAACCGGGTAAAAGCCCTATATCCCGAAGCCTCTGTAGCTTGATTTTGGACTCTTTATCAATGGGAAGGTAATGATCACCAATAGTCTTGTAATTACCCTTAGAAACAGCCCCTTTGCTTTCTTCATTTTCGCCATCGGGAAGCCTGGAATACAGATCAGACAAAAGACATAGATGACTTGCGTTGGCTTTTTTGATTTTACCCTCAACCCATCTATAGACAGTAACAGAAGCCGGTTTTCTGATATTGAACATCTTAAGCACTCTGTGCAGTTTTATCCCTGTACGCTCAATTTCCGCGTTGATGTGATCAATATATTTTTGAGTTACAGGCACCATTCTTTTCGTCTCATCCTTCTCATCTTCCAGGATACGCTTAAGATTGGTATAAAGATCCTTCGAAACTTCCCTGATTTCACCACTCAACACACCCACCAAAAAAGCTGTGTCGCATTCCGCAGGCAGATCTTTGGTTTGTTGAACAAGCTTCCTGGGTGAAAGCCCGGTTTTGAGCATCTTCCGGCTAAGCTCAGATCGAAGCCCTTCGGTAATTATTAGATTTTTCAGCTTTCTCTTCTCTGATTTACTCATAGGTTGATTATAAGCCTGGAAGAGTTAATAGACAATGAACAAAACCTACAATTTTCATGAAAATGGGAAGCTTTAATAACACTTTATAAACAGCTCCATTTAATAGATAAAATGTCTTCTTTCCTTAAAATTCTATTAATCATAATGTCTTAAAATAGATCAGGTAGATGGGGCAATAACATTAGGGGAAAAAGATGTCTGAAGACAATAGGGTAAATAAAGAAAACAGGATATTTCATGGTGAGCTATCCGGCTCCATGCATGGTCTACATGCCGGAACCTATATGGCTGATATTAAAGAGAGGTTAGCGGAGTTGCGTAAAGAAAGAGAAAAAAGCCATGATGAAATTCTTAAACTTGTTGAAGCTACAATTGATCACTTCTCGGGCATTATAGACCAAATCAAAGAGATAGACAGGGCATTAGAAGCTACTGCCAAACTGAAAAAATTGCATGAGCAAGGCAAGCTCGATCTAGCTAACCCTGATCATTTAGTATTATTTGAAACTGCAAAGTTTGATCCGGCAGATTACAACCCTGACGGTGGAATAGCTCAGTTCACACAGCATACGGAAACGCTGGAAGAAGCCAGGCGCAGGCTTGTTGAGAAAGCCAGTGAAATCGCAAATAGCAACGATCCAGACCTTGTGAAGGATGAAAGGTTTCAATCTTTAAGGAGAGAGTTTGAGCAAATTAAAGACAGACATAATGCGGATCATCTAAACTTTCACAATCATATCTTGAGAGAAGTTAAGGACAAAAATCTAGACAATTCATTCGCAGTCAAACAGCACGATATAGGCATGGAGAACGCTTTTACGGGTGAAACAGATCAAGCGTTCAGGCCTGATCTTAAGGGTTTAGCTAAACAAGAATTCACTGCAGCAGCTAGAAACCTTCTTGATTTTGGTGAGCCGAAAGCAGATCAGGTTCTAACTTCGGCAAATGTAAAAGAAGAAAACAACATAGAGACACCACCAGAGGCAAACTCGTTTGTTCAAAAATTAACTTTAGATTTTGGATAGAGAATCTAGCGGTCTAAGTCCAGGCCAGCAATAGAAGCTGTAGTCTTGCTCACATCAATACCATAATGCTTAAGAACTTGCTCATAGGCTCCGATCATGTCATCTATACCATAAGTACCACGCCTGGCATTTCCTTTATGAACAACTCCTACTAGAATTTCTTCAAATCTTGGGTTTTCCTGATAGGTCACAATGAAGTCATCTACATGCGGTTTATAAGTGTTGAAAAGCTCATTCGCTTTGTCTACAAGGTTTTTAGAACCCGGAGGACCAAATACAACCATCCCAATGGTACCGGAGTGATGTGTGTGTGTTCCAACATCACTCGAATTTCCTGCCACAGCACTTGTGTAATTGCGCAAACCATTACTCTTAACAACTTTGCCTTTTGCATTATCATTGAGCGCAAGTTGATCGCTTTGCGCTACAGCCCCAAAAGCTGTAGTTGCGATGAGTGTTAATCCTAGGGCTGTTTTCTTCAATGCATGCACGGTTTTATCCTTCTTCAAGCGATCCCTTATACCATAGGTTCTGCTTGTGTTGCAACTGCTTATATTCATTTCGTTAAGATTTTGTTTTGTTAGAAAAAAGTCAATGTTCTCGATCAGGAACACTGACTGGTAATGATGAGAATAATGACAATAGCGACCACCCAGCCCCACCAATCGTTATTTCCCTTTACTTTCTGATAATGATCTGTCTGTCCAACCTTTCTATATTTTGTCATGTTTATTTTGATTTAATTTTCAATTGATTATTCGAGTGCAGTTACAAGCAAATCCCATAGGAACTGCCTGATAGAAGCATTGATTATTACAAACACCAGCTTCACTTTTCTTGCTACTCATAACTTATCAAGTGTAGACGTAGCCTTTAATTAAACAGGTGGGACAATCGTTTTTATGCCCGGTCAGCTTCTTCATAAAACCGCTACCGCTTGTGACCTTCCCGGTCCCAAAACATGTGTCACATTTTTTCTTTTTCATAAGGTTGTTTTTTAAGAATTTGAACAATAGAAATCACCCCCGACAAGGCCCTGAAATGGGCTCTGAATGCCATTAATGGCTGATCTTTGAGCGATTTTGTCCGAAAATTAGATATAGTATGCCACCATGAGTTTTTTATCGGAAAGCAGCCTGTTCATGGTAGGAACTATGATTTGGCAAACCTAAAAGGTGAAGTTTTTGAGTATTGTTAAACCTTGATTATGCGTTAGGCTATACAAATAGTGTTAAAGATTTGGAATAGAAGAAATTCAAGGAGTGATCGAGAAGTTTCTGAAAAATATGGGCCTTTAGCCGCAAGTTCTGTACAGTGCAAGCAAAGAGCACGGCCAAGACTTATTTCGAAGTCGCCCGCACATTCGGTTCGATGCGCAGCGTAGCGAAGCATTGAACCGAACGCCTAGCTAAAATGAGTATGCATCCCACTTGCCAGACCTGATTAAGTTTAAATATCGTAAACGCCTAACAGAAAGCTCAGGTCGCATATTCATTTTAGTGCTTGTTATAGACATTTAGTTAATTTGAAATTTCTGTTCAATTTCCTCATTTGAATACTGGATTTGTAGCCTTACTTCTTTTGTAGCCTTACCAGCAGCGCAAAATGTTATTCTGCTTTTCTATTTTCCTGCCTTACCGGCAAGCAGGTCTGTGCATTGGTTGCTAACTTTCCATTCTGCAAGCATTGCGCCTTTATAAATATACAATAACCACTGGATTGATCACTTTGTTGCTATGACACATATATAGTGTTAGATTTAGTTCTTCACTATTCCAATAAGCGTCCCAAAGTAGTCTCTGTAGACCACATATATGATTGTTTTGCCAGACGATTTCATTTGTTCGACAGTTTCTATTTCGTGATTCAAATTTTGAAAATTATCATCAAGTAAAGGTTCAACTACTTCTTGTGCTTCACCACAAATATTCCTTCCTCCCAGTCTTAATTTACTGTCTCTGTTGAACCAAACCTGCGTTACACGATTTGTTTCAAAGTTGACCCGCCACGGAGAGCCTTCTTTTCCTTCAAAATCTACTTTTTCATCTTTAATTATTTCCTCGATAAGTCTTTCATCAAGCAGAGTTTTCTTGATTGAACCAAGTTCAAATGGTAATTCGAGTTTACCATCTTCGAATAGGTGATATGATCTATCAATTTTGCTCATTTAAGCTGGTTCTTAGATTGTTCAATCCAGTGTTCGAAATCACTCTGAAATTGAGGGAATCGGTTCTTAATCGAGTTAATGACTTTGAGTGTTTGTTCTGGTGTCTCAAACGGAAACCACTCTAGGTGTTTTGAGATTCTAATTCCTAGAAATTCATGGTCAGTTAGATCTTGGGACTTAAAAAATTTGGAGACCAACAGATCTAGTTCTGAAGATTGCCATATAAGCATGTTAAAGAGATTAGCAACTTGATGTCTACTGTGCAATTCAGGGTCGTAACATTCCATTATCAAGAGACAAATCTTCTCATGCTCAGTAGATTTGCAAATGTCATCTACAAGTTGGAATTGCCTTTCCGTTGGCCCATCACTCTCAGCAATCTCATCAGATTCCAAAAACTCTTTAATCATGGCTTGATTAAATCTAACGATTAGTATATGGCAAGTAGGGCAGAAGAAAGCGATAACCTTTCGAGTTTACTCTTAGCCAAATCGTTTATTTTGTTTTTAATTTATTCATTCTTAAAAGCCAAATCAACGATTTGGCGGTGTTTCAAATAACCACAGGCTTTTCATAAACCACCGAACGCCCTATTTGCTATATACCGTGTTATCGAGATCATTTTTCAAGTTGTTCTAGTTCGAAATCCAATTGTTTGAACAAGCTGTCAAGGTTTTCTCTTGGAATTTCATGAGAGTATCGAGTTTCAACCCGATTTTCAAATTCGTTAATCTCTTGCTTTAGATTTTCAAGGTTCAGCTTTTTGTATTGGAGAATTCCCTTCCTAACTGCTAATATTTCATTCGTAGAACGTCTTACTCCTCCAATTTCAGCGATCAAAGAGTCAATAGCTAAAAGTAACTTGAATCCTTTTGGAATAGGGTAATCATGAATTTGGTCACTTTTATGATATAGGTCAGTCGGAAAGAATACATCATCCAAAATTTTTGAGGTGTTAGCATTACTTATTTTGGCCAATGCTGCCAGTTCAAAGTTCCAGTATCCGCAAAACCCCAATCCTTTATTAATATGTGTATCTTTCCATTGAAAGTAGTTCTTGTTTAATGCGGAATACCAAGTCTTTTGATGCTTTATAAGTTTCTTTTCATCTATTGGATTCTCAAATGGATACTACGGTTCTAACTATGCCAGTGATTTCGGTGAAGCTGTGCCAGTGATTTCGGTTCAGACTGTGCCAGTTCAGTTGGGCTGATC
>LYSV01000144.1 GCA_001657315.1 Flammeovirgaceae bacterium BBD 1991-12 | reverse complement strand
GAGAAGATAGTGGTAAACCTGCTTTCCAATGCTGTAAAGTACACCCCGGAAGAGGAGACTGTTCAATTCTCTGTATCAGCCGATGACGGACAGGCAAAGATCCGTGTCAGGAATACCGGTACAGCCGTCAGAAAGGAAGACATGGGCAAGGTATTCGACAGGTTTTACCAGTCTGATACGGCCCGGGAAGGCGCCGGTATCGGGCTGGCCCTTGTGCAGGAAATTGTCAGTCTTCATGGAGGGACCATTGTCATCGACAGTGATGAAGTGAGCTGGACACAATTTGAAGTACAGATATACCTCTCACCAGAAGTGCTTACAGAATAGACCAGATCAAACCCACCGGTACAAAGGCCGGGGAACACCCTTCACCCATTGTACTGAACGACATGCCGGCGAAAACAGAGGACCCCGAGCTGTCGGGAGATGATCCTGTCATGCTCATAGTAGAGGACAATTCCGATGTACAGAAACTGATCAGGGGATTGTTTGATGACAGCTACCAAGTGCTGGAGGCTGAGAACGGAGAGGAGGGGATCAGCAAGGCACTGCAGTATGTTCCGGACATCATTATTTCGGACGTGATGATGCCGGTGAAGGATGGCATGGAGCTATCCAAAACCCTGAAGATGGATGAACGGACCAGCCATATACCGATCATACTGCTCACGGCGAAGGCCGGTGACGAAAACGAGCTGAAGGGACTTGAAACGGGAGCCGATGATTACATCACCAAACCTTTTAACAATGAACTGCTTAAAGTAAGGGTGCAGAAGCTGGTGGAGCTCAGGGCACAGCTCCGGTCACGGTACAGTCAGGAAGTGATTCTTCGGCCGAAGGACATCGCCGTCAGCTCTACAGACGAGAAGTTCCTGGAGCGTGTTCAGCAGTTGCTCGACGAGCGGCTCACGGACCCGTCGTTTTCAGCCGAGCTCTTCAGCCGGGAGATAGGGATGAGCCGTATGCAGTTGCACAGAAAACTAAAGGCGCTAGGGCTTACGACCACGGAATTCATACGTTCCCAGCGGCTGAAGCTGGCGGCCTACCTGCTGGAGACCTCGGATATCAATATGTCGGAGGTAGGGTACAGTGTAGGCTTCAATGACCCGTCCTATTTTGCCAAATGCTTCAAAGAGGCTTATGGAAGTACACCTACTCAGTATGCGTCTGTCAATGGCAAAGGTTAGCGTGTTGATCAGATTATTCCCTTTTCGTTAAGATACTTTCAGAGGTTTTACTTTGGCTATTTAATATCACCTGACTTTTATGGTTACCTCTTATCGTGATGGCTATCTATGCAGGGTCAGTCCATCGAAATCAGAGAGTGGATATTTTCTCTGATACACTCAAAACAGATCATGTTGATCGCTCTTCGATCGATTTTGTCCATGATCATTACTTCGTGCTCATATCACCATTCATGTTACCTTACCGGCATCCAGCATCAATAACCGGCATCTCTACAATATGATCCTCTATACTTTGAATATAAATATCTGACATTCAAGTATTTAATATCACGGTTACATATTTTACAGCCCCTGTTACATAATTTACAAACCTCTGCTGATTCCCTCCATACCTTTATCCTGTGCAGTGCTGAACGGATGACTTAATCTATCCAAAATAAAATTTTGTGAAAAAGAAGGTGAGTAATTATGAAGGGTCAATCCATCATCTGCCGAGAAAGATTTATCTGAATGTCGACAAGATGGCACAGGGAAGGTATGAGCTTCAGATCATACACAACCGCAGGATCATTAAAACCATATCGTTCAGGAAACCTTAAAATGTGCTATTGACTTGGTAACTATTTTAATTAACGATCGAAAACTATGAAAAAATTCAGTCTTTTATTTGTATTGGCCGGGTTCGTATGGGTAAGCTGTGGGGATGACGACGGAGATGGACCGGGGTCCGGGCTTGTTGATTTTGATGATATTCTGGACAACTGGACAGACAGAACGGTGCTTGACGGGATATCTGAAGATGCATTTATTGTAGTAAGTTTTGACAGGGCGTCAGCGACGGGTACCGTCACAGCCGCCAGTGTCAATAATGAAGGCATTGTTTGTGACGATGTGATTTTCAGGGAAATTGAGCCTGCCGATGGTATATCATTTACGGCTGAGGGGCTTATCTCAGACGGCTCAGCTACGGAATGGGTACCGGCAATCATCACCGTTAATAACGAGAATGAAATATCCGTAGCTTATGAATGCACAGGTTGCAATCCTGCCGTAGATGTACTTACCCGTGTGACTGATGGCGAAGAGCCTGTGGTACCTGTACTTATAGATAACACAATAACTTCCGACCGTGTACTTTTCAATCTGGTCTGTGATCCTGATCAGCCGGATTACCTTGTGTCAGGTTTTGTGGGTGTGGACGCATTTTTAACGATTGAACCCGGGGTGATCATTGCCTTTGAGGCCAATGCCGGACTTGTAGTGGGTCAATTCGGAGGAGGGGCCATTTCGGCCATAGGTACTTCCTCTGACCCCATCGTATTCACCGGGCAGACCAAAGCCAAAGGGTTTTGGGGTGGATTGGTATTTGAGACCAATGATGTACGAAATGAGCTTGACTACGTCATCGTGGAATATGCGGGGAGCGACATCATTGCCGATGATATTCTGGGCGGAGTCCGGGGAGGAGTGTCGGTAGATGTAGAGCCAGGCAGTGCTGCGTCAAGTCTGAAACTGAAGAATTCTGTACTCAGGGAAAATGATGGCTACGGGCTGATCATGGAATGGTTCAGCCAGTTGCGTGAATTTTCAAATAATACCTTTGAGAACAATACAGATGCCGCCGTATTAACGGAAGCAGTTAATGTTGGGGCATTGGATGCCAGCTCCAGCTACGCGGGGGGCAACGGTTTTGATGGGGTAGAGATCGCTGAAACCAAGGCTGGGAATGCGTTAAAGGAAGATGCCACATGGACCAGCTTCGATGACGGCTCAGTGTATTATGTGTCCGGCGATATTGAGATAGAAGCTACCCTGACAATCCTGCCGGGAGCTACATTTGAGTTTGAGGCCAATACTGAAATAGTGTTTGGAGTACCATTCGGCAGACCTGAGGGCATCCTTAGGGCTATTGGCACGGCAGACGATCCCATTACCTTCACCGGTGCCACCAAAACCCCGGGCTACTGGCAGGGCATAGTGATTGTCAGCACCAGCAACCAGAACGAGATGAGTCATTGTATTGTGGAATATGGAGGTAGTGACGCCATCCTCGCGGGTGAACCTGCGAATATCACCCTGGACATCTTCAATTTTGCTCCAAGTCTGACAATTACAAACTCCACGATCCGTAACAGTGCCGGGTGCGGCATTTATGTACAGTCCGGTAACCTGACCGAATCCGACAATACGTTCTCCGGGAACAGTAGTGACGACGTATGCCTTTAAAATTTGAACCTGCCAGCCGCAGGCAGTAAGCCCTGCGACTGGTGGGTGAAGACCCAATACACCTCATCTAAAAACTGATATCCAACGATCAGGCAATGGAAAACCATGACCTAAATTTTAATCCGATGAAACGACTCAAAACGCAACCCAATTCTACAAAAAAGACAAAGTGGTCGTTGAGATTGGCGGTTCTTACCCTTTTAGTCCTGTCACAATCAGCCGTATGGTCTCAGCTCAGTTCTTATGAGCAGGGTGATAAGCTATTGAATGCCGGTTTTTCTCTTGGCTACTATGGATACGGCTATTTCGGGAGCCGTTCGGGGTTCACATTGCCCTTGAATGCTTCCGTTGAGTACGGCATTACCGATCAGATCAGCGCCGGCCCGTATGTCGGCTACGCCCGGTGGAGCTACCGTTACAACGATGGTTCCGGTGAGAACAAATATTCATGGACGTTCGTGACGGTCGGTGCCAGGGGTTCATTTCATTATACGGAGATTCTGAATGAACTCCTGGATAGTGATATCGACGAGGAGAAATGGGATCTTTACCTGAGCCTTTTCCTCGGTCTCGAGTTCAGATCCTACAACGATGATCTGGGGCTGGACTACTACAGCAACGACACGGTTGTTCGGTTAGGACCGAACCTGGGTTTCAGATATTACCTCAGGCGGAATATCGGTGTATATTTCGAAGGGGGCCGTGGCACCTTTGGCTGGTTGAACTTTGGTTTGGCCGTCAGATTTTAACCACCCACTCAGAAAGGCTACCAAAAAATGTATCCCAAAACACAATCTGTTCTGAAAAGTATTCTTTCCGTCCTGGTGTTACTGGTTGTCATCAGCAATTACATCGGTTGCATAGAAGATGGAGGTCTGGCTACGAATCCACAAGCCCCGGTGATCAGCAGTATTGATCCCGCAGAGGGTGTGCCTGGAGATGAGATCGGGATAAGCGGAAATAATCTGGAGCAGGTAGATACAGTTTGGGTGAATGGGCTTTTGGCGCCGGTTGTCGCCAAGGTAGCGACCAGTCTGATTTTCCGGATCACAACAGATATGACCTCCGGCCCCGTTACCGTCAAAAACGCCTTTGGGACGGCCCTTGGACCTGACCTGACCGTGCTGGAGCTTGTTCCTGCGATTGAAATAGATTCTGTAAGGCCTTCAACAGTGGCCCGCGGTGACTCAGTGAGTATACATGGCAGGAACTTTGACCTGCTCTCTCCTGCCTTCAAAGTGCTGCTGGACCAGGCCGAATCAGGCCGGATACTCCAATCTTCCGAGCTGATCCAGGCCTTTGTGCCCGATTCGGCTAACACCGGTAATGTCCGCCTTGTAACGGATGGTGATACCATCACCGGACCGGTACTGGCCATTTTAGGAGATCCGACCATCTCCATCATTTCACTGTCCCCTCCTTCAGGGTTACCGGGGAGCGACGTGATCATCACCGGAGAAAATTTTGATCTGTTGTCACCAGGTTATCAGGTCTTTTTTAACGGCACTCCGGCCCAATCCTCCATTGATTCTCCCTCTGAAATTACTACTGATGTACCCTTCCAGGCCACAACGGGCCCTGTGACCATTGTGGATAATGGCAGTACGATTACCGGTCCGGACTTTACAGTATTGGATATCGCTCCTGTTATCACCTCTATATCACCCACCATTGGGCCGGTAGGGGCCCAGGTGACCATAAGCGGGGAAAACTTTGGCGTGGCAATAACGGAAGTAAGGGTTGAGTTCAACGGTACTGAGGCCATAGTCTCTTCCATCGCTGATAATGAGCTCTTGGTCACAGTTCCGGCCGGAGCGACTACGGGCACTGTGACGGTAACACTCCTTTCCAACGGAAATACGGCCACCGGCCCGGTATTTACTGTTCAGGCAGTCAGTCCGGTCATTAATTCGATCGACCCCGCTTCCGGACCGACCGGTGCCGAGGTAACCATCACAGGTCAGAACTTTGGAACAGTCATTTCCAACGTTCAGGTCGACTTTAACGGTGAGGTAGCTACCATCAATTCGCTGAATGATACGCAGATCGTAGCCACTGTCCCGGACAACGCTACTACCGGTCCTGTTTCCGTGACGTTGTTGTCCAGTGGGAACAGTGCGTCGGGTCCCGTATTCACCGTGGAGGACAATCTGCCAGTGATCACCTCTATTAGCCCCACCTCCGGTCCCATAGGTACCGAAGTGACCATCATAGGAAATAATTTCGGTTTCACTTCTGCGGACGTTGAGGTTCGGTTGAACGGACAATTGATAGAGGCAGATTTTGTTGATCTCACCGAGATCCGGTTTTCTGTACCTTTTGATGCTACTACGGGAGTAATTGAAGTGACCGTGGTGGCTTCCGGTCAGACCGCCCAGGGACCGGTATTTACGGTAGAGGTGCCTGTGGTTACCCTATCTACCCTGGCCGGAGCCGGTCCTAATGATGGGGTTGATGGCCCCTTCCAGGGTGTGGAGACCAACGGTACAATGCTGTTTAGCAATGCCGCCAGCCATCAGCTCAAGCGTGTGGATGCTGCCGGAGTGGTTACGCTTTTTGCCGGTACCGGGCAGGCTGGATTTGTAAACGGCCGTTTGAATGTGGCACAGTTTAATTTCCCGGCCGGAATGGCCATGGATAGCCAGGGCAATATTTACATCGCAGACGTCAATAATCATGTCATACGGGTAATCGTTGAGGTTTTTGACCCGGTATCGGCAGGAACACGACTGGATGTTCAAACCCTGGCAGGTATTGGCCAGCCAGGGTATGCCGATGGCCTTGCACAGCAGGAAGCGCAGTTTGACCGCCCCTCCGATGTGGTGGTTAGCGGTAACATCCTCTATATTTCTGATTTTGGGAACCATGCCATCAGGGCGCTGGATCTGCAAACGGGTATAGTGTCCACAGTAGCCGGTGACGGAACCGCCGGATTTAATGACGGCAACATCCAGCAGTCGCAACTAAACTCCCCGGTAGGCATTACCCTGGACAACAATGGGGATTTGATCATAGCCGATGCACTGAACCACAGCATTCGCAGGTTATTGACGGCCAGCAATTTCCTGCTAACTGTCTCCGGTTTTCAGGGTATGGGTCTTGAGGATGGCCTGAACGGTGTGGCCCGGTTCAATCTTCCCTACGATGTGGTCACCGACTCACAGGGCACCATCTACGTGGCAGATAGCGGTAACAACGGCATTAGAAAGATCTGCGGAGGTTTTACCACTACCCTTGCCGGGGGCGGACCACCGGGTTTGCAGGATGGAGAGGGCAGCCAGGCCCGGTTCAATTTCCCTTCCGGGATCATACGCGTCACGGACACAGAGTACTGGATCTGTGATTTTAACAACGACAGGATCCGCAAAATGGAGATCGGGTTTTAACAATTTTTAGAAAATGCTTGAGGTTAGGATGTCATGTGTCAACTCACCCTCGCTCAAACTTCGTTTGAACTTTTCCCTCTCTAAGCTTAGAGAGGGGATATTCCACCGAGGGTGGAATGGGGGTGAGTTGATATACAGCAACTCACAAACCAATAGAATACTGATTTTCAAAACATTGTAAAAACAGGTCATAGGCAGAGATTATGAGATATCCAGCTTCTATATTTATTCTCCTTTTGTCCGTGTCATTTTCGGCAGGGCAGAACCTTGAGAATCTTAAAGATCAGCCGCCTGTCACGGTATCAGGCAACGTTAGCGCCTCTATCCAGGGTTACAGTACATCACGGGAGCGGGCATCCCGCCTGCCGTTTATCTGGACCCTGTCGGGTAATCCAACGCTCAGTATTTATGGGGTCACCTTGCCGTTCAGCTTTGTGATCAGTCGTAAAAATGAAGATTTTCGTCAGCCTTTCAATCAGTTCGGGGTAAGCCCGTATTACAAATGGCTGAAGCTGCACCTGGGCTACAGGAGTCTTTCCTTTTCACAGTACAGCCTGAACGGTCATGTGTTCAATGGGATAGGCGCAGAGGCCACTCCTGGCAAGTGGCGCTTTGGGGCCATGTACGGGAGGCTGCTACGACCCATCGAGCCTGATTCGGCAGCGTTGGTTCCTGTCAGACCCACTTATTTGCGTAGGGGCTACTCCATGAAGGTAGGGTACGGCACTTCTTCCAACTATGTAGACCTCGTGCTGCTCAAGGGGTGGGACGAGCCCGGCTCTATCCGTCGACCGACAGATAGTGTGACCATCAATCCCCAGCAAAACCTGGTACTGGCCTTGAAAACGCAGCAACGGTTGTTCTCAAGACTGACCTTCAATATGGATGTGGGGCTAAGCGGGTGGACTAGTAATCTTTTTGCAGAAGGACCTCCACGGGAAGACATTCCCCTGTCAGGCATTGTCAATGATCTGCTCAATGTAAATTACTCCACCCAGTTCCTTACAGCGGGTAGGGCATCCCTAGCGGTCCGTGTTGCCCAGGTCAACCTGAGGCTTCAGTACCAGCGGGTGGATCCCGATTACCAGACCATGGGAGCCTATTTTTTCAACAACGACCTGGAAAACATCACCTTTTCGCCAAGCTGGTCCATGTTCAAAAGAAAAGTACGGGTAAACGGGAGCGTGGGATGGCAGCGCAACAACCTGCGCGAAGATAAAACCAATCAAACCAATCGCAGGATCAACTCCCTGCAGGTCAGCTATGTCCCTATACCCAGGCTTACGGCTTCCATGTCGTTCACGAACTTTCAGATCAATCAGCAGCGCCTGGACGTGATCCGGCGGGATGTCATTGATTCCCTTCAGTTGGAGCAGTTTTCAAACAATCTGTCGCTGAACGTTAATTACAACTTTGGTGACAAGGTGAAGCGTTACAGTCTGAGTGCCGGATTTAACCGGCAATCCATGAGCCAGGAGCAGAATAATGAGGCCCTCAGAGACAATGATTCCAGGTCATTGAGTCCGACGTTTTCATTCCGCTATAATAACAAAGATACCAAATGGGGCTACCGGGCGAGCTTTAACCTCAATGATTTTGAGAACAGCAGTGTAAGCTCCGTGCGATGGGGAGTAGCCCTCAATGCAGATAAAAAGCTGGCAGATGATAAGCTAATGCTCAACGCCAGCGGCTCGTGGAACCAGACCTCACTGGATGGTGGATCAGCGGGTACCACAATAAGAACAGGACTCAGGTGCAGCTACAATGCTGGTGAAAAACATACGCTGTCCGGCAGCGCCCATTTTATTCAGCGTGCCTCCTCCAATGACAGGATTGAGGGTTTTAACGAATTCCTGGGGAGTCTCAGCTACAATTATGCCTTTTGAATGATGTGTAAGGTCAATAAAATATATACGATGAAACGGAAGATCCTATACCTGGTGGTTGGTCTGCTGGCACAGGTCACTTATGTAAAAGCACAATTCCCTCTGGACGTACAGGTGAGTATAGCTCCGCCATATCCCATCCGGCTTTCGGACTACACGGATTTTGACTCACAGGTTTTTATTGATGTGACCAATAGCAGTTCAGAGAGCTTTGACATCATACTCTCAGGGTCCGTCACCAATTCGGAGAGGGGCATACGGATAGAAACGGATCCGAACAATCTTCCCGGCACCTGCCTTACCATACTGCCAGGATTTAACCGGCTGACCGGCGGCGACCTGGAAGAGCTTTTTGACCCCGATCACCTGAAGGCCACGGGAACGACCCTGGATCAGATCAGGGCTGATGAAGCACTGCCTGAAGGCAACTATTCCATCTGTATCCGTGCCTTTGACTGCCGGGTACGGGGAAAGGCCCTTTCGCCACCGCCGGATATGATGATGGGCTGCTTTGATTTTGAAGTAGCCTATGTTGATCCTCCCGTAGTTATCGCTCCTGTTTGTGGCGAAGTGATACCAAGGGACCTCACAGCCGTTACCTTCAACTGGTTGTTTGTTCCGCCTGTCTCCGGCTATGGCGAGACCCGTTTCAGGTTCAGAATGGTAGAGATCGACCCACCTGGTAGAAATCCGTTCGATGTCATGAACAGCGCCACGGAACCCTATCTGGTGGATGAAGGTGATATCATGAGCAACAGTTTCAATCTGTTCACGGATGCCGACGTGCTGCTGGAACCCGGTAAATCATATGCCTACGAAATTATAGCCTATGACCCCACGCGGGAGATCCAATACCGCAACAACGGTACAAGTGAGGTATGCTGGTTTACCTATGGCAGTGGTCTGGGTGAAGATTTCAGTTTTGAGGCAACCTATCCCAGGACGGGTGACTACCTGCCTTTTAACTTTTTCCCTTTCATTGTGAAGTTCGACCCGATGCGTGATGATTACATGCGGTATCAGGGCAATATGATATTGAAAGAACATACAGGTGGTAGCTCCCGCACTATTGACCGCAAGTCCAGCGACAGCAACTGGCGACCTGACGGCCCGTTGGTATGGCAGCGCAACAATGTGTTCAGTGACATGACCCCCGAACAGGCACAGCACCTGCCGGTATATAAGACCAACTCGGAAACTGATATTACCTTCCGGCGGGGCAGCGCCTATAGCTGGGAGTTTGATGGTACCATGGAGCTTTCCAGTGGTGAGATACTGGAAGGGGGTTTTTCCGCGCAGGATTTTAAAGTAGGGATGGCCCCGGTAGCCCAACAACTACCGGTGAATGGAAGCACAGTGTCTCCCGGCAATGTCCGGCTACTATGGCAACCTGTACAACCTGATACGCTCTTTCCTCCCTTCGCTATTGTACGGGCCGAGGGACGCCGGAGCAGAAGCTTTTTTACCGGCACCATTGACGAGCATTGGGTGTTGGAGGTCTCACCGGACACCGGGTTTGATAGCATCTACCTTACACGAAATGCACGTATAACAGACCTTGATGTGCTCACTTCCAGCGAGGAGGAGATCATTTCCGCGCTTTACAGCGAAACTGCCAGGGATACGCTGTTTAACCAGGAGGGCACCTATTACTGGCGGGTGAAATGGCTCAAAGATCCCGGTAACCTCAGCTCGGAAGCGTATAGTATAAGTCCCACATGGAATTTCAGGATCGGTACACCCTCAGAAACTCCGGTAGCCGAAACGTCACCTGAAGGCTGTGTGAGTGAGTGCCTCACCGCGAAAATTACCGATGAAACTGCGGTAACTGTCACTAACGGTCAAACGCTGAAGATGGGTAAATTCGATCTGAAGATCACCTCCCTTACCAGCAGCGGGACGAACCAATACAATGGAGAAGGTGAAATAGCCGTCAGTTTTCTCAATAATGTCAAAGTCCGTGTTGAGTTTACAAACATTAAAGCCAATGCGGGTGGAAAGATCTTTTCCGGCAAGGCAAAAGCCGCAGACGATCTGCCTCATATCGATATGGACAGCATTTCCACAGTCATAAACGGAACACCCGTCTCCATACCCGATCTCTCCGATACCCAGTCGGATGCTGTAGAGGAGATCTTCGAGACGGGGGAGCGGCTGGTGAGCTTCCTCGGAGGTAGCCGGCCCATGGGCATGCCCCTCGGGCTGGACACGGAGATCGATGACTACCGTTTTGTGATCGCCATCACGGAAATGGAGTTCAAACCCCGGAAGGCAACGATGACGGCGGTTTCCAGAATAGACATACCCGCTCTGGGGGACAAACTACCGGCTTTTGGAGCGCGAGGGGTATGTATTACACCCTCAGGCCTTGGCGATGAATATGCACTTTACCTCGCCCGTGACCATGAGATCTACAGCTCCGGAGATTTTAGTTTTGTGTTCAACGGCGCTATGGACGGCGATACCACACAAGCTTCATACATTGAATTTGACTGTACGGGCTTTAAATGCGCACGTCTGAGCGGTACGGTCACTTTTCCGAATGACAAGCTCATCCCTGAAAATGAAGACCGTACGGTAGATGAAGACGGAAACGTGACGGGTACATTTGCTTTCAAAGGATGCCGGGGCAATAACTACATGGGCAGCATTGCATTCTCTGCATTTCAGGTAAAAGGCATGAAAGGCTGGGGGTTCAAGCCGATCATTGCCTACCTTGATTGGTCTGACATTGAAAATCCACCCGGCTTTGATTTTCCGGATAACTACGAATTTGAGGCCGGCGACAGGAAGGTCAACACGTGGAAGGGATTCTATCTGAAAGAGCTTTCCCTGCATGCCCCGCCTGAATTTGAACACGACATTGTAGGCGATGTAGAGGCGAATGTACAAAATGTGATCATTGACGAAACAGGATTTACCGGCAGTGTATCCATACGCAATCTCATCGACTATGATGATGGGGAGGTGGAAGGCTGGGCCTTTTCCATGGACAGCCTCGCCTTCGGCATCGTGCAGAATACCAGTTTTTCCGGAGGTTTCAGGGGCAAGCTGGGCACACCCATTTTTGATGACGAAGATTATTTAAAATACAGCACCATACTTAGCTATCATAACGACACCCTGGCCTACAACTTCACCGTATCCGTTGATGATACCCTCAATGTAGAGATATGGAAGGCGGATATGTACCTTGCGCCTGAATCCAAGGTAGTATTCGAAGCCGGATCGGATATAGAAACCAGCCTGACCGCTGATCTGCATGGTGCCGTATCCATTGAAGGAGATCTGGGGGTCCCACAGCTATCACTTCCCGGTATTGAATTCCAGGGGCTTCATCTCAGCACAAAGGATCAGTTCCGTGTCGCGCATTGGCGATTCACCAGCCCGCAGAAAAGTGCTGCCGGATTTCCACTTAATATTAACGACATTGGCTTTAGCGGAGGCTTCACCAGCCCAACGTTGGATTTTGATGTAGGACTCACCCTTTCCAACGCTGGTTTTAGCGCAGAAGTGGGGTTCCAGATCATTGGCAAAATAGAAACTACCCCAAAGAACCGGCTGAAATTCAGCTATGACAAAACCCGGCTCGATGCCATATCCATTGACCAGACCATGGATGGTGGGATCAGGATCAACGGATCGCTGCAGTTTTATGATGAAGATCCGGTCTACGGCAAAGGTATGCGCGGGGATGTGGCGGTTACATTGCCCATGGACATTGCCGTAGCGGTAGCGGTACAGTTTGGTACAGTCAGGTCTGATCGCGAAGCAACGTTCAATAGTGCAGGCTATTTCTCCTACTGGTATGTGGACGGTATGGTCCGGATCCCTTCGGGTACGGTTACGGTATTTCCGGGGTTTGAAGCGCGCGGCTTTGGGGGAGGCGCCTATCATCACATGCAGCCACAGTCAGCGCCTCCTCCTGCCGCCGCCTCGCTGGGCGCCGGAACGTCGGGCGGTACATCAGGCGTACGCTACGATCCGGATTTTGAGACCTTGCTGGGCCTGAAAGCTACGATTGTGCTCGCCACTGTGAAACCGGAAACCTTTAACATGGATGTGGGTATAGAAGCCCGGTTTAACCGTCATGGCGGGTTGGATTCTATTGGCATCCGGGGCGATGGCTATATCATGGCAGCCATAGATAAACGGGAAGATGCCAAGGTCACCGCCAGTATTGCTATTGGCTATGCCAATGACCCGGAAGGTGGAAAGAGGGTAAGCGGCAATTTTGATGTGTATGTGCGATTGGGGGAAATCATTCAGGGTATAGGGGAAAACGGGCGTTTTGTTCATGCCGCTATGTTTGCCGATAGCGAAAAATGGTACTTCCACATGGGTAAGCCCACTCCCATAGAGGAAAGAGGTGGCCTGCGGATAGATCTGAAGCTGCTAAGGGCCAGCCTCACTTCCTATCTTATGGTAGGTCATGACATCCCCACCACGCTGCCACCGTTACCTGACAAGATCAGGGACCTGGTCTATGGTGGTACCCAGCAGTCCAGGGTTTCAGGTACCACCAATGCCGCTGACGTCAGCAGCAGGGAAATGCCTGGCTATGCTGCCAATAATATCTCCCTGGGCAAAGGTTTTGCCTTCGGTGCACATCTGGATTTTGACGCTACGTTTGACTTTGCCATATTTTATGCCCGGCTGGCGCTGGCCTTTGGGTTTGACCTTGGCATTACTCAGGATTCGTCACGGGTGTGCCTTCACAGCGGTGAAAGTCCCGGAATAAATGACTGGTATGCTACCGGCCAGCTATACGCGGCCCTGGAGGGGGAGCTGGGGGTACAGGTAAACCTGTGGTTCATAAAAGGGAGATTCCCCATTATCAATCTTGCTGCTGCCTTTGCCATGCGCGGAGGTCTGCCTAACCCTGCCTGGATGAAGGGCCGTGCCGGACTAAGATACCGGATCCTCGGTGGTCGCATCAAAGGTCACTGTAATTTCAAGGTGCAGGTGGGGGAGGAGTGTGTTTATGTAGATGCCAATCCCTTTTCCGATATAGAGTTTATTGCTGGTTTTGAACCGGACAATGGAGATGACGAGGTGAGCGTATTCGTCTATCCGCAGGTGGCCTTTTCTCTGCCTGTGAATGAGATACTGGAGTTACCTGCAGGGCTGGAGGATGAACCCGAGAAAAATGAGAGTGTTTCTTCCCTTTATTGATGCGATGACCTTACAGGATCTGGACAACGGGCAGAATATAGCGGGAGATTTTTTTATAGGAGAAGAAAATGTCACGGCCAGGTTTGAGCCTGTAGGTGCACTGGAAGCCTATGCAAATCATAAGATAGAAGTAACAGTGAAATCATGGGAGCACTTTCCCGATGGCAGTCGGAGTCTGGTGAAAGTGGGCGGCGCAGATTGGAATGAGACCAGGGACAGCAGATTCAGAACGGGCCCCCGGCCTGAGGTCATCGAGCCCGACCAGGTGGCCTATACCTATCCCATCGACCGCCAGGCATATTTTTTAAGGAATGAGACCAGCCGAAACCGCGGCATGTTAAAATATCTTGGCCCTAATCAGAACTACCTGTTTGAGGAAGAGGATGACGAGGGCAATCCCTACCAGTTTTTTGCGCGGTTCATTAAGCTGGAGGATGGTACAACGGCCAACGGAGATATTGCCCTGCAATCTGATAAATTCTATTTTAACCTGCCGGAGCTGGAAAACAGCACTATTTACGGGGTGCAGATCATCCGGAAGAAACTTCCGCCTCCGCGTAGCTTCCAGGACGAGATCAGGGACCGGGTAGGGCAGGTGTCCGATAACCCCACAGTAGTTGCCACTATTGAGAAAGCCTTTGCACTCGGTGTGGCAGGTACTGCCAAGGTAGACCTCCTTAAGGTAGAGCTTTTGCCCACGGAGCGGTCGGCTTATGATGAAAAAATATTGTACAAATTCCATTTCAGGACCAGCGCCTACAACTCATTCGCGGGGAAGATGGCGGGCTTTTCACCCGGTACCGAATACAACTATTTCGGGGGTTCGCTGTTTGAAAATGTTCAGCTAAAGGGGGTTTTGACAGAGCCTTTCGATGAGTTTGAGGTCAACGGGCTATTTAAGAACGGCAGGCAGGTACTAAGACCCCTACTGGATTACATGGATCTGCAGTCTAATTACAGTTACAACAACATGGCAAATTATTGGGTTTACCGTCTGCATCGTGATGTAAAGCGGTTAAATGGCCGGTTGTACAAAGGGAGAAATGCCACCGATCCGTTAAGTGGCAGAATACGATTTTCAGTAAGCCTGTCGGATTTTGCCTCTACAAGGAACGGACAGGGCATCTTTAACCTGCTTCCTTTCAAGACTATTAAATTATCCAGCACTTCATATATTGGTCAGCCCCTGGCAGACTGGGAGCTGGATCGGGCCGCAGGTGTAGGGGAGTATAGCCCTGCTGCTTCAGGCACCGGCAGTACGCCGGTAAGTAGCAGTGGAGGGTTTGCAGGGCTAAGCGCCGGGATCAACGGCCAGTCTGCCAGCATTTCATCACCATTGTTTTCCGGGGTGAGCTTTCAGACGTCCAGCCCTACCTACCGGTTTGAACTGCTGCCTATGACCAGCCTTTATGTCAAAACTGATGCGATGTCATTAAGATCTCAGCTGAGCCGTTGGATGGCTTCCAGGCGACGCATACTTATGGCGGTGCCCATCCCTACCAATGCGGAATTGCTGAGCGTACAGGATCCGGTGCTGCACAACAGGGTCAACCAGTTCCTGGCCCTGCCCACGTCTTACTTCAGCTACAGGAACGGCAACTACCGGTACCGGATCAGCTACAAATACCCGATGTCCGGCTTCAGCAGTTCGGGAATTACCAAAACATTTATAATCGACGATCATGATGAATCACTTCGTTAAGCCACTCATTGTCCTACTGATCTGCGGCAGTTCCGGATTGCACGGGCAGATCAATCCGGATACACTGACTGTAGAGCCCCGCATTCAGCGCGATACGGTCATTGCATTCAAGAGCCGGCTTTTTGCCATGTCGCGCTATACGGGAGATTCAGTTATACTGCGCTGGGCGCCTGATCAGGCGGGTGGATGGCATGTGGCCAACCAGATCGGCTACCGTATAGAGCGCACGGAAATTGGCGCTGACAGCATATATGACCCAACCCGGTTCGAAGTGATGACCAGAGAGGCCATAAAACCCTGGCCGTTGGACGACTGGCAAAAAATTGCGGCCGATGGTAAGGACAAGTATGCAGCTATAGCTGCCCAGTCGCTGTACGGTGAAGGTTACCAGGCCTCTGGCTTGCTGGACCGGGCAGATGAGTTCAGGAACCGTTACTCCTTTGCCTTGCTGGCGGCTGATTTTTCTCCGCAGACAGCAGAGGCGCTGGGGCTCAGGTTCGTAGATCGTGATGTACAACCTGGCAGAACGTATATCTATCGAATAGGACTGGCAGGCATTTCCAACTATTATGAGCTGGACACGGCGTATGTGGTGGTCAATACCTCGGAAGTGGATCAGTTGCCGGAGATACAGGCAAACAAAGTCTTAGAGGATGAACGTAAGGTTTCGCTCTATTGGGACAGGTCGCTCTATGAACGCCATTTTTCCGCCTACTATATCGAGCGTTCCCGGGATGGGAACAGCTATGAACGACTGACGGAAAACCCCTATGTCAATGCCATATCCAGGGATTTTCCGGCTTCTGAACGGCACATTGTATTTACCGATTCCCTGGCGCGTAACTATGAGCCCTGCTTTTACAGGATCATCGGGATCAGCCCGTTCGGAGAATTGTCCAGACCGTCAGCGCCCCTTAAGGCAATGGGCCGTGACAGAACCCCGCCCGATCCACCGATCAACGTTAAGACTACAGCGCTGTCCGGCACCCGTGTCATGATAACATGGCAAAAGGACGTGGTGGAAAGTGATGTGGCAGGATATATCGTTTCGCGTGCGCAGGACTTCTCCGGTAGTTTTGTGCCCTTGTTTACCCAGCCCCTGGGCAAAACCGTACGATCCTACACAGATAATCAGGCTGTCGAATTCGGCACTAATTATTATAAAGTCAGTGTAGTGGATACTGCCGGTAATATCAGCAGCTCACTGATCAGCTATGCCATGATGATCGACAGTATACCTCCGTCTAAGCCGCAGAACCTCACCGGCACCATTGATAGCACCGGCATCGTGCATTTGCAATGGTCATTGGGAAGAGAAAAGGACCTGAAGGGGTACAATCTTTACTATTCCAATTCCAAAGACCATGTATTTACCACCCTGAACTATCATCCCATCCAGGACACGGTATACACGGATACCATACAGGTCAAAACGCTGACCGAGGAGATATTCTATTTCATCAAGGCGCTGGATGTGAACCACAGCCTGTCGGAGAGCTCCGATACCCTCAGGCTTATACGGCCGGACCTGATCGCACCTACCCAGCCGGTGATCACCCATTATACCGTAGACCGGGAAGGGATCCTGCTCCAGTGGAATAACAGCACCAGTGATGATGCTATCACCACCCTGCTTTACAGAAAAGCGGCCGGGCAGGAATTTGAGGAGCTGGCCCGTTTTCCCCTGGAAGACAGTATTGCCCGGTTTAAAGACAGAGACGTCGAGCCCAACAGGCGGTACACCTACGCGTTGCTTACGGAAGATGATGCCGGTTTACGATCCGACCTTTCCTTTCCCATTACCTTAAAAATGGGGTTTAAGGGCTGGGTAGATACCATTGATGATATTTTGATCAAAAAAGATGAAGAAAACAACGCCATTATACTTAGCTGGACGTATGAGCACACGAACGTCGATCATTATGCTATCTACCGGGCGGTGGACGGTCGTAATTTCAAAGCCTACAAAACCGTAGGAGCCGATAGCAATTCCTTCAGGGATCACTTCATCAAGTCAGACTCTTTTTATGAATATGCCCTTAAGGTGCATTTGAATGACGGGCGTTCTTCGGGATTTGGTAGGGTTGTTAGTCTTGAGTAGTGGGGCCTGAGTAATTGGAGAAAGGTGAGGTGTACGGTCGGCAATGGGCAGGGGCTCACATTCACGGGATCCGGTGGACAGTAGGCAATAGGGTGAACTTTATTGTAAGAACGTTTTGCCAACTGCTTTAGAGCTTACTCAGATCTTGCCGATATGCCACAAAGGCTCGAAGCCACCAGGAAGCACAAAGAGGGTGCCTTGAAGTGCTTGCTTTCTGAATTGTTGATCAATTGATTTCAGCACAGAAATTCATTAACTTTAATTTATGACCATTGAACAAAGAAAAATTGCTCTTATTAATTGGATCACTAACCTCAATGAGGAATCGTTAATTAAGCAGATCGAGGATTTTCGAAAGGATACTTTGAAAGATCTACCCGAAGAAATTGTAAAACTTCTCGAAGTATCGGATTCGGCTACAGAAGGAGAATGCATAGAGCATACTAACTCCAGAACGCTGTTGGGCAGGCAATGAAGAAAGCCGTATGGACTCCTGTTGCAGGGAAGTCACTCCAACAAACTGTTGATTTCTTATCTGAGCTCTGGAATGACTAAATAGTTAATGAATTTCTCAACCAACTGGATTATAGAATAGCTCAGATTCAAAGTAACCCTGAACTTGCACCAGCTTTTAGAGGAAGTGATTTTCGTCAGCTGCAAATTCACAAAACGGTTTCACTGTTTTACCGGAACTATCCACACTACATCAAACTCTTACTTGTTTGGGATAACAGGCAGGATCCGGCAGGATTACTGGAAAAATTATTTGATGCCAATAAATAATATCTGCTGGTATATAGCCTGTAAACTGATGCAGCCTGGAAAGTATACCTCTGGATTGATTTGAACCTTAGCGAATAAATGAATTTAAAAATTTTGGCATATTCTTTAATCATATTTTCAATTGTCAAGATTGGGATGTTGTACTTTCTAAGGGAACTATCTATTGTCTGTAAGAAAACACTCATCTATCCTCGGTTCTGTGTCCTCACAGACTGAAAATCGTTTAATAAATGGTCTATGAGGACACAGACCATGGATTTGTCCTATGACCCCCGATAAAGGTATCCCGCGGTCAGTGAATACTGCGAGGCATTCACCTGACATTGCGTCACCTCAATCTGACATTTCGGCGCATCGAGCGGGTATTTCGGTCCATCGAGCACATATTTCGGTCCATTCAGTGGATATTTCCATACATTGAGCGCATATTTCCATGTGTAGAGCGGATATTTCGGTCCATCGAGTAGATATTTCCGTCCATCAAGCTCATGTTTCGGTCCATTCAGCGGATATTTCCATGCATCGAGCCAGTGTTTCGATGCATTGAGCAGATATTTCGGAACACGTATCGGCCGATGCACCAAATAAAGTCCTTGCTTTTTTTGGCCTTTTTATGCCCGGTATGCCCACCGCACAAGGTCTGCTGCCGGGCAGTGAAAGGTCGGGTCACTGGATGCAAAACCACCTTCCTGGATGTCATCTAGGTGCTCACCTCCCTTTTTGCCGTCATTCCTGCCGGCCCTGCGCGAGAGGATATGCGGGTGAGCAGGAATCTATTGACTTATGTGACGAAAACCCCGCTACTCTTCATAGTATACGTTCAATGAGATAGTAGATTCCTGATCTCCCACATGCCACCCGCACCCACCGTCAGGAATGACGCCCGTTTTGTTTATCATCATTCTAACGAAGCGTAGCGAAGAAAACACTGCATGGCGAAAAAAGAGCGACTTAAGACTCACTACTAATTACTCAAGACTCACGACTAAAAAATTTCCCCTATATTTAGTCTCCGGTAAATAATCTGTACTTTACACCCGTGAACAATTCCTTACAACAACTCCCCCTCACCAAACAGGAAGAACTACAGCACCTGACTGACCTGCTCAGCGCTAGCAAGGAAGTGGAGATGGTGATCCTCTTCGGCAGCTACGCCCGCGGCGAATATGTGGAAGACACCTATGTGGAAAACGGCATCCTGTATGAATACAAAAGCGACTACGACCTGCTGGTGGTGACCCGTAACGATGACCTGAAGGCCAACTTCAAAATAGAGACCCGGGTAGACGAGCTACAGGCTATCCGCATGGTGAAAACGCCCGTGAGCCTGATCTTCCACTCCGGTAAGCATTTGAACCAGGCGCTTAGAGAGGGCAACTACTTCTTTAAAGATATCAAAAAAGAAGGCATAGTACTGTACGATACCGGTACGGTGACCCTGCAAAACCCCAAAAAGCTCACCGTTGAAGAAGCCCGGCAGAAGGCACAGGGGTATTTTGATCAGTGGTACAAAAGCGCAAATAGCTTCTTAATTGATTTTCAGCATGGGATGGATAGAGACGATTACCACAAGGCTGCTTTTGAACTCCATCAGGCCACTGAGCGCTACTACACCACCATATTGCTGGTCTACACAGATTACCGTCCCAAGGAGCATAACCTGGAGCGGCTGAACCTGCGGGTGAAGAACTGCGATCCGCGCTTTGCGGTATTTCCACAGGATACGGATGAGGAAAAGCGGCTGTTTGAGCTGCTGCGTAAGGCCTATGTGGATGCCCGGTATAAGATGGAGGAGTACAGCATCACCAAAGCGGAGCTGGACTACCTGGCGGATAAGGTGGAGCGGCTGAAGGGGCTGGTGGAGAAGCTTTGTAGGGAGAAGATTGAGGGGATTGGGAGGGGGAGCATAGGATATTAGGTATTATATTAAAGGGTAGATAACAGGAACTGGTGTTGTTATTAACAAGTTAGGAGCAATTGAGCTAACCTAAAGGACTGCAACTTTGACACACAGACCAAATACTTGAATGTCATATTTTAACTTGGAATAGAGGACAAAATGTCAGTAAAATGACTTTGGCACAGGGGTTGTAAAACAGTAACCAGCCCGAAGTAGGCTGGTCAATGTCATGTTGATCCCTAGATTAGAGACCTTTTCTTTTTAGCGACTGCAAAGTTATTTCTTTTCATGTGATTACCAAATATTGATTGTCTGCTGGATGGCTTCAATTAAATATTATAATTTATATGAAAAAGAAAAACGTTCATGTCGTGCCCAGCGACAATAACTGGGCAGTAAGGACTGAAGGGGCGCAGAGAGCTGCGAAAATCACTTCGACTCAGCAAGAGGCAATTGAAATTGCCAGAAAAATGGCGAAAGCCAACAAATCAGAATTACTAGTTCATGGAGAAAATGGCAAGATACGCCAAAAGAACTCATATGGACCGGACAATTTTCCACCTAAAGGTTGATTGAATATGGGAAACTATTACATCTCAATTAACCAAATGGCAGATTTTCAAGGTTCGACTGATGCCACAAAAAAGCGGATTATAAATCAGCAACTGACACCGAATAAATTTCTTATTCCATGGTATCAATTGGCAAAGGCCAGAATTAAAAAATCTTTTGAATTAAAAGGTGATTTAAAGCCTATCCAAGACGCTATGGATACGCTTCAGAAAAGAAAACCAACTTCGGACAGGCAAAAAACCGATAAGCAAGTTTCTTTGGAGGCTTTGGAAAGGTTTGTGAAAATGAAACTTCCTGATGTTTTAAAGAACATTGACTATGAAATAGTAAGGCCAGAAAACAAAACGCTACAAGTAAGTGATGTTGATGTTATCGTTGCACCAGAGGTTGTGATTAAAGGAACTTTTAACGGTAAGACAGTTTTCGGAGCTGTGAAAATTCATATTTCGAAAAATAAGCCGTTTGACCTTAAAAAATCGACTTATGTCGCTTCTACAATCTATGAATATCTCAAGTCTCGAATTGCTACTGAGGAGGATATTGTTATGCGTGAAATTTGTATTTGCTTGGATGTTTTTAGTGGAAGACTTGTCTCTGCTCCAGAGGATAGTGAGTTGACATTTTCAGAAGTCGAGGAAATTTGTCGAGAGGTAAAGGAAATCTGGGATAAAGCAGCCTAGTTTAGTTTTAATGAAGTGCCTGACTTATAAAATCAGGTACTTTCAAAATTTCAAAAGTTCATATAATCGAATTTCGAGAGCTTCTGCTATTTCCAATAATTAGGTAGAATTAATAAAGGCTCAGCTTACGGCGTAGGAACAAAGGAATTTGTCACTCACCTGGTCGTAGGTTTAGCAAAGCGGTCCTACGACCCAAACCAGGCTGAAGGAGGTAATTTCATTGATGAATATATGTTTTTTCTGACGAATTTGCCTCTTGTAATGTAACCCGGGCGGACGCCCTATGTCATAATGGGTCGTAGCTCCGCTGCGCTCATGCTACAACCAGAAGTGAGGAGAAGATTGGAGAGGGAGCACAGGGTATTGGATATTGTGTAAAAGATAAATAACAGGAACTGGTACTGTTTTAACAAAAGTTCTATGCCATGCTGAAAAAAGAGTCACTGCACAAATAGCACATTTGGTTTTACCGGCATACAGGCAAGTGCTGAATAACCAAAAGAAGCTATTTTTTGCCAACGTTCAACTGAAATAAAATAGATTGAATAACTGAAAACACTAATATCTGGGGAAGTAAGTTCGTGACAACATCGAAAAGATGTTGGTTGAGACTGGATTGGAGGGTTTCAGGGATGTGATGGAAATGATAAATTCAAAGACTGATGAGTAAGGAGTTATTAAAACATATTGGAGAGAGTACTGCATATTCCGCAAAAGGTCACTTCAAAACAGCTGACATTCGCAGGATTAATACCTACATATATATCGTTGTAAATATTGTTTTTGCGGTGATGGCAATATCGGGTCTATTCACCCAATTATGGATTCAAATTCTCTCCATTGCCTCTTTAATAGCATCTATACTCTTGCTTATTTCTGAGACTCATGGTGGCTTGGGTATTTGTTCAAAACACTCAAAGTTTGGAAATATTTATTTAGAACTGCACAATGACACGTACGCTGAATATTTGAAAGATAATGTTGATAAAAGCAATTTGGATAAATTACAAGAACGCCTAAATAGGCTGAACAAAACAGAAAGACCCAATATCAGTCTAGGTGGACGCTATTGGGCTAAGCATTCCATAGAGAAATCAGGTGAAATGACAATTTGGTGGAATTAAATGGGGGCTTCAATAGATACATATCTGAAATCGCTTTCTTACACTTACCATCTCAAAAAGGATTCAACTGAGATTGATAAGATTAATCGCTCAAAAGAAAACTTATTGAAAAATCTGGATGCGGAATTGGGCATCTTGATCAACAGAAGATTTGTGTTTGGTTCTTATGATCGAGACACAATACTTCCAAGAAGTATTGATAGTAAGTCAGATATTGACCTAATGGTTGTTTTTAATCACACAGAATATGAGAGAACTCCAGAAACCTATCGTGTTTGGTTAAAAGGCTTTGCTGATAAATACTACAAAGATAGATATGGTTCTGAAGTCGTAAAATCCTTTCCTACGGTTACTGTGCTCTTAAATAATATCAATTTTGACCTTGTGCCTGCTAAAGAAGAACAGAACTTCATATTTGGTAACACTCTCTACATTCCTAATAAAACATACGGTTGGCAGTCTACTAACCCTAACGATGTAAAGCAGAGTTTGACTGATGCCAATACAAAATACAACCAAGTGGTTCGTCCAATTATTCGACTTTTAAAAGCATGGAACTGTTCAAATGGTTATCCATATGACTCTTATGCGTTAGAGCTTGAAATAACAGGAATGAATTTCTACGGGGACAATGTCCAACGTGGTTTTTTCTATGCTGTTGGACAGCTTTCAGCTAGCTGGACAGACCCTCAAACGAAAAGAGATAAAATATCAAGCTTAAAGTATAACGTAGGCAAAGTGAAAGAATGTTTAGAAGAGTATAATACAGAAAGAGCTAAACATTGGCTTCACAGAGTTTTACCATAAAAAGATGAATCCTGCCTAGCCCATCCATACAGATTGGCAATTCGCTTAAAGCAGACGCACAAGCCCAAACTTGTCAAAGAGTATAGATGCCCCAGTGCTGACAGAAAATGAAAAGCTCGCAACCGGCTTCAGTCTGTGACTGAAGTCTCCGAATGATTGGCAGTTTCTTCCTACGACAGGCACGGTGTAACTGCTGTTTAGTCATTTTTGATGAATGATCCGGCTAGTTTAAAAACAGAAAATACCCAACCTTGGGTATTGCCCTGCATTTGGGAAATACTTAATTACGCATAGTTCAGTGGCAGTCGCCAGTGCAGATGAAACATTTGGCTGAAGGGGCTTGTGGAGAATCTTTGCAGGGAGAGGATTGGGGAGATTGGGAGGGGGAATGTGTGAGAAAAAGCTCCGGAGGTATGGCCGGACATGAGAAGATCAGTATCCATGTTGCGGTGAATGCTATAAGAAACATTAAAAATCTACTAGGTTAGCTCCAACAATACAGTGTGAGCATAGTGCATAACTATGTTCATACGTTAAAGCCAATTAAAATAATAAACCATGGAATTCGAAACAGGAATATCACTGTAAGAAAAAATTGAGATTCAAACTATGGAAGGAATCTTACCAACCGAACTGGCAGATTTGATTTCTGACCTGTCACATCTATACAATATTTATCTTTTCTTTTTTGTAACAGAAAGAGCAAGTGATGATAATTCGAATTTGATATGGAGTAAAAATTTTGTGGAGGCGAGAACAGCCGCATACCCTGAATACGAATCTCACTTTGAAGTAGATGAGTTCAAGAATGAGGCAGACGATATACTATATGCCTTTAATCAGGCAAGAGAAAAAGTACATTATGAAGACATTCTAAATGTTATTCCCAATAGATTAAAGTTGAGAATAAATACCATTACGACTAATTCACCTACAAAGATAGAACTGTTAGGTCTTGGCGAGGTCATAAAGGAATTTAAAGAGTTTGTATTGGCCTTTGTTAATTTATCTTTAGATAGAAAAGTTAAAAAACAAGATTTAAGGAAAAAAGAATTAGAAAATTTCGAAAAAGTACTTGAACTTTCAGTAAAGTATCAACTTACTCCTGCAATGGTTGGAAAAGCTTCTATTGAATATGCAAATGCGACTGAAAACTTGAATAATCTTTTGAATGATAATAAAATTTCTACTCTAAAGATTGAAGAAAAAAGAGAATGAAATGGCTATAACAATATGTATGAAATCATAGCCTTACGAGGCAAACGCATGAACCAAAGCTACAATTCATACATTGACGTTATATGGCATTAGAACTTCACAACGCATATGATCTCACAACTAAAGGGGCCTGATTCAGAGAACCAATATCAAAATCTTCAATTTCATAAAAGAGGAGGAATAGGTGAGATTTATATTGCTAATGATGGTGTGAAATCACAAAAAGTAGCAATCAAACTCATTCCCGTGTCTGATCCAGATGATTATAATCTTCTTAAAACTGAATCTTCGATAGCCACCTCAATTTTCCACGAAAATGTGATTGAGACATACTACACTGATGAAACTTCAGAAGGAGGTGTAACTTATATCTATTTTGTGATGGAATTAATTGAGGAAGGAAACTTGAGAAACTTCCTGACAAGTAATCCTGATAGTATCCCCCTTTGCCAAGCGATTGATATGATGATCCAGATATGTAAGGGATTGGAAGAAGCTCATAAGAAAATCATTCACCGAGATCTAAAACCGGAGAATATTCTAGGTAATACAACGCTTCAAATTTGTGACTTTGGTCTGGCTAAATTGATAGACAGCAGAACAAGGTCAAGAACTTTCAAAGGGTCTGGGACACTTCCTTATATGGCTCCAGAATGTTGGACTTTTGATCATAACTCGCCGGCCATGGATATCTACTCCCTTGGTATCATATTCTTTGAGATTTTGACCAAGAAACTACCATTTGACGGTACAAATGAAAACGAACTAAAGGATCAACATCTTTTCCAACAGTTGCCTGATTTAAACACTTTTCGATCTGATGTACCGATTAAGTTGGTAGAGTTAATATCTAAAATGACGAATAAACGTGCATCAGATCGCTATGGAACTGTGACCGAAGTTTTAAGGATTTTAGAATCACTAGAAATTGATAATAAAAGTGAAGACCAATCATTAAAAGAACTCGCATTATTGGCAGCACAAAAGACTTCTCATAAAAAACAAGCTGATCTCGAACAGCAAAAAAAGGCTGAAGAACTAGAAGAAAAGAGAAAACTAATTGAATTCAGTAAGGATGAGGTGATAAAACATTTCATTTCTCGAATTAAACTTATCAACGAAAATCTGGAAAATGACAAAATCAGATACGCTAAAAATAATGGTTTATTGGTTAGATTTCATGACAAGGAACTGAACGTAATGTTTTTCCCATCTAGTGATATTGATCAATTTAACCAAACACAAATTGAAAGAGGGAGACAGTTTCAATTGGAACGACATGGCATGATACTAAGCCAACCTGAACCCACCAATATTCATAAGGATAATGTAAAACTTACTGGTAAAGCAAGTGTTGCAACTGGAGGCTATTATTCACCTGGATATGGTTTTAATTTAGTTCTGCGAGGAATGAACGAACAAGACATTTATGGCGAATGGTGGATTGCCTCATTTACTGACTCTGCATTAACTCCAGGACAAGTGTATGAATTCTATCCTCTTGATATTCCTGAATTTTATAAAGAATATGAAATTGGTAGAACTAGGGCTATGCATGTTCGAAATATGGAGTTTAAGAAGTTGGAGGTAAGTGATATAGATAAATTAATCCGGAAATTATTGGAATAAAAGCCATAGAACAAATGCTAAAACGCCCTAAGCTATCTGAGTTCCTTGCAAGAGGAAGTGCAATCCGATAGCTTAGATGAAATTTAGAAAGGTTCAGCTTACGGTGTTTAGCTGGACGTTAGCAGACATAAAGAACCACCAATATGACATTTGACGAACTAAAATCTACGCTAACTGAACTTGGCTACTTGATAAATGGAGAGAAAGAACTTTCCAATGGAATGCAAGTAAAACTTACCAACGGTGGTGTTGTAAACTGCTTTAACAATGGCAATATTAACGTTCAAGGGAAAAACGCTTCCGAAATAAAAAGTGCTTTAGGACTTGAAGGACCTATTACGCAATTTCAGGCACAAGTGAAAAGTCAAAAAACACCAGAAGCTGTTTTCGTGGTTTATGGACATGATGAAGAAGCCAAAACACAACTGGAGGCAATGCTCCGCAGGTGGAATGTCGAACCGCTGATTCTGGATCAACTACCATCTGAAGGAAAAACCATCATCGAAAAACTAGAGAACTATACAGATCAGGCTAACTTTTGTATTGTACTTGCAACACCAGATGATGAAGGGCACAGACGTGATCATCCCGAGGAAAAAGCTTTTCGCGCCAGACAAAATGTTGTTCTTGAACTGGGCATGATGTTGTCCAAACTTGGTCGTGATCGTGTAGCTATTCTTCTAAGAAACCAAGAAGAAACTGAACGTCCATCTGACATTCATGGGCTGATTTATATTCCATTCAAGGATGATATTGACGAAGCAGCATTACAATTGGCAAAAGAAATGTCTGTAAAAGGCTACTCAATTGATATCAAAAGGCTGTAAAACGCTGTTAGGAGTTACTGGCCAAAATAAGTCATCAAGATGATTAATGGGGAATTGGGAGGAAATACCAGAGATTTATCTTTATTCAGACGGAGGTGCCGAACCTAATCCTGGGAATGATGGATTTGGAGCCATCATCTTATATAAGTGAAGGCGAAAAGAATTCTTTCAAGGCTACCGCTTAACCACAAATAATCGGATGGAATTGATGGGAGCAATTTTCGGACTACAGATGAATGCGGCAATCTCATTTTTCTTCAAAGTCTAAACACAAAATGGAATAAATTCAAGCATGAATTAGTCGTATCATTACTAGAATAAGATGCCAACAAACCCTAATGCCATGTACGTGAATTGCGATGGTGCCATGGATTACGACAATACTAGTCCAGGTGGTGTAGGATTTCTTATATCATTTCCTGAAAAAGCAGACCTTGAGCCAATCGAATTTTCGAGAGGAATTTATGTTGGAGGCAATATTGAAAGGCTTGAACTTGAGGCTCTAATTCAAGCCATGAAAAAAACCATTGAGGTTTGTGAAGATCATCACGATAAACTATGGTGCGTTAATCAAGTAATTTTTATTACTGATAGGTACGGCCTAAGAGAAGACGGGAAAACCTCTCCGTATAAAATTCTAGGGTGGAGAAAAAATAAGTGGAAAAACTTCGAAGGAAAAGCTATTAAGAATCATAAACTTCTTGATGAACTTGATAAAACTAGGACCAAACTTTCAAGAGTTGCAGGAGCAAGAGTGAATATCGAATGGAGAAGAAGAAAAGAAAATAAAGCCGCGGACAAATTAGCGAAAGCAGGAAAGTATCATGGAGTAAGCAATTACAAACTTGAAAAAAAAGGAGAAAAAATCGGTAAGAGAAAATTTAAAGGAAAGGAGGTTGATTACAAAGATCTCAAAGTAGAAGAAACGTATCGAATTAATATATTTAGAAAGGACCCTGTTCAAGACCAATGGGAAGTATGGGGCGAAATCTGTGATCCAAATGATCTGCAAGGTTTTAAATTCAAAATTTATACTGATGATATATTAGCTTCTCGTCTAAAACGTGGAAACGAATTCAAAATCAAAATCAAGGAAATTTATAGATTCCATGTCACGATTTACAAAAGTGTTTATAATTATAAAAGCAAGTAACAATGGGTATAGGTCATAGCTGCACAAAGTCATCGCTAAATCCCACCTACTAGTAGGTTTAGCCAGGCGGTCCTACGACCCAAACAAGGCTGAAGGAGGTAATTTCATTGATGAATATATGTTTTTTCTAACGAATTTTACCTCTTGTAATGTAATCCGGGCGGACGCCCTATACCATAATGGGTCGTAGCTCCGCTGCGCTCATGCTACAACCAGAAGTGAAAATATTGATTTTTGAAGCAAATGCTAAAATATAAACAATTGAAAATGAGAAGCTAATTTTTACTTTAGTCAGAATTATGAAGTAAAATGAACAATAATAAAGAAATCTATAGGTCGGAAGAGCAATCTAGATTATTGACTATTGAAAAGGAAAGGCTAATTAGAGAATCTTCTATTGACACGGCTAGAGTGTTCATTAAATTTTTTAGCAATCCAAAGTATGCTAATGACTTAATGCATGGAAAATTCTTTTGTAATACTCCTGAATATTATAGAAAATCAAATCTAGAGGGTGTTGGAGATATTCAAGAGTCTGTGGCTTATAATGGTAAATATAACCCTGATTATAAAATTGGCGACATTCCTCTAAAAAGATTTGTAGAATTATCAGACCTACAGATTCCAGAAAAAGAGTTAAAAGAATTGACCGTGGATTTATTTCCAGAACAGTTTAAACATGGTTGGTTACACTGTTGGTTTATTATTGATGAAGTTACTAGTCCTGAGTTTATTGCTCAATTAGCTCCAGATTTGATTAGAGTTCAGAAAGAATTTGGATTTAGTTATGTACATTTTACATCTAATGATTTTCATAAAGTGACAGAGAGGTTAGCAAATGCACTTGGTTGCCCAGTTAGAAATACAAGGATTGTATATACTAACAATAACTATTTCCATAATATTGCCTGCAAACGCTTAGAGTATAAATATCAGAGGGAGTTTAGATTTATATTAGATGAGTGTGATATGGGTGAAATGAATCCTAAGGTATATGAGTTAGGAGATATGACTGACATTTTTAATCTAAACAGACCTATAAAGATTTTGAATAGCGGAACAGAGAAAATTTTTGAACTTTCCGAACAAGGAGTTTATATGAATCCCAAATATTTTCAAACTCATACCTGGTCATAGGTTTAGAAAGCGGTCCTACGACCCCAACTAGGCTGAAGGAGGTAATTTCATTGATGAACATATGTTCTTCTGACATGTCATTCAATGCTTCTGACCCCTTATTCATTGCACCATCTGGCGCGCTTTTGTAAAGCGTGCCCATTTTTTAACATCATCAAAAAACAGATAGCCCGATAAAAGCATTTGCAGTGCTCGTTAGCTACATTTACTTTAGAAGCCAACCCTTTACCAACCTCCCATGTCGGAAAAATACAAGATCGGCGAATCGCAGCGCCCTCATTTTATCACCATCACTGTTATTGATTGGGTGGATCTGTTTACGCGGCCGGTTTACAAAGAGATCA
>LYSV01000143.1 GCA_001657315.1 Flammeovirgaceae bacterium BBD 1991-12 | reverse complement strand
TTCAGGAATATTGGCATAGTAGATCAGTAAGAACTGCGCAAACCAAATGTATGTCCAGAAAATACTGAATCCAAAGATGAATTTACCGATGTCATGAAGGTGATTCGAGTTTACTACCTGCAGGTACCCCTGTTGCTTGAGTAAAACCACGATCAGTGTAATAACAGCAAGCCCGTTCACCCACCAGCTTGCGAACATATACCATCCGAACATGGTACTGAACCAGTGAGGATCCACGGACATTACCCAGTCCCATGCGGCTACGGATGAGGTTACTGCAAATATGATCAGAAATACTGCCGAATGTTTTCTTGCCTTAAACCAGTGGCGCACATCACCATCGATATCTTCAGCCAGCATTTCCTTTTTGATCCATATAAAAAACATATACCAAAGAGCGAAGAATACTACCATGCGCAATACATAAAACAACGGGAAGGTACCCATCTCCAGTGGCCAGTACCACATCGCACTTTTTCCGATCAGGATATCATCTGCATGATCTCCGTGATACAGATTGCTATGGGTCCAGTGGAATACATCGTGATTGACCACGAACCATGACACGATCATCAGAATGGCGGCAAAGGGCAGCCAGTGGGCCATAGCCAGTGGTATCCGTTTCATACCAGCTGACCAACCGGCCTGTGATGCATATTGTATGGCAACAAAGAACAAACCAATAATGGCTAACCCGGTGAAATACACATTGTTGATCCAAAGATTGGAAAACAATCTTTTCAGCCACGGTGCGCTGCCATGATGGCCACCCGCGTCGTGATCATCTGACTCTGCGTGTCCTTCATCAGCAGCTATACTGGCTACCAGCGCGTTCTCCTTGAAGCTGGTGAGGGCATGCCCTCCGTCATCATGGTGTCCGGAGTTCATCGACATGATCGTGCCGAGGATGAGCAGAACAATCCCAACGATGCCCAGAATTGCCAACGTCTTCTTAGCGCCTGCCGTAAATGTGTATTTTTCTTCGTTCAATTCAATTGTATTTGCCATATCCTGATAGATATCAACTATTGATTTTGCAGTTTTTTAACATAGTGAGCGATCTTCCATCGCTCCTCCGGACTCATTTGGGAACCGTGAGCCCCCATCAGACCTTTACCGTGAGTGATCACATGAAAAATGTGCCCGGGCGTAATGTTCTGGTAGGCCAGACCTGTCAGGTTGGCCACACCGGGATATTTTTCAGCTACAAGTCCGTCCGCCTGACCTTTTGCGCCATGGCAGTGCTCACAGAACCGGTCGTACAGCACTTCACCATCTTTCAATATAGCCTGAACCTCCACGGAATCGAAAGGACTGGTCAGTATTCTGGCCGCCAGATCAAGGCTATCTTTAGGTATTCTGTAGGGCAGGTAACCTCCCTTCGAACGGGGAACCGTATTAGCCGGAGGTACACGCATGGTCATGCGATTGGGATTCAATGGGTTGGAGTTATAGTATTCTCCATGACCATCCTCGGTGTCGCTCAGGAACTGTGCTGCCTCGCCGGCGCCTTCTTCAGTGATCTGAGATAAGGGCTCATAAGGTACGGAATGGTACATATTGGGAGCGTATTCCAATCCCTGGTTATCGCCACCGGCTCCACACCCTGCCAGTATGATGACAAGAGCAAAAACCATGGCTGATCTCAAATGGCTGTTCATATTATATCGCAAAGTCTTAATCTTCAAAATCTTTATCGTTAACCTCACTGGCCCCTGATTCATTCACGATCTTGCGGATATCCTCCTTTGCCAGTATATTGCCTGCCAGGTCTATGGCCATGACATGTTTGTCATCAGTGATCCTGATATCCATAAGCCTCACCTTCTTGTAGGGTTTGAGGTCACTTACGATCATGAATGTACCTACCATGCCTAACGCTGCAAGGAGCACCGTAAGCTCAAATGTTACAGGGACAAACGGAGGCAATGAAACAAAATTCTTACCTCCGATGATCATGGGCCAGTCAAAGCCCAGCATCCATATCTGCATGAGCAAGGCCAATGAGGTACCCAGCAGCCCAAACATAAAGGCCGCAATGGGCAGACGCGTCCTTCTGTATCCGAGAACCTCGTCCAGTCCATGCACAGGAAACGGTGAATATACCTCCTGGATCTTAATACCACTTTCCCTTACCTTTTTGACGGCCGACAGGAGCACATCCTCGTCATCGTATATGCCCAGTACAAAATGCTTGTTTTTCTCCATCTTATCTGCTCTGCTTTAAAGAAGATGATTTAATAATACTTTTTACCTCTGCCATGTTGATCACGGGGAAGAATTTGGCAAACAATAAAAATGCCGTAAAGAACAGTCCGAAAGTAAAAAGATAAACCCCTACATCATAAAAGGTAGGGTAGAACATAGTCCAGCTCGAAGGCAGGTAGTCCCTGTGCAGTGATGTTACAATGATCACAAAACGCTCAAACCACATGCCAATATTCACCACAATGGACAGAATGAATGTAGCGGCGATATTCGTCCTTATTTTCTTTATCCAGAACAATTGTGGTGATATCACATTACAGGTCATCATGGTCCAGTAGGCCCACCAGTAGGGACCGGTCATACGGTTGATGAAAGCGTACTGTTCTGCCTCTACGCCAGAATACCAGGCAATGAAAAACTCTGTGATGTACGCTATACCCACAATAGAACCCGTGATGATGATAACGATATTCATCAACTCAATATGGTTGATGGTAATATAATCTTCCAGTTTGAAGGTCTTCCTTGTCACCAGCATCAGGGTCAATACCATTGCAAAACCGGAGAAGATAGCACCGGCCACAAAGTAGGGAGGGAAAATGGTGGTATGCCAGCCTGGAATTACAGAGGTGGCAAAGTCGAAGGATACAATGGTATGAACTGAAAGTACCAGGGGGGTAGCAAGACCTGCAAGGATCAGTGCTACGGACTCGTATCTCATCCATGTTTTGGCGGCTCCATCCCACCCAAAGGACAGGGCTCCATATACTGCTTTGGAAATCTTGTTTTTGGCACGATCCCGGATAGAGGCAAAATCAGGGATAAGGCCGATATACCAGAATACCAGTGAAACGGTAAAATATGTACTGATCGCAAAAACGTCCCACAGAAGGGGCGAGTTAAAGTTCACCCAGAGAGATCCGAATGTGTTGGGTAGTGGTAAAGCCCAGTAAAATCCCAGCCAAAGCCTTCCCATGTGCAGCCCGGGAAAGCACGCGGCACAGATCACCGCAAAAATGGTCATGGCTTCTGCCGCTCTGTTAATGGACATTCTCCATTTCTGACGGAAAAGCAACAGGATCGCGGAGATAAGGGTACCGGCGTGACCTATACCCACCCACCAGACGAAGTTGGTGATGTCCCAGGCCCAGCCTACGGTCTTGTTAAGGCCCCAGACCCCTATGCCTTCCCACAGGAGCATAAGCACACAGTAGGTACCTACGGCCAGCGTGCCCAGTGATATGGCCATCCCGAGCATCCATGTCATCGTGGGCTTACCTTCTACCTGCCTGCAGATATCTTCCGTGACGTCATGGACGGTCTTTCCTCCTGTGACCAGCGATTCACGAACAGTTGAAGTAACTTGCATATGATTCGTTTATATGTTCCGAGTTTATCGTTTATTCTATACTATGCCTGTCTCAGGCCTTGTCTTTATTCCTTATTTTGGTTAAGTAGGAAACGTTGGGCTTCACAGCTATCTCCGCCAACACATGGTACGCCCTGGGCTCTCCTATTTCCTTCTCAATGATGTAATCCGCCTTTTCCGTATCCTTGATCTTTAGCATTTTATAGATCTTGCTGTCCTGGTCATTCATATCACCAAAGACAATGGCATCCGAAGGACACGCACTCGCACATGCCACATTGACCTCTCCATCCTTAACTTTTCTTCCTTCTTTTTTGGCCTCCAGCTTGCCATACTGTATCCTTTGAACACAAAGAGAGCATTTCTCCATCACACCTCTCGACCTTACGGTCACGTCAGGATTCAGCACCATCTTGCCCAGATCGTTGCTCATAGCTGTATTGATATTTTCAAACTGGGCATTATCATGATATTTGAACCAGTTGAATCGTCTCACCTTGTAGGGACAGTTATTGGCGCAGTACCTCGTTCCGATACAACGGTTGTATGTCATTTGGTTGAGCCCTTCCGTGCTGTGCGTGGTAGCTGCAACAGGGCAAACCGTCTCACATGGTGCATTGTTACAGTGCTGGCACATCATGGGCTGGAAGGTCACCTCAGGGTTTTCCGCCGCTACTTCAAGACCTCTCAGATCACCTGCGTCGGCATCACTGCTGTAATATCGGTCGATCCTGATCCAGTGCATATCCCTCCGGTTGATCACCTCTTCTCTTCCCACTACAGGGATATTGTTCTCCGACTGGCAGGCTACGTGGCAGGCACTGCATCCCGTGCAGGAGTTCAGGTCTATGGCCAGGCCCCAGTGGTGATTTTTATATTTATGCCCTTTCCACAGACTTAACATGCCCGGGCTAGTCTCTCCGGTTTCTTCCTGCCAGGTGCTGATGTGGGGATGGTACCTTCCGGCACCGGGATCTTTTTGATATTCTGCCAGTGTTGCTTCCTGAATAACTGTCTCACGGCCCATGTAGGTCTGGTGCGTCTGTGTCTGAGCCACCTGATAGATCTCAGGCAATACCTCAACGGAGACCCCTGACATCACTGCATAGGAAGAAACACCATTCACCTTACTCATGAAAGGATAGGCATCTATCCCAACATCATTGGCTACTTTACCTGCACTGGTACGGCCATATCCTACTGCCAACCCTACACTGCCCTTCGCCTGGCCGGGTTGTATTACAATGGGAACGGTCACGGACACACCTCCTACGGTCAGTTTGGCCATATTGCTCTTGCCTTCCACAAACTGAACGTTGTTTTCATTCGCCCAGGCCTGGGAAACCGTCAGATAATTGTCCCATGTTGCTTTGGTAATGGGATCGGGCATTTCCTGAAGCCACGGGTTATTGGCCTGGGTACCATCTCCTATACCTACTTTCTGATACAGTGCCAGTTCTATTCCTGAACCTTTATAATTTGAATTGATCTGCTGAATACCTTCATTGGCAAAAAAGCTTGAGGGAGGACCTACTTCCCATTCGCCCTCTCCTTCAACAGACCCGGCTATTTCCAGTACACCGTCGTGAAGCACCTGATCCCAGCTAATCCCTGCTGTGGCAAGGGTAGCTGACCAGTTGTTTTTCAGGTATTCATAGTAGTCAGGTTGTGCTACGCCTGACCATTTCAGCAGGCTTTCCTGCACCTGACGGGTATTGAAAATAGGTGTAATAGTGGGCTGCGAAAAGCTGTAGGTACCTTTTACAGGGTTGGCATCATTCCATGACTCGAGGAAATGATGGTCCGGCGCCACGTAATCGGCGACCAGCGTTGTTTCGTCGGGCCTGTCTGAGGTTGAGATCTTCAGTGACACTTTGGACAGCGCGTCCTTCAATGCTGCTCCATCTTTGGTGTTGTAAACAGGATTACAATTGTAAAAGATCACGGCTGCGATCCTTCCCGCTTTGGCATCGGCTACAAACTGATCGTAGGCTTTCTCATCTCCCTGTTTGTAGTTTACCAGTTTGGATATATCAATGGTCGTACCATTGCTGCCCAGTGTAGCATTTATAGCATTGATCACCAGTTGCACAGCAGGATCATTGGATCCGGATACCACCAGTGTTTTGCTTCCAGCCTTTTTAAGGTCAGATGCTGCTTTATTTATATTTTCTATGGAAGACTTCTTTCCTGATAGCGCCTCGTAAAGTGCCGCCACCGCTTTGGCTTCTTCAGATGGTTTGAGCGGAGTTCTGTAATCCGCATTGGCACCGGTCAGGGACAGGTTCCCCTCAAAATGATAATGGCGAGACATGGATTTCTTGCCATTGTTCAGCTTTCGGGTCTTGCTGTATTGTTTGGTGAATTCCACCGGTGAGATCCAGTTGCCCAAAAAGTCAGCTCCGAAGCTCACGATCACCTCAGCCTTACTGAAATCGTACGATGGGATCATTCTTTGTCCATACATTCGCTCGTTGGCGGCCAGTATACCCTCAGCAGGGAATGTATCATACGTTACATGCTGGGTAGTAGGGTGTTTGGCTGTAAAATCCTTCACTACTTTTTTTGTGGTTGGGCTCAGTACGGTATTGCTCACAATACGGATCTGCCCTCCCTGAGTGGTAATGCTGTTCAGCTTGCTGCTGACTTCCTTATCCAGCTCTTCCCATGTGGTATCGGCACCGGCTTTTTGTGGATTTCTCAGCCTTTCATTATCATACATGGTGAGTACTGATGCTTCCACCTGGGCATTCACTCCACCCTGAGATATTTTCGAAAGATCATTTCCCTCTATTTTAATGGGCCGGCCTTCCCTGGTTTTCACCACTATGCTGCAATAGTCTCCACCCTGGGTATAGGTAGATGCGTAGTAATTAGGAATACCCGGATCAATATCCAGGGGCTTGTTCACATAGGGTATGGCCTTTCGTACGGGTGCTTCACACGCCGCCAAAGATGCTGCAGCTATCCCAAAGCCCATCATTTTCAGGAAATCCCTTCTGCTGCTGCCCCCTTCTTCGTTTTTGTTGATAGGAAGAAACTCCGGAAATTCGTTTTCTGCATTTTTAACAAACGCAGGATCATTGGTCAGTTGTTCTACGCCTTTCCAGTAAGTCTTTTTAGTATCACTCATGATCTATTCTTAAGAGAATATTTTTCTTTACTCGATTTAACTTTTTAATAATGGCACTTGGCACATTCAAGACCTCCAATATCTTCTACCTTCAGCGCCTCCTTACTCTCTTCACTGTGCAGTTCTACCAGCTTATCGTAGTAGGCGTTGCCTTTGGTATTCACATTGGTCTCCCGGTGGCAATCGATACACCAGCCCATCGTGAGCAATGAATGCTGTCTCACCACCTCCATTTCCTCGATAGGCCCATGGCACGTCTGACATTCGATGTTACCTACCTCTACATGTTGTGAATGGTTAAAGTAGGCCAGATCAGGCAGGTTATGGATCCTGACCCATTCTATAGGTTTGTCATTTTCAATGGCCGCATAGATCTTTTGTATTTCCGGTGATTCGGTCTTGATGGAGCTGTGACAGTTCATACAAATATTAGGTGAAGGAATATTAGCACTCTTGCTTTTCCTCACCCCGGTATGGCAATACTGACAGTCAATTTCATACTGTCCGGCATGCAGCTCATGAGAAAATGCAATAGGTTGCTTAGGAGCATATCCTACCTGGACACCCACTGCAAACAACTGATTGATGACCACCTTGAAAACGATAGCTGTGAAAACAAAGGTGACCATGAAGATGAACGGCTTGCTTTTTATCAAACCATCAAAACTGAATTTAGGATTTACGATCTCCTGATCATCCGTATCAAGATCACCACGCTGATTCAGGTATTTTCTTAATACCGATGTGATAAGGATAAGGACTACTAAAATAAGGACCAGCACGACTACCAGCCCTACCATAATGGCATTCAGATAAAATGCAGGGATGGATTCCCCGGCAGGTTGTACACCTTCACCTGTAGCAGCTACATCAGCTACCACCTCAGGTCCGGCCTCGGTTTCAACCTTGATATATGCCAGTATGGAAAGGATCTGATCACGGCTGAATGTGGGGAAAGCAGTCATTTGAGTTGGCTGGTACTCTTCCCACAACTCATTGGCATACTCATCACCGTCGGCGATCATCTTTTGGGAGTTCCAGACAAAGTTCACGATCCAGTCAATGGACGGAGCGCGATCGTATACATCTTTCAGTGCCGGCCCCACGAGCTTTTCATGCACTTTATGACAGCTTTGACAGTTTCCTTTAAACAGGGATTCACCCTCAGAGATCCTCGCTTCTTCCGTAGGGATCTCGTCCTGTGCGTTGGTAATAAAAGAAAGTGATAGTGTCGTAAAAAACAGTAGAAAAAATAAAACGCGGGTCACTGATCTTTTTTGCGTCATGTTCGTTTCGTCAATTTAAACCGAGAATGTATGCTGGCACCCTCATTCGGGCACAAATCTAATATGGGTAGGTTTTATTTCAAACATATTTTCCGGGGCTTTTACCAGTCAATGTAACATTGAAGAGACTCCTTTCGTAGCACCTAACAAAAAACCGCTTCTTTAGGTTAAAAAAGCGGTTTTGAAGTTATAATTTAGAACGTTTATAAATAATAAATGACTTCTGTCATAGTTTATATGTGATCTTTGTCACTTTATTTTCGTGACCCTGAACTCCGTTCTACGGTTTAACTGGTGCTCCTCTTCCGTGCATTTCACACCATCCGAACACTGGTTGATCAACTGACTTTCGCCATAGCCCTTACCCATGATACGGCTCTTGTCAATACCCTTTGAAACTATGTAATCTGCAGAAGCCCTGGCACGTTTGTCAGATAATCGCTCATTAGAGGCAGCGCTGCCACGGCTATCGGTATGGGAGCCCAGCTCTATTTCTATCGTTGGGTTCTCTTGCATGATCTGCACGATCTTATCCAGCTCGACGGCGGCATCAGATCGTATATTGTATTTGCCGAGATCAAAATAGATAGGCTGAATATCAATGAGTTTACCGATATCTGTCCCCACGTCGATCTTATCCATATCAATGTTGAGAAATTCGTTCAGGTTGGCTGTACCCGGCCTGGTCAGCTCCGCATTATAGGTAAGGGTTTTTGACAGGTAGCCTTCCCGTTCCAGTTTTATCTGGTAGCTGATACGGTCGTTAAGCTCGCGGTCTTCTATGCTATGGATAAACTCTCCATCCTGATCGGTGATGATGTTCAATACCTGGTTTCCGGTCATATTATCGATCAGCGTGACCCTTACCCCTTCAATGGTAGTATCAGTATCCCGTTCTTTAATGGTACCGGCAAGGTTGAAGCCATAATCAGGTTTTAGGGTAACATCCCGAGTCCACTCCAACCGGGTTTTATCATTGATATCCACTTCTTCCTGATTTGCAAGGTATTTCTCCGTGGAAACATCAATGGTGTACCTTTTTCCTGGTTCAATAGCGAAAAAGTACTCTCCGTTTTCATTCGCCCTTGCCTCTTTTACAGTGTTACCATCCTTCGTTTTCAAGGCCACCGTGGCATTAGCCAAAGGCTTTCCGGTATCTGAGTCGGCAATAATACCCTTGAGCACATAACTGCGAATAAGCGGTCCGTTGCTTGTGAAGGCATAAATATCATCATTATTTTTACTGTCCTCCCTGTTGGTGGCAAAGTAGCCCTTATTGTTGCGTACAATAAGCCCGAAATCATCCAGGCTACTATTAAGCGGCCTGCCGAGATTCATGGGGATTGATCTATCCATTTTTGCCAGATCTATCCCAAACTGATCCAGCCCTCCGAAGCCTCCATGTCCATCGCTGGCAAAGAAAAGATGGCGTTCCGCTGAGACAAAGGGGAACATCTCGTTGCCTTCGGTGTTGATCTCTTTTCCCATATTCACCGGCTCAGACCATTGCCCCTCTACCCATTCTGACCAGTACAGGTCCGTGCCTCCGTGCCCTCCGGGCATGTCTGAGGCAAAGATCAAAAGCATGCCGTCCTGGGTTACGGCGGGGTGTCCTACTGAATATTCTGAGCTGTTGTATTTAAACTCCAATGGCTTGTTCCATTTGCCATCGGTAGTGCTGGATGAGGCGTACAACTTCAGCTTTGTAATGCCCTCGCTGCTCCTTCCAAGAGAGCCCAGATAGTCATTCCTGGTAAAGATCATTTGTCTTCCACTATCATACAGGGTCAGCGGTCCTTCATGATATCTTGAATTGATGTGCTTATGAAATTCCTCCACTGTACCTGACGAATCCACCATGTAGACATTCAGGTATTCGGATTCATCCCAGTTGAATAAGTTCTCCAGCGCCTTATTCTGTTCACGTGCTGATATGAACAGCACCCCGTCATCACCGTAAAAGGCAGGACCAAAGTCAGACGCACCCGAGTTGAAGTCGGCGAAAGTTATGGTGATCTCCCCGGACCGGTCGTCGAGACCCGAAAGGTTTTCAATAGTTTCGATCTTCGTATCCGGGCGGTTGTCTTCACTGGCAAGAGTCTCATACTTTCCATACCATTTTTTAGCCTCGGCATAGTTTTGCATGCTGCTGAGCGCTTCCGCATAGTGCAAATACGCGGTGGGTTCCATAACTTCATTATCGAGAGCTCTGGCGTACCATTCGGAAGAGTTTGCAGGGTCGTTCAGCTTACGGTAGCTGTCAGCAATTTTGAGCAGGATCTCCGGATCGTCCGTTTTTTCCAATGCAATTTTGTACTGGTCAATGGCCTGTACATAAGCAAATTCATTAAAGAGTTGGTCTCCCCGCTCCTCGTTGGTTTTGAGCAGATTGCCGATCTGAGCATTGCCATAGAAAGGCACTACACAAATGACCAGCATCCAACAAAATGTATTACCTCTTTTCATGGCTAAAAATATCTGGGTGTTATGATCCTGGACTTATTGAAAACGAAACGATAGTTCAACATAATTTCATGTGAGCCGCCATTGACACGGCTAAGGTCCGTGGTGGTGATGAAGTCGTATGCATAACCAAACTGCAGTTGTGGGGTGATCTGAAGCTGCACAAGCCCATCGAATGAATCGAATGACCGCCATGACGCACCCACCCATATCACTTCGTGGATGAGCAGGTTGGCATTAACATCAAATTCTACGGGGGCACCTTCCACAGCCTTGACCAACAGATTGGGTTTAAGTTTTAAATTCCGGTCAAGGTCGATTACATAACCGGCCGTAGCAAAATAATGGCGTACAAGCCTGGAGTCAGAGTCAGGGTTGTCTCTATCAAATTGATTTTCGATCAATTGTGGCGAAGAGATCCCGGCGTAGAACCGGTCATCGTTGTAATACATCCCAAATCCAACGTTTGGTTGCCATTCATTGACATCTCCATTGGCAAATACCGGATTGTCCGGAGATACGCTGCTAAAGCCAGCATCGTAAAAAGTAGCTCCTCCCTGTATACCAAATGCGAGACGCCCTTTTTCACTGACCGGAATACGGTAGGCATACGATGCATACGCACCGGTTTGATCGGTCACACCGATATTGTCATGTAAGAGCAGCAGTCCTATAGACATTCTTTGGTTCACAATAGGTGAATGAATACTGAAAGTCTGTGTGCTTGGCGCTCCGTCAATCCCTGTCCACTGTTCACGGGCCAGAAATGTTGCGCTAATGGTCTCATGACTCCCCGCATACGCAGGGTTAAGTGCAAGACCGTTGAACATATACTGTGTGAACATCACCTGCTGCTGACCATAGCAGCAAAGAGCTACCATGGTAATCGCTGTGACTGCTATATACTTTTTCATTCTCTATAGTGATTTTATCGCTTTACTATGACATAGCCTGACAGGGGTTTGCTGCCGTCCCCCAGATCGATAAGGTAGAAGTAGGTACCATCAGGAACGTCTGTTCCGCCCAGTAGCAACCTTCCGTTGGCCTGTCCGGACCACGCATTGTCCCTGTTATTGTAACCTCTGGTCTCATACACCAGGTTACCCCATCGATTGTAGACTTTTACCTCGTTATCAGGATAGTTTTCAATACCTTCAATGATCCAGACATCAAAATTCCCATCACCATCAGGTGAAAAACCTTCCCCTGGATCCAATACACAACTCCCGGCATCAAGGTAATCAGGGGTACCGTCCCCGTCACAATCATCGTTGGTCGGATCATTATCACGGTTCGTGTCTTCTTCTGCAGTTGGAACAGTGTCGTTGTCGTCATCGGTGTCGAGGTAATCTGGAGTACCGTCACCATCCGTATCATCATTGGATGGATCAGTATCGTCGTTAACGTCTTCATCCATTGTCAATACATTGTCCCCATCATCGTCTGTATCCAGGTAATTCGGGATGCCATCGCCATCGGTATCATCATTGGCAGCATCACCGTCACCATCTATATCCTCATCCGTTGTAGGAATACCGTCGCCGTCATCATCGGTATCAAGATAGTCCGGGGTACCATCGCCATCTGTATCGTCATTGGCAGGATCACCATTGCCATCTACATCTTCATCCATTGTAGGAATACCATCGCCGTCATCATCGGTATCAAGGTAATCAGGGGTACCGTCACCATCCGAATCGTCATTGGTCGGGTCCATATCACCGTCAATGTCCTCATCTGTGTTAAGTATCCCATCTCCATCAGCATCGTCGTCGCAGGCATCTCCCACCATATCTCCGTCAAGATCTTCCTGACCGGCGTTCGGCACCGCAGGACAATTGTCAGAAACATCCGGAATGCCATCACCATCTGAATCACCCCCTGTATCAGCCGACAGTATTTCTATGGTAACACTAACATTGGTCACTCCTCCTGTAGCATCCATTGTGGTAACATCAAACGTGTAGGTACCTGGGACCAACAATGTGTTATCAGATACTGTCACTTCACCGTTGGAGGCATTCATGGATAGCCCCGGTGGCAGACCGGATCCATTGTTCAGCATGACACTGACCAGTGACGCATCGTCATCTGTAATATTGGCCAATACATCGTTGTTACTATACATATTCACTGCTTTGGCAGGGTCAGCAGCGTAAACTGCTTCGATATCCGGACCAATGACCAGTGTTACGCTGTGCACGGTGGTCCCTCCGTTAACGTCGGTTGTGGTTACATCAAAAGTATAACTGCCGGCTTCCAGTTGGGAAGCATCAGTTACGGTAATTTCACCGGTTACAGGGTCAATGCCCGTCCCCGGTGGTAAAGTGCCGGCTGTTATCTGGGCTGCTGTGAGGTTACCATCGCCATCACTGACAGTCGCCAGTACGTCGTCATCATTGTAGCTGTCTACATTTTGTGATGTGTTCACTGTATAGATCGCCTCTATGTCCGTGCCTGGCGCTGTGAGAACAAGTGTGATCGTGTGCACCGTAGTTCCTCCGTTCGCGTCTGTTGTGGTGATCTCCACGGTATAACTTCCCGGCATCAGCAGGCTGGCATCGGTAACTGTAATTTCACCGGTCACAGGATCTATGGCCGTGCCGGCAGGCAAGCTACCATTGCTGACTGTGGCACTTATTATCGCTCCATCCGGATCAGTGACCGAACCGACGGCATCTCCATTGCCGTAACTATCCGTGGGACGAGGGTTATTTACAGTGTAAACGGCCTCTATATCCGTACCCGGGGCGGTGAACTCCAGGGTGACAGTTTGGGTGGTCGTACCTCCATCTGCATCTGTAGTAGTGACGTCAAAGTTGTAAATACCGGGCACCAAAAGGCTGGCATCACTGATGCCAAGAACACCGGTAACCGGGTCGATGGATACTCCGGCAGGCAGGCTACCCGACTCGAGGACAGCCCCCACAATGACCCCATCAGCATCAGATACAGTCCCTACAATGTCACCATTGCTATAGCTATCCGTCGGGTTAGCACCTACGGTGGTATATATAGCTTCGATATCGGAACCGGGATCAGTGAACTCCACAGTCACACTATGAATGGTTTCACCTCCGTTTTCATCGACCGTCGTAATTTCAAATGTGTAGGTACCCGCTACAAGTTGAGTAACATCAGTCACTGTGATCTCACCGGTAACCGGATCAATCATGGTTCCCGGAGGCAGGCTTCCATTGGTCACTACAGCGCTGGTGATGGCTCCATCTATATCACTTACACTTCCTACGGTCTCTCCGTCACTGTAACTATCGGTGGGCAATGCCGGATTAAGGGCATAAGAGGCCTCATTGTCGCCCAGGAGTTCAATTGTTACAGTCCGGGTGGTTGTACCGCCAACAGCATCAGTAGTAATAATATCAAATACATAGGTACCCGGTACCAGTTGAGCGGCATCAGTTACTGTGATCTCACCGCTAACAGCATCAAGACCTGTTCCTGCAGGGAGGCTACCACTGGAAAGCATAGCACTGACAATAGCTCCATCTGCGTCTGTCACTGTGGCTAATGCATCGCTATCAGACCATGCATCTGTAGACTGTGCCGGGGCAACAGTATAATCCGCTTCATTATCCGGATCAAAGACAAGTGTTACCTTATGAACAGTCATTCCTCCATTGGCATCTGTAGTGGTAACGTCAAAGGTATAGCTGCCAGCTACCAACAGAGTCGCGTCATTTACTGTGATCTCACCTGTAATGGGATTTATGGAAGTACCTGCAGGCAGACTGCCTGCCGTCACCTGCGCAGCGGTGACAGGGCCATCTTCATCACTAACGTCTGCCAACAGATCCCCGTTATTGTAAGTGGCTATATTCCGTGAGGTACTAACAGAGTAGACTGCCTCTATATCTGTACCCGGGACGGTCAGCTGTATTGTGACCATATGTACAGTAGTGCCCCCATTCACATCTGTGGTAGTCACCTCAAATGTATGATTACCGGGAACCAACAGGCTGGCATCACTTACTGAGATCTGACCCGTTACAGGATCTATGGCAGTACCGGAAGGTAACGTACCATTGCTGACCACAGCGCCTGTAATAGCACCATCGGCGTCGGTGACGGTGCCCAGCAGGTCCCCGTTGCTATAACTATCCGTCGGTCGGGGGCCATTTACAGAATAAGCGGCTTCCACATCTGTTCCCGGAGCGGTAAACTCAAGGGTAACACTTTGAGTCGTAGTACCTCCATTGGCATCTGTAGTGGTAATATCAAAAGAGTAAACACCGGCGGCCAGTACACTGGCGTCAGCAATACTTAACGCACCCGTAACAGGGTCCAGGGATACTCCAGGAGGAAGGCTGCCACCTCCATCGAGTACTGCACTCACGATCGCACCATCATCATCAGCTACAGTGCCAACAACATCCCCATTGCTGTATGAGTTTGTCGGATTAGGACCTGCAGTAGTATAAATTGCTTCAATATCTGACCCAGGGGCTGTGAATTCGACAGTGATACTATGTACAGTAACTCCTCCATCCTCATCAGTAGTGGTTATTTCAAATGTATAGGCACCCGCTACCAGCAGGGTAGCGTCAGCTACTGTAAGTTCTCCGGTTATCGGATCAAGGGCTGTACCCGGAGGCAGGCTCCCGTTGCTTATCACGGCATTGGCAATAAGACCATCTGTATCAATGACCGTTCCCCAGGTCTCACCATTACTGTAGCTGTCAGTGGGTAAGGCAGGATTTATGGTATAAATAGCCTCATTATCCGGTAGTATTGTGATGATAACAGTCTGAGTCGTGGTTCCTCCAGTGGCATCAACAGTGGTAACATCAAAGCTGATGCTTCCGTCCATCAATGCTGAAGCATCACTGACAGTGATCTCTCCCGTAGCAGCATTGATGGTGGTACCCGCTGGCAAAGTACCGGAGGAAACCGTAGCACTTGTAACCGCACCATTGGTATCATTTACTGTAGCCAGAACATCATTATCCATGTAGTTGTCTATATTTTGAGCCGCATTTGCGGTATAAACTGCATCGACATCAGGATCAATGATGAGGGTCACGGTCTGAGTAGTAATACCACCTGTAACATCCATAGTGGTGATATCAATGCTTGTACTTCCCGCTACAAGCAAACTGGCATCGCTGACAATGATCTCACCGGTGGTGGAATTGATCATGGTACCTGCGGGTAAAGTACCTGAGGAAACAATTGCGCTTGTAATCGCTCCGTCGGCATCATTTACCGTGGCTAAAACATCATTATCAGTATAGCTCTCAACATTTTTTGAGGCATTTACAGTATACGCTGCTTCTGAATCCGGACCGAGGACAAGCGCTACCGTTTGGGTGGTTACCCCTCCATTGGCATCGGTGGTAGTTATATCAATATTGGTCGTTCCACTTACTAAAATACTGGCGTCATTTACAGTGATCTCTCCTGTAGCAGCATTGATCACCGTGCCGGGTGGTAAGGTTCCTGAAGTAATCACTGCACTTGTGATGGCTGCATCTGTATCGGTTACCGTAGCCAGAACATCATTGATAGAATAGCTGTCTACATTTTGAACCGGGCTAACGGAATATACAGCTTCAACATCCGGTCCGATCACGATCGTCACAGTTTGAGTGGTGACTCCTCCTTCTGCATCGGTAGTGGTGACATCAAAACTGGTACTGCCAGCCGTCAAAAGACTTGCATCACTAACAGTGATCTCACCTGTAGAGGCATTAATAATTACTCCCGGTGGTAAACTGCCTGAAGAAACCACGGCATTCGTAATTGCCCCATCTGCATCGCTTACAGTAGCCAGCACATCGCTGTTCGAATAGCTGTCCACATTCTGAGCCGCATTCACCGTGTAGATAGCCTCCGCATCAGGATCAATCATGATCGTGACTGTCTGTGTCGTTATGCCGCCTGTAGCATCTGTTGTGGTTACATCAAAACTTGTGCTGCCG
>LYSV01000142.1 GCA_001657315.1 Flammeovirgaceae bacterium BBD 1991-12 | reverse complement strand
AGATCGTTCAGCGGGTCTTTGCCTGTGTAAAAGAAAACAGAACCTATGAAAAAAACTACCTCAATACACTTGCTTAATCCATAGAAATCGGTCTGCCGTAAAGACTATTGGGTAGGTAGAGCAGGAATGACATTAAAGAGGCTGTTTTATGATGGTTGAGCACGGCTGAATTGTAACCTGAAAATATGAGTTTGAATACAGACCGGGGTAGCAGTCGTTTGACCAAATCGGTGTGGAATCAGAGTATTCCGGAGTGCATGGCATATTCGGACGCTGTCTGTAAAACTGATCTAAAGACTTTGTCCGGCTGGATCTGGCAGATCATTTATTTTACAGATCTTCCAACCAAACTCTTCTACTCTTTTCCAATCCGTGTATTCGATCGGTTTTTCCGATCTTACAGGACCCCCGGTAAGTTTCATGATCAATTGGATCATCACTCTGTCTATAAAAGAATAGGACGGATAATCCAGTTTTCCAGCAAATACTTCTGAAAGGTCAGGTTTCCATGCCACTCTGTTCAAAAACCTGATCAAATAGGGATTTGAATCAGGTTGGCCTTTGTCCTTTTTACGCGCTACCAGATTGACAGAGAAAAAAGCTGTTTTGATCCTGCTTAGCTTGTCCCTGTTGTTCAATATAAAGTTTGAGATCAGGGTATTGTGTTTTCCATACCGGATACTGGCCCCAATAACCATTGTGTCAAAACTCAAGGGGTCTTCCTGAAAGCTGTCAATCGGATACAGTTTGGTTTGCAGGTTGTTTTTATTCAGGAGGCTGGCAATGACATGGCATATTTTCAACGTCTGTCCATCTACCGTAGAGTAAACGATCGCGATTTTTCTTCCGGAATATGTCATCGGCTCACAAGATTATTGATTGGTCTGGGAAAATGCAATCCGCAGGCGCCGGGCCATTGAGTTCAAGTCAAATCTATTGTACGTTTTATATTTATTTGTTCCAAAAAGTATTCATCATGAGAAATGACCATCAGAGTGCCCTGGTAATCGCTAATGGCAGCAGTCAATATTTCCATATTTTGAATATCCAGGTTGTTGGTAGGCTCGTCCAGGATGATCATGTCCGGTGCCTGATTGGCTATATTCAGGGAACAAAGCATTAAGCGCATTTTCTCTCCGCCACTTAAAACACCGCAGGGTTTGTCCCAATAGTCTTTGGGAAACAAGAACCGGTTCAGCCGGGCTTTGATTTCATGTTCCTGTAAAGGTATTGAATTAAACTGCTGTGCCTGCCCGAGAACCGTAAATTGGTCATCGATCAACGAATAGTCCTGATCAATGTATACAGCCTTTATGTCAGCTCTCCGGACAAAACCCGATTGAGGTTCGATCTCTCCTAAAATTGTTTTTATCAAAGTGGTTTTGCCTGAACCGTTAGGTCCTCTTACTGCTATTCTTTCACCACTTCTGATCATGAAATTTACCGGTTGTTCCCAAAGCAGTTTTCGGTCATACCCAACGTTGACATTTTTTACATGGACCAGAATTTTACCCCTGTGCAAGAGCGAATTATTAAAGTCAAATTTCATTTTGTCCACACCGGGCAGTTCCTTCCGTAGCTGATGCAGTTCCCGGGAGATACTACCTACTTTTTCAGCATGGATATCTTTTATACGGGCCGTGCTTTTCTCTGATTTATTCTTAAGTGCATTCATTACTACTGCAGGAAGCCCTTCTTTCTGGTGCTTTTTTCTACCACGGACATCCCGTTTTTGTTTTTTCTCTGCTGTTTTTCGCTCCATTTCCCTGGCCTTTCGCAGCGCGTTCTCCTTCCTGTGCACATTCTCGTTTAATGCATTGCTCTCAATCCTTTTTTGAGCGACATAAAAATTGTAGTTACCACCATAAACTGTTATGCCCTGCCTGCTCAACTCATGAACCGGATGAAGCATATTCAATAATTTTCTATCATGGCTCACCACTATCAGGGTGCTGGATGTGGTTCGTATAAAATCGTTCAACAAGTGTCTGTTCTGCACATCCAGGTGATTGCCGGGCTCGTCCATTAGAATAAGCTCCGGTTGATGAATGAACATTCCCGCAAGGAAAATTTTGGTTTTTTGCCCGCCACTAAGGGTTCCCAGTTTTTGTGTCAGATCCAGTCCATCCAACTTCCAATAGGTCAGGGCTTCCTGACATCTTTCTTCGATCATCCAGTCATCATCCAGTTGGGTCAGATTGGTTTCATTTATTTTACCATCAAGTATTTCTTTTAATGCATTTAATTTCCCCTTGATTTTTAATGCATGAGCAATGCTGTGTTCATTGAACTGACCAAAAAGCTGTGGAATGTAGTATGGCTTGCTTTCAACAGTGACTGTACCCCCTGATGGTTTTAAAATGCCCGCTATAATTTTGAGCAGGGTAGATTTACCTACCCCGTTATTACCGATCAGGGCTGTTTTATCATGTTTGTTAATGGTGAGATTTATGTTATCAAACAATAAATCCTCGTCAGTATGTATATAGCTAATGTTTTGGAGGATAACCATAATTTCTTTCTTCAAAAGGTGGATAATGATAACAAGATGCTTTACGCTCCTTGCTATAGGCTCTTATGGAAAGAAATTATATTTTCATTGATCTGGTCTCCTGTTGTATACTCTAAATTAATGAAAAATCTTCTGTTGTCTATGGAGTGTCGGAAAGAAAACAGGTTACAAAGGCCTTTCAGCAGCAACATTTGGCTGAACCTGATAAACTGGATTCCTGGTACTGTTTTCAAGCCGGCCATGACCGTTCACCTTTAACAATTCCTTCTCTCCTGTATCACCAAAAATCTTCATTTTTTTCAAACCCTGATTTAAACATTCCCGTAATGAACCAAGGGCTATGCGATATCAAAACGTGGCTTTGCCATGAATATAATTTCTATAAACTGATGCCATTGTATTACGTCGCCTGAACGAACTATTAAATATTCACCCTATCCAACAAAATGAAAAAATACCCCTTTTTCCACACGATCATTGTGTTTATTTCTCTCCTGTTTTGGCAATGTGGCAATGATGATGAAGACAACCCGGCTGACAACGTACCATCCATAAGTGACTTTAGCCCCACAGAAGGGACCGTTGGCACATCAGTGACCGTCAATGGAGCCGGTTTTTCAGGCAGTCTTAGTGAAAACATAGTCCGGTTCAATGGAGTACCGGCTACGGTAACTGCCGCCAGCGCCAACAGCCTGACAGCTATCGTACCTCCCACAGCAGCTACGGGGAGCATCACGGTGGAAACCGATGGTCAAACCGCTACAAGTTCTGAAGACTTTACGGTAATTTCAGAAGCGCTCACTATTACAGACTTTACTCCTGTTGCCGGAGCAGAGGGTACAGCGGTGATCATCAGGGGTACAAATTTTTCTACCTCTCCCGGTGAAAATACGGTACAATTCAATTTCACACCTGCCGCTGTTACTGTAGCTACCAGCACCAGCCTCACGGTTATTGTACCCACCGGAGCAACTACCGGCCCTATTAGTATAGAGGTAGACGACCGTAAAACAACGAGTACGACAGATTTTATAGTGGCTCCTACCCTGGCAGACTTTACCCCAACCAGCGGTGTGGTAGGGACTATAGTAACGATCAATGGCACAAATTTCTCCAGTGATACCAATGAAAACATTGTTAAGTTCAATAATGTGTCTGCTACTGTATCCACCGCCTCTGTAACCAACCTTACGGTCACGGTCCCTCCGGAAGCCAAAACGGGACAAATTACTATACAGGTAGGTGACCTGATGGTTGGCAGTACATCCGATTTCACTGTTCTGGAAAACGTCTGGGTCGAAAAAGCTGATCTGCAGGGGGTATCCAGGATGGAAGCGGTAAGCTTTACCATAGGTGATAAGGGATATGTGGGTACAGGCTTTAGTGGGGGAGGTTTCCTGGAAGATTTTTGGGAGTTCGATCCGGCCGCAAATAGCTGGACCCGGAAAGCGGACATGGAAGGAATAAAAAGAAGGATTGGGGTAGGATTTGGTGCAGGTGGGAAGGGCTATGTCAGCACTGGTATCGGTGATGATGGTGGATTTTTGGCTGATCTCTGGGAATACGATCCTGCTACGGATGAATGGACCGAAAAAGCAGAGTTTGAAGGTGAAGCCCGATGGGGCGCGGTGGCTTTTTCCATAAATGGCAAAGGATATATCGGTACCGGATTCAATGGCGCTTATTTATCCGATCTTTGGGAATACGATCCCGCTCTCAACAAATGGACCCAAAAGGCGCCGCTGAAAGGCGCAGGAAGGTGGGGCGCCGTAGGCTTCTCCATAGGTAATAAAGGCTATATCGGTACGGGTTATGATGAAGAAGGCAACCAATTGGCTGATTTTTGGGAGTATGATCCCGTTACAGATAGCTGGACTGAAAAAAAGGCCCTTGAAGGTGTAGCAAGAGATGGCGCTGTGGGTTTTTCGATAGGAACAAAGGGTTACATCGGTTTGGGTTCTATTGGACCGGTGGTTGGCGATTATGCTCAGGACCTTTGGGAATATGACCCTACCACCGATGAATGGACCGAAAAGGCCACTTACGGAGGTGATGACCGATACGGTTCGGTGAGCTTTTCCATAGGTGATAAAGGGTACGTTGGCGCAGGCGCTGATGCCGCCAGAATTTTCAGGGATTTTTGGGAATACACACCTGAATGAGTATTATTTCATTGATCACACACTGATATATGGTGCAGGTCTGTCCGTGAGTGAGGGGCCATACATGAAGGGGTCACTTCCACTGTTTTAGAGGTACATCTTCAGGTTTCACAAGGTGATCTTCACCATTAGGCCCACATTAAAACTACATTTAAGTTAAAAACATTGGGAAGGCAAATTATTATTAACTACATTTAAGGTAAATAAAAAGATCATGAGTAAACATCACCTGGGAGAATTTGAGGAGATCGTCATGCTGACGGTCGCCATACTACATGACGAAGCCTATGGTATTGCCATTATTGACGAGATGGAGGAGCGACTGGGTAGAAAGGTCAGTATAGGAGCCTTGCAAACGGTACTCCGAAGGTTGGAAAAGAAGGGCTATCTGTCATCCCGTTTTGGGGAGGCTACCAAAGTAAGAGGTGGTAAGCGAAAGCGTTATTTCACACTTACGTCCTATGGCAAAAAGGTATTGGCCGAAGTGAAGGAGCAGCGTATGGGGCTTTGGAATGCGATACCAAAGTTTGTTTTGGGAGATTGATCCAATAAAAATGACCCGTTATCTAAATCACTGTCATACCTCAATCCTCACGCTACTCTTGATCCCTAAAGGGAACCCACCCTCGGGAAAAGTGCATAAGGGTACCCCTTCAGGGGCTGGGGTGCGAAGGACCGCGAATCTAAAAACTATGAATGACAACCTCAACATGTTTTACGGAGCTACCCCTCCTATTTTCGAAAAAGCGAAAATACTCAGGAACAATATGACCAGGCATGAAAAATTACTGTGGGATGAATTAAGGAATAATAGAATTTTTGGATTACGGTTCAAGGCACAGCATCCGATTGATACCTTCATCGCTGATTTCTATTGTCATAAGCTTAAACTGGTCATTGAGATGGATGGACAATATCACAATGATCCTGGATAGTCAGAATACGATTTGGGCAGACAATATGATCTGCAAACCTATGGGATAGAGGTATTGAGATTTACCAATGTTGAAATTGATAAAGACCTGGCAGGTGTAATCGAAAAAATATTGAGCCATGCCAAAAAGAGAATGATGGAATTTAGCTTGAATTGAAAAAGTGCAAACCCTGCGCTACCCTTGATCCCTAAAGGGAACCCACCCTCGAAAAAAGTGTGTAAGGTTGCCCCTTCAGGGGTTAGGGGTGCGGGGATCTTTGAGCCAGGAATACATTACATCCATGAAAGCAGTTAAACATAGTCTACCGAAACTCCCCCTCCGCTTTTTCCGCTGGTACTGCCACCCGGACTATCGGGAGGATATTGAGGGGGATCTGCTGGAAAGATTCGAAAAACGAACAGAGCGAGGGGGGACCTCAAAAGCGAGGTGGCTTTTTACCAAAGATGTAGCGCTGTTGTTCAGACCCGGGATCATTGCCGGATTTTCAGTGTCATACATCAATAACGGAATGCCTGGAAACTTTATTAAAGTCTCGTTTCGGAACCTAATTAGGAATAAAACCTACACTTCCATTAACGTGATAGGGCTGTCTTTGGGAATAGGCATTGCTATCGCGCTTTTTTCAATTGTAAGATTTGAAAAAAGCTTTGACACCTACCATAAAAACGCTGACCGGTCATTCCAGATAGTGCGCTATAATGATCGGAATGATGCATCAGGCTCCCACACACCCTACGGGGCTATTTATACGCTTAGAGAGGAGATCCCTGAAGTGGCTCTTGCAGGAGCCATCCTTGAGGAGGTCCCACAGGTCATAGAGGTGCGTGATCAAAAATTCAAGCAGACCCATGCTTTCTTTATAGATACTGATGTCATGAAAATGCTTGATGTGGATTGGGTTGCAGGATCCCCGGAAACATCTCTTTCAGAACCGTATCAGGCCGTACTCGATGTAGAAACTGCGGAGAAGCTTTTTGGAAACCAGAAAAAAGAAAGTCCGATTGGTAAATCGATACGCTATAATAATAAGTATGATGTCACCGTGTCGGGGATCATCCGGAAAGCCCCGGCCAATACAGAATTCCAGTTCAAAATGCTGTTGTCTATGGCTACCCTCAAACACAACCCCAAATGGTATGAAAAAGATACTCACTGGGGAGGAGGGGCTTCCGGACATCATGGATATGTACAACTTAAAGAAGGTGTCAGTAAGGAAGCGGTGGAGGTAAAGTTAAATAAAATTTTTGCTACCAAAGATCAGTACGATGATCGAACAAGTTTTGGCTTTGTGAGCTTAAATTATTCCCATTTCAACCTGTATAACGATCATTACAACTATCACACGCCTGAGTGGCTCCCGAATACTCTTACTTATATTGGACTGTTTCTCGTCCTGATTGCCTGTATTAATTTTATCAACCTTGCTACTATTCAAACCTCCCGCAGGCATAAGGAGATTGGCATAAGAAAAGTGATGGGTAGTACAAGGAATGCTTTGATCGGCCAGTTTTTGATTGAAACAGGCTTAATAGTTGCTGTTTCCATATCGTTGGCTGTTTTGCTTGCTCAGGCCATTATCAATTTTTCGGAAAGGCTCCTTAACACGCAAATAGCACAGACCACTGTTTGGGACCTGTCTTCGCTTCTCTTTTTGGCTGGTTCAGGTATAGCAATTACACTGTTGGCTGGCTTCTATCCCGCTTTCGTGCTTTCTGGTTTTCAACCCATCCGCATGTTAAGAAATAAACTATCAACTTTCTCTGTTAGAAGAGTCTCCGTACGGCAGGTGCTGGTGGTCAGCCAGTTCGTTATCGCCCAGACACTGGTGATCGTAATTATCGTTGGCTTGAAGCAAATGAATTATTTCTACTCTTCTGATCTGGGTTTCGATCAGGATGCTGTAGTAACAGTAAATATGCCCGGAAAGGGGATCAAAGAAAAGAGAGAGAGATTTCGCACACAGCTATTAAGCCATCCTGAAATTCTGGGAGTGACCTACGGGTTTACAGCACCTTCCACTCATGGTAATCAATGGTGGTCAGGCATGAAACATCGGGGGGCTGTAGAAGACTTTGGATCTCGTGTACAATTTGTTGACAACAACTATTTCGATTTCTATGGCATAGAGCTTATTGCGGGCCGTATCTTTTTACCATCCGATACCGGATACACAGTAGTGAACGAACTCGCTACCAGGAAAATGGGGTTTACCAATCCGGAAGAGGCACTCGGTGAGGTGATTGAAGGTCTGCCATGGATAGGTCGATTCTCTGTCATTGGGGTAGTCAGGGATTTTCATTCCCAAAGTCTTAAAGACGACATAGTACCTCATGCTTTCCTGAACAAATCCGAGAATTTCAAGACTGCAAGTATCCGGTTATCTCCTCACAACATACAAAAAGGGGTAGATCAGATCGAAGCATACTGGTCAGAGCTGTTTCCCCGGAACTATTTTGAGTTCCATTTTTTATCAGATGAAATGAAGAGGTTTTACGAAAGTGAAAGCAAATTTTCGAATTTCCTTGCACTATTTGCCGTAGCCGGTATCCTGATCGGCATTATGGGATTGTATGGGCTCGTCAGTTTTGTTTGCGTAAGCCGGACCAAGGAAATTGGCATTCGCAAGGTACTGGGATCCACATTAACGGGTATTGTCGTGACCTTGTCGCAAGGTTTCTTCAGGCTGGTCCTGATCGCCTTCATCATGGCTTCGGCCATCGGTTGGTATTTGATGGATTCGTTCCTCCAAAATTATTCTTACCGGATAGCCATAGGGTGGGACGTTTTTGCATTGGCGGCCCTTATATCGGTAGGTGTCGCTTCAATTCCTGTAAGTTTCCAGACCATAAAAGCGGCTGCAAAAAACCCTGTAGATTCCTTAAGATATGAATAAACCTCCCCAGCCACCGAAACTCCCCCTCCGCTTCTTCCGCTGGTACTGCCATCCGGACTATCAGGAGGATATTGAAGGGGATTTACGGGAGAGGTTTGGTAGAAGATCAGGAGAGAACGGGATCAGGTCAGCCAGATGGCGATTCTCAAGGGACGTTCTGGCACTATGCAGACCGGGGATCATACGATCATTCATTGGAGGTTATCAACCAGGTTATTACGATATGTTCAGAAACAACTTCAAAGTCGCTTCACGAAATTTACTCAAGCATAAGTTTTATTCACTCATCAACGTGCTGGGGCTGGCTACCGGCATGACATGTAGTCTTTTGATCTTTCTGTATGTCAGTCATGAATTGAGCTATGATTCCTTTCATGAAAAGAGAAGCCGTATTTATCGTATAGTGACGGATATTAAGACCCCCACGGAAACGCTCCAGGTGGGTGTTAGCTCTGCACCTATGGCTGCCTACATGAAAGCTGATTTTCCTGAAGTGGAGGATATGGTGCGTCTGGATGATGCTCAGGTCTTACTGAAAATCGATGGGAAGACTTTTCATGAAGACAACGCCATGCTTGCCGACCCGTCCTTCTTTGACATATTCACATTTCCCTTCATCATGGGCGATCCTGAAACAGCTCTACACGACCCATTTAGTGTGGTACTCACTGAAAATGCAGCAAAGAAGTATTTTGGAGAGGAGAATCCCATAGGAAAGATACTCCGACTGGAAGGTGAGTATGACCTGACCGTTATGGGGGTCATAAAGAATATACCAGAGAATTCAAACTTTACTTTTGACGTGCTGCTTTCAATGTCCATCCGTCTTGAAAAGCTTTATCCCGAGATGGCAGAGCGATGGGGCAATTTTGGTTACCAGTCCTATGTACTGCTGTCGGAGCAGGCCGATCCGGCTTTGCTGGAAGAAAAACTCCCGGGTTTCATGGAGAAGTATGCCGGCAAATCCATGGAGAGGGATAACATGTTTTATACTCTTTTCCTTGAGCCGCTAACAGATGTTTACCTGAGATCGGAACGTGAAGGCCCAAAGAGTGGGAATCTGGCCAATGTGATACTGTTTTCCGTAATAGCTGGTTTTATTCTGCTGATCGCCTGTTTCAATTTCATTAATCTGTCAACTGCCAGAGCCGCTGAGCGGGCACGGGAAGTTGGTATCCGCAGGACAGTGGGGGCACAAAGATGGCAGCTCACCCTGCAATTTTTATGTGAGGCATTTTTAATGAGTGCTCTGGCATTCCTCATTACCCTGATAGCCGGCCATACATTGCTACCAGCCTTCAATCAGTTATCAGGAAAAGAGATTGCTTCAAGCATCTTTCAGGACATCCCCCAGCTGTTTTCTTTCTGCATGATTGCCATGGGCATCGGTTTGCTCGCAGGTTTCTATCCGGCACTGGTCCTTTCAAGGTTCAGGCCAATTTCCATTTTGAAAGGGAGGTTTGGCAGCAGCCAAACAGGAATAACCCTCAGAAAAATACTGGTGACGACTCAGTTTATTATATCGATAGCACTTATAGCCGGAACAGTAGTGGTATATGAACAACTAAGTTTCATGCGCAATCACGCTCTTGGATTTAAAAAAGACCATGTATTGGTGATCGACTTCCATGGAGATGATGCAATTCAGGGGAAAATTGAAGCACTTAAGCAGGAGTTGGGAAAAAGTCCGAACATCTTATCTGTATCCGTATCATCCAGTGTACCCGGTCATCGTAACAGTGGTGCTTTTACGGAAATAGAGAATCCTTCCGGTGATCTTCAGGCCAGTAACCTGGACCTGTTCTTTGTGGATCACAGTTTCCTGCATCAGTATGAAATGGAGCTCATTGCCGGCCGTGGATTTTCGCATGATTTTCCTTCGGATACCTCTGCGCTCATCATTAATGAGGCAACCATGGCAAGCTATGGATACCGACACCCAAATGAGGTGATCGGAAAACGTTTCTCGCAATGGGGAATGAAGGGAAAGATCATCGGAGTAGTCAGGGACTATCACTTTAAGTCATTGCAGGAAAAGATCACACCCCTCACCATCCGGCTTAAACCGGACAACGCCCACTTCATATCACTCAGCCTGAATAGTGATGACATAGCCGGCACGGTATCATCTCTTGAGCAAAAGTGGCAGACTCTCTCACCTGAAAGGCCCTTCGATTACTTTTTTCTGGATGACTCCTTTGACCGGCAGTACAGAACTGAAGTGCGTTTTGGCAGATTGTTCATTTATTTCGCCGGATTGGCCATCTTCATCGCCTGTTTGGGCCTACTGGGTCTGATCTCCTATACTGTGTTGCAGTGCATGAGGGAAATTGGGATCCGTAAGGTATTTGGCGCCACCAGAATAAGTATTGTAAAGCTTCTTACACAGGGCATTATGAAACTGGTACTCTTTGCCCTGGTCATTGCCATCCCTGTCACGTGGCTGTCACTTTCGAAATGGCTGCAGGGCTTTGCCTATCAAATCGAGATCACAGGCTGGGTGTTTGTCCTGGCAGGGATTACAGCGGTGACAGTGACCTTTTTTACCATCGGTTACCATGCGCTCAGAGCAGCATTGGCCAATCCGGCAGATACGCTAAGGAATGAATAAAAAGCCAGGGCCACCGAAACTTCCGCTCCGTTTCTTCCGCTGGTACTGCCACCCGGACTATCAGGAGGATATTGAGGGGGATCTGATGGAACGGTTTGAAAGAAGAATCCGAAAAAAAGATCTTAGGTCAGCACGATGGAGATTTACCAAAGATGTGATGAAGCTGTTCAGGCCTGGCATTATCCGGCCTATAGAAGGTTATGAAAAATTAAACAACTACGGTATGATCAAAAGCTATTTTACAACCGGATGGAGAAACCTCATTCAGAACAAGGGGTACTCACTTATAAACATAGGCGGACTCTCACTTGGCATTGCCGTAACCCTGCTTATAGGCCTGTGGGTCTTTGATGAGCTGTCCTATAATAAACACTATCCACATTACAACCGCATTGCAACTGTACTTCAGAACAACACGATCGATAACAGAGTACAGACATCAGCGAGTCAGTCATTTCAGCTTGGTCCTGAGCTCCGTAACAACTATGGCAACTATTTTGATCATGTGGTCATGTCATCCTTTCCGGTAAGCTCTATCCTGGCGTATGAGGAGAAAACATTTATAGCCGACGGCGATTTCATGGAACCGGAAGCTCCGGAGCTACTATCGCTCAAAATGCTATACGGAACACGTAATGGTCTTCAGGACCCCTCTTCTATATTGCTTTCGTCCTCCGTTGCCAGGAAGTTTTTTGGTGACGAAGACCCGGTGGGTGAAGTAATAAAAATAGATAACGAGACAGATCTGAAGATCACAGGTGTGTATAAAGATCTACCGGACAACGACAGCTTTAAAAACGAGCTGTCCTTCATAGCTCCACTGGAAGTACTGATCAGTCGCGGGGGCAGGTACCTTGGCTGGGGGAATAACTGGCTTCAGGTATTTGTGAAGGTGGCTGAAAATGTAGACATGGATCAGGCATCTGAGGCTATCCGGGATGCCAAACTAAAAAATATCGGCGAGAACGAATTCGGAGCAGGATTTAATCCGCAACTTTTCCTGCATCCCATGAATAAATGGCATTTGTACTCTGGTTTTAAAAACGGGGTTAATATCGGTGGACGCATCCAATTTGTCTGGCTGTTTGGCGCTATAGGAATGTTTGTTATCCTGCTGGCTTGTATCAATTTTATGAATCTCAGTACTGCGCGCTCCCAGAAACGTGCCAAAGAGGTAGGCGTTCGTAAGGTGATCGGATCCGGCCGAAGCCAGCTCATAGGTCAGTTTTTCAGCGAATCCCTGCTGGTGGTTTCACTGGCCTTTGTCTTCGGCATTCTGCTGGCCCGGCTTTTCCTGTCTTCGTTCAATCATATTGCGGACAAAAACATAGATATTCCCCTGGCAAACCCTTTCTTCTGGCTGCTGATCATTGCTTTTATCTTTCTGATCGCGATGATCTCCGGTAGCTATCCTGCCTTTTATTTATCAGCATTTAAGCCAGTCAGCGTACTTAAGGGAACATTCAGGACAGGGCGCCGCGCTTCACTTCCGCGCAAGGTATTGGTGATTATTCAGTTTACCGTTTCTGTAACCCTTCTTATCGGGACTATCATCGTATATCAGCAGATTCAATATGCAAGGAACCGGCCTATTGGTTATGACCTGAACGGACTAGTCACCATTCCAATGAAAACCGACGAGGTGAAAAAGAATTACGAAACCTTGCGGAATGAACTGCTTGCCAGTGGAGTCATTTCAGAGGTATCCACTTCGGAAACTACGGTTACCAATTTATGGTGGTCCGACAGTGGGTTTGAATGGCCTGGCAAAGACCCAAATATGCAGGACCATATATACCGGGGCGCCATTAGCCATGAGTTTGGTAAAACGGTAGGTTGGAGAATAAAGGATGGACGGGATTTTTCCCGGGATTTCCTCTCGGATTCCTCTGCCATGATACTCAACGAAGCTGCCGTAAAATACATGGGCCTTGAAGACCCGGTGGGTGCCGGTATCCGGGCGTATGGAAGAAACTACACGGTGATAGGCGTGGTTGAAGATATGCTCACACAATCGCTGTATCGGCCCGTTAAACAAACTATCTTCATCATAACTCCCATCAGCGCAGCGGAATTTATCAATGTGAAGATCAACCCACAATCCGGTGCCAGTATCGCCCTGGAGGAGCTTAACAGCATCTTTGTTAAACACAACCCCGGAACCCCCTTTGAATACACCTTTGCAGACGATGAGTTTGCCAGGAAGTTTTCTTTTGAACAGCGCATGGGAAAACTGGTTGGCATCTTCACGCTACTCGCCGTGGTCATCAGTTGCCTGGGATTGTTTGGTCTTGCATCGTTCATGGCAGAACAACGCAGCAAGGAAATTGGCATAAGAAAAGTTACCGGCGCTTCTGTATTCAGCATCTGGAAAATGCTGTCAAAGGACTTTGCATTTCTGGTGCTCATAGCGGTTCTCATCTCCATACCCGTTGGCTATTTCCTCATGGATAGCTGGCTCCGTGATTATGAGTACCGGATGGAGATCACCTGGTGGATCTTTGCCGCCTCAGCCCTGGGTGCATTGGCCATTACTTTGTTGACGGTCAGCTATCAATCTGTAAAAGCAGCCCTGGCCAATCCCGTGGATAGTTTAAGGTCAGAATAATCTTCGATGAAACAGCACTCCTCACCACCGAAACTCCCGCTCCGTTTCTTCCGCTGGTACTGCCACCCGGACTATCAGGAGGATATTGAGGGGGACTTACTGGAGAGATTTGAGAATAGACTAAACTCCAAAGGTTTCGGTGCAGCCAGTCGGAGTTTTTATAAGGAAGTGGTGCAATTGTTCAGGCCTGGCATCATTCGCTCTTTAGGAAACAGACGGGCATTAAATCATTACGGTATGTTTAAAAACTATTTAAAAGTCGCTTTGAGAAACAATGCGCGTAACAAGGTCTTCACCGTGATCAATACTGCAGGACTTGCACTGGGTATGACATGCTTCCTCTTCATTTTTCTCTGGGTACGAGATGAAAAGCGCATTGATAATTTTCATAACAATGGAAAAAACCTGTATAACGTTTATCAAAAGATATTTGAAAATGGACAGGTCACCGGCAATTATTCCACACAAGTCCGGTATACAGGCAGGGAAAAATCCATCCCGTTGGCGGAAGTCAAAGAGTCCATCCCCGAAGTAGAGCATGTCAATTTTTACGCCACGGGATATGAACTCCCGTGGGGACACCCGGAGACCTTCCAGGTAGGGGAAAAAATACACAAATTGGAAGGTTCCAGAGCAAGCAGGGACTTTTTCAAAATGTTCAGTTATCCCGTGGTAGCCGGGGATGCGTCGTCAGCTTTGAAAAACATCAGCAGCATTGCAATTTCAAAAAAGATGGCCGAACTCTTTTTTGGAACGGTTGAAAATGCCGTGGGGAAAACCATTTATTATGAAAACCAGGTCGATTTAACAGTTAATGCCGTTTTTGACAATGTCTCCTCCAAAAGTTCATTGAAATTCGATTACCTGGTCAACTGGGAGCTTCATATGAAAAGACCAGATAGTTGGGCTTCTCATAACGTGTTGACCACCCTCCAATTAGCAGAGGGCGCAGACGTTTCCCGGGTGGTAGATAAGCTCAACCGTTTTATGCAAAAACACAAGGAGGAAGACGAACTATTCGAGATAGAGCTGGGACTACAACCTTTCGGTGAACGATACCTCATCTCAAATTTTGTCAATGGAGAGCCACTAAGGGGGCGCATTGAATACATCAACATATTCAGTGGTGTGGCTGTATTCATACTCGTCATTGCCTGTATAAATTTTATGAACCTCTCAACGGCTCGTGCCGTCAAACGCGCCAGGGAAATTGGTGTCCGCAAGACCGTCGGGTCTTCACAGGGGTCCTTAGTAGGGCAGTTTTTGGGAGAGTCCATGCTTTTATCTTTTGCAGCACTCTTATCATCGCTCTTATTGGTACAGATCTTTTTACCAGGCTTCAACGCCATTACGGGAAAAGATCTTGCTTTACCCGTCACCGATCCTTCTGCATGGGCGGTTTTAACAGGGTTAATGCTTTTGACCGGTTTTCTTGCCGGCAGTTACCCGGCTTTTTTCCTGGCCTCCATTAAACCCGTACAGGTACTAAAAGGCACATTGCGGTTTACCAGCTCCACCAGGTGGTTTCGAAAGGGCCTGACCGTTTTCCAGTTCAGTCTTTCCATCTTGCTTTTAATCGTCACCCTGGTGGTTTCCCGGCAAACAAACTATATACAGTATTCTCACCTGGGGTACGATCGTGAGAACCTTGTCTACGTGCGCGTAGAAGGTGAACTAAAAAAACAAGAAAAATATAATCTATTCAAAAATGAGGCCTCCAGGCTACCGGGCGTTGCCCTGGTAGACCGTAGCAGTGAAACTCCCCATGCTATGGGATTTGTCATATCGGACCCTATCGACTGGCAAGGAAAGGGAGAAAGCGACTATGTTGCCTTCAAGCCGTCTTCGGTAGGATTTGATTTTGTTAAACTTATGAACCTCGAAATTATTGAAGGACGGGATTTTTCACGTTCCATAACTTCCGATTCTTCCGATGCCTTTCTGGTGAATGAAGAAGCCCTAAGGCAAATGGGAATGAAAGACCCTTTGGGTAAGTGGGTGTCCGCCTGGAATAAAAAAGGGCAGATCATAGGAGTTTTAAAAGATTTCCACACTCATTCCCTTCATGAACCTATCAAACCCCTCATTATAGACGTAAAGGAATATGAAGAATTTGGCGTAATTATCATCCGCACAGCCCCCGGAAGGACCCGTGAAGCCCTGGTGAGTCTTGAAAAAGTTTATAGGGATGTTAATCCCAATTACCCATTCGATTACCAGTTTATAGACCTGGAATACCAAAAACTATACAAAAGCGAGCAAGTGACGGCTCGGTTGTCCAACATTTTCGCCTTGCTGGCCATGGTCGTTTCCTGTTTGGGCCTACTGGGGCTGACCCTATTTTCAACGGAACAGCGGGTAAAAGAGATAAGCATCCGGAAAGTCATGGGAGCCCCTGTTGAAAGCATTGTAGGATTATTTTCAAGAGACTTTCTCAGGTTAGTACAATGGTCTTTTTTCATAGCCGCACCTGTAAGCTGGTGGCTAATGAAGGAATGGTTGGAAAGCTTTGCTTATCATATTCAACTTTCATGGTGGATCTTCGCCCTGGCAGGTTTCCTTGCTTTTGGCCTCGCATTCCTCACCATCAGCCTGCAATCCTTTAAAGCGGCTATGGCGAACCCATGTGAATCATTAAGAAATGAATGAACATTATCCGCCACCGAAACTCCCACTTCGCTTCTTCCAATGGTACTGCCACCCGGACTATCAGGAGGATCTTGAAGGGGATCTTGTGGAGAGGTTTACACA
>LYSV01000141.1 GCA_001657315.1 Flammeovirgaceae bacterium BBD 1991-12 | reverse complement strand
GATAGGATACATATTTTGATGGAGTCTCCAGGGTGGACCATCTGCAAACCTTACATTCTCCCCATCGGTGCAAATACCAGTAGTCCCAAGTTTGATTCCAGCTTTCCCTCCAGTGCTTACCCCCATCAACTTAACCGAAACTTCAAAACTTTTATTGACGGCATATTGCCATATTTCCCAATCTTTATTTTCCGCTGTTTTCAAACCGTCCGTTGTGATGTTGAGGTTTTCAAAGGCTCCATTCCATTGCAGCCCAATTTTACCTGCTGAAAAGGGATCTGAAAGTGGCATGCCATGAGTGATCTTTTCACCCGCGGGGATCTCTAAAAAACCACCTGGCCGGAGTTGATCTTTTATGACTGGCCAATCATCTTCGGTCCATTCCACAGGCATAAGCAAGGTGGGCCTGCCCATTTTTTCAAAACCATTGAGACGGCCATGGTAGACCGTCCACCAGCGCTTATCCGCAGCTTGAAAAACAGTGCCATGACCTTGGTGCCAAAAAGGTTCATCTTGCGAATAGGTACGCGTGAGGGGATTATAAGGCGAATTTATCCAGGGGCCTGTAGGGCTTTCAGATCTTGCTACCACGGTCATGTGGGCTGTAGAAGGGCCATTGGTACCACCTTGGGCAGAGATTAGGTAATAATACTTTCCTTTCCTAAAAAGTTTGGGACTTTCCAGGCATTTGCATTCTACGTCCCAGCTGGCAGGATAGTCCCAGCCGGTATATACCTTCCGGGCATCTGAAATGGCTTTTGTCCCGGATGTATTAAGTTTTACTACCCAGCCATGAGAAACATAAAGATATTTTTCACCTCCAGGCGTCGAGATAAAACCCGGATCAATGCCTGTATAATCGCCATCCGGTTTTTTAACTTCCAGGTCAATGGGGTCGCTCCACGGACCGGAGGGTGAAGGTGATGTTATTACATAATTACCAAATGGGATATCCGTTTTCCCCGGGTACTGCCGTATGGGCATGTACACGTGAAAAAGCCCGTCAAAATATTGAAGGTCAATGGCCCATACCGTGTTATATGCCTTTGGGAGCGTGTGCCTGGCGATGGGCTTCCAGTTGATAAGATCTTTTGAATGCCAAATCATAAAACCGTTTCCCCTGCTAAAACCCATGTAGTAGTCTTCGCCGACGGTAACAATGGACGGATCACCATAGTTACCGGGAAAGATGGGGTTTTTGTAGTAACCATTCCCTTGATCGGCCAGGGGTTGCTTTTCTTGGATTACTTGTGCATTTACCTTTTGTTGCGCACGGGAAACCTGGTAGAGCAACAATACTAAAATACCCGAAATGAAGAACCTGGTCATTGGCGAAAGCTTGTGAGCAAGTTAGTTTTATGCCGTACCAGGCTGTTGCTCGAATATTCATTGCTTTTGCTGGAAAGTGTTTCCTTCAGGCTATATAGTCGAATGGAAATAGGATATCACTATTTTTAAGTCAATGCCATTCGTGTTATGGCCTACACCCCCCTAACCCCTAAAGGGGAAGCCCAACGCGCCGTGGGTTTTAAGAGTACGATGGGTATGCTAAACCTAATGGCATTGATTTTAATTCTAAAAAGTATGTCCTTACGACTAATGTTCCTGCTGGGTGTTGTCACTTTATCAGTAAGTTGTTCCAGAGAGTCCCCACGGGTTCAAACTAATTTTATCATCGTGCTAGTGGATGATATGGGCTTCTCGGACCTGGGCTCCTATGGAGGTGAGATCCAGACCCCCAACCTGGATACACTTGCTTTCGATGGGGTCAGGTTCACCCAGTTTTACAATACTTCCAGGTGTTGCCCCACCCGGGCGTCACTACTCACAGGCCTGTACCCGCACCAGGCCGGGATTGGCCAGATGACCGGCGACAAGGGACTACCCGGTTATGAAGGACAACTCAAAAAGAATGCGGTCACCATTGCAGAAGCGCTAAAGCTAAATGGTTACCAAACCGGGATGGTGGGAAAATGGCACGTATCAAGAACAAAAGCACAGCAAGGTGGGGCCAATGGAGAGAATCAGTTGGCCTGGCTCAATCACCAGGGTTTCCTGGACAGCGACTTCGGGGAATTGGATGCTTACCCTACCGCCAGGGGATTTGATAAATACTACGGTAACATTTGGGGGGTAGTGGACTTTTTCGATCCGTTTAGCCTCGTTAATGGTGATAAACCCGTGCCATCCGTACCCGGTGGATACTATCATACCGACGCGCTTTCAGATTCTGCCGTGGCCTATGTAGAGCAGTTTTCTAAAAACGATAATCCCTTCTTTCTGTACATCGCACATACTGCACCTCACTGGCCCCTTCATGCACTCCCGGCAGACATCGAAAAATATGAAGATATCTATACACAGGGTTGGGATAAGATTAGAAAGGCACGCTATGACAAAATGAAAGCGCTTGGCCTGTTTGAAAAAATGCCGGCACTATCTCCCGAGATGCGAGCCGTGAAAAACTGGGATTCATTGGAAAATCAAGCCTATCATGCCAGGAAAATGGCCGTGCATGCTGCCATGATCGATCGGGTCGACCAGGGAATGGGGCGTTTAATTGAGAAACTGAAGGAGACCGGGCAATACGATAATACCGTGATATTCTTTTTATCGGATAATGGAGCAAGTCCTGAAACACCTGCCAAAGCGGGATTTGATAGGAATAGCCAGACCCGGGACGGGAGGGAAGTCATTTACACGCGCAACGATCAATCGGTCTTACCCGGAAGTCAAACCACCTATGCGGGGATTGGTCGTGATTGGGCCAATGTGAGCAATACACCCTTTCGCTATTGGAAAGCGAGAACTTTTGAAGGAGGGATCTGTACACCGCTCGTGGTACATTGGCCCCTGGGCATTACCGGTCAAACCGGTAAAATTTCCAGCGAACCCGGTCATGTTATTGATCTTATGGCTACCTGCCTGGATATTGCAGGTGTAGAGCAGCCCAGGACGTTTAACGGTGTAGAAACGATAGCCATAGAAGGCAAGAGCCTGGTGCCTGCGCTGAAGACAGGTAATCGTGAAGGGTACTCCTCCATATTTTTCGAGCACTTCTATTCGAGAGCCATCAGGGTGGGGGATTGGAAACTGGTTTCCCTGCCGTTGGGAGAATGGGAACTCTACAACCTGGCGGAAGACAGGACAGAAATGCATAACCTGGCCTCCGAAAATCCTTCAAAGCTGGAAGAACTAAAAGCGGTTTATGAAAAAGAAGCCAACCGGACAATGGTCTACCCACAGCCAGCGGTTCCGGAGCGGATGAAAAATAACACGAACTAAAAATACTATTTTAACAGGTCATTATGTATCGAACGATTTCAACCCTTTTCATAAGTCTTTTATTATTTAGCTGCGCTTCTAAAACCGAAGAGGAGCGTCCTAATATTGTACTGATCATGTTAGACGATATGGGCTTCTCCGATATTGGCAGCTACGGGGGAGAAATACCAACATCTGCCATAGATGAATTGGCCTATGGAGGTCTCCGGTTCAGCCAGTTTTACAATACAGCACGTTGTTGCCCTACTCGAGCCAGTTTGATCACTGGTCTTTTTCCCCATCAAACAGGTATCGGCCAGATGGCGAACGGGACGAAAGGAGAGAATCAAAAATGGGGTACGGAGGGTTACCAGGGATATTTAAACAAAAAGTGTGTCACCATTGCAGAGGCGCTTTCCACCAACGGGTATCACACCTATATGGCAGGTAAGTGGCACCTGGGCTATCACGATACCACGCGCTGGCCTTTACAAAGGGGCTTTGAGAGGTTTTATGGTAGCATTGCAGGGGCTACCAGCTATTTCTACCCCAATGGAAAAAGGCCTGTAACCCTGATGAATCAACATTTACCGCCACCAGATTCCAATTCATACTACACGACCGATGCTTTCACTGATTACGCCATCAAGTTTTTACAAGACCAGCAAGATGATGATCCGTTTTTCCTATACTTAGCTTATACCGCACCCCACTGGCCACTGCATGCAAAAGAAGAGGACATTGAAAAATTTGTAGGAAAGTACATGGGAGGCTGGGATGAGATGAGAAAAGCCCGGTTTGCCAGGCAAAGAGAGATGGGACTCTTCAAAGACGATTTTCCGATGGCCGAAAGAGATGCAAGGGTAAGACCCTGGGCCGAAGTGGACAGTACGCAACGTATTCGTTCCGATTATAGAATGGCGGTTTATGCTGCCCAGGTATACGCCGTGGACTACAACATTAAAAAACTGACCGATCATTTAAAGCAAACAGGCCAGTTTGAGAACACCCTCATTTTTTTCCTATCGGATAATGGGGCTTGTGCGGAGATGTATGATGAATTTGGCACCAAACCGGACTCATGGATCAACCGTGCGAGCTATTCCGGCGCTGTTTCTTATGGGATCAGCTGGGCCAACGCCTCAAATACGCCCTTTTATGAATACAAAGTACAAACGTATGAAGGGGGGATCTCCACCCCACTGATCGCACATTGGCCTAAGAAGATCAAACGCGGAGGATCTGTAACGAATGCGAAAGGATACCTGGTAGACATCATGCCCACCATCCTGGAAGTTACGGATACGGAATATCCTTCGGACTATCATGTCACCACTACGGCACATTCCCTGCCGGGCCAGAGCCTGTTCCCCCTTTTTGATGACAATGCAGCATTCAAAGAGCATGAATACATGTATTGGGAGCACCAAAGCAACTGTGCGATCCGCAAAGGGGATTGGAAGGCAGTGAAGAAGATAAGCGATGAAACCTGGCAACTTTTCGACTTGAGTAAAGACCGGGCCGAGCAAAATGACCTGGCCTCTCAATACCCCGATCTTGTAAAAGAACTGGATACCAAATGGAGCGAGTGGGCTCAAAAGAACTATGTCCTACCCAAAAAGCCGCTATAAGATGATTAGATCATTGTTCGCAATACTTTGCCTGGTCCAGGTGTCATTGCTAAAGGCACAATCCTGGAAAATGGCAGACGCACCTTTAGCCACTCCATGGGCGCAAGATGTGGACCCGGAAAATGTACTGCCCGAATACCCCAGGCCAGTAATGGTTCGCAAGGATTGGCAAAACCTGAACGGCCCCTGGCAATTCCAGGAAATGAAAGCGGGAGACCGGGTGCCAATAGGTAAAGATCTTACGGGTCAAATATTGGTGCCATTTCCATGGGAATCCGCTCTTTCAGGGGTAAAGCAGCAATTCGATGCTTATTCGGCGTTCTACAGGAGGAACTTCTCGATCCCGGGTACCTGGAAAGGTAAGCGGGTTTTGCTGCATTTTGGAGCTGTCGATTGGGAAGCTACCGTCTATGTGAATGGCCAGGCGGTCGGTATTCACAAGGGAGGGTTTGACGCGTTTTATTTCGACATCACTGATGCGTTGATCGCAAGTCAAAGCCAGGAACTGATCGTCAAAGTCTATGACCCGGGAAACAGTGAAGGGATTGCAACAGGGAAGCAAAACAACACGCGTTTTGACGATCCCCAAAAGTTTGCTTACGCGCCGGCTTCCGGGATCTGGCAAACCGTTTGGCTAGAGGCTGTTCCCGGAAAGTATATGACGGATATTCACATCACCCCGGATGTGGATAGTGAAATGATCGAAGTAAATGTCAATGTCTCCACCCAGGACTTTGGAAACATTCAAACCAGGGTCTATGTCATGGATGAAGGTAGAGAAGTAAGTAAAGGAAGAGGTTCCCCGAATGTGCCATTCCACGTGCCAGTTCCAGGTCCAAAACTATGGTCCACAACCAATCCATTTCTCTATGATGTAAAAATAGAATTGGTAGACAAAGAGGGAAATGTCGTGGATGAGGTGAAGAGCTATTTTGGCATGCGAAAGATCTCCATGAAGAAGTTCAGGAATATCCAGCGGATTGTGCTGAATGATGAATTCCTATTCCAAATGGGTCCGTTGGATCAAGGATATTGGCCGGACGGTATTTACACCGCTCCAACAGACGAAGCTTTAAAGTGGGACATTGAAATGACCCAGGCGTTTGGTTTTAATATGATCCGTAAGCACATCAAAGTAGAGCCGCAGCGATGGTACTATTGGTGTGATAAGTTGGGAATACTGGTGTGGCAAGACATGCCCAATACGCACAAAAAGCGAACGGAGGAAGAAAAGACCCAATTCGAAGCAGAGCTTCAACGGATGGTGAAAACCCACTGGAACCATCCATCCATCGTCAACTGGGTGGTTTTCAACGAGCATTGGGGAGCTTACGATGTGCAGCGGATCACGAAGTCCATCATGGAGCTGGACCCATCCAGGCTTGTTACGGGAAACAGCGGCATAGATGCCGGTAAACCCGATGTGGATTACGTGGTAGGCCATATCAAGGACAACCACTCCTACCGTCCTCCTTCTGTCCCCTTTGGTAATGATATGCGTGCAGTGGTCAATGGGGAATACGGGGCAATCGGCTATAAAGTCAAAGGTCATATATGGGATGAAGACGGCCCCTGGGTGCATCATAATTACAAAGGCAAAAAGGCTGCGACGGAGGAGTACGTCAAATTCATCGAGATCATCCATGAGTTCCAGCATGAAGGTCTGAGCGGGGCGGTATATACGCAATGGACAGACGTGGAAAACGAAATGAACGGCATCTATACCTATGACCGCAAGGTGATCAAGCTGGACAAGGAGGCCGTAACGAATGCCAACAGGTCCACTTACGCAAAAGACAGGATGAAAGAGAAATACCAGGGAAACAAATGATCAGAATACTCATTTTATCATCGGTTTTAATGTTTGCTTTCTCCGGGATCCTTGCCCAGGAAAAACTACTGGCGCCTACCCCCCCGATGGGGTGGAACAGCTACAATAGCTTTGGTGCAGCCGTTACGGAAGCAGAGGTAAGAGCAAATGCTGATTACATGGCTGAGCATATGAAAGACCTGGGCTGGGAATACGTAGTGGTTGATTATTGCTGGTTTTATCCGCATCCTCCAAACAGCATTCAAAACAATCCACCTCAATTCAGGCTATCAAAAGATAAGGCTCCCGTACCGTGGATCCCTATGGATGAATACGGCAGGTTGCTCCCGGACCCGCGTAAGTTCCCTTCATCGGCAAACGGGAAAGGATTTAAACCATTAGCAGATTACATCCATGGCAAGGGGTTAAAATTTGGCATCCATGTCATGCGCGGAATTCCTCGCCAGGCAGCTTGGGCCAAAACACCGGTAAAAAATGCAAATGAAATTACCGCCGATATGGTAGCGGATACTACTTCAATCTGTCCATGGCTGAATACGATGTACGGGGTTGATATGAGTAAAAACGGGGGGCAAGCCTACTACAATTCGCTCATAGAATTATATGAATCCTGGGGGGTGGATTACATCAAGGTCGACGATATTGATTTGCACGAAAACTATCCCTATCGTAAATCAGAAGTCGAAGCGATACGAAAGGCACTGGATTTTCACAACAGTGATATCGTGCTCAGTCTTTCCCTCAACATGAAGTATGAAAACAGGGATCATGTTCAGACCAACAGCCAGCTTTGGCGTATTTCCAAGGACTTTTGGGATGATTGGGAAAAGCTTAAAGCCCAATTTGACCTGGTAAACCAATGGAATGCGCTCACGGGCCCGGACAGCTGGCCAGACGCTGATATGCTACAGGTCGGGAAGATCAGTAAGCGCGGGCCAAAAGGGCCGGAGCGCTTTAGCTATTTCAACGAAGATGAGCAGAGAACACACATAACCCTTTGGATGATCGCCAGGTCTCCCCTCATGATGGGGGGTAATATGCCGGAGAATACACCTTTTGTCAAAGCACTATTGACTAACCCGGGGGTGATCGCCTTGAACCAAAAAGGGAAAAACCAAAAACAGCTATGGCGGAAAGATGACCGGGTGGTATGGGTAAGTGATCTGAAGGAGGGGGTGAAAAATGTGGCCCTGTTCAATCTGTCTGAAGAGCCAAAGTCAATAGAAGTTACCCTGGAAGAACTGGGACTCAAAGGACCTGTTTCTCAATGGGACCTTTGGGAAGGAAAGGAGCTGGGAAAAGCGAGGAACAAAATCAAGCATACGGTCAATCCGCATGGAGTTAAACTCATTCAATTAAGATGAAAAAAGGTTTACTCATAAGTTTTTTAGTCGTTTTTGGAACGATTGTGAATGCACAGCACAAAGGACTCCTAAAAGAAATAAAAAAACATCAAAAGGCAGTCCACCTGCTGGATGACTGGATGCGCGATCCGTATATTACCATTGGCCCGGACAATAAGTATTACCTTACGGCTACCCAGCAAAAGAACGAAACCGGGGATGAAGGCATGCCGGCCTGGCGAAGTAATGATTTAGCGAGTTGGGAGTTCTTAGGGTTTCCATATCGTATCAGTGAAGCTTCCAATGCACAACAATTTCGGCAAAGGCTGGACAAGCGAAATGCGGAACGGGTAGGGCAGGAGCCCCAGCCTTTGAGGATGTGGGCGCCAGAGCTATATTTCCTGGATGGAAGATGGGTATTCATACACACTTCCAATACGGGGCTGGGCAACTTCGTAGTGACCAAAGGGAAAGGTCTGAATTCCGGGTTTACGGATTGGGGAACGGGTTTTGGACGCCACCATGATCCCTCCATTTTTACTGACGATGACGGAAGTCACTACCTGGTAGCCAAGTGTACCGAAATCATAAAGATCAAAGCAGATCTTTCGGGCTTTGATGGAGAACCCACCCGGCTGGATCCGGAAAACCGCAAAATGGGGCATGAAGGAGCTTTCATCATCAAGTTTAAAGGAAAATATGTGCTATTTGGGACAGGATGGTCCACCGATAAAATGAGGCATGGAACCTATAACCTTTACTACGCTACCGCCGACAAAATTGAAGGGCCATACGGACCAAGGAAGTTTGCAGGAAGATTCCTGGGGCATGGTACGCTTTTCAAAGACAAGAAAGGCAGGTGGTGGTGTACCGCATTTTACAACGCCAACGAACCTGCGCTTGACCCTGGAGATGCCAGGACCAAAGATCTCAGCCAAACCGCCTATACGATTAATAAGCAAGGATTAACCCTCGTGCCAATGGAAATAAAAATGAAAGACGGGGAGATCCTGGTATATCCCAAAGACGAAGATTACAGGTATCCCGGCAAGGAGGAAGTACAACAGTTTTGATCTCTAAAACAAAATCCCATGCATAACCTACGTCCACTATTCATTTCCATCATTTTACTTTTCAGTCTTGCCTCACCTGTTCTTGCACAAGATCGCCCGAACATTGTCCTCATCATGGCGGATGATATGAACCAATATGGATTCCTGCGAAGTGATAAACAAGTCAAAACGCCAAACCTTGATGCTTTTAGGGAAAAGGCGATTACCTTCCACCAGGCTTACTGCCCGGCACCGGCATGCAGTCCTTCACGCACGGCCTTTCTCAGTGGATTGTCCCCTCATAAAACAGGAAAATATTACAACGGCAGTAAAGCCTGGGAGACGGATATCATGAAAGAGCAGGAAACCATGCTTGAGTGGTTTCAACGCGCCGGCTACACTACGTATGGGTATGGTAAACTATTTCATTCGGATATCTCAAAGGATCGTGTGGCGAGGAACTTTCCCAATGGAACAGGAAAAGCGGGCTTTGGTCCCTTTCCGGATGAGGAGCATCGCACGTTTGGAAGCGATAGTCGCTTCAGGGGAATACAGGCTTTTCCGGATGAAGATTTTCCCGATGTTCAAAATGCAAATACCATTATTGATTTACTGAAGCAGGACCAGGAGAAGCCATTTTTTCTTATGTACGGGCTTTGGAGGCCACATTCCCCCTATACCTGTCCCCAAAGATTTTTGGATATGTATGATGTGAATGACATAGAGATCCCACCGGGGTATCTCAAAAATGATATCGACGATATGCCACCGATACCTAAAGCCTACATCGAGTCGAAGGGCCAGCAGGGTGAGTTCAATGAAATAGTCAGCAGCGAACAGAAATGGAAAGAATACCTAAAGGGCTATTTCGCGAGTTACAGCTTTGCGGATTATAACATCGGCAGGGTATTGGAGGCATTGGAAAGCAGTCAATTTGCCAAAAACACGATCATCATTGTCACTTCAGACAATGGCTTTCACATGGGTGAGAAAGACCGATTTGATAAGAACTCCCTTTGGGAACAATCCGCCATTACGCCCATGGTCATCTATATGCCCAGTTCTATCCAGCCTGGAAAGGTTTGCACTGCCCCGGTAAACTTATTGGACTTGTATCCCACCTTTGTTGATTTTGGCGCGAACGGGATCAACCCACATAAACCCATTGATGGGCGCAGCATAAGACCTTTATTAGAGGATCCAAATACGAATTGGAAGCATCCCTCCATTACCTATTTTGGAAAAAATTGGGTATCCATACGCAGTGAGAAGTATCGCTACATCACCTACCCGGATGGAGGAGAAGAGCTCTATGATCATACCCGTGATCCATGGGAATTGAATAACCTGGCAGGCTTAAAAAAATACAAGAAAGTGAAAAGTCAATTGAAAAAGCATGTCCCGGGCCAAATGCTCGAGGCAATCCCGGGGCGGTGGACTAAAATGATCAATGGAATCGTAACCGGGGTAGCCGAAACGGAATAGAACACCTGGTTTCAATGCCGTTGAGGCTAATGCTCACCCTTGACCCCTAAAGGGGAACCAACCGCGTGGCGGATTGCCCCTCCAGGGGTCAGGGGTGCGATGGGTATGCTAAACTTAACAGCATTAAACCCGGGCTTATTGACAATTTATTGAACTTGAGAACGCACATTGAACGATTAAAAAACCTTACACCTAAACTCGCTAACATGAAAAAGACTACACTACTTTTCATATTTGCTTGTATCACCAGCGCAATATTCAGCCAGGTGCGAACGTACAGGCAGCTTCCACCCGATAATTCGATCGGCTTTGGATTGTCAAATAAATATAATGTAGAGGTCAAGGCTTGTGACAGCGCATACCAGGACATTCATACGTATGCTATCGTTCCAAATGATGGAGGCCGGGTTACTCAAATGGAGCACCTGGCCATGTTTGGGTTCGATCCGGCAGGTGGGCCCGCAACCATTAAGATCACACTTCAAAATGGCACCAGCCTTTCAGGTTCGAACATTGAGCTACGAAATAAAACGTACCAGGGAGTAACTACCTCTTTTGCCGATGGCGCCATGTATATCGAAGTATGTGACCCCATGAAGCAACTGATGGTAAGAATGCCGGGAGATATTGCCAATCCCCTCATGATCCATGTCGACCCGTACAACGATCCGGTCATACCAGCAGGTGCTAACGTTGTTGTATTTGATGGTGGAACTGACGGCATGATCCATGAGCAAACTGCCGAGTATGATCGATACACGGTACCGAATAACGTAGATGTAGTCGTTATCGAAGATGGCGCGCTGTTCAAGGGGACAGTTCATGTCGAATCGGATAGAACCACACCGCTAACCGTGCAGGGCCGGGGAATGATCATTTGTCGTTTCGTAGCAAAACCCGCTAATAATGTCAAAATGCGATACAATGCCATGGAGCTGAATAGAGGCAATGGTCATAAAATTTATGGGGTGACGATCGTTAACGCACGCCATTTTGCCATTCGTACCAGTGATGATGCCCACCTTCGGAATATCAAGCTTTACGGTTACAGGGCGAATAATGATGGGATCAAAACAGGGGCCAACTCCACCATTGAAAATTCCTTTTTCAAATGTAATGATGACCACGTCAAGTTATATGCCGACAACATCAATGTCCGGAATTGTGTTTTCTACGAACAATCCAATGGCGCCATTTTCCAGTTCGGATGGAATAACCTGGATCCCGGGGATAACTGCCTGGTTGAAAACATCGAAGTCCTCGAGTGGGAAGCCAACATTGGTGACCCGGCGCTGGGACAGGGGGGTATCGCACGTTCATTTATTAATCACCGGGAAGCAGAATCAACCGGGAAAATAGGAAAGGATAACCTATTTAGAAACATATACATCCAGGGACCGATCTCCGGGCTCGTATGTTTAAATGGATACCAGTTCGAACCCATAACCCATGAAAACCTGGCCCTGGAAAATGTCACTTTAGAGCAGGCGACTACTAAAACAAGCTGGCTTTATGCCAGTAAAGGCGGTGGAGGTACGTCCATCGAACTGAACCTCAGGAATGTCCGGTATGGCAACAGGTTCGTAGCTCAAAGTGATTTTAAGACTTTAGGAACGGTGACCATAAACATTGATAATACAGGCACAAAGTATGTAGGCTACATGAACCCATCCGACCCCGCTGATTGCCAGGTTTGTAGTGTAAACAAAGTGTTCAATGATATAACTGACTTGACTGCCACTGCCAATAGCTGCAACCGGGTAGTGCTGAACTGGACAGATAATAGCACCGGTGAGAGTGGATACCGCGTACGTCGCAAGATTTCCGGGGAAGCGACATTTACTACACTGGGAGATGTTGCCGCCAACTCGGAAACATATACCGATAATAGCGTTGCTGAAAACACCGCGTACATCTACCAGGTGCGGGTCCTGGATAATGGTGCAGCGGCCGGTGCATCTAACCAGCCGCCAGTCTTAACGCCCGCATGCGGTGGAGGCCTGTTCTTCATCGACCATAACTCGAGTGGTCAGCGGCTGAAGGCCAATGCATCAGGCGGAGCAGTTGGTGTCAAAGCGGCTACAGCTACAGGCAACCAGGTACGCTGGGAAGAAGTTGATGCCGAGGGCGGTTACTTCTACCTGGTACATGTAGCCAGTGGTAGAAAGCTCAATGCCACCACGAATGGTGATGTGATCAATACTGTGTTAGCCACCAGCACCGATAACAGCGCACAATGGAGATGGACAGATGCCAGCGGCGGCTGGTTTAGACTGGAGAACAGGCAATTCACCGAATGGCTGCATCTAAAACCCGATGGAGTCACAGATTTCCAGCTTGGCCCCACCACCTGGATAGGTAACAACACCCAATGGAAATTTACCAGTGTGCCTGGTGCCCTATCGGCCGGTGGAAGAATTGGGAATGACATCAAACAGGCATCAGTAGCAGTCCCCACCGGCTTAAAAGTGTATCCTAACCCTGCCGGAAATATTCTTCATTTGGCCAATGTGTCGCCTGGTGCTCAAATTGAGATCTATAATATGTTTGGTGCGAGGATACTCACCGGGTTTGGCCGGGAGATCGATGTTTCTATGCTGAGCAGAGGAGTGTATCTCATTAGGAGTAAGAATTCTGATGTAGGGAAATTTATTAAGGAATAAAGCCTGGTCCCTTATGAGTTAATTTGAAGCTGAAACATGATAACCAAAGACCCTGAAAAGAATGACATGACGGATGTTTCGATGACATTTGAATACATACTACTGACACAGCCCGCCGGGTTAGCTTCAAAGGGTAATGTACAAGATCACGATCAATAAATCGATTAAGGCAGAATATGAAATACATACGTGCATTTCTTCTTTTCACTGTACTTGTTTCAGGAGGTTTTTGGTGGGAAGGGAGGGAAGAACCCCCGCCGCGCAGACCAAATTTTCTATTCATTGCGGTAGATGACCTGAACATTTACAATACAGTACTGGGAAACTTCCCGGGAAATTTTTTGGAGAAAATATACCCCGATGACAGGCTGAGGGAATCAGTGATCAATCGACTGACTCCTCGTATGAATGCTTTTGCAAAAGAGGCGGTAGTATTTGAAAAGGCCTATTGTGCCGCCCCGCTTTGCGGTCCTTCCAGGACAGCACTACTTACCGGCGTGCCGCCTCATGTTTCCGGGTATTATCATCATGATCAGCATTTCCGGGGTTACGAGACGTTGACGGATGCAGTCACCCTCCCGCAATATTTAAAACAAAACGGGTACTATACCTGTGGCATTGGCAAAGTCTTTCATAAAGGCCAGTCTTACCTGGACAGGGGAGTCTTCAGTGACTGGCCCGATCAACTGTTTTCCTGGGATGACTGGGTTGAAACGTGGACAGGCACTGGCGCAGGAGCGGGGGCTTCCGTTGACTGGGAGGAAAAGATATCCAGGTACTGGGAAAACAAGACCGGGAATGTGCGTAACTATACCCGGTTTGGCACTACCGAAGTTCCCCGGGAAAAAGCCAATGACTTCCTGAATGCAAAGTTTATTGCCGACTTGGTGCTATCCGGCCAGGCAGAAATGGTGGATTTCAGAAAGCAAAAAAAGCAGGTGGAAGTCCCAAAAGGTAAACCCTGGTTTCTTGCCTGTGGGTTATTTGCCCCGCACCTGCCCTGGGTGGTGCCGCAGTCTTTTCACGACTTGTTCCCGGTCTCGGAAATGTCCATTGACCAGGAGTTACTGGATTGGATAAACGAGGACCAGCAGGACCTCTCGGGCTATGGCAAAGAAGTCACACGAAAAACTGGCTTTACCCGGCTTAGACAGTACGGTATAAAGGTAGACGGCGAGGGTGGAGATCTAAACGCATGGAAAGCCTATCTCCAGGCCTACCTGGCCACCGTAGCTTATTCGGATCAAAACATTGGATTTCTGATAGATGCACTTAAGAAAAGCCCGGGAAAGGATAATACCGTTGTGCTGCTTTGGAGCGATCATGGATACCATATAGGAGATAAAAACAGGACAGGGAAAACTACCTTATGGGAAGGAGCCAACCACAGTAATTTGATAGCCAGGGATTATAGAAACACCAACACCGGTACCCTTCAAACTCCTGTCAGCTTGCAGGATCTCTACCCCACGGTAGTCTCTTTAGCCGGTTTACCGCGTCCTGATCACATTTATGGCTATGACCTGTCAAAGATGCTCACCCTGGAAACTTCCAACAGGGGTCCGGTACTCAATACGCATGGCAAAGACAACCATGCCATAAGAGTAGATCAGTATCGGTTTATCAGGTTCAGAAATGGAGATCGGGAGCTCTATGACTTGGAGAAAGATCCATTTGAATTTGAAAATTTAATAGGCAAAGAGGTTTACGTTTCCGTCGCTAATGAAATGGAGCAACTGCTTGACCAGGAGCTGTCCCGCACACCCAATCAATTCCCTCAATGAGATCGATAAGGACAGCCATGAGATTTTTACCTGTTGTACTTATAAACTCTCTTTTTTTGATTTTTTCCTGTTCCCAGCAACCAAGACCTAATGTCTTACTGATTGTAACCGATGACCTGGGGTATACAGATCTTTCTGGCTATGGAAGTACTTTCTACGAAACCCCAAATATTGATGCATTGGTTCGTGATGGGGTCAAATTCACACGTGGCTATGCTACTAGCCCGGTATGCTCGCCTTCCAGGGCTTCTATCCAGGCGGGCAAATACCCCACCCAGGTTAACATCACAGACTGGATACCCGGAAGAGCAGCCTACGCAAAACCGAGTGAACGAGATCGCCTGCTTTCTGCTGTCCAGGATGATCAGCTGGCTTTGGAAGAAGTAACAATAGCCGAAGTCCTCAAAGATGAGGGGTATAAGACTTTTTTTGCAGGAAAGTGGCATCTCGGTGAAGATGAACAGTACTGGCCGGAAAACCAAGGCTATGAAATTAACAAAGGAGGCTGGAGGCGGGGTGGGCCCCTGAGAAATCAAAAAGAAGGCTACAATGGGTACTTCACTCCATATGGGAATCCACGCCTGACAGATGGACCGGAAGGTGAGTATCTTCCTGGTAGACTGACGAAAGAGACGATGAGTTTTATAGAGAAGAATGCAGATCACAGCTTTTTCATTTGCCTGTCTTTTTACCTGGTGCATATTCCTTTGCAAGGAAGGGAAGAGCTGATCGCCAAATACGAAGATAAGGCAAAAGCACTGGGCCTTGATACGATACAGGCTTACTTACCCCTGCAGCCTTGGATGCAAAAAAGCTCAAAACCTGCTGGCAAATACAAAGAACGGATTGTTCAGGGGCATGCAGTTTACGCTGCAATGATCGAGGCATTAGACCGCAGTATTGGTAATGTGATCGATCAATTAAAGGAAAAGGGACTTTACGATAACACCCTCATTATTTTTACTGCTGATAACGGGGGATTATCTACTTCTGAGGGGTCGCCAACATCAAATTTACCCCTGAGAGGAGGTAAAGGTTGGTTGTATGAAGGAGGTATCAGGGTGCCATTTTCAATCAAATATCCTGGAGGCTTGTTCCAGGATAAAGTTAGCGATCTGCAAGTTTCCGGGATCGATATTCTTCCAACGACTATGGCTATTTTGGGTATTGATAATGCAAGTAATGATAGGGATGGCTTGGATATTACTCCGTACTTAAAGTGGGATAGGCATCCGGAAAGAGCATTATTCTGGCATTATCCACATTATTCCAACCAGGGTGGTAATCCTGGCAGTGTGATCATTCAAGGTGACTACAAACTCATAGATGATTTCGAAACAGGTCAGATGGGGCTTTACAACCTTAAAAACGACATTGGAGAGGAGGTCAATATCGCCGACAAAGAACCCGAGATCCTCAAAAACCTGTTTAAGGAACTCGATGACTGGCGCAGGGAAACAGGCGCTAGGATGATGCAGGATAATCCAGGGTGGAATGGTGGCGGGTAGAAGTGGTTTTAAAAGGCAAGAGAGTTAATCCTGTTTATGTTCAGCATTAGAGAAACTCGGCTATAATCCCTGTTCCTTCGGACTGTTTTACAGATAATTCGTTTGAATTCAACTATAAACAGTGACAGAAGCTAGTAACCTCAGTTCGGGATAAGGACAAAATAAGTAGAAGTGTAGCTGACTTACCGTCTTTCACGCCTCCGATAACTATCAAGGATTTTATAGGGCCATATGATTTTAATGTTATCTAACCCTGGTGGGCTTTTCCTTTCAATTTTGCGCACTATAACTAAAATAA
>LYSV01000140.1 GCA_001657315.1 Flammeovirgaceae bacterium BBD 1991-12 | reverse complement strand
GAACTGATAGAATGGGTAAAGTGGCCTATGATTTTTGTTAACAGATGGAGGCTATCCATTCTTTTCGTCATATCCGGAATAGGGACCCGATTCGCTCTTTCCAGGAGAAACGCCAGAGAATTTGCCTTAGAGCGTATTCACAGGCTCTTTTTACCATTACTGGCAGGAACCTTGTTTATTGTCGCACCTCAGATCTATCTGGTGCGACTTGGTGAAGGCGTCACCTATTCGTCTTATTTTGACTTTTACCCCCACTTCTTTGAAGGAATTTACCCTGAAGGCAACTTCAGTTGGGGACACCTTTGGTTTTTGCCATACCTTTTGGTCATATCATTAGTGTCTGTCCCGATTTTATTGAGTATTCGAAAGGAAGGCAATCTGATAGTGCTGTGGTTACAAAAGCTTATCAGGCGGTTTCCGATGGGAATATATGTATTCATTATCCCGTTTTTCCTGGTTGAGTTATGCCTCGAACCCTATTACCCTATCAACCACTCCCTGTGGGGAGACTGGTATGCCTTGTCCCATTATTTTCTGTGTTTCCTGGCCGGTTATATCCTCATATGTCTGGGGGATGATTTCTGGAATACAGTGATGAAAATCAAGAGTATAGCTGCCGTTACGGGAATTGTCTCTTTTCTGATCATGATATGGATGTGGGAGAATTATCTAAGCCTGTTTTGGATCCCTTTATTTGCTTCTTTGAACCGATGGAGTTGGATACTGGTGCTTTTTGGTTATGCAGCAACCTTTTTAAACAAGGAAAGTAATATCGTGAAATACCGAAATCAGGCGGTATACCCTTTTTACATTTTACATCAGACGGTAACCATTCTGATTGGTTTTTATCTCATGAATAGCTCACTTGCCAACCCATGGAAATTTCTCATTATGCTTCTGGGTACATATCTTGGGTGTTGGGTGCTGTACGAATTCGTAGTAAAAAGAATAAACGTCCTTCGACCTCTGTTTGGAATAAAGCAGGTTAGCAAATAAAGGGGGCATGAACGGACTTGGGTTTCCTGCAAATGATCATGATCTGTGTGGAAAAAGGGATACCTCAACTGGCCTAAGTTCAGCGAGATATATCTCGCGACCTTTTGATGTAAAAAGCCGGGCAACATAAAAGAAAGGGACATTTCTCAAACCATTTCCTTCAGATTTGAAAGAGTATGTAAATGTTTTTGAGGACAGCTTGAAAAAAACACAATAATTCATAGCTGTCACGTTCGAGCATACTTCAGTTCCGGGAAATATTGTATATTAAACATCGATCATTTAAAGTTCTACATTCATATTTACTAATTTTTAATTAAACATTATTATGAAAAAAATAACCCTCACTTTGGCTGCTATACTTTCCGTTATGCATGCTGTTGATGCTCAACTCATGGTTCCTGAAAATGAAATAAGATTTTCTGAAGCAAGAGGATTTGATTATGAACCTTCCTCCGATGCAGTTTTTTATAATGACTACAATAATGGCAGAGTCGTCAAGCTTGGCGATGTGGGTGGAAATGGCTGGTTCCTTGGTAAACTGGGAATAGGAACAAGTGATCCGAGAGAGCGCCTTGATGTTCATGGAGCAATTAATATAGTTCGGGGAAGTGGCGGAAGAGCTTCGTTCATAACCTTGGATCATGATCCAAAGATCTGGAGTTCTTATAATTCTACCAGCACATCTTACCCGTTTACAAATTCGGATTTAGGTCATCTTGTTTTACAACCAAGAACGTCGTCACCCAGGGATATTCTGTTTGTAACGGGAGATGGAGATGATATAAGAATGGTTGTTAAAGGAAATGGGAATATCGGAATTGGAACGACAAGTCCAGATGCAAAACTTGCTGTTAAAGGTGATATTCATACCCAGGAGGTAAAAGTGGACTTAAATGGATCTGTTGCTCCTGATTTTGTCTTTGAACAGGACTATAAACTCCTTACGTTACAAGAAACTGAAAAATATATTAGGGCTAACAAACATCTCCCGGAAATCCCATCTGCTCAGGAAATGGAAGAAAACGGCCTTGAATTGAAGGAAATGAACCTTAAACTTCTGCAAAAAGTTGAAGAGCTGACATTGCATTTAATTAGGCAAAATAAAGAAATACAAGAGCTTAAAAAGAAAGTTGAAAAACTTGATAGTAATTAAATAAAATCGTACTCTTTTAAAATTGAGGTTAAAAGTAGAAATCTATAAAATGATATTTAATCCTTGTGTTCCAATACATTGGAATCACTTCAAATATAGAAGCCCTGAAGGCATTAGTATCGAACCTGTTGTACCAAGATTTAAAAACTGTATCAGGGTTTCACATGCGGCCTCATAAATTCATCACAACTCGACAAAGTTAAGTAACCTCATGGTTTTGCAGTGGTGTTTGTAAGCCACTCCACGAGGTGTGCAGGCACCTTATAAGAACTGTATTATATTTCATAAAAAACATTCTTGTTCTGCCAATCCAACGTCATTCATGTCTCAGTGAATCTACAGGATTAGTCTTTGCTGCTACATATGATTTACCAACCACAGCAATCAATGCGGAAGTTATTGAAACCAACATTGCAGAAGCAAATATGCCAATACTCAATTCGACCCGATGCACCCACCCCATGGTAATTAGGTAACTGGAAAGGTAATAGGCCACAGGCAAGGCCAGGAGTATAGCCAAAGCTACCAATTTTACCAAATTTGATATGAGCAGTTTCAGTATCCCTTCAATGGAAGCGCCCAATGATTTACGAATACCTATTTCCTTCGTCCGCTTTTCCACGCTGAATGCACATAACGCATAAAGTCCGAGACAGGCAATAAATACTGACATAACAGCTGTGTACTTGATCAATTCAAAAGATTTAAGTGTATTTTTTAAATTAGTGGCAAAAGCGTCTTCGACCGTAGAGTATTCAAAGGGGGTCTCCGGAACAAACTTCTCCCAGGTTTCCTTAATCGCGGAAATCAAGGCGTCGTCAGGAGTACCAGCTGTTTTTATGTAGAAATAATAGGGCTCTTGTGGCAACAAATAGATGACCGATGGTGCCTGCCTGTAAAACACGTGGGAAAAATGAAAGTCTTCCAATACACCAATTACTTTCATCTCTCTCGCCCCCCGATCGTCCAGAATCATGGTTTTACCTATCGGTTCATCCCATCCGAAGTATTCAGCGGCTGACTCACTGATGATCATACTGTGCTCATCATTAAAACTTTTAGAGAAACTTCTTCCTGCAATGACCTTCATTTCCAGGGCTTCAATAAAATTATATCCGCATGGATAGCTGAGTATATTTTCAGAGCTTTGAATGTCCCAGCCTTTGGGCCTCATTTTTTCCTGTCTTTCCCAGGAAAATGGTAATACATGACCAGTTGCTACCATTGATATACCAGGGTACGATATCAATTCATTTTCAACGACTTCTAATTTTTTGTGAAAATCACTATTAACCGCTATGATAATAAGATTTTCTCTGTTATATCCTAAATTAACCTTTGATACCAAATTGATTTGTTTCATACTAACCAACGTAAAGAGGATCATTACAAAGGACAAGGCAAACTGGAATACGACCATCCCTTTACTGAAATCAAATCCTTTGGTAGAATGAGAGATCTTGCCTTTAAGAGTCGAGAGTGGCTTGAATGAAGATAAAAAGAAAGCCGGATAGATACCGGATAACAGCCCAATCAATACAGTGAAAACAAATCCCCAAAGTAATAATTCCGGATGATCATTAAAAGGCAAAACCATTTCTTCTCCAATCACCGAGGTAAAAGTTGGATGTATTAGATCAAACAATAGAACGGAAACCGGAAAAGTTATTACAGAGAGGATCATTGACTCAGTGAGGTACTGCTGGATCAATTGTTTCCTGCTGGCTCCAATCACTTTACGAACGGCGGCTTCTTTGGTACGGTATGAATATTTTGAAGTAGATAGAATAACCAAATTAGCTGTCACTATGATTAATAACCCTGCCGCTATCCCCAGGATCCAATGATATTGGAAAATCGGTTGTACATAGAATCCACTTTCTATGTGATCGGACTTTAGATGCAGGTTTTCCAAAGGAAAAATGTGCAATCTTGTTTTTGATTCTTTAACCATTGGAAGGTAATCCTCAATAAATCCAGCCAGCTTCCCTTCTAAAGTGTCCGCAGAAATATACTTGTTTATTCTGATGAAGGTGTAAGTACTACCCCACCTGTTCCAGTCCACTGTGTGACTGTCGGGCAGGGATATTAAGACATCAAATTTAAAACTTGAATTGACTGGACAATCGCGGGTAATCGCCGTAACCATCAATTCCCGTTTGTCTTTTTCGGCAGTTATTATTTTGCCGATCGGGTCTTGATCTCCAAAATATCGGTGGGCCGTTGATTGAGTCAGTACTACTGAATTTGGGGTAGACAATGGAGTGTTCTTATCACCTTTGATAACCGGGAAATTGAAAACTGAAAGAAAATCAGGATCAACATGAAGTACCTGATCCTCATATATGGTTTTGTCCTTATGTTTAAAAATTTCTTTAAAGTACTTCCGAAAAACTGTTGCATTCTTTACCTCCGGAAGATTTTCTTTCATCAGATGCGCTAAAGGCAAATAGGTATAAGCATCCAATTCCTCGCTGCCATTGTCAAGTGTTCTTTCTGTGGTTATTAAATAAATTTGTTCTGAATCTGCATGATATTGATCAAAACTTAAATGAAACATGAATAAGGACGAAAACAGAAAAAATATCGTAAGTCCGGCAGAGAGGCCAAAAACATTGACAAATGAAAAAAGCCTGTTTCTTTGAATATTCCGGAGTGAAATCTTCAGATAGTTTTTTAACATCTTATTAACGCATGTTTTACGTGCCTTAATTTACAATAAGTGAGCCAGGTATGAACTCATCTCAAATACGCTGAATTTTACCCCGAAAAAGCTTTCGCCGAAGTACATAAGGAAAGTAAAGTGTCCATTATCAAAAAGAATGATGTCCAATATTGGACGAAAAATACCAACAAAATCTCAACGCCAATCACCCCAGGCTGGGCTCCCAAAATCCGGATAAACAAACTTTTGCCAATACTGGCAGCGAATTGACCTGGTTAATAAAGATGCGCTTTTGCAGGCAGGTAATTCCAGGGTATGTTTGACTTTCTGAAAGTTGTGACCTGTCCTAAACCAAGGCAGTAACGTTAGGCAAAGCAATTGAGTAAAAAGTGTTGCTTTACATACCATGATTACAGCCGAATGAAATTAAGTACTATTCGTTTTTGGGTCGAAATCAGACGTTTCGAACGCTTTCAAGCAAAAAAGCACAAAACGTAACGTTTTTTGCAAAAGTAGCGGCGAGGGGCGAGTTATCGAACCTTTTCTTTCCAGATTTGCACGATACATTAACGTTTGTTACTGCGACTTCAAAACTTTGCAACTATTCGTTGTATTTTTCATCAAATTCACAATTAGCATCTTCAGATAATAGAGTACCATAAGGTGATCCATGAACTTTTCATCTTAACTTTTTTGTTATAGTAAATCTATTAGAAATTTAAAAAAATATGATCGGGAGAGAGGTCCGTTACCATAGAACCCGGGAAAGATGGATGAATCCGGGGCAGATTGAATAGATTTGTCCGTATGAGTAAACATAAAAAACTCCTGGTTAAAATACTCAGTGGAACTTCCGATAGAAATATTGATTTTGAAGAGTTAAGGAATTTAGTGATTCGGTTAGGGTTTGAAGAAAGAATTAAGGGAAGTCATCATATCTTAACCAAAGAAGGAATAGAAGAAATATTGAACATACAATCAAAATCAGGGAAAGCAAAACCTTACCAAGTCCAACAGGTTAGAAACATAATAGTGAAGTATCAACTAAAGTTAGATGACGATGAAAAATAATCATAAGTATGAGATCATAATATACTGGAGCAAAGAAGACACAGCCTACATTGCGGAAGTGCCGGAATTAGCGGGATGTATGGCTGATGGCTCGACATATCGTAAAGCTTTATCCAATGTAGAATTGATCATTGATGAATGGATTGAAACTGCGAAATTGAAAGGCAGGAATATTCCCGTACCAAAAGGTAAGCTCATTTATGCTTGAGGAATAGAATGTGCAACCTAACAAATAGGACTGAACTGATCATAGGACGGTTTTGCTTAGATATCTTAGCCAATATCACCGCACTTTGACTACTTCAAACTCAATCTGACTGAACAGGAAAGGAGATTATAATCCCTTTTAGAAGGAAGCCAATTATTTAGCCTTGCAAAAAATAGAGAGTAGAATAAACAATCCCTTACAACTACACCTTATTCTGAACACTTTCAAACAAAAAAGCACAAAACGTCACGTTTTGTGCAAAAGTAGCGTGGGGGGGACTTGAACCCCCGGCCTCCGGGTTATGAATCCGACGCTCTAACCAGCTGAGCTACCACGCCATAACAGATCAAAGTTCAATGTTCCTTGTGGAAGGTTTATTCCTCAAATTCGGATATGATTTTAAAAACCAACCTTCTTGGTACAAAATCGGAGCGCAAACTTACTAAGTTTGGTATCTATATTCCAATAGCTTTTTAATTTTTATTTATTTTGCCCGAATCGTAAAAAAAATCTATATTAAAACGGATGATACCTCGCTTTGAGAATTCCCGGTATTTTGTGGTCAAAACCATGAAAAAGCAGGATTTTGCGGCTAAAACCGAAGCTCCTCCGCAGTTTGCTCAATACCGGAACGGTATCAGTAAAACTTAAGATCAGTGTTATGAGTAAATATTTGTTTACCGCCGATTTTGAGATCAACGCATCAAAAAAAATGCTCTATCCCTACCTCTACAGCGCCAGCGGACTGGCCCAATGGATGGCCGATGATGTAATGATCGATGAAGACAAGGTCTTTAACTTTATCTGGGATGATGAAGACCATAAGGCGAAGCTTGTATCCCACAGGACCAATAACTATGTGAAATTCGAGTTTGTTCCGGAAACAGACGAAGATGAGGAAGACCCGGCCTTTTTTGAGCTGCGGCTTGAGATGAACGAACTTACCCAATCTGTTTTTCTGAAAGTATCGGATTATTCTGACATGGATGACACGGAAGAACTCTACGACCTGTGGAGCGGGCTGGTGGATAATCTTAAAGAAACCGTTGGAGGATAATATTTTTCTGTACCTTTTCTGATAGTTTTGTCTTTCTTTTGGATGTGAGGCAGTGTGATGAAAAAGATTGATAAACTTATTCTATCTTCATTTTTAGGTCCTTTTTTTCTCACCTTCCTGGTGGTGGTCTTTATATTGCTTACCCAGCACATGCTGAAGTACTTTGACGATATTGTCGGCAAGGACCTCGGCTGGGATGTGCTCGCTCAACTGTTCTTTCACTTTGCAGTATTCATGACGCCGATCGCCATACCGCTGGCCATCCTGCTGTCCTCGCTTATGACTTTTGGCAATCTGGGGGAGCATTTTGAGCTTACAGCCATTAAAAGCGCCGGCATTTCGCTGGTCAGAGCGTTATTGCCCATTTTCATATTTGTGCTGGGTATGACGGTGATCGCTTTTTATTCCAATAATTACTTTGTACCCAAATCCGCCCTTGAGGCCTACAGTCTGCTTTATGATATCAAGCAGAAGAAACCGGCGCTGGACCTGAAGCAGGGCGCCTTTTACAACGGGATACCGGACTTTAGCATTAAGGTAAACAAAAAGCATAAGGATGGCAGGACCCTGGAGGATATCATTATCTACGACCACCGGAATCAGAATGGCAATAAAAAGGTGACACTGGCCGATTCAGGCGCCATGTACACCATCCTTAACGACCGGTACCTGAAGCTGGAACTCTTCAATGGCCATTTCTATTTTGAAAATACCACAGACGGTAACAGAAAACGCAGGAGCAAGAATGAAACACTCTCACGGAGCAGCTTCACACAAAGTGAATACGTGCTGGACCTTTCCTCATTTGGCCTTGACCGGACGGATAAGAGTCTTTTCGAGGGCAACCGTATCATGAGAAATATCTCACAACTCAGAATAGACGTAGACTCCATGGACCGGCAATTACTGGACCGCCGCATAAAGGTGTTTTCAGAGGTCCCTTATTCCTTCTATTTCCATCTGAGGCAGGATACCATGGAACTGCCGGAGTACCTGCGCACCTACAGAGACCGGAGGGATTCCGTGGAGCTGGCAGAGCTAAAGGCAGAACAACGCGAATACGACATAGCCGATTCCCTTGCCCAGCTTGAAAACGATGGAAAAAAGATGGCTCCGGACCCCGACGCGGAAGAGACCGATGAAAAGTACAAGAGGCAGAGCCGTATCCGGCAACTGGAAGAGAAGATGGCCTTGAGATCGACTGATATAAAGATCCCCGTCAGTAAGAAAAAACTTCGGAAACCCGGCCGGATCGTAAAAAAACCGGAGCAGCTCATAAATGGTGAGGTAGGAACACTTAACCTTAAGGATTCCGTACATCAGGACTCAGTCAGGACCCGATGGGACGTGGTGCAGGAGTTGATCGATGAAGAAGCAGACAAGTCAGTCGTACAGACGGCGCTGAGCCTGTCACGGCAAGCTAAAAGTAAGTTGCAGACAGCGAACAGTCGCATAAAGAGAATGAACTATGACAAGAACGTCTTCAGTATACAGTACCACAAGATCATGGCCAACTCCATAGCCTGCATTATCATGTTCCTTATCGGCGCGCCCCTGGGAGCTATCATCAAAAGAGGTGGACTGGGTATACCCGTACTTATGTCGATCATCTTCTTTATTATTTTCTATGTCATCAGTATGACCGGTGAGAAATGGGCAAAACAGGATATTGTAGAGCCCGCCGCCGGGCTATGGGCTGCCAATGCGATCCTGCTGCCTGTAGGACTCTTGTTTTTACGTCAGGCCAGGGTAGATGCCCGCCTGTTCGACGCCGATTTTTACAATGTGGTCATCGAACGCATCAGGAACTGGTACAATAAACGCAGGAACAAAAAACGCCGTCAGGGCATAACACCTGAATCTTAAGGCTCTCTGTCCTGTATCCGTATCTCCTAATATTCATGGTCTGCGTCTTCACAGACCGCAACGATGGACTCCTTCATTTGCATCATAAATATCCTCCGCACAAAATAGACCCGTACCCCCGGCCTGTGTCCTCACAGACCGGAACAAGGATCTTTCATTTCGATCATAAACATCCTCCTGTATCCTTGGTCTGTGTCCTCACAGGCCACACAACAACGGGTCTCTCATTGGATCATAACACCATCAACTACCAACAGGCAAATACACCGAACTTTTGGCCTTCTTTTTGTTACAACACTTTCAGTGAAGAAAATCGATAAACTGGTTCTGATCGCCTTTACAGGTCCCTTCCTGCTGACATTCGTAGTGATTGTATTCATTTTACTGACCCGGCATATGCTGGTATTGTTTGACGATATTATTGGCAAGGGACTTGAATTCTACGTAGTGGTACAACTGCTTTTCCAGTTTGCCATATTCATGACTCCCATGGCCATACCGTTATCTATACTGCTGTCCTCACTTATGACCATGGGTAATCTCGGGGAACACTTTGAGCTCACGGCCATCAAAAGCGCTGGTATTTCGCTGAACAGGTCTATGCTATCCATCTTTGTGGTAGTATGCTTTCTTACCGGTATCGCTTTCTGTGCCAATAACTATCTGGTACCGGAAGCGGCCCTGCGGGCATACAGTCTGCTTTATGACATCAGGCAAAAGAAACCCGCCATGGATCTGAAAGAAGGAGTTTTTTATGACGGTATCCCGGGTTTCAATATTAAAATTGGTAAAAAACATACTGATGGCAGCACCATTGAAGACATCATCATTTATGACCACCGGTCCATGGAAGCCAATGGGAAAGTGACGCTGGCTGACTCAGGGATAATGTCTACCGTGCTCGGTGAGCGATACCTCAGGCTGGAACTGTTCAATGGATACTTCTACAATGATACCGGTCTGAATTACGAAAATCAGGGCAACAAAAAGGGGAAACTATCCCGGAGCCGGTTCGGGAAAAGTGTTTATATACTCGACCTGTCCTCTTTCCAGCTGGGTAAAACAGACCCGAATGACTTTGCCGGTATCGGAAAAATGATGGATCTGGCACAGCTCACTACATATATTGATTCCACCACAACCAGGCTGACGGTTATGGAACAGCATATGCGGGAGAGGGCCAGGGAAGATGCAGCCCAGCTCGTTTTCAGGGATGAGCTCAACGAACAACAGGATGCCGCCACAGAAGAGTTCGTAAAGTATCTGTACAGTCAGCCTGCTACCCAAAAGACCGTACGATCTGTGGTGGCTCAGGTAAGGGCAGCAGGAGCCAGGTTGCAGAAGATGAATGACCGGCTGAGACAGATGAAAAGGAAAAAGGCTGAATTTGAGATCCATTATCATAAAATATGGGCGAATTCAGCAGCGTGTCTTATCATGTTTCTGATAGGTGCCCCGTTGGGAGCCATCGTCAAAAAGGGAGGGCTGGGAATGCCTGTGCTGGTGTCGGTCGGGTTTTTCATTATCTTCTATGTCATAGGCATGCAGGGTGAAAAATACGCCAAACAGGGGCTGCTTGACCCGGCCCTGGCCATGTGGATGGCTAACCTCGTTCTGCTGCCGGCAGGGCTCTTTTTCCTAAGGCAGGCCCGCGCCGATTCCAGGTTGTTTGACCCTGATATATACCCTGCGCTGGCTTATAAAATACGTCGCAGATTTAAAGTTTCTGACAAGCTAAAATAAACTGAATACGTTTGTTTATTGAACCCTGCATTACTACCTTTGCAGCTTAATTTTAAAGAAAATATAATTATTTGACTAGTCATGTATTTACAAAAAGAGAAGAAACAGGAGCTGTTTGAAAATCATGGTCGGTTGAAGACAAAGGCAGATACGGGATCGGCAGAATCCCAGATAGCTCTCTTTACCTTCCGGATCAATCACCTCACTGAGCACATGAAGAAAAACAAAAAAGACTACTCCACGCAACAGGGTCTTTTAAGATTGGTAGGTAAAAGAAGGAAGTTGCTCAACTACCTGCAGAAAGTAGACATCGAAAGGTACCGGGCAATCATCGCAGAACTGAAATTAAGAAAATAACACACAAGGGAATCGGAAAGATTCCCTTTTTGCCTTTTACGGAGGCGTGTCGCAGCCGCTCCGTTTTATTAAACCAAATTTTTATGCAATTAAACGTTATCAACAAAACAATAAGCCTGCCCGATGGACGCACAATATCCGTAGAAACAGGTAAACTTGCCAAACAAGCGGACGGATCAGTGGTGGTAAGAATGGGCAACACCATGCTACTGGCCACAGTAGTTTCCAACAAAGAAGCCAAAGAAGACGTTGATTTTTTACCTCTTTCCGTTGACTATCAGGAAAAATTTGCCTCATCCGGTAAGATCCCGGGTGGATTTTTGAAAAGAGAAGGAAGGCTATCCGATTATGAGATCTTAATAAGCCGTCTGGTGGACAGGGCCATACGCCCTATGTTCCCTGACGACTATCATGCAGATACACAGGTTAATATTTCCCTGATCTCAGGGGATGAGGACGCACTGCCTGATTCACTGGCAGCGCTGGCAGCCTCTTCTGCACTGGCCGTTTCCGATATACCCTTCAACGGACCGATATCGGAAGTAAGGGTAGCAAGGGTCAATGGAGAGTTCGTCATCAACCCCACCATGTCTCAGAAGGATGAGGCCGATCTGGACCTGATCGTAGCAGCCACAATCGACAATATATTGATGGTGGAAGGTGAGATGAAGCAGGTTTCGGAAGATGAAATGCTGGATGCCATCAAGGCGGCCCACGAGGCCATCAAAGAGCAGTGTAAGGTGCAACTGGAGCTGCAGGAAGAGGCCGGAAAGACCGAAAAACGGGAATACAGCCATGAGAACGATGATGAAGAGCTGAAAGAAAGAATGCAGAAAGAGCTGTATGATAAGGTGTATGCTGTAGCACAGCAACAGATCCGGGACAAACAGGAACGGTCTGAGACTTTCTCAGGTATTAAAGACGAATTTGTGGAAAGTTTTGATGAGGAAGACGAAGTCGATACTGCTTTGATCAGTAGATATTTTAAGAGTATCCAGAAGGAAGCCTGCAGAAATCTTGTGCTAAATGAGAACAAAAGACTGGATGGCAGAGCGTTGGATGAAGTACGTTCTATCTGGTCTGAAGTTGACTATTTACCATCTACGCACGGTTCAGCTGTATTTACCAGAGGAGAGACACAATCGCTGAGCACTGTAACTTTGGGAACCAAGCTGGATGAACAACTCATTGACGGTGCCATGTACTCCGGCTCCAATAAATTCATGCTTCACTATAACTTTCCCGGCTTCTCTACAGGCGAAGTAAAGCCCAACAGAGGTCCGGCCCGAAGAGAGGTAGGCCATGGAAATCTTGCCTGGAGAGCATTAAAAGTAGTATTGCCGGAAGAAAACCCTTATACCATCCGCGTAGTTTCAGACATTCTGGAGTCCAACGGCTCGTCTTCCATGGCTACGGTATGTGCCGGCTCTCTGGCGCTGATGGATGCAGGTATTCCCGTATCAGCATCGGTATCAGGCATCGCCATGGGCATGATCTCCGATAGCGAAACAGGTAAATTCGGTATCCTGTCCGATATTCTGGGCGATGAAGATCATCTTGGGGACATGGACTTCAAGGTTACTGGTACGGAAAAAGGCATTACCGCTACGCAGATGGACATCAAGGTCGACGGTCTTTCCTATGACGTACTGAAGCAGGCTCTTGAGCAGGCCCGTGAAGGCAGGTTGCACATACTGAATGAGATGAAGAAGACCATTGCCGAGCCCAGACCGGACCTCAAACCCAATGCTCCACGCTCCGAGGTTCTGAAAATAGAAAAGGATATGATCGGCGCCGTTATAGGACCGGGTGGCAAGATCGTACAGGAGATCCAGAAAGAGACCGGCGCTACTGTTGTGATCGAAGAGGATGATCGTAATGGTATTGTCAGTGTTTTTGCGGTCAATAAGGACTCCATGGAGGACGCCCTCAAAAGGATCAGGGCCATCGTAGCTGTGCCTGAAGTAGGAGAGGTGTACGACGGAGTGGTCAAATCCATTATGCCTTTTGGTGCCTTTATCGAATTCATGCCGGGTAAGGACGGCTTGCTGCATATCTCCGAAATAAAATGGGAACGGCTTGAAAAAATGGAAGGTGTCATGGAAGTAGGTGAGCAGGTGAAGGTTAAGCTGGTAGACATTGACAAAAAAACCGGTAAATTCCGCTTATCACGCAAAGTTTTACTCCCTAAACCTGAAAAAAAGGAAGAGAAAGCGAGTTAATTTTTCTTCAGAAGTATTGCCATTTGCACGTTAATTCGTTAAAATCGTTGTGATCATTTCATGAATTTAACGTAATGCCCTGAATGAGACAGCTGAAGATTAGCAAGCAGATCACTAACCGCGAAAGCCAGTCACTTGACAAGTATCTGCAGGAAATCGGGAAAGTTGATCTGCTTACGCCGGATGAGGAGGTAGAACTGGCTCAACGCATCAAGGAGGGAGATCAGCTGGCATTGGAGAAGTTGACAAAGGCCAATCTCAGGTTTGTGGTTTCTGTAGCCAAACAGTATCAAAATCAGGGCTTGTCCCTCGGAGACCTGATCAATGAGGGCAACCTCGGTCTGATCAAGGCCGCTCAGCGTTTTGATGAAACCCGGGGATTTAAGTTCATTTCCTATGCCGTATGGTGGATCAGGCAATCCATTCTACAGGCCCTTGCAGAGCAATCACGCATAGTAAGGCTGCCACTTAACAGGGTGGGATCACTGAACAAGATATCCAAAACATTCTCGGAACTTGAGCAAAAGTACGAACGGGAGCCCTCTCCTGATGAACTGGCGGAGGTGCTCGATGTTACTACTGCTGAAGTAGTGGATACTATGAAGATCTCCGGCCGGCATGTGTCCATGGATGCCCCATTCGTTCAGGGAGAAGAGAACAGCCTGCTGGATGTACTGGAAAGTGATCTGGAGGAAACTCCCGATAACGAGCTTATGAATGACTCTCTGAGAAGAGAGGTCCAGCGAGCCCTGTCCACACTTACACAGCGCGAGGCTGACGTTATCACTCTGTATTTCGGGTTGAATGGTGAACATGCCATGACGCTCGAAGAGATAGGTGAAAAATTCAACCTCACCAGAGAACGGGTACGCCAGATCAAGGAAAAAGCCATCAGAAGGCTACGTCATACCTCCAGAAGCAAGGCGCTGAAGCCTTATTTGGGATAGCTATGGCTTAATAGATATTAGTGATAGGTCTCACATTTTAGTGAGACCTGTTTTTTTATCTTTGTAGCAAGTCTGACATTTTATTGAATTTGTGACGTTAGCTATAACCTATTGGGGTAAATAATAGTTAATTAACTGAAAAAATTAAATTAAAGCGATGACCAGCGAAGAAGTTAAAGTATTGATTATAGGATCCGGGCCGGCCGGTTACACTGCAGCCATTTATGCGGCCAGAGCCGGTTTGAAACCGGTGATGGTCACCGGTGGGCAACCTGGCGGCCAGTTGACTACTACCAATGATGTAGAGAACTATCCCGGTTATCCGGAAGGTATCAACGGCCCTCAGATGATGGTCGACTTTCAGAATCAGGCTGAAAGGTTCGGTACCGACATTCGGTTTGGTCAGGTCACTTCCGTGGATTTTTCGGGTTATCCGCACAAAGCGGTTGTCGATGACAAACATGAGATTATAGCCGAAGCAGTGGTCATCTCTACAGGGGCCAGTGCAAAATACCTCGGCCTCGACTCGGAGAAGGAGTATTACAACAAAGGTGTATCAGCCTGTGCCGTGTGTGACGGGTTCTTCTACAAGGACAAGGTAGTGGCCGTGGTAGGGGGGGGTGATACCGCAGCAGAAGAGGCAACCTATCTGGCCAACCTGTGTCCCAAAGTTTATCTGCTGGTACGCAGGGACGAGATGCGCGCTTCAAAGATCATGCAGAACAGGGTATTGAACTCACCCAATATTGAAGTGCTCTGGAATACGGAAGTAGAAGAGGTACTGGGCGATGGTGAGGCCGTTTCCGGTATGAGAGTGATCAATAACCAGACCAGTGAGACCAGCGAAATAGCCATTGAAGGCTTTTTTGTAGCCATAGGCCACAAGCCCAATACCGACATTTTTAAAAGTTATCTCGATATGGATGAAACCGGTTATCTCAAAACTGTACCGGGCACATCCAAAACAAACGTAGAAGGCGTTTTTGCCACAGGTGATGCAGCCGACAAGGTATACCGGCAGGCTGTAACAGCAGCAGGAACAGGGTGTATGGGGGCGCTTGATGCAGAGAGGTTCCTGCAGGCAAAAGAGATGGAATTGACAGAGTAACACTTTATTTGGAAGCAAACACCGGGAAGGCTGCATGATGTCATTATCATGTAGCCTTCCTTTTTATGCTGCTTTGGATTTTGTTATTACTGTTGTAACATTGAATATATGAAACTGGATATACTGGCTTTTGCGGCTCACCCGGATGATACGGAGCTGAGCTGCGCAGGAACACTGGCAGCACATATTGATAAGGGGCACAAAGTAGGTGTGGTGGATCTCACCCGTGGAGAGCTGGGGACACGTGGCACACCGGAAATACGGGAAAAGGAGGCCCGGGAATCAGCCGGTATCCTGGGACTGTCCGTAAGAGATAACCTGAGACTGGAAGATGGCTTCTTTCAAAACGATAAAAAAAATCAGCTGGCACTGATAGCAGCGATCAGAAAATACCGTCCGGATATTGTGCTGGCCAACGCGGTTACTGACCGGCATCCTGATCATGGCAGAGGTGCCAGGCTCGCCGTGGATGCCATATTTTTATCCGGTTTGGTTAGGGTAGAGGTAACTGATGAAAAAGGTGATCCGCTGGCTCCGTGGAGACCCGGTGCCGTGTACCACTTCATTCAAAGTCAGTTCATTCAACCTGATTTTGTCGTGGATGTTACGGATCACTGGGAAAGGAAAATGGCCTCCGTCAGGGCCTTCCGGTCTCAGTTTTATGACCCGGACAGTGAGGAACCGCAAACGTTCATATCTTCTCCCGAGTTCCTGAAAATGATAGAAGCCCGTGGAAAAGAGCTGGGACACTCTATTGGCGTAGGGTATGGAGAAGGTTTCACGGTAAACCGGAACATAGGTGTAAGCAACCTGTTTGATCTTAAGTAGAATTAGTTATTAAGTTATTGGCTATTGAGTTAATAAGGAGAGTGAGTATGAACACTTAAACCAATAACTTAATAACCAATAACTCAATAACCAGTAACCATTAACAAAATGTCCATAAACCTGACCACTCCGGCCTTACTTTTTCCTGCGATCTCACTGTTGCTTCTGGCCTACACCAACCGGTTTCTGGCCATAGCCACTCTTATCCGGGCGCTGCACCAAAAACACAGGGAAAATCCGGATCACAGCATCATAGCAGGGCAGATCAAAAATCTGAAAATACGCCTCGACCTGATCAAGAATATGCAGATCTTTGGTATTTCCAGCTTTTTCCTCTGTGTGCTGAGCATGTTTATGCTGTTCAGTGATAATGAGCAGTGGGGAAAATACAGTTTCGGGGCCAGTATGTTGTTCCTGCTTGTGTCGTTGGGAATATCACTTCGGGAGATCCAGATCAGTACCAATGCCCTCAAACTGGAGCTTGGCGATATGCATGCAGTAGCGGATGGCAAATAGTTGACTGTTGATGGATGACCTGCTTTTGTTATAAGCTGAATGGGAACTAGGCTATCCTTGAAAATTCTGTTGACAGGTGGAGGGGGGACGTCCACGAACAGTGTGGGCCATTTGAGGCCCCGTGGGTAAGCGGCCTATAGGGGCCGGGAAGTGCGTTAAGCGGGGAAAATGGCCTTTGTTCGTGGTGCCTTTTTCTTTT
>LYSV01000139.1 GCA_001657315.1 Flammeovirgaceae bacterium BBD 1991-12 | reverse complement strand
TTAGAAGTCGGAAGCTGGAAGTTGGAAGTCGGAAGCTGGAAGTTGGAAGTCGGAAGCTGGAAGTTAGAAGTCGGAAGTCGGAAGTTAGAAGTCGGAAGCTGGAAGTTAGAAGTCGGAAGTTGCCTGCTCGCGTTCACAGAATCCCGTGGAGAGTTCTGTGAACCCGCCGGAACGTTGATGTCGACGGGGAAGCAACTGTCAACTTAAGACTAAGTCCCTGCTCCAATATAAATCTAATGTACTGTACTTTTAGTCTTAACTGAGTTAATGTGGGTGTACCATAATAAGGACTCACTTGTCTGAGGGGCGGTCACCAACCGATACGGGTGTATAGTTTAGTCCTGCTCCTGGGTCAATTTCTCAGCGAATCCCAGAATATAGCCGTTGTTGTCCTTTATGTAAAACTCCCTCATTCCGTACCAGGCATTTTTTGGCTCGGTACCATCACTGATCTTATCTTTAATAGCGTTGTAAAATTCATCGAGCCCGTCCATTTCCATGTAGAATGAGGCTGACGCGCCTATGGGTAGTCCTTTTGCAAATTCCACATCCCGTTGGAAGCTATCCGTCCTCTGGAACATCACCTCCACAGTATCTTTTTTCACGAGGGCATAGACATACTGCTTGTCTTTGGAGAGGCTTTGCTCAATGCCATCCTGCGTATCAGGTACTGCCATTATCATTGAAAATCCCAAAACGGATTCATAAAAGGATACGGTTTCCTCAATGCTCTGTACTTCAAGATTTGGGGTAAGTTTGTGTACTTTCATGATTTTGATGCTTGATTAGACAAGCTCAAAACTATCTTCCCTGAAGCGTTGAAAATTGTATAAATCGGTCGTTTTTGTTGTGGTAAAGCACCTTTGGACTTACTCCTGTGTAGCGTTTGACGTGCCTGATAAAATGTGCCTGATCAAAATATTTTCTTTCAGGGTACAGGTCTCCCTTCGCTATCTGAGGAAAGGACGAATGGCATTTCAGAATATCCGCGAAAGTCTTGGCTGAAAGCCCAAACTGTTTCGTGAAATACCTGTTGATCTGCCGGGCACTCCAATGGATCTCTTGGGCAAGTTGACCAACCGACACCTCTCCATGGGAGCCATATAAACGTCTGAACAGTTCCAACTTTCTCGTGTCGGTTTTCTCCGGATTGACTATCAAAGGTAGTATGCGGTCATAAAAAGCTGAGACAAAGGGTCCCAGATCATTCGTAGGGAGCTGATTTACTTCTATAAAATCTATCGGGAGCTGAGTTTGACTGTTGAGATACGGGCTCACGGGGCGTTGAAGTATATATTCAGACGCGATAAGTTTGAAACGGATCCCGATCAAACGTGACTTCCTGGGAATGGCAACCGTCATTTGTTCAGTCCAAACTCCGGTCAGAATAACCTTACGCATCTGTCCTTTTCCTGGTTCAAGGATCAGATCGAAAACGCCATCCGGAAGAATATCAAAAGTGGAATCACTTTCGGTATTTTCAAATTCCCAAAAGCTTTTAATGAAATGGGATAAAAGCCCACAAACCGGAATTTCCCTGTAGTTCATTATGTTCTACCAAATGCTGTACCCCAGGAGTTTGCCTCGAAATCTTTAATACGCAGGCCTCATTAGAGGATTTGACTGCTACTTTATTTAAAATTGAGCTTTAAGACAAGTCAATCACTCTATCTTGGTTTTGGCTGGTTCAGGATCAGAATATATCTGCTCACTGCCATGGGGTCGTATCATTCTCTTTCCTTTAAGTACCTGATCAGAGTCGCATTGTCTCCCTGCACATAAGTTTTTCTTAACTTTTCCAAGTCGTATCCCTGAAAACCAAGTGACACTGGGATCTTTGACTTTATAGGGAGGCCTTTCTCATTGTAGTTTCCAATGGTGTGGATTTTCACATTCAAAACCCACAAAAACGCATTGTATTGCTCCCAGCTTTCACTGTAAATTGTACCACAGGTACATTTGAATACATTATCATTCACTTTGGTCAAATGACCGCTGAAAACGCTGAACAATCGCTCCTGATCCAGAAAACTTACCGGTTTGTCCCATTGAATGAAGTGCCTGAACCTTTGATACTCGCACGGACAACCGCTTAAATACATTTCATTGATCAGGTCTTCAAAATCTACAATCAGGTGCTGCTGCTTTAGATTAAAATCGTTAAGAGCATCAAGGTTACTATTCCATTCAACCTCACCACCGATCTTCAGCACACCCTCCCTGAAAACTTCATCTTCCCTTATCTGTACCGTGACTTTTTCGTTTTCTACTTTTCCGATATGAATGTATTTCTGAGGCACAACCTGTTTTCCCTGGTTATCTATAAGTCCCCAGGTCTTTAAATCTCCAAAGTGAGCATATCCATTTTCAAATCTGGTAAGCGTATGGTAGCCATAATCAATTACCAGATTCCCCTTTTTATCTATTGCACCATGTTCCCCTTCGTCATTTCGTACAATAGCCCGGCCCTCAGAAAATTCTTCTGCAAAATGAAATTGTGGTTTAATTGCTTCCACTCCTTTTTTGTTGATAAAACCCCATTTGGAGTCAATATATACCCTTGCCAGTCCTTCGGTAAAGTTTCCGTAAGATTCATAAACTTTCTGAAAAGGGATAACCACATTTCCATTTAAGTCAAAATATGCATGTTCTTCTCCTTGAGTGACGTTAAAAAGTCCGTCTGAGTTGACTGCTACAAAATCATAAATTGCAGGAATAATCACACCGTCTTCAACGGTTTTTATTCCCATTTTTTTCCCTTTGTAAAATTGAAAAAACTCCTTTTCCATGTTAACTGATCCGCAACGACTACCGGATATAGCATACACCTCCGGACTTTACTATTGTCTAAGGTGACACATTCGCACTTACTTTCAAGCAATTGCCCAATTATCCTGAAGAAGTATCAATTTTACCTTTTGGATCAGTAATGACCAAAAATCTTCAAACAAAAGATCCCGTACAAACCAACAGATCCACTACCAAAGGTTACCGGCCACATTCTAAACTGCCAGGGCCGGCGCGTAACCATTGGACAACATCTACTCTATTCTGAGCTTTGGCCGTAGTACACTTTCCGTATTTTCATTCTGATACCCCGGTCCCCCGATCTTGAAAACCCGTCCTTTGTTGTCTACTTTGCCTTCGATCTTCCTTAATCCGATCGTAAATATTGTTTCTCCCTTTTGGATCTTGCTTTTGATAAAATCGGTGATCGTAAGGACACGATCAGACTCATATTCCTCCCGGATCACATTCGGATCATCCGATGCCTTGTATTTTTTGGTGGTCACCAACTTATCGGGGGCCTGGGAGATCGTATCCGTACTGATCAGGTTCAGGGAAACTCTTGCGGTATCCGTGCTTTGATCCCAGTCATTTTCAAATTCAAATGCATAAATATCATGCACAAAACGCACACTGGGGTTCAGCTCACCACCATTCCTGAACGGATCCCACAGCGGGAAGTTGAAGATAAATTCTGCATTGGTAATGTTGTCCGGGTTGATCGTAAATCCTGAAAGGTCAAATCTGAAGTAGGCATCACCGTACAATGTTTCCCCACCAAGATCTGTTTCCTCAACCAGTTCCACGATCGTCTGGGCTACTTCCCTCGGCTCAAAATAACCGATTCCCAAATTGGGTAGCGGTTTTGTATAGGCAGTTTGTGAAGAGAGTACCTCAATAGGACCGGATTCATCATCATCCAGGATAGTCAGCTCGAAGGTCAGGTCCTGGTCAGCAAGGAACAAGCCCCCGGTAGCGTCGGTCAGGGTAAGTATCAGCTTTTTGTCCGGGGTATCGGTCTGATTGTCAATAGCACTGATCATAATGGAAGCCATTTCATCCCCGGCATTTACACTACCTGTGATCTTTCCCTCACTTACTGCCGGGTCACTGGAGTAATCCGACGAGGTGGCCGTAGACTGCTCATCAATGGTAATGGTAAAGGTACCTGCTCCTTCCACTGTGCCCCCCAGGACAAACGAAACCTCAAAGGGTTCTGCAGCAAACTCTACCAACTCTCCCAAGGTCTCACTGAAAGCTATGGAGAACGGCTGAAATGCCTCATCGTCGGTGATGGTCACCTCAATGCTTTGCTGATCCCCTATTTCGAAATTGTCGGAAACGGACGTTATGGTAAACGTAACCGTGCGGTTTTCTTCATCATTGTTATTGTCTACCGGAGTAAAGCCAAAAGATACGGATTGGGCATTTGCCGGGATAGTCAGCGAAATACTGCCGGACGATCCATCAGGACTGGTGCTGTAGTGTGTTCCATAGACCGTTTGCTGTGAATTGGCAATACTTATGACAATCTCTCCGGCCGTAGCACTTTGTCCGCTTAAATTGAGATTTACAGACACTGCGTCATCGTTGTTTTCCATCACTTCCAGTGTAGCAGAGTCAAAGTCTGCCGTGATTATCTGAGGTTCATCATCGTCATCGGAGCATGCCCAGGCTATAAACAGCAGGGCAATTCCAATAAAAGATCTTAAAATAAAAGTGTTTATCTTATTCATAATACTTGTTGTTTGGATCTAAAAGTCAGTGTTGTCTGTCAGTTGTTCTTTTTTATTTTTTTCTTCTCCTTTTTTGCTTTCTTGCCAATGTCCTTCACCACCCCTACACGTTTCGCCCATTGCTTGTATTTGCCGGTCATATCAGCCAGTACTTCGGGGTGCTTCGCTGCCAGGTCCTGTGTTTCCACCCGGTCGGTGGAGAGGTCATACAGCTCCCACCCCTTTTTCTGCTCGGCGACCAGCTTCCAGTTGCCGGAGCGTACTCCACGGTTTCCATGGTGCTCCCAGTAAAGCTCATTGGGTATGTCCGTGTCCTTGCGAAAAGAGGGCAAAAGGCTTACACCTTCATGAGGCGTAATGGTGCGACCGTTAAAAAGCTGCGGATACGATACTCCACTAATATCCAGGCAGGTGGCCATGATGTCTTTAACATGGCCTACCTGGGCGCGTACCTGCCGTCGTTTCTTCACTCCTTTTGGCCAGTGCACGATCAGGGGTGTAGAGATACCTCCTTCATGGATGTAATGCTTGTAGAGACGGAATGGAGTGTTGCTGGCATTGGCCCAGCCTACACCATAGCTCTGATAGGTAAGCTCCGGGCCCGGCATGACCTCCGGGTTGTTTCCACGTACGATCTGCCGACCCTCCGCTGTTTTTTCAGGCATGTGCAGTGAATGTGGCCACTTCTCAGTAATGAACTCAGCGCAACCGCCGTTATCGGAAAGGAAGAATATCACGGTATTTTCCAGGCGTCCGTCTTTTTCCAGCTGCCGGATGATCCTGCCAATGCCCTGGTCCATCCTGTCCACCTGCGCGGCATATACCTCCATAGCCCTCGCCCGCCATGCCTTATTCTCAGCCTGTCCCCAGGCCGGTACCCTCTCGTCACGGGTGCTGAGTAGCCACTGTTTATCGATTATACCTGCCTCATGCAGACGGGTCAGCCTCTCCTCACGCAATACATCCCATCCGTTGTTATACCTGCCCTTGTATTTGGCAATGTCCTCTTCCAGCGCATGAAGCGGCCAGTGAGGAGCGGTATAGGCTATATATCCGAAAAAAGGCTTATCCTTCGCGCTTTCAGCAATGAAGTTCACCGCTTGATCGGATATGGCGTCCGTATAATAAAATCCCTTCCCGGCCGGCACAGGATCATTGCCCATGCAAAGTGTGGCCGGATCAAAGTAAGAGCCAGCGCCATGGATAGTGCCAAAGAATTTTTCAAAGCCACGTTGCATGGGCCAGTTGTGTTTGGATGTATTTTTTTGCTCTTCGGCAGACAGCCATTCCCGGAACTGGTCCGTTTGTTTGGTAACATGCCATTTACCGCTCATAAAGGTACTGTAGCCTCCTTCCCTGAGCACTTCTGCAATGGTGACGGACTCTTCGTTCAGATCACCACGGTAAGAGGGATGCCCCCGGTCCCTCATCATATTGCCTATGCCAGTCTGGTGAGGGTATTTGCCGGTCAGCAACGAGGCACGGGTGGGTGAGCATCGTGCAGCATTGTAGAACTGGCTGTAACGCAGACCATTTTTAGCCAGCCGGTCGAGGTTTGGGGTTTCAATCTCGGAACCATAAGCCCCGATATCTGAAAACCCCATATCATCGGCGATAATGACAAGTATATTGGGAGGTTCCTGTGCCACCAGTTGTGGTATCTGAAATCCCAAAAAGAAAAAACAGAAGGCGATGATCCATCGGTTGCTGTTCATGGTGTATCTACGGTTTTAAGGTTCACAGAAGAAAAGGGCATGAGCGTGATTGCATCTGCCTTATGGGGATAAATGATTGTGAGGGGCTCCTCTCCGGCACGAAGGGAGATCTTCCAGTCTGGTTCCTGATAGACAAAATCCATCAGGTGATCTCCCATCCGGAAGCTATACAGGCTAGCCTGCTCCCATTCCCCGGGGATCTGAGGGTTGAAATGGACGGTGTTATCAAAGGCGTTAGCCTCTATCCCCAATAGCCCTACCACAATGGCCTCCAAAAAAGGACCTGCCCCCCAATTGTACATCAGCTTGTTATCGTTGCGTGCCGGTTGGGAAGGGTATGGGTTCACTGTGGAAAATGCCCCCAGCATCTTTTCCAGCCTTACCGGGTTCATCGCTATCCTGCGCAGCAGCTTTATACCCAGGTCCGGGCGCTGATAGTGGTAACAGGCAATGGCCATGTTACCACTTTGCCATGCGGTAACAGCAGGTGAATGGAAGCCATTCAGGCTATCCACGGCATCTTCCCATACGGTAGTAAGAGCCTGCGCACCGTTGTTCTGATTTGCTACCTGGTAACGGGCCGGATAGTTAACGGAACCGTAATGAAAGTTGGGCAAGAACACCTGCTTGTCGCCGGACGGCTGATTTTTCATACCCACTGCCCAGCAGGATCTCTCCTCGGACCACCATTCTGTATTGAAACGGGCCTGAAGGGTATCCGCAAGGTGTTGAAATCTTTTCGCGTCCGTTCCATTCCTGAGCACGGAAGCCATCCCGCCTATGGCCCGGGTAGCCCAAACCATCCTGACTGCCGCGCTGATCATCTCATCCGCTCCCGATGCCTGGCTGATGTGAGGAAACGTCATGCCCTCCGGCCAGTAATCGCCGTCTTTATCGTAATGCAAGACCGCTTCCCAGAGTCTTTTCAGATCAGGATACAACCGCCGGCACAAGGCGAGGTCACCGGTGAGCTTTGCATACTCCCATACCGTAGCAATGTACTGAGTGGTCTCCTGTGCACGACTGCCCTTACCATCATGTTCTCCCCAGTGATTTACCACGTACTGGATAGCGGTATAATCCAGGTCGGCTGCAAAATGGTGATGATTCAGCAATGTTTCACGAACTATCCCGGGGAACCCTGCCGTGGTCGCCCCGATACTGGTATAGAGGGGATCTATACCAAATAAAAGCTGGTACGCCCGTTCGGGGCACGTCATGATGTAGGTAAAAGGAAAATAGGGCCGCACATCCGTATGCAGCGCCTGGATATTGTACCGCGCGGATAACCAGGCCCGGTTGAGGAGTGTATCAGGAGAGGAAAAGTGAGGCCCTTCGGCAAAGATCCTTTGGTAGAAGGTTTCTTTTCCAGTCCTGAGACCGGAGATCTTTGGTTTTAGTCTTTTAAAGTAGCCTACTGCATCCACATCCTGCTCACCCGGAAAAACCGTAGCCAGCTTTTTCCGGTCGGCCATCACCGTCAGAAAATCAAAATTTTCCTCCTCTCCTGCCAATAGTGTCACATCGTACTCCAGTATACCGCGGTTGCGGAACGGATTGCGCCTGTCTATCCGGTACCTATCGGCATGTTTCACACCGCCAAATGCTACAGCTACGTTTTCGATCAGTGGATCCCTCGCTACAAAACATGTGTTGCTCTCCCAAAGAACAGAATCTGCACCATAACTACGTACCCACGGTTTGTGCCACATGGGCCTGATATTCTCCTGGAAAGTAAAACGTAAGACAATGTTCCGGGCAGTTGGTGTAGTATTCCGAAGCTGCAACTGATGAACGAATGCATAGTGGCCCTCAGGACTGAAATCCGTTCTTTTCACCTGCAGCCCGTCATTTTCAAACCGGAAGGAAACCCCATAGAGATGATTAGTGAAATGACGTCCATCGTTGAGCGTCCACACACGGTCCCCTTCCTCTATTTCCACCAGAACACCATCGAGCATTTTGTAGGGTTGTGACCATACCCCACTCTCATCTCCCCAAAGGATACCACGCTTCAAAAAGCCGCCTCGCATGGTACCAATCTCGTAGCACTTGTCACCGGAAGTGAAGAACGAATAATTCATATTGCAATCCTTCAAGCCCCATTGAGTGGTTGGAAATACAATGAACTGCTGTCCTTTCCATAAGGGTAAAATAGATGGATAATGATTTTCCTTGGCCCCGATAATTTCTTTTGGTTTTTTCGTCTGGCCGGAAGATACCCGGTAGCTGTTACGCTGCGGGTCGAGCAGATCAGCAGATAGCCATTGCCGGATCATATCATGCTCCATTACGTCCCCCGTAGGAGCGGCCTGCTCTAGGGCAAATTCGGCGGTGGTCGGGCCACCATGCCTAGCACAGGATGACAACAAGAACGCTAACGCAAGTACTGTCCCCACCAAGAGACACACATTGCGACTGCTCCGAACAATATGCTGGTCACTGAGGATCATTTCAGTTGTATTGCCACTTCGTGTGTTTTTCCGTCTTTCTGAATAACAGGATCTTCTCTCATCACCCCATCTATCGTAAATGAGTCAATGGTACTTCCCGAACCGGAAATGCTGACGTTCAATAGTGTATTTCCAAAGGTGATGTCCTTCATCTCGAGGGTCTTTCCAAGTTTAGCGGGAACATGTGGAGACAACCGGATGACATCGGGGGTATCAAACGTTATACCCAGGAGTATCCTGTAAATGACTGCCAGGTAGGATGCGGCCGACCAGGTGTAGCTGCGGGCATGTTTGTACTGCGCACCTCCGGTTTCATAATCGAGCACTTCACTGAAATTTCCCCAGAGAGCGTGCCGGGCGAGATTGGCAAATGTTCGCAGGGTCACCTCATCGTTTTGCTCGTGGTGGTCCTCAGCAAGGTTGTAAAACGTATTGGCAAAAGGCCAGATGGCTTTGTTGTGGTAAACCTTGGTGTTTTCATAAAACGGCCAGAGCAGGGGATTTCCAAAATCGTTCTGCTCGAAATTACCCACTGCCTGCTCGTACATTTCATCAGGTAAAATGTCAAATAGCACAAGGAACGCCATGCCCAGGTTTTCACGCCGTGGTTCAAGGCTGCCATCGGGGTACTTGAAATAGGCGTAGTAGCCGTCTGGATGCAGGAACTCTTTTAGGATAATGGCCTTGAGATCATCCCTTTTTTGGGCGTATCGAGAGGCCTCCTTTTCATTGCCAAGGTAATGATGTGCCTTTTGCAGGATGTCGAATGCATGCACATAGAGACAATTGGTGCTCAATGCCTTGATGGTCGTGGTACGGGAACCGTCAAAAAAGGCCGGATAGCCTGTACCCCCTATATCGATAAAGGAGGACTGACCACGGTATAATCCATCTACAGGATCGAGAAAATGCTGGTAAAATTCCTGGTCAAACTGCTCAAAAGTGTTAACCAGCCACTCAAACTCTTCCCTGGATCCCTCTACACACAGTGCCTCATAGTAGCCGGGTACCCAGCAAACATCATCCATGCGTTTGGCGATGGGGCCATTACTGAATTCCGCGGATAGAGGTCCCTCTACCACTTCATTTTTGTCCCCCAGGAATGGGATAATGTGTTTTTTTTGACATCGAAAGCCCAGCGCGAGGCGTTGCTTTCGTGTGATCTCAAGGTGTCTTTTGATCAGCGAGGCATGGGTGAAGTTCGCCCCCAGCATGGAGGAATAGGCAATGTCACGTGTAAAAAAATCATGGGGTGGGAAATCCGGGCTGATCCTGAAATGACGGCCGTCCACTTCACAAAGCTCAAGGTCGTTCAGCGCTACGGTATACAGCATGTCCAGTAGCGGGGTTTTACTTTTGAGCTGTGGGTATGCGCCACGCAGGTAGGGTCTGATATGCTCCTGCATGGCATTGACCAGCTGGTTCTTTCCTACATAGGCCTGCTGATCCCTCTCTACCACCCGGTCGCTGAAAATGGATACGGAAGCGTTGGAATAGAGCAGCTTCGATTCTTTGGCTTTCTTAGCTTTTACCTTATCTTTTTTTGGCTTTTCCTGGCCCGTAGCGGTAATGGGCTGAAAACTATGACCGGCCAATACAAGGATCAACATAAGATAGCGGAGAATGTGGCTTGACCTGATCAACTTTAGAAGCCTCGGTGAAAAAAGGAATTTCCTGATCACTAAAAAAGTCATTTGTCCGTTCCGGTTTGGTGATTTAACACTAATTTGACCTGGTGTGCCCCCCCGTCAAGTGGGAAGGAGGGGCGGTCCGCGGGTTGTTCATTCAGCATCACGGAAGCCACATGGCTGCCATTGCCGGTAAGTTCAATATCGAAGGTAGTTCCTCTCACTACCAGCCCCTTTAACGAGAGGTGATCTCCCAGCGCCGCCGGAAATACAGGATTCATGCTAAGCGTACCCTCCTCACCCATTTCTACCTCCAGCCCAAGGATCATGCGGTAGATCAGCCCCATGTAAGCAGCCGCGGACCAGGTGTACTGGCGGGCATGCAGCTCCTGGCGGCCCCCTGACTCATAATCCATCACCTCATTGAAGTTACCTTGCAGCGCATGCCTTGCCAGGGAGCCAAAGGCCGGTAAAAACACGTCCTTACCCGGCTGGGCTCTCAGCTTCGCCCAATCAAAGAGTGCATTGGCAAATGGCCAGATCGAGTTGTTATGGTACACTTTTTCGCCGGGATAAAAAGGCCAGAACAGTGGGCTTCCAAAGCTGTTTTGAGGATAGTTGCCCACGGCCATGTGGTATTCCTCTGGTTCCAGGATACCGAACAGCACCATAAATGCCATGCCCAGTTGCTCCCTCCGGGCCTCCAGTTTCCCCTCCTCATGGATGAAATAGGCATAATATCCTTCCGGATGACGGAAATGCTTTCGGATCGATTGCTTTATGGCCGCAGCCCTATGTTGCATATGCTTTGCTTTCTCTAAGTCACCCTGGAGGATGTAGGCCTTTTCCATAATGGAAAAGGCCTTGTGATACAGGCAGTTCGTCGAAAGCGCCTTGATCATTACACTGTGTTGAATATTGAAGGAGTCCGGGTAGCCTGTTCCGGCCACATCAATGAATGAAGACTGACCCCGGTAGAGCCCGTCTGAGGGATCCCTGAAAGGTTCATAGAAATGCTCATCAAAATACTCAAACTCCCTGGTGAACCACTCCAGCTCGCCGGGTTCACGCACGAGCTTCATGGCTTCCCAGTAACCAGGTACCCAGCAAACATCATCCGTGCGTCGTGCATAGGCATGTGTCCGGTATTTGGCAAAAAACTCCAGGTTGGTCATGTCTTCCACTACCTCTTTTTCCCGCACCTCTGCTATGGGGATCTCATGATCACGCGCTGTAATGAAGCCTACCTTTCTTCGCAGCTCCCTGCATCTTCTGAGGTGCCGTTTTATCATTTCAGGAAAAAGAAAATTAGCCCCGAGGTAGGAAGAAAAAGCAATGTCCCGGGTGAAGAACATATCATAGTGAAAGTCCGGGCTTACCCGGAAATGATCATTGTCCACGTTATTGACCTCAAAATCATTGATCGCTACTGTATGCAGGATATTCATCATAGGCAGGCGGGATGTCAACTGCGGATATGTCCCCCTGGGATAGGGGCGCACGAGCTCTCCGTTGGCATTCTTCAACGAAAGCCATACACCCCGAATGACAGCGCGCGCTGATCGTTCTCCTTCAACCAGACTATCGGGATAGAGGGTATAGGCCTCATTCCTGTAAACAACATTTTCTTCTTTCGCCGTAGTCTGGGATTCCAAAGGCCGTTGCGCAGGTTCAGACGAACAACCCTGGAGGATAAGCCAAAGGCCAATGCAATAGTTCACAAGGGATGGTTTCAGAACAGATCTTCTCATCAGTACCCCAGGTTTTGTGGCAGATCGGTATTCAGGCGTCGTTCGTTGTCCGGGATAGGGAACAAATACCTACGCTCCGGGATAAACCGGTAAGCATACTCCGTTATTTTCTGGTAGGGATAGGCTTCCGGTGGGGTATCACCATTCACTTCACTGTAGGCAGTACGGTCATAGGTTTCCGCATTACCACTGAATACCTGTGGCCCCATGTCCCACCGTATGATGTCGAAATAGCGGGTGCCTTCAAAGCAAAACTCTACCCTTCGTTCATGGCGTATAGCTGTCTGTACCGTTACATAGTCTGCCGTAAGCGAGGTGGGCAGCCCTACCCGGTCACGGACCATTTTAAGGAAGTCTATGGCTCCCGCATGATCATTGGTCTCATTGAGGGCCTCTGCATGCATGAGCAGCACATCGGCATACCGTAGCAGCATTTGATTGCCGGGATCCTGCTTGAGGTCAGAAAGTGAATAATTGACGCCTTTCTTGATCTTGGCAGATACGGCAAAAACTGCATTGCCGGGAACAAAATGAAAGATATCCGTACCTGTTCTCTGCCCTCCTATATGAAGGATACTGGCAGCAAAGCGGGGCTCTTTATTAAAATAGCTGTATTCAGGATCTGTAGTGTCGGTCACTATACGGCCATCGGTAGTCTCGAAAGCTTCGACCAGTGAGGTGGTGACAACATAACTGTTGACGTCCTTATCGTTCGAAAAGGTACCCCAGTTGTTTAGGTTGGCGCTATGCTGCAGGGAAAAGATATCCTCCGAATGATGATCTGTAATAAACAGGTTGTAATAGGAATCCGGTGTACCATCATCATACAAGGCATAACCATAAACAGCGGCGTTGTCAATAAGCCGGGTAGTATAGTCCCGTACTCTGTTCCAATGATCAGTGCCTCCGGTATCATACAGCCATGCTCTGGCCTGTAATGCCAGGGCAGCTCCCTGTGTCACCCTGCCACGCTGGTCAGGCTCGTAGGTGGCTGGCAGCATGTCTATGGCCCGGTCCAGATCCGTGTGGATGTTTTCCCATACCACGGCTTTTGGTGTCACTTCGACAGAAAAGGACTCCGTAAAGCCAGGGGGTCTTTGGAGGAACGGAATATCACCAAAGAGCATGACCAGGTCGATATACAGCATAGACCGCAAAAACAAGAGTTCGCCTTCCATCCGGCGGAGAGTCTCTGTTTCGGTAAGGTCGGTGGTTTCAATGGCTACCAGCACTTCGTTGATGGTATTAACGGAGGCATAGTATTCTTCCCAGAAGCTGTCAGGGAGCGGGCTAAAGGGTGTCAGCTCACCGGCAGTGACATTCACTGCGATACTGCTGCTTGCACTGGGCACCATATTATCAGTCCAGAGGTCACGTCTCCAGTAGGCAAGCTCTCCTGTGCTATAGGCCGTTCTCAATGCATCATAGGCTCCGTTTACACCTACTTCAAAGTTTTCAATGTTGGTATAGAAGTTTTCCGGGGCCAGTGTGGTTTTGGGTTCCTGGTCAAGGATATCCGTGCAACCTGCTACTGCTACCGCGATGCCTACCCAAAGAAAAAAGTTTCGTGCTTTACTCATGCTGGTAATGGGTTAAAATGACACTCTTATTCCCGCGTTCCAATTGCGTGTTTGGGGATAGTTGAAAGTATTGTCGTTCTCCCGGATGGCGTTTTCCGGGTCGAAATCCAGGTAATTGGTCAGTGTAAACACGTTGGTAACGGACGTGTAGATCCTGACGCTATTCATGAAAGTTTTATTAATGAATTTGCCGGGTAAGGTATACCCAAGACTAACGTTGCTGAGGCGCAGGTAGGAAGCATCCTGAGCGAAATAGGAGTTGCCCGCCACCCGTGATTTGGATTTATTGTTCTCCCCTACTGGAATGTTGGACGAAAGATTTCCCCGGTCGACCAGGTAAAAAATTTCACCATTCTCCACCCTGGTGGAAAAATAGCTCTGTCCAGCCAATTCGGCTTCGGGCACCCAAACTTCAGGCCGCCAGCTGTCCGTATACAGCCTGGATATCTTAGCCGAACCTGCTGAGTAGGGATCTACGAGAATACCCGTGGAAAACGACTTATGCCCCAGCACGCCTTGGAAGAACATGCTCAGATCAAGCCCTTTCCAGTTGGCCGAAAGATTCAGGCCGGTTTGAATTTCCGGGAAAGGTGACCCCAGTATGACCTTGTCCTCCTCATCTATGCGGCCGTCCCCGTTCTGATCTACATAAAACCAGTCGCCTATCTCCTCGAGCCCGGTTACGGCATATTCCCCGGAGTTCTCCCCGCTATCAAACTGCTCATACAACGAGGCAAGCTGCTCCTCCGAGCTGATGATGCCACCGACCTCAAAGCCAAAAAGCGCCAGGAACGGGTCTCCTTCCCTTACGATGTTCCATCCGTCATTGAAACCGATATAACCCCTGTCACCCTCTACCCCGTCGAGGGATAGTTTTGTTACCTTATTTTTGATATAGCTGGCATTCAGTTTGGCTCCGAACCGGAAGTCACCCACACTCTTTTCATAGCCCAGGACCACCTCTACACCACTGTTTTCAATTTCAGCGAAATTTGAAGTGATACCGTCGCCTTCGTAGCCAAATACATAGGGGGCGGGTACTTCCTGAAGAATATCGGAAGTTACTCTCCGGAACAGATCCACGGTAAGATCAATGGTATTGAACAATGTTACATCAACGCCGGCATTCCAGTTGGTCACTTTTTCCCAGGTTATGTCTTCATTGCCCACATTGGCAATGCGGGCGGTGCTGACCACATCTCCTCCAAAATTGTAGTCCTGATCCAGCGTTATCTGATCAAAGGTGACATACCTTCCTACCTTGTCATTTCCCAGGATACCGTAGGAAGCCCGGACCTTGAGATCGTCTACCCAGGATACGGACTGGAAAAAGGGTTCCTCAGAGATGGTCCAGCCGATGGAGGCCGAGGGGAACATGCCCCAGCGGTTTCCTCCACGGAACACGGAAGACCCGTCATACCTCATGGTGAACTCCATCAGGTACTTACCGGCATACTCGTAGTTGGCCCGGCCGAAATAGGAGATCATACCTTTTTCGGAAGCCCCGGACCGCGTTGTGGTCTCTCCCCGGATATTCTCAATGTAGGGTGAACCATTGCTGATCAGGTCCGTACCATAAATTCCAAAGTTGTCATCTTCCCAGTGTTCATAGGTGTTGCCCAGTAACACTTCCAAAAAGTGCTTTTCAGCCAATAGTTTCTTGTAGGAAATGAACATCCCCAAATTGTTGTAGTCGAGAAAAGACTCCCCTTCATAAAGCTCGGAAATGGCTGTCTGCGGGGTGGGATTTACGAAGAAATTAGGCACATAGGTGTATGCCGGCACAAACGCCTTTTCCTGTTCTACCACACGATCCAGCCCATAGCTCACGCTGACTTCAAGGTCGTTGACCGGCTCATAGGACAATTTGGCAAGGGTGGTGTATTTGTCTCTTTTTGCAGAGCCCCAGCCACCGCTGTTGTACAGGGCAATATTCGGATGGCCGTAGGTCCCATCAGGGTTGATGACCTGGGTAGTGGGCGCCTGCTTGATGGCTATGCCCAGCGCGCTGGAACGATTGAGCCGTGTTCCTTTTAAACTTGTGGCGGGATAGGTATTCTCCGAGGAGATACGCGTAATGTTGAGCTGAAAGTCCAGCTTATCCTCAAGAAAGGAGGCATCTATGTTGGTGCGGAAGTTGATCTGATCAAATTCATTGAACCGCTCGATCCCTTCCTGTGCCCTGTAGCCCAGCGAAGTGGCGAACCGTATCATCTTTGATCCTCCGCTAAAGCTCAGGTTATGATTTTGCATAAGGCTGGTTCTTAAAAACTCTTCAAAAGGCTGGTAATTGGGATACTGAAAGGGGTCTGCTCCCCCACGAAAAAGGTTAATCTCCTCCTGAGTAGCCAGCGGGGGTCTACCCTGCTTCAGCTCACCCCGGTTCCGCCATTCAAGGTACTCCCAGGAGTTCATCAGGTCAGGCAGATTGATCGCCTTCTGCACGCCCACAAAACCATTGTAGCTTCCGCTGATCTTCTCTTCTTTTTCACCACGTTTGGTGGTAACCAGCAGTACACCATTGGCAGCCCGGTTGCCATATATCGCCGAGGAAGCCGCATCCTTCAGCACGGAAACGGAAGCTACATCATTGATATCGATGGTCATAAAGTCGGACATGGTGCTTACCATGCCATCAATGAGGATCAGCGGCGACGGATCGTTGAGTGTGCTCACTCCTCTTATTAAAATTTCGGTATCAAAATCGCCTCCCGGAGCACCTGAAGGACTGTTGATCAGTACACCGGAAAGCCTACCCTGAATAGCCGTGGCCATGGTGGTATTGGGCTGATCTACGAGCTCATTTACGGTGATCTGCTCTACGGAGCCAGTCAGGGAAGACTTCTTTTGGGTCCCATAGCCCACCACAATGATCTCTCCCAGTGTGGTAATGTCCGGCACCAGCAGCATATTGATCCTGGTCTGTTCACCGAGGGCCATCTCCTCGCTTTGGTATCCTACAAAGGAAAATACCAGTACGGCATCTTTTCCGGATACAGTGAGGGAGAATTCGCCGTTCATATCAGTCACCGTGCCATTGGCGGTCCCCTTTTCGATCACCGTAGCGCCGGGCAATGGCTCTCCTGTTTCGTCCGTTACCTTACCGGTAATGGTCTGCTCCTGAAGAACCACCATGGACACCGTACGCTGTGGTGTATTTTTTTGTCTCTTGTTTACGCCTATGCTATTGTTGACCTGTTTAAACCCGAGGCCCATTTCACCTGAGATCTTCAGCAGGACCTGTTCCACAGTGGTCTCTTCAAAGTCTATATCGATCCGCCGGGAAAGATCGATCCTGTTCTGACTGAAGTTGAAGCTGAAGTCTGTCTTTTGTTCGATTTGCCTGAAAACTTCCCTGAGTGTCGCATTCTTAAGCCGGAGGCTGATCTTTACTTCTTTCACACTTTTTACCTGAGCACTACCGGCGCTGGCCAGGGCAAGGTTCAGTGTTACAAAAAGAACGACTAACACTTTCAAAGAAAGCTTAGTGACCATAATAATGGTTTTGGTAAATTTACATCTCATACAGGATTGTGGTTAATGACACATTAACTGCAATTGGAGGTCCTTGCCGGGCATTTGGTCGTGTGTGGCAGAGACATCCAGGTACCTTAAAAGAGACTGGTTTCTCCGGTCTCTTTTTTTAGATCATGTT
>LYSV01000138.1 GCA_001657315.1 Flammeovirgaceae bacterium BBD 1991-12 | reverse complement strand
TACCGCTTTTACAAGCGGATGAAAACCTTTAGGTTTTCAAACTTTCCTCTATACCCCGGGGCAAAGCCCCGAGGAATTCTTTAGATTAAAACGTAAAGCTCCAATGATATCCAACTTATCCATCGGGTTATCTGTCCCTATTCCGATATTTCCCGTAGCGTAATCAACATGAAATGATGGGATGTTACTTCCGCTAACAAATTGCCAAGCCCATCCACCTCCTTCTCCTGTTCTAATACTATACCCAAGGTTTCCTCCTGTTGTATGATAATATTGTAGTCTTCCTCTTGAATTGTCTTCCTCCTGAGTCCAGTTTGATTGGCAGTAAATGTTGGTTATAAAGGCTATATTCAACAGGAAGGTTATCGAAAGTTTTTTCATAATTTGCTAATGTTTTTTGTAAGGCTAAATTGATCATAACGACCAGCTAAAATGAGTATGCGCTCCAGTTGCCAGAAGCACTGAAATTTCCAGTTTGCACAGTCATGTCAAAGAGCTCAGCTCGCATATTCATTGTAGTTTGTTGTGAGTCGTATTATTGAATTATTAGTTTTCTAGTAATCCTTTTTCCCTGAGCCTGGATTTGAACAATATAAATGCCTTCTCTTAGATCAGAAACGTCAAAAACCTCATCATATTCACCCATATTTCTGAGTTCGTTCATAAGGATTGGAATATCAGTGTTGTTTTTGGTATCGATGGAAGCAACATCCCAAAACGTGTTAATAGGAGCTAATTGGCTTGGTTGGTTAACTTCCGAAAGTCGTACCTTTTCATAAATATGCCTCCAATCCTGGAGGTTGGTTATCACAAAGTCAGTGGTGCTATGCTCGATAATTTTTGCATTTTGGAGATGATTGGGATCAATAAAGCCTTTATTGAGAAGAAAGCCGTTTTCAACCGCTATTTCAGAGAACATTGAGTAATAGTTGGAAAGCAGTTCGCAGGAGTCTTGGCCTTTGACTAAGTGACTGCATAGTGTCACAATAAAGACGATTATGAAGCTAAGTATTTTTGTTTTCATGCTACAATGTGATGTTTATAAAAAGTGAATCAGTATCTAAAACAAATTGCTGTTCCTCCTCCTTAAGAAGGTTGCCCTTGTTAAAAAGTTGATAGCTAAATTGATACTCGACACCCTGAAGCCCTACAAAACCAAAATTCCAAATATCCCAATCATCTATAGGCCTTCTATACAATATTGACTGTAGAGGAAATCTAGGTTTTTCCAAACAAGTCTCTTCCCCAATAAATCCTCCAAAACATGCTCTACAACGTCCTTCAGGAAACTGTAAGACATTGTTGTCATAAATAAAAACTACTGAATCAATAGCATCTCCTAACTGTACAATAATATCGACCTTAGCGTTTCTGTATGTTTGAAAATCAATGGTATGCTCCTTATCAGCACGGATGGCTTGAATAATGCGCCCACAGTATTGTTCACGGTCATACCAGAGTGTGTAGGTTCCTGCCGTTCCACTGCCCTCAATGACTAGTGTATAATTTCCGTTAGAATCTGAAAAAGTGGTACCTCCACCAGGGTTTTCAGGAGTTGAAGTATCTAACAGTCCTCCGGTATCTTCGCCTCCCGATATTCTAAATCCTTCAATAGGCTGTCCCGAAAAAGCTTCAGTTATGGTTCCTGTTATAATTGTAGTCTCATCTTTTGAACAACTTACAAAGACCATTGCGATGAGTATGGATAGTATCTGTTTCATTTTTTTCTGGAGTTTATGACTCACAACATATGTATAAACCATATAGGGCCATTTGGGGTTAGATGTTCGCCTTATTCAGGTTTTCGATGAGTTTTCTGCTTTGAGTATCCTCTGAAATAAGCTCTCCGGCATACCAATCCAGCAAAATACCACCAGTGAATGCGGCTACATTTGACCATATTTTTGCTGACTTGGATTGCTTTGCAAACGTTAGATTGGAAGAATTAAGACTCATAAAGGGTTACAAATTCTTTATGATTGATAGTTTTTCCCTGATGCAAAATAGAATAAGAAACAAATCCCTTACGGATTTCCACGTCTTTACTTTTAGCGTAAATATGGCTTGAAAAACAAATTAGAAATTTGAAAAATAATAACCCTTAATATCATTTGTCATATCTTGAAATTCCCTGATTGATATTCCAGGTGAGGAAGATATTACTTTTTTGAGAGTGATACCATTTTTGGAGAGCTGGACAATAACATTGAAGGTTTTCGCATAGACATTGGTGAATTTCACATATACCATAAAATGATCTATCCCATTTATTTACGCTTACATAGAAAACTCTTTAACAACATGAAAACATTGTTAGTAATGCTTTTTACAATTATATCTGTGATAAGTACTGCGCAGACAGATATGTCGAAAGCCATGTATGAAGGATACCTGACATCAGATTTGGATTTACTTTCCAAAAAGATCAATTCGATAGCTTATGATGAATTAATTGCATCCAATGATATAGAAGCGCTTTATGAGAACTTAGAACTACACTACGTTTTACTTTCAAGTACGCTTACATATGAAGATGAAGTGACATTTTCTAAATATGTAGATAATTCAATAGAGTTAGCTGAGACAATTCTTAAAATCGACAAAAACCATTCTCCTGCAAGGGCTATCCTTTCAGGTATCTATGGATTAAAAATAGCTTATGCCCCCATGAAAGGGATGTTTTTAGGTCCTAAAAGCGGACGTCACTCTGGTCAGTCCTATGAAATGGCAAGCGAAGACCCCACTGTTCTACTAATGTATGGTATCAATAAATACAATACACCTAGTACCTGGGGAGGTGATACAAATAAAGCTATTGAGGTGTTAAACAAAACAATCGCTTATTACGAAAACAACCAAATGACGGTAGAGAATTGGAAATACTTACATGCCCTGGCCTGGTTAGGGTTGGCATATGAAGAAAAAGAAGAATTTGGAAAGGCAGAAGCCGCATACAAAAAATCAATACTTGCGGAACCAGGATTTGAATGGGGTGTCTTTTTGTTCAGCGAAGTTGGTAAATAAGAATAAATATTTTTTCTCTTTTTTTTCTTAGCCATTTTTTGGGTTAAGCCAGAAAATTTAAATGCGCAAACCTTTGAAGTCAGTGGAACAATTGTAGACGCATCAGATCGTGAACCACTAATAGGAGCCACTATTTATCCAAAAAATGACTTGAAAAAAGGGGCAGTCGTAAGTGTCAACGGTGTTTTTAAATTGCAACTTGATGACAATGATTTTAAGAGAGTATTTGTTGTTTCGTACATTGGATATGACCGAAAAGAAATCAAACTTGATAGAAGCCGAACAAAACTCATTATTGAACTCAGCCAAAGTGAGATTTCATTATCAGAAGTTGTTGTGACAGAAAGCCGGCTGGCATCCGAAGAGTTTAAGATTGAAAAAATTGATCAACTTGAAATATATAAGAGTCCAGTAGCAAAAGCAGATCCAATTTTAGCTGTAAATGGATTAGGTTATGCCACTACCACGGATGAATCTGCCAATATTAGCCTACGTGGAAGTAGCCCTGAAGAAGGTGCTATTTTCCTCAACAATGTCCCCATTTATGATGCTGTAAAGTTCGCACAGTTGGATGGACTTGGTACGTTTAGTATTTTCAATAATGCGGTCATTGACAATGTAGAAGTATACCCGAGTAATCCTCCAATAGAATATGGAGGTGCAACCTCAGGAATTATTTCGTTAAAAACAAAGACGGAAAAACTACCTGTAAATGAATTGCACAGTGTAACGGCATCATTGGTAAGTTTAGGTTATAATATCAACAAAAATTTTAAAGGGCAGAGTTTGGTTAACGCCTTTGTCAATTCTCAGCACTCATACCTTCTAAAGGCAATAAACCCTGAAGCTCTGAACCAATTACCATTTTTTGCCAATTTAGATATGGGGATATTCTATACACATCAGTTTGGAGATTTCTCAAGACTAAATATCTATAATTATTCGTTGATTGAAGGGTATGAATTTATCCAATCTCACCCTTCGACAGAATTAAGATTTGAGCAGCAACGTTTGAGAAACTTCACTATAGCTAATCTTATTTACAAAAAAAATAATCCTGAATTATCGTTAAATATAGGTTACAACAGGTCCAGGAATGACTTTGTAGGTGGTAATCTTGATTTAGTAACGACAAATACAGACGTATTTTTTTCAATGAATATGAACGTTCCACTAAAAGAGTCCATTCTTAAGTTTGGAAGTTCTTTTGATAGAAGATTTCAAAATTTAAGTGGAATAGTTCCAGAATTCTCTTTTGCAAGAGATGTAATTCATCCCACAATTGATCTTGATTTTTCTGAGGTAATTGAAAACCTGGAAACGTATGGATATTTTAAGAGATTTTTAACTGAAGATCTGGTTGCAGCAGTCGGTTTTCGAAAGAATATCCCAATCAATAATCAACCAGATTACCTCAGCTTTCAAACCAATTGGAGTTTTAAAGTAAATGAATGGTTAGAGTTTATTTTTTCATACGGAACCTACAATAAATATGAATTTGATGGATTCGATAGTGAATTAAGAGGAAGGATCAATAGCCGGCAATTGGCACTAGATACAAAATTTAAAATAAAGAATGCTTCAATTATAACGGGTGTTTACAAAAAGCGATCTAAAGACACACAACATGAGAATAATATCTTCGGATTAGATGCAACTTATCAGCAAAAAATAGGCAAAAAGTTAACAAGTCAGTTTTCTTTTACCACTGTAAATTCTACACTCAATGATACTCAGGGAAATGAATTTCCGAGTCAATATGATTTAGGCTTTTTTTTTAGATCAAATCTTACGTACGAGTCAAATTCATGGTCAATTTCTTTCGTATCCAATCATCGTTCGGGTGTTTCATATGCACCTGTAGTGAATAGCACTTTTTTGCCCTCACTTAATGTATATGAACCCGAATTTGTAGATGTGGATCAACCTGGGACTTTACCTGAATATCATATTATTAATTTGTCGATAAGTAAGACTTTTTTCCTTTCAGAACAAAGTAATCTTATTGGTTTCATAAACATTAATAACGTAACGGACAGAAAGAATGTAGAAGACATTACCTATAACTTTGATTATTCTGAACAACGCAACCTTCTGCTCTCAAGGCGTTTGTTTTTTGTTGGTTTTAACCTCAATTTTTTCTAAATGAAGAACATCTCACTAATTTATCCAATAGACGGAATTGAAACGCCTTTAAGGAACAACTTTCTTGTATTCGATATACCACCTCTTTCAATGTCTTTTATGGCAAATTACCCCTCTGACCTGTCAATTACTTTTATAGAAGAATTTCAGGGAGAAGTATACGATTATAAGGAAAGTGATGTGCTTTGCATTTTTTTTAATCCAAGAAAGCAGCACAGAGTAAATGAACTCATAACTAACTATAAAAATGATTCATACATTATCCTTTTCGGATTCGGTTTAGCCAGCCTTGACATCAATCCAGATGGAACGAACATTACCGGTGAAATAGAAACCCTATGGCCTCAGATCCTGGCAGATGCTAAGGAGGGAAAGATTGCTAAAGAGTATAAACCCAAAAATGGTTTTGATTTGTTTTCACTATACAACAATAGCCAATTAATAAAATACGACCTGGAAGGTTTTGATGAAATAACACCTCTTGAACTGCAGCGGAGTAACTATAGCTATTACAATCATGAAATAGATCATCTAATAACAGAAAGTTTGCTTTCGACTGAAGAGTTAAGAAAACTTCTTACCAAATATGACCAGGCTGATAACTACTTTTTCAGGGCTTACACAGACGATTTTTTTAAAAATAACCTTCTTCAGGTATTTGCAAAGGAAGGCAAAAAATGGGGTATGAGATTACCTGCTTATCTACTAAAACACCTCAATGATTCAAATCTTGTTGGCTGTAAGTTCCTGATGATAGATACCATCAATGAGGAGTTTCAAAATATTAAATTCGGAGAAAATTCAGAGATTAAGCTGATCCCTAACATGACTTTCAAATTGACCTCCAAAAGTCACGCTGAAGGTCTTTTTGAAAGTGCATACGAATTCTTATCAGCGAACGGACTCGACTTCGCTATTACACAGCTGTATTTTCCATTACCGGGGTCACATGCACATAGTGAAGACTCTAAAAACAATCTCATCTTGACCGAAACAGATATTTCCAGATACGATGGTTGTCATCAATTGTTAGTGTCGGAGATGACTACCCCTCAGGAACTTGAAATGAGCTATATCAGTTTTGTAAGAAGATATAACCGATTCGTTTTTAGAAAGCATACCATAGACGCAAATTGAGCCCATAAGAACAATCCAATGAACCGAGTTTCATTTAGTTCATGAATTGTTTGATCTCTCGTACAGTAGGTGACTAGAATTCTATAGCTTTCAGTTAGTGAACTATCAAACCACAATGCCATGCCTGGTCGTGAACCGTTTTCTTTGTGGGCACAAGGTTCTCGTTTCGCGACTTTACAGAGTCCAGCGGGCTGCCCTCTCCACATAACATAGCTGGCAAAGAATATCGGAGCGAAGGCAGACACGTCTAACTTGCTTAGTCAATAACTGGATTGAACGGCAGTTGCAAACTACAAGGGATTCAGTCTGCGGCTGAATCCAGCGAAAAGTTGGTTTTATTGCAGAAAAGCTATCTTCGGTACTATTAATACCAGATATCTCCACTGAGCTTATTTGGAAAATTGTATTACGTTAAATACACAGTAGAAATTCCAGGGGCAAATGGTTGTAACTTTAGCCTTTGCTACATTTACATACCCAAATTGAGATTTTTGTTTCGCAGGACCATGCTAGTTTTATATTTCAACCGTCCGGTTGAGTAAAACATAAAAAGCATATCCATGAAACCTATCTACAGTATTCTGTTGCTGTACTTTAGCATTCTTACAGCAGCACAGGCCCAGCTTACAAAAATCACCGGCTTTAATGGATCACAGTTGCGGTCCAATTCGGTCACACAGGTGGGAGACCGCATCTTCTTTGAGGCCGACGACGGTGTGGCCGGGAGCGAGTTGTGGGTGTACGATGCCGCTACCGGTAACCATGAGATGATCACTGATCTCAACCCGAGCGGAGGGATCAGCACTGGTGGAAACATCATTGCCTTTGGTAATGGTGTACTTTTCCGCGGTACCGATGGTGTTAGCGGCGAGGAGTTGTTTTTCAGTGACGGCACCCCTGCAGGCACACAATTGGTAAAAGACATCAGACCATCGGGCAGCAGCTTTCCCGAAGATTTCATTGAATTCAACGGTGAAGTCTATTTTGCCGCCAATGATGGTACCCATGGAAAGGAACTTTGGAAGACGGACGGCACCACCTCCGGCACCGTGCTGGTCAGGGATATCAACCCGGGTAGCGGAACAGGCATGGAAGCCAATACAGGGAAAATGTTCGGGCAGAATGGCACATGGCTTTTCTTCCGTGCCGACGATGGCACTCATGGAAAAGAGCTGTGGATCTCCGACGGGACCACGGCGGGCACGCGGATGGCCGGAGACCTGTTCCCGGGCAGCGGCAATGGTCTGGGAGAAACGGTACCCGAGCATGCCGCTATTTTCCTGAACACGCTTTTTTTCCGGGGCAATGACGGTGGATCGGCCGTGGGCAAAGAACTTCATTACTTCGATACCAACGATGAAACCATAAAGCTTTGGAAGGAGATCAATATCGGCCCCAATGCCCAGGCGGATATAAAAAACCTGTTTGTATCCGGCAGCCAGCTGTTCTTCCGGGCAAAATTCGGTTCTTCCGGTGTAGAACCGTGGATAAATGATGGCACCGTAGCCGGAACTCAGCTGATCAAACAACTCAAGGGCGGCTCCGGCAGCTCCAATCCGATCTATCAAATTGCCAATCCTGTCACCGGCCAGGTGTTCTTCCAGGCCAACGGAGGTAATGGCAACGAACCATGGATCTCCGATGGCACTGCAGCAGGCACCCGTCAGATTACCGACCTTTTCCCTGGCGGTGGAGGTTCCGGTCCGGAGTTCTTCGCTTTTACGGAAGGCTTCGCCTATTTTGCCGCCCAGACTACCAGTGGATCTCCTTTCGGACAAACGGGCAGGGAGCTGTTTGCCACGGATGGTAATGACGTATTCCTAGTGTCAGATATCAATGAAGGTACGGGGGGAAGTAATCCCGGGTCGCCAAAACCCATAGTTTTAAGTGATGGCCGTATTTTCTTCACCACTGGAAATACAGGCTTTGGCAGCAACCTTTACGCCTATACCCCTCAGCAATTCCTCAGTGTACCCGTGTTGGATCCTTTTGGCAGCATAAATTCAGGTCAGGCTTCCGCTCCCCAGTCTTTCAGGGTGACCTACACAGGCCTCTCCGGCCCTGTAAGTGTCTCTACGGAAGACGGTTTTGAGATCGCCCTGGCAGGCACCGGCGTTTTTCAGTCAGCTCCTCTCCAGCTCACTCCTGATCTAAGCGGGACTATTGAGACGACCGTACTGGTCCGTTTTCGCCCTGTCGTACCCGGCACTTTTGAAAAAACCATCGTTATTGAGGGGCAGGAAGTGGTCACCGCGAGGATACTGGTAAGCGGCGTGGGGGTCACTCCGCAACCTGAGAACTTTTTCGTTTTTGATGATTTTTTTGGCACCAACCTTCCCGCCGGGTGGAGTGAACTCAATACCACAGGAAGAGTATTTATACAGGAGGATCGTCTCACCCTGTTTTATGACCCGGGACAGCCTGTTGCAGTGGCACGTCGTACTTTCGGTCCTGCTACAGGCACAGTCTCTATCGGCTTTATTTTTAATTCCGAAAGAAATTCCATCAACGTACCTGTACTCATTAAAAACGGTGTTGGCGACACTATAGCTCAGATCCGTTTTAACCAGGGGATCGAATTGGTAACTGCCGTAGATGGATCAGGCAGCCCCACAACAACGGTTAATCTGATCTCTGAAAACAATGTACCCAGAAATGTCGATCATCAGATAGTGCTTAAAATAGACACGGAAGCTGATCTGATAAGCGCAGAAGTAAACCGGCAGACCACTGCCGCAGCGCAGAACGTACCTCTGCTTTTAGCCACTGACGACCTCACGGATCTGGAAATTTCAGTGCCCTTTATGTTTGATGTAGGCAATATTTTTTTAGACGATCTTTTGATCGGCCCTGTCAATAAATTCTATCTGCGTCAAAAAATTGTGGATGCTTCCACAGTATTGGCCGCGTCATCTGCCGGTACGACTCCGGGAGATTTTCCTGCTAATGCCAAGTCCCTTTTACAGGACGCCATAACAGATGCTATTGATGCTTTTATCGATGGAAATGCAGATCAGGCAAGCACGGATCAAAGTGAAGCGCTTCTGCAGGCTGCCGTTGAGACCTTCCTGAACAGCCGTATCCACGCGGAAGCTACCGTGATCATCAATACCCAAAGCGGGCATGACATTGAAGAAGGTATCTTTGGGTATAACAATCGTAGTGTGGATCAGGCGTGGAGCTACCGCAACCCCGAGTTTGTCGATGCCCTCAAAGCCGGTAAAACCGGATGGATGCGGTATCTCTCAGGAACCATTTCAGATCCTTTCAACATGAATACCGGCACCTATGAGCTGGAATGGATCGATCAGTTCCGTAAGGTGCCGAATCAGGTGACGGCCTACCGCAGGGTGGAAGCCAAGGGTCCTCAACTCGTCTATGACCTGTACCAGGCGCTCGGTGAAGCAGGTGGTAAGCTGATCGTTACCTGGCCCGGTTTCATGGGTGATCCTGAAGAGGCCGGTCTTTTTGCCAAATTCTGCAGGGACAACCACATAGAAGTGGAGCACTGGCAGCTCAACAATGAGCCCTTCTTCTTTACACCCGGTCGTAATCATTATTTCTACAATGGTGGCACGGATTACGCAGCCAAAATGAATCCTATCAGTGATGCGATCAAACTGAATTATCCGGGAGCCTTAACTGCGCCCAGCGCCAGTTGGGGAGTAGATATTGAAGGGGGTTTCTCCAGACAGGTACGTGACTTTACACCTCGTTTCTGGGACGTGTATTCCATGCACTCCTACGCTGCATTTAACAACAGCAACCCTCCGGACGACCTGGCGATCAGAAATGGAAATGCCGGGTTACAGATCGGTGGCACTGATGCGCCTATGAAGGTGAGAAACAGTTTTGGAACAGATATGCCCTACATTGTTACCGAGTACAATGTATTCAACAACACACTGGGCGGAACCTTCTACAGCGGGCTTTACAATGCAGAATATCTTATGCGCAATACTGCTTTCCCCAATGCCCTGCACCTTGGCCTGCACGTTTTTAACGTCAATGTAATTGACCCTGATTTTAACCATAACAGCCTCCTGGAAGCCGCATTCAATGGTGACATTGAACTGGATGCTGATACCATTAATTATGGTTTTAAGATCGTACCGGCCGGGAGCGCTATCCTTGCCGCTGCCCAGGCTTTGAACCGGAGTGACTTTAGCTGGGATACACAGGTGACGGGAGGAGAAATTGTACCCGCCGAGCATCCCAACAGCCAGGTAGACAATATCCCTGCTATCTATGCCAACAGCTACCGGGGCGTCTATGACAAGGATTATATCCTGCTGACCAACAAATCTGACATCCCCCATAACATCACTCTCCAGGGGCTGAATCTGCCTGCCAGCGTGACCAGAGTGATCGTGAGCAGTGCCAACCCCCTGGCAAAGGAAGGCTTTGGGCCCGTGAGGGATACAGTTGATCTCACCGGTGGAGTAGTGACTATTCCCGGCTACAGCGTCTGCCGGCTGGAATGGGACTCGGGTATGAAAATCCCGCTGGCGTCGCGTATATTCAAAGCCGAGGTATCGATGGGTGGTGTAGATCTGAAATGGTGGAAGCGGGATAATGCAGAGGGGTACACCCTTTACTACGGTCCGGCACCCTCACAATTAAACCAATCCGTGACTATTGAAGGAGCAGACAATACCAGCCATACGCTAACCCTCCCCAAATATCAGGTTACCTATGTGGCTGTCGCGGCCTTCAACACATCAGGAGAAGGTCCGCTGTCAAAGCCGATCGATGTAAAAGTAAGAAGACCCGGTGCCCCGGTATTGGTAAAGAGCCATGAAAGGAACAGACGTGTAACCCTGCTTTGGGAAAGTGTACCCTATGCCTCCGGGTACCGGATCCTTTACGGCACCCGTAAATGGTCCCCGGATCAGGAAGCCGATGCCCGTAATGCCTCAGGTTTTACTGTAAAAGACCTTACAAATGACGTTCCTTATTATTTCAGAGTGGTCGCCTACAATGGCGAAGGCACCAGCAGATGGTCCAATATACTGGAAGCTACACCCAAAGCCGAGATCCCTTTCGCTCCCCACGACCTTAGGGGCTCCGAAAACTCCAACGGAGAGGTATCACTACAATGGACCGAATCCGATTCTTCCTACAATGCTGCCTACGAGATATTCCGAAGCCGTACACCGTGGGCCAATTACCGCCTGGTAGCCGACGGAATTAACGGCACCTCATTTACAGATACCACCAATAATCGTCAGGGACAGCATTATTATATCGTAAAAGCAAGGAATGCCAATGCGGAAAGTTTTTATCCTTCCAATATGTTGACCATAAACAAAAGCATAGGCAGCCCGACTGACGAGATTTCCGTGGAATCCCGCAACGGAGGCAGCGCGCAGGATAATCAACTGATCCTTTTCTTCCGCATCATTAACGAAAGTGAAGTGGATATCCCCTACCAGGACATCAAATTACGCTACTGGTTTACCGTTGAAGATCCTGCTCCCCTGAATCTTTTCATCGATTACGCCCGGATAGGCAAACAGCATATTCAATCCGCCTTTACAGCGGTTGATCCGGCCCGGCTGGGAGCGGACACCTATTTCGAGCTTACCTTCGACGAAGGGGCCGGGGTCCTGGCGGCGGGGGCCGATTCGGGTTTCATCATGCTGCGAGTGGCAAAAAATGACTGGACCGCCTTTGATGAAAATGATGACCATTCCTTCCTGCCCACCTATGTATGGCAGAAAAATGATAAGGTGGCCCTTTACCAAAATGATATACTCGCGTGGGGTGCAGAGCCTGATCAACTCGATGTGAACCTTCTGGAACAAAATGAAAATACAAGCACAGGAGTTATTACGGTTTTTCCCAATCCCTTTGATAATGTTTTAAACATTTCCGTTCCAAACGACCTGGGCAGTGGCAGAGTGGAACTGAGGGATATGAATGGCCTACTATTTCACCGTGAGAGGATCCGCGCGGGACGAAGGGAGCTCAATATATCGGGTAAGCTCAGAGCCGGTATTTATATGCTTCACTTCATTCCCGAAAACGACATTCCTGTTAATTTGAAGGTAGTGAAACGGGAATAAAAACCATTAGCAGGCTAACACAGGGGCCTGGCTGACCGGATGGAGGGAGGAAAAACCTCCTTCCATCTTTTAAATACAAGCACAAAAAAGTCCCCTCTCATTCATTTACCTCGCTTCCCCACCAGTCCTCGTTCGGTTGCCAATCCGGCTGCAGTTGCTTCATGCGCCGTTCCTCTAATCCGGGCCACACTTCATTCTCCAGCCGGGCCCGGCGCCTGAGATAAAGCTCTTCATCATATAACGGGTCCGGAATGGGTTTTTTAGCCTCCATATCGTTAAGCCATGTCTGCAACCGGTCGCTCAGTTGCTGCGCTATTTCGGGCTGTTGAGCTGAGAGGTCAGCCTGTTCTCCGGGATCTGATCCCAGATCATAAAGCTCCTGCCGGCCATCTTCCCAGTAGTGAATGAGCTTCCATTGGCCAAGCCTGATGATGGAGGAGGGTTCCCCTCCCTGATTGCCATAATGCGGGTAGTGCCAGAAAAGAGGCCTTTCCGCCACTTCACTGCCATGCAGCAGTGGCACGAGACTCATACCATCAACGTGTTGTGAAGGATTGGGTGCAATACCAGTTAGCTCCAGTATGGTTGGGTAAAAGTCCGCTCCGGTAGCCGGCACGGTGATCTCTTTTGTGTTACTTTCGAGCCAGGGGACACGGATGAAATAAGGTTCACGGATGCCTCCCTCCCATTGATAGCCCTTGCCGCCTCTCAGGGGGAGGTTGGAAGTGGCGAAGCCATCTCCGGAAGCGACACCCCCGTTGTCTGAGGTGAAGATGACAATGGTGTTTTCCGACAGCCCCAGTTCCTCAAGGCCGCCAAGCACTATGCCTACCGCATCGTCCATGGTTTCCACCAGTCCGGCATATACGGGATTGTCCTGGGTGCGGCGTATGGGTAGCTCCCGTTCCATCGCATAACCTTTTTCAGCCAAACCTGATTCCACGGCCCTCGCCCGGTATTTTTCCCATTTATCCTTACTGGTCTCGAGAGGGGAATGCACCGCATAGAACGACAGGAAGGCAAAAAAGGAGGAGTCCCTGTGGTTTTTTATAAACTCCAACGTTTCTCCGGCCAACCGCAGGCTAAGGTTTTCACCGGGGTCTCCCTGCTTAAGTTTTGGATTATCATAGGGAGCAAAATAACCGCCCTTTGGGCTCCCTACATCCCAACCTCCTATGTTGATATCAAAACCATGATCTTCCGGGTGGGAACCCTCACCTCCCAGGTGCCATTTGCCGGCAAAAAAAGTCTTGTAGCCTTCCTTTTTCAAAGCCTCGGCCAGGGTTTCATGTTCAGCCGGAAGGCTATGGACATAATCAGCGGGCAGGAGTTTACTATACCTCTTCTTTTCTCTCCATTCCACCCCTGTTTTTGCTCCTATCCAGTCGGTGATACCATGCCGGGCCGTAAACTGGCCGGTCATTATACTTGCCCGGGACGGACTGCATACCTGGCAGGTGGCATACCCCTGAGTGAATGATACTCCCTCACGGGCAATTCTGTCGATGTTCGGAGTTTCATAATACCGGCTTCCGGTATAGCTCAGGTCATGATAACCGAGATCATCGGCCAGGATGAACAACACGTTAGGCCGCCGGGTAACATTTTGAGCTGTGTCTTCTGCCTGCCGGCAGCTACTGAAACAAAGGGTGAGGAAGATTGCAATACAGATTGATTTCCTGATTTCCATGTTTTGTGATCCTGTTTTCGTTGCAAATTGTCTGAGAATCTCCATTTATTCAATCTCAATCCCGAATTTTTCTGTATTCAGATCAGCCTGATTCCAATCGAAATACAGATTCACTGAGCCGGTACAGGATTTATCTATCAGGTTAAGCTGGCCGGAGGGGCCGGACTCACGGGAGTCCCGCCATTTCGCCCCTACGGGAGAGATATAATTGAATAAATATATCCCCTCCTCCTGCGGATATTGCCAAACGGCAAATTTTGGATCATCTCCATTTACCGGTGTGGATACACCAAGTATAAGTTCATTGGAATCTGTAGAAAGCCCCAGGGTATGACGGTCAGCTAGCATGAATATACTCCAGTACCAAGGCGCGAAACAACCCTCGAATGCGGGAGGGTCATAAGCCTGTCCAGGGATGTTCACTTTCCTCCGTTGATCCCAGACGTTCAATATGCCCCCTTCAGTCCGGTTTTTCCATATCCTTGCAGGTCCCTCTCCCAGCCATCTCTTCCCCTGAATACTTCCATCATTTACCCGTAGTCCTACACCAGCATAATAATACTCTCCTTCCGGCAGTGTATAGGCATAATCCAGGGTGAGGTATCCTTCCGGCCTGACTGTCCATGTAAGGTGGTCAAAACCGTTGATATGATGACTTTCCACTACTATGGCATCCCCGTTTTTCCGGGCATTCACGCTGCCCTTGGATGTTGCGGCCAACGAAGAGCTCTCCTCTGCTTTGTAAACCAAAAAGGGTGTTGCGCCTATCGGAAACTTTTTACTGCCCACCTTCACATCCAACAGAGTTCCTGTTGCCTCATCAAATCTGAAACGGACATTTCCGGCCTTTACCAAAAATGGGTTATCGGCATCCTGAATGAGTTGTTTCTTCAGTGTACCCACAAACCGGGAGGCCAGACCGGTACGCATATCTATCGGCCAGGTCCAAGTATTCACCTTGTATCCCTGATTATCCCATGCGGTAAGCCGAAGAGCATCATAGCTGTTCCAGTTGTGAGGAAGGTTGATCTTTATTTCCCCTCTTTCTCCCGCAGGCACATCATCCACTGTCATGGAAATCCGGTGGTCCTGATGCCCGGTGGCCGCCGCATTGGGTCCTGTAAAATTGACCAAACTACTCTCAAACCGGCACTCTTTCAGGTTCACAAAGGCAAAATCATTGTGGATGCCTAGTGTACCATCAAAATTAGTATCCAATACCAATGAGTCTACCTGGACGGGTGACCATATTTCTCTAACGGCGTAATAGCTGCCTTCTTTTTCTCCATGTGGCCCTACAAGGCCGTCAGGTGCCTTGTTTTGCTGACAATCCAGCCGGAAGCCTTCATCCGAACGTATCACACATTCATCAAACAATGCCCATATCATCAACCCTCCCCCTACCTTTGAGGCTTTAAAGGCATCCCAGTAATCTTTGAGGCCAGCAGCTCCTCCCCCGTCATAGAGCGCATGAAGCGCTTCATTGGGCAAAACGATGTGCTCACCGTTCAAACGGTCGATCAGATTGTCGTAGGAAGGGTAAAAACGTGTATCGACAATATCAAAGGAAGGACTGTAGTTTTTAAAGACATCCTCTTTTTTGGCCGCATTTTTCAGTGGGCGGCGTTTCTGAATATCCCATTTGAAAAAATGCTCATCCAGCTCGGGATTATGTGATACGTGGTTCCCATTTCCCCAAAGAATAATACTCGGATGATTTACATCACGAATGACCAATTCTTTTACCAGCTTCGCCCCAATATCCGTTTGTAAGGGAGCATGCCATCCGGGCAGTTCATCCATAGCCAGCAGCCCCAAAGAATCACAAAGATCAAAAAACCAAGGATCAGGCGGATAGTGACATGGACGCACACAATTAAAATTCAATTCTTTGAGCAATCGGAAGTTTTCCTCGATGTCCCTGCGGGAAAGCGCCCTTCCACTGCCTGGCCGAAAACTATGCATGTTGGCTCCTTTGAGTAAAATACGTCTGCCATTCAGGTAGAAACCGTCATGGTCGCGCACCTCAAACGTTCGGAAGCCAAATTTTTGTGAATAGGAGTGCACCACCCTACCGTCCTTTTTCAGGTCCACTACCAATTTGTATAAGTGGGGGTATTCATGTGACCATGGTCTGATGCCTGAAAAGCTGCCACTTATGGCAACCACAGTATCTCCCCTGCCGGCAACAGCATTCAGGGGCTTGTCTACGGTCCTGTCATCGGAGGAAAGTACCCGGGCCTCTATCTGCACATCCTCCAAGATACCATTGGCATACACATCGGCATGAAAAGTGCCATCCATTTTTGCATCAATGGCCACACGTTCAATATATTCCATGGGTAGTACATCGATATACACCGGGCGGTATATTCCTCCAAACAGCCAGTAGTCTGCATTTCTTTCAGACTTCTGTACACTGGCATGAGCGGAAGATTTGTGCACCTCCACCTCAAGGGTATTCTTGCCTTCCCGGATCAGGTCGGTTATTTCATAATGGAACCGGGTGAATCCTCCCTGATGAACAGCGCGGACCTTTTTACCATTTATTTTGACATAGGTGTCCGTCATCACACCCTCAAAGGTGAGCCGGTAGCGCCTGCCGGATATATTCTCCACAAAGAAGTCCTTTTTATAGTATCCTATTTCGGGATCTTCGTGATGCCTCTTGTGATCCTTACCATAAGTATAGTAGCCAAAGCCCTGCAGCTCCCAATTGGACGGCACCGGTATTTTGGTCCAGTATCCGCTGTTTCGTCCTGTCGAGATCATGAAATCCCAGAGCTCTGCATGGGCTGCATCTGAGCCGGAAAGGAAGATCCTGTTTTGTGCGGGTGTCCCAAAGGCGATCCACATCAGCACAAGACTGATCTTTAAACTTTCGTAGTAAATCATGCTGTTTTTATCCTAATATGGATCACATTTATTCTCCATACCACTCCAGCTCACACAAAGCTGTAGTTGCGGGGCCGTCGTACAATGTATCCATTTGAAATCCAAGAAACGATGTTTTCACCTTTTTCGGAAATGTAATCTGTTTCTGAAGTGCATTGTTTTCAAATGAACCTTGTATGATCAATTGCCATTCCGTACCGTTTTCGGAAGTATAGCAGCTATAGCTCTTTATGGCTGAGGTTTTTTTACTCTCTTTAGGCAAAAGCCGAAGCCCCTGGATGACACGTTTCTGATCCAGTACGGTCACAATGAAGTACGGAGGTATAGCGGCATCATTTCCCTGCTTACTTTGCCACCAGGTATCAGGATCTCCATCAAACATACGGGCAGCGTAGTGGTTGATCTGTGAACCATTGCTGTAGGCATTGATTATTCCTTCCGGTAACGTATTCCTCCCCGGATACCCTCCCGCCACAGGTTTTAACTCACCATTGCCCGTTCTGGGGTCGGACATGCCGTCTTTCCACTGCCAGTAATCATCGGTGAGTGCCGCTACAATCTCAGGATATTGAGCCGCCACATTCATGTTCTCGGCTTTATCTGTTTCAAGATCATAGAGCTGTATGCCTCCACCGTAATGATAAGGATCAGCTCTGAACTGACGCTCCTGCTCTGTTTTGTAGTTTAAGTGGGCCCATCCGGTATTGTGGGCCAGCTTCCAGTTATGGTCCATCGCCACCCATTGGTCACGACCATTTGACCAGAAAAGCCGGTCATGTACAGCCGTTTTCTGCCCCAGTACCTTTAGCAAGCTTCTGCCATCAAGATCACCGGGTATTTCGGCACCTGCCAGCCCGAGTAGTGTAGGCATGACGTCCATGGCTGAGACCAGCTGCCCATTTTCCTGCTGACGTGCTTCTATCCACGGAATATACCACATCATGGGTACTCTGATCCCCCCTTCACCAAACATATATTTATAACCGCTCAGGGGTTGGTTATTTGCATAGGTGTTAATGGTCCCGCCGTTGTCGGAAACCAGCACTATGATGGTATTTTCCGATTTCCCCGACTTCTCCAGTGCCTGCCAGATCGCGCCAATACCGTCATCCAGTACATTCAATTGCAGCAGATAGCGTTTTCTCCCATCCGGGTCCACCTCTCCGAGGTGCCCCCATTTTCTGTGCCACTGCCCGTAGGTCTCCTGTTCCGGATCCCAGAAAGGAAACTGTTTGAGGGCATGTTTTTCGAGGTACGCCGGGTGACCCACATAGGTAGGGTGATGTACAGCGTTGTAGGAAAGATGGATAAAGAACGGCTGGTCCTGATCTTCTATGATCCTGACAGCCTCACCTGAAAAAATATCTGTGGTGTAGTCCTGTTCAAAGGATACCTTTTCCCTGTTCTTCATTAATGGGCCTATATGCGCCTGTCTCGCATTTTTGGCTCCATAGGCTTTCACGTCCTTTTCGCTGAGCCTCAGATAATCCCACGTGTGGTCTATGAAACCCATGAAATACCGGAAGCCATGGTCAAGCGGGTGCTCCACTGGTCCGCCATTCATATGGGTTTTTCCTATTTTGGCCGTGTAGTAACCTTGCTGGGCCAGTAGTTGCGGCAGCTTTTTCTCACTTTCGGGAAGGCCTCCCTCCCCGTACCAGTAATTTCCCCAGCGCTGCTGATATTTACCTGTGATGAGACCCGCTCTGGAGGGACTGCATATCGGTGATGTAGCATAAGCCCGTGAGAAAAAGACGGAACGGGAGGCTATCCTGTCTATATTGGGTGTGTTGACATCAGGTGCTGCATGGGGTAAAAAACCTAGATCAGCATAGCCAAGATCGTCAATCACAATGAGGATAATATTAGGCTTCTCCTGCGAATGTCGGGCACATCCGGAAAGCAGCAAAGCAAGGAAAAAAGATGGAATGAATAGTTGCCTGACCATTATATCAAAGATATCAAATGA
>LYSV01000137.1 GCA_001657315.1 Flammeovirgaceae bacterium BBD 1991-12 | reverse complement strand
TCTGTGCAAAATCCAATCCGTAGGAAGTATTCAATTCTCCATATAAAAACAAGACTTTCCTGGTGTACCGGCCCAGGTTTTCGGTAAAATCATAACCTTCGTCAGCCGCAATATCTGACAAGCTGTAGAGCACCACAGCGCCCTGCCTCCAGAACGGAGAAAATCCCTCTATACCTTCATCATTTCCGTCGGCATAGGTAAACGGTGAGGCAAGAGCCAATTTATAGTCCAGAGCTTCGTGCTCTTTGCTGGTCAGGAACTGATCATAATACAGTACATCATTTGTAGCTTCTGAGAATAGCGAGATCTTTCGGCTTGATTCATCGTATGCTTCCAGTTCATCGGAAGAGAAGCCTCCAGCCTCGGCGAAGATGGCCCCGTTAATACGTTCAGGATATTTGTTGATATAGCCAGCAGCCAGTATGGCTCCCCATGAATGACCGAATAAGAACACTTTCTGATCCGGTGATGTACGGTAATGCCCGATCACCGCAGTGAGATCATCAAACATAAGGTCTAAGGTGTAGATATCCCGACTATATCGTTGGGACAGACCTGATCCCCTTTGATCATAGAATACAATGTGATAACCTTCGTCTGCCAACCTGCTTACATTAAAACCGTTACGGTAATCTGCACCAGGGCCACCATGCAGGAAAACAACCATCGCGCTGTCAGGATGGCCAAAGCTTTCAGCATGCAATTGTGTTCCGTTTACAAAAATAGATGGCAGGGATGGGTCCTGATCCACAGTCAGCGGTACCAACCGGCCGGGTTCGTCAAGCTCATGAGTTTCGCATGACATAGCGGAGGCCATGATCACGATCATAGTTGCGGGTAATAAGATTTGATACTTCATGTTTGTAAATCTTTTGTGATTGAAAATTTTTGATACAAACATGTGTTCATTTGGAGCTGAATGCGCTTCTCCCTGAAAGGCGGCACCAAACCAGTGGTCCGCCCTTGTAAGGTGACACTCCAAATGAATGGCTAATTCGAGGAAATCGAAACAAAATATTCTGAGGGCGTTTGCCCTGTAGCCTTCTTGAAATAGCGGTTAAATGCAGACTTTGAGTTAAACCCACATTCATAAGCCAGTGAAAGCAATGTCAGATGTTGATTTTTGGGATCGGAAATCAGATTTTTAAATTCTTCGACGCGATAATTATTCACAAAGTCATAAAAGTTTCTGCCTTCCTGCTGGTTGATCACCTGTGAAAGGTGGTTGGGGTGAACTTCAAGCTTTTCAGCCAGGTCACCTACCGACAGTTCGCCATTTTTATACAACTGTTCCGAGCGCATCAGATGAATCAATCTATTGTATATTTTCAGGGAAGTACCATCCCTTAGGCCGGATTTTGCATACTTCTCCTGAATTTTGACTGTATTATCGGGTCTGTACTTTGCTTCGAAGATCCTGGTCTGCCTTATGCCAAAGAAAGCTATCAGAAAGACAAAGACGCTTACTCCCATAAAAGTAAGATCGTTTCCTTCTTCAAAGATCACAATAAGCCAGATTAGTCCCATGCCTGTAGTCAGAAGCATCAACCACCGAAGGTTGATCTGCCCGATGTCTGAAAACCTTTCAAGGATTTTCCTTTTGTATCTCCTCAGCAGAACAAGCGACCATAGCACATAAATAATACCCAACAGCATAGCGCTGTAGTTCAGTACAGTAATAAAAGTTTCGTAGCCGGCGCCGTCATTTTGATATACCCAAATTTTTTCTTCGGCAGCTCTTCTGAAAAAGGGAATTAAATACAGGTAGCTGATCATAGTGGGTAGAAAGTGGAATCCGGATATCCATTTTTCCGGGGGGAGCAGGCCAGTCATGGAACCCACATAGAAATAAAGAAAAACACCCTGAAGAAGAGGAAGAGGCAATGCAATACCAAGTAAAAAGGGATATTCATAGGCAATCCCCCTGAGCTCCATATAGTAGAGAAACATATGGACCGCGATCAAAAACATCCATATTGTCAAAACCTTGTCCGGATTGGTCTTGTCTTTTTTACTGAGCAGCAGGAACTCAAGGAATATGGCTATTGTGATTCCGGCCAGGAAGATCATTATTCTGCAATTTTTCCATCGATGTCCTGGCCTGCAATCAGTAAACAAGGCCAGGAACCTTTAATGGATGTGTATTTCATTCCTAATCTATCAGATTTGCGTGGCTTTTTGAAAACATAATTTCCTTCCTGAACCAAAAACTGACACTTTTTAATCTCCCTGGTGGTGAAATGTGACCGGACGTATTCAAACTCATCATCCGACAGAGGTGTGATCTTCTCAAGGTGCGCTCTGAGTTTTCTGCTCATCTGCTTATTTTGATTCAGTGATCGGTTACAGGATACGGCCCCTCATCAAACTCCTGATGGTGATATCCTTTGGACCCTATTTTTAATGATAGTGCACTGCAAAAGTCTTCTCCCCTTTCCAGGCAGTCCAGCACATACCCGAAATCATACATTGGGTTCCATCCCAGCTCCTTCATCGCCTTTTCATTCACATATACCCTGTCTATCTGTGGCAGCATTTTCCAATCCCTGTTCCTGTACAGCCTCTCAAACCCAGGGTACAACCGCCGGACCACCGAAACGGCGTCGGAATTCAGACCGGCCAGATCCTCCCTGCTGAAGGGTGACGTAGCGCTGATGATGTATTTCCCAAATCCTATCTTTTCTGCTTTTTCAATGGCCAGCATGTGTGCAGACACGGCATCCTCAACGTCTACCCTTCTGTTCAGATACTCATTGGCTTTCATGTTCAGGTCGTTATAGGCTTGTCTCACCTGCTTATTGTCATCCTCTTCAGGAAAGAAACGGGACGTTTTCAGTATCAGACAGGGCAGCTTGTGATTGCGATAAAATAACTGACAGAGATCCTCCGCAGCGTTTTTCGTAACGCCGTAAATGTTTCTGGGAACGGACCGTGTCTGTTCCGTCACCCAAACAGCCGGTTCACCACGTGGTGGAGTAAGCGCATCACCGAATGTACTGGTGGTACTTGTAAAGATGAAAGCCTTTACTCTGCCAGACAGGAGGGCTTCTTCCAGTAAATTTAGTGTGCCCGTTATATTGGTATCAACAAAATCCTGAGGTGTATGCGTGGCCACATGGGGTTTATGCAGGGTAGCGGTATGAATGATGTAGTCAGCTTCCTTTACTGCTTCCCGGACAAATCCACGGTCAACTATGGAGCCCACATGCGTAGTAAATGGTGATGGGTTGAGGTCTGCACCTATGTAGCTGTATTGAGTGTCTTTTAATTTACGGATGATCGCTTCTCCCAGGTGTCCGCTACTGCCGGTGATCAATATTTTTAAGCTCATTTTTAATGCTGTTCCGTGGTATCACTGGTCCGCTACTGGCTAACGACAGTCTAAGTCTAACCATTTTCAATCTTAATCATGTAATCCATCACCTTTTTTTCGGTCTCCGTTCTCAACACCACATGATCCGTGTACAGGACAGACCGCAGGCTTCTGTACAGCTCAACTGAATTCTTCAACGCCTCCAGCACAGAGTGTTTCTCATAAGCAGGAACGGTCGACCTTATTCGCTGAAAATCATCTTTGTCCAACATGGTTTCCACTTTTCTGACACCGCGTGGCTGATTCCCGTTTTTTATGTGAAGCAAAGGTCCGAAAACCACCATTCTCAGGAAACCAAAGAAGTCCACTGCTTCCATGTATTCTCCGCGTCCTATCTTTAGCAGTACGTAATGTACCCATATCCAGAACCGGTCCTCTATCCACTGGTAATCCGGATGCGGAAAACCTGCAGTCGTTTTCGCCAATACCTGCCTGAGCTGATCTTCCCGGTCGAACAGTATATAAGGGTCTTCCACCCTGTGGCCGAATTCATCGATAGTGAGGAATTTAATATCCACATGTAGCAGCGGATCATCATACAAACAAATAAGTACCCTTGGCTCACCTACATGTTCACCGGTGAAACCTGTTAAAAGCTTTCCCAATCGCCCGGCATAGTTCAGCATTTCCGACTTGTTATCCGAGATCTTTTCCCCGGTAACCAGGATCAGGTCAAGGTCTGAAAACTCATCCATTTCATCGGTCAGCCACGATCCGCCTACGGCGAGGCCGGTTACAAAAGGATCTTCATGTAAGATACCACGGGCCTTTTCGGCAAATTCTTTCTGGATCATTCAGGTAGTAGTATGGGTGAAAAAATTAAGAGGTTTACGAAAGAAATCACTCAGGGTTTCGGTAAAACTGAATAATCCTACGGGTACTATCATTAACCACCCGGGATCTCCGGTTCACTAAGGGGTCAATACTATGAACACAGGATATGATGAGGTGTGTAAACCCTGAAAGCTACCGGTGCTGGTCACTTTACTTCAGTCCCTTCAAATTCTATTCGCGGATCATTTACATTCACCAATTCGTCCAGCTCATAAATGTTTCTGTAGCCGTAGCCATAGAGGTTAATGTAAGTGGGTATATTCAGGGCCAGCATGATGGGTTTTCGGTTCGACAGGATCTGGGTTTCCATATTTTTTTGGGGTATTGATATTTTGGAAGCAAAGTCAGTTTGGTCCCCGTCAAAATTGTTATTGCAATAAATCAAAATTCTGGTGTTTGGGTCGGGCGGGATCAGCTCCCAAAGGTTGGTTTGTGTGAAATCCGTAAAGTCAAGATGGATGGCACCTTTTAAATGCTTCCGGTTATAGCGAAAGTCGGAACGGGTATCCAGGATCACCACATTTTCTTCCTGACTCATTTTCAGAAAGGTTTCCAGGCTGATCAGCCGTTCAGCTCTGTGACTCTCCACTTCAGCTACCAGATCTTTGAAATCATTGTAGTCAGCCAGTGATTTGGGGTAACTCTGTGTATTCATTATCTCTTTCGTTTTGTTCAATGCCTGTGAAAATGCTACGGTTCCGGTCATTATAAAAAAGGTAGTGAGGATCAGATTTTTCATTTTCAAAGTTTCAGATCATAATATGTTTCATGTCCTACCCTGTTCATTATTGGGACAGATGCAATGGTTACAAACACAGATAAGCCGGAAGGCTCAAATTAACAAGGTATAACTTAATCCTTCTTTGTCAGGTTTGTTTTACAAATAGTTCATTTACATGCTTGTTTCCCACGAAGCCGGTCGCGGGTTGCCAGTTAAAAGAAACCCGCAACCGGCAACCCGTATCCAGTGACTACTCTCAAATTGCTGAGCTGATTTGTAAAACCTTAACTTGACAAAACAGGACTAAGCCTCCAGCATGGTTTTACGATATTTTTTACTTCCGGTTAGTTTAAAAGGGGTTTATGTGTGCTTATGGCTACTCTGTTCCAGACATTGATGGTTACAATGGCCATAATGATCTGCGAAAAATAATGCTCATCAAATCTTTCAACAGCCTTCTGGTAGGTTTCTGCTGTGAGCCCTTTTTCATGGATCATCGTTACCTCTTCGACCATTTGCAGCAGGACCTTTTCCTCTTCTGAGAACACATCGGTTTCTTTCCACACACTCAGCAGGAACAGGCGTTGCTGGCTTTCACCGTTTTTCAAGGCATCCCTGGTATGCATGTCTATACAAAAGGCACATCCGTTCAGTTGTGAGGTTCTTAATTTTATAAGTTCCTTGTGCGTTTTGCTCAACTGACTTTGGTTAAGATAATTTTCCAGGGCATAGATAGCTTCATAGGCAGCTGGTTCGGCCACGTCAATTTGAATTCTTTTTTCCATTTCTTCCTTATTTGATATGATACAAAGCTATCCGCGGCAATACGGAAAATGCTTAAGCTGGTTTAAGAACGCTTTTTCGCTCTTATCTCGCTTACATATTCCGGTGTCAGCCCCAGGAAGGAAGCAATCAAATACTGAGGGACCCGTTGAGCAAATTCAGGATAGTGCTCGATAAAATGGAAATAGATATCCTCCTTCGAAAAGTCGTACATAAACCGGATCTTCATCAGGGAGGCGCCGTAGGAGATCTGGTATATGATCCTGAAGTACTTTTCCAACTGCGGAAAACGATTCAACAATTGTTCCTGCCTCTCATGGGTAATGGAAAGCACCTGAGTGTCTTCCACTGCCTGAATATAAAAATCCGTTTTGGACCGGTTGTGATATGCCAAATGATCTGACATCCACCAGTTCTCGATGGCGAACTGCACGGTTCGTTCCGTCCCCTTGTCTGTTATAAAAAACATATGGAGGCACCCGTTCAGCACAAAGTAATTGAAATCGCATCTGGTGCCTGCCTTAACCAACATCTCCTTTTTGGCAAAGCTACGTAGATCAAAGAACGTCAGTATTTCCTGAAAGTCCTGTTCGCTGACCTCGGCAAATCTGTTAATATGTTCAAGGAATTGTTCTGACATTTATTCTCGGTGTAATGTACATGATCCTGATAAATCCAGTGCTATAACCACTTGTTTATCGTTATTGCGATGACGATTCCGATTATTATCGGAAGAGGAAGAATCAATCTCCATGTCAGAGAACGCAAAGAAGGGGATTGCTTCTTCGCTCGCATACTCGCTCATCACAATGATGATAAAATTTTCGTTTAAATATTCCTGTCCCAACTCAGATCATAAAAGTAACGCTTTAAAGTTTCCATCAAGAAGCAGATACACTTATTTTCATTCCTTTGCTGGCAGGTCTTACTGTTTTACTACCCTGGCAAGGGCGGTTTGTCCAGTGATCCGGAGCAGATAAGTGGCGTGTGGAAGACCCGGATCAATCTCTACGGAGCTGACCTGCCTGCTCACCGATCCGGAGCTGGCCGAAAGGAAAAAAGCACTAAAAAAGGAGATCTTTTACCGGGTGAAGAAAGTAAAGGAATCCGATGACGGTTATTTATTCTCTTTCGATGATGATGAGCAACTGCTGCCAAAACTGTTCGGCTATATCGTGGCGGAGAAAAAGTGTTGTCCTTTTTTCCAGCAGGATGTATCGATCAGGTCGAACAATGCCGGCATCACCTGGAAAGTTTGCGGACAGGATGGTGTCAAACAGGTGATACGCCAGATGCTGGAAGAAAACATACTGCCGTGATTCCCGTGTGAAAGGTCTCAGATGTGTACATTGTTCAGCAGTTTACTGAAATTGGTCGAATCTATCCTGAGGTATGAGGCCAGGTCCTTTTGCGATACCATATTGAGCAAATGCGGACTTCTGGTCACAAACGCCCTGAAGCGGGCTTCTATATTGAATGCCATTAGCTCATAATGCCGCTGGATCATTCCGATCAAAAAAAATTCAAGCGCTTTACGGAAAAGAGTTTCAATTTCCCTATGCTCCTGCATGAGTTGCTGGTGCTTTTCATAGGACAGCCGCAGGAATCTGCTGTCAGTGATCGTCTCCAGAAAGTACCTGGAGGGAGTTTGAGTCAGGAATGATTCAGGAATTCCACTGAAAGACGGCGTATAGGTAAAGGCAATGATATGCTGTTTGTCGTCATTCAGGTAATAAGATTTCTGAATGCCTTCCTGAACATAATACATGAACCGTTCCGTCTCACCCGGTGCGGTCATGATGGTTCTTTTGGGCACGGTGTATTCTGTCCAATGAGAAATATATTCCCCCAGAATTTCATCTTTTACCTTATGTATTTCATTCAGGAATGCTTTCATATTAACCTTCTGTCTTTTGGAGACCCGTACAAGTCCCGTATGAACCCGGTTCCTTTCTTCAGCGACCTTCACAGGCGGGTGTTATTTGCCCCTGGTTGCTTTCAAACATAGCAAAGACGGGAACACACTGAGTCCCTGAAAATGTTTGGGATTGGATCCGGCGCCACTAAAAGTAGCCAAAAAAGAAGTGACACGCACCAAGGCACATGTCACTAAAGGTTTTCAGCCTGTATTTTTCAGGCAAATACCGGTGTTGTATCCATGTACAGCCTTACCGACCGGACCTTTCCTTCCTCGTTCAGGTCGGTAAAGGCCACTGCCTTCACGGTTACACTTTTACCGTCATGCCGTGTGTAGTGGTTCATTGCTTCCAGTACATAATTCCTGTCCGACCCGTAGATGTTGATAAGGTCATGCTCAATGGAAGCAAAACTTTGCCAGTATTTGCCCAATCCACTGAGTATGACTTCCTTTCCTTTTCCGAACGGATCGTTATTGAAGGTCATTTCCACGTCATTCGCCAGGAAGGTACCGTAGCTTTCCACGTCCTTGTTATCCATGGCTTTCAGGTAGGCCAGGTAATTTTCATACGCCTGATCAGACAGTTGATTGATCCTTAAATTTTCGGTCTTCATAATCTTGTTTTTTTGGTTCGCAAATGATTATGATCCAAAGTTGGGCGGAATAAGTACGTGAGAGATAGAGCAAAACGCGGTATAAATGGTAGTTTTTTCTGATTCTACCCATTTTTCCGAAAACCCAGTGGGGTCATCCCTACTTTGTTTCTGAAGAGTTTGGTAAAATAGGAAGGATCATCATACCCCAGCCAGTATACAATTTCCCTGATCGTCATTTCCGTTTGCTTCAGCAGGCTCTTAGCTTCAAACAATACAAATTCCTCTATGCATTGCTTGACGGTAGACCCGGTCTCTTTTTTTAACACATCGGACAGGTGCCGGGGTGTGATATGGAGTTCACTGGCATAGAAATTTACCTCCTTATGTCTTTGGTATTGCTGGTGGAGCAGTTGGTCAAAGGCACGGACAATTTCATGATTACGCGTACCTGATCGATTTTCTGCCTGCTGTGGATAGAGCTTCTGTACCAGTTCCAGAAGTGAAAACAGGAGCCCTGTAGCTATATTCCGGTCCGTTTTGTGTCGCTGCAGGAGTTCCAAAAAGGCATTGACCTGAGCATATGCATGATCTGACAAGTGAAGTACATGCTGTGCCCCGGGTCTGAAAAACGGATAGTCCCGGAGAAAATTACTGTAGAATGGCTTTTGGAAGAGTTCCGGTTTAAAAAAGACCGTAGTGTTTCTTACCTGCCAGTCATTTTCCATCCATAGTCTCACGATCCCAGGGCCCACGATAGTCAAAGACTGCCGGTAAATGTCGAATTCCCTGATCCCCACTTTCAACCTGCACTTATCTTCATGCATAACGCCAAGGGCATAAAAATAACTGCGATAGGGATAGGTTATGCCCGGTCCCTTTTTGAAGTCGTTCTCGGTAGCCACGAACAGGTCGGCATCGCTGAATTCCGATTTGACTACCTGCCTGAGATATTGCTGGAATTCAAAGTTGACAGGAGCCTGTTTCTTCATTCATCCGGAATCAGAGGTGGTCGCACAAGGTATCAACATACTATTCTATGTTGATTACCTGGATTACTCTCTAATCTAACGGATTTTATGAGGCTTTTAAAACTCCCGGGTTGCAGTTTTACAGTAAAGGATCTGAATACGGGGCGCTTGTATTTTAGCAATGTATCTCCTCCGGATATCCATTCAACAGGCGTAGGCCACCAGTTTTTTCTGTATCTCTCTCCTTGCCTGAAATATCCTGTTTTTCACGGTACCCATGGGGATGTTCAGTTCGTCAGCTATTTCATGGTACTTGTAACCTTCGGTATACATTTTGAAGGGGATCAGAAACTCCTCTTTAACCTCATTGATGCACCTGTTTATGTCGTTGTACTCATAGTTGCCATCGGGCCTGCTGAAGGTATGAATATCAGGAACGTTAAGGAACAGGGTTTCGCTGTTGTCATCCGGCGCCGTTCGTACCTTTTTTGATTTACGATAGTTGTTGATAAATGTATTTCGCATAATGGTATAGAGCCATCCCTTCAGGTTGGTGTTGTGCCTGAACTTGTTTCTGTAAGTGAGAGCTTTCAGGATGGTCTCCTGTACCAGGTCCTGAGATACTTCATGGTCTTTGGTCAGTCTCCGGGTAAACAGTTGCAGTGTGTCATGAAGTGAGGCTATTTCGTGGTCAAAATCCATTGTTATATCAGTTTTCTTTTTTTCAGAAATCATGGTATAACAAATATTGATATTAATGTTGGCCTCCATGTTAGTGTAAATCTTAAATGATCATATCGGGGGAAGCACTTAGACAAAAGGAGTCAAATAATGCATTAAAGCCTCCTTTTGCTATTACCCAGCCTTGTCAATCCACATAGCACAGGTCCGGCTGAGGTTTTCCCTGATAAAAAAGTCAGGGAAAACCCTGATCCTGAAAAAAGGATTGAAGGTACGTTTCCGTATAAGCATACTGGTTTCTCTTAGGCAGGCTAAATCTCCCTTTTCAAATACCAGCCTGTTGAATTTTTTCTATCCACTAAAAACCTGATTATCAGCAGATACAATATCCACAGATATAAAATAACCCCCATAAAGAAAAAATAAACTTGAATTTTTTGAAAAACGATAGTATTTTGATATGAAAAAAAAGCACTTTATGAAAAATTCAAACCCCCGCTTCAACTTTAGGCATTGCTATGCTTTGCTTATTGTTTTGTTATTTTCCTGTATAGGAGAAGAACCTTCTTTTATTGAAGATGATCCGGCCTCTTTGGGGCCGCGCACTCCGCCACCCGTTCGTGTTTTGCAAACACAGTGTAACATCACCGGAGATTTTACCACCTGTTCATCCAGCGAAGTATACCGTGCAACATACAGCGGCTTCAGTTCTCCGTCTTTCAGTTGGTCCATATTATCGGGTTCCGGCCTGTCCATTTCAGGATCTTCCGCTTCCAGTACCGTGCGTCTAAATTTTACTTCTGGATTTACCTCCGGACAATTATTGCTGGAAGTAGAACAAGGGCTTACTGTTTGTTCCAAAATCAGGGTGATTACCAAAGACAACGTGCCTCCCCGACCCAGCCTGATAAGCACAAACGAAAACCCTAACGGAAGCACCAATCATACAATCTGTAGCTTTGACCTTGCCAACAGTGAGTTTTTTGTTGATCCTGTGCCTGGTGCCACGAGCTATGAATGGAGAGTGACCCCCAGTTCAGGCGTAAATTACGGGACCAGCCTCAATTTTATTGATTATTTCTATGCGCCGCCGGGGGCCTATTCTATTGATGTAAGGGCGGTGAACAGCTGTGGAGCAGGGCTGTGGTCAGGCGCCGGAGTTACAGTAACCGATTGTGGGCCTTCCTTTCCCTGACAAAATTCAAGATAGCTTCTGTTGATGTTACTTAAACGAGGGGATCGTTGATATTCATAAGCCCAGCGATCCCCACCTTTTATGTATTAACCCAATACTGTTCCTCTTCTCTTTTAGCTGCAACAAAATCACCTTCTACCGCTTGTAGAATATGTAATCCGTCACGATGGGTTCCAGCCCTTTCTGCCTTATATCAGAAATGATCTGTGCTTTATGATGTGTGAAATGATTGGCCACATGAAACAGTATCTGCTGTATTGAGTTCTCAAATTTGTGTCCTTTGGAGTTTTGGTAACTTACCTTTAGGCCCAGATCAAATCCGGACAGGATCTTTAGTGTGTCTTTGTAATTGGTATTATCCAGAATGCCGCACTTTTCCGGTGAGTGTACCTCATGCACTCCCAGGGGTTGTGTGCCAAGTATTCTGGAATTCCAGATCTGGTGAGCATTGATGGAATGCGAAAACAGGGGAATTGTTCTTTCGCTTACTTCGCTGGCATGCTCCGTCAGAAAGTCAGCTATTTTCTGGTTGAAATGGTTATGGTATTCAAATATGTCTTCAAAGAAATCCTTCATAGCTTTAGCCACTAATGGATAGCTTTTACTCCATATCCCCCCAGTACCTTCAATTTCTGTCCTTTTGTCTGTTGTGCCTCAAGTATCGGCACCGCTTTTGATATAAGTGCCCTGACCTCTGGTATTTTTAAGGAGTTTTCATGATCTTCCCTGGTTTCCCAGATTTCTGTTACCCAGACTTCATCATCATTCAGGACGTCAATACTCACCATGTATAAATGACACCCCTTCGCTGTTGAAACCAGTTCAGATGCCTTGATCAATATGCCTGCCAGCTCACTTCCCTTGCCTTCCTTTGCCACTAACTTACCGTGCAGACCATATTTTTCTGAACTGAAAGTTCCGGTCATTTTTGAATTCATTTCTTCTGTGCTGTTTTGTCCCAGTACAGCAGAGCCATTCAAGAACAGGATCACCATTGCGAAGTAAATTTGTCGGTGTATTTTCATTTTGATTTTTTGATTCATCGCCTTATGATGGTAAACTTAATCCCCTGGCTACAGTGCCTGTTCCGGAAAACATTGCTTCACCTTCCATCCGGCAGGATTAAACTGAAAAATCCCATAAATAAATACAAATTAATAAACACACTTCCGAAGCTTGTCCCGGTTTTCATTTGCCCTGTTCATAGTCACAAACTCCTGGTGTTTACAAACAATGCATTGAACTACATTTATTTTGGTCCAACCCCATTGACTGCTTTTTTAAACATTCAGGTATGACCCTCAAGCGTTTAGTTAATTCCTGGCCGGAACCGGTCAAAAGACTGCCAGTACTTGTCCTTATAAATATCATAACCGATATCAAGCCTGTGCCTGTACTCCAGCTGATGTTTATGCAGCACTTTGGATGGCCACCTGAAGTCCTTACACGCAAAATATATCTCTCTTGTATGGTCCGCGGTTTGCCGGCCGATATTCAGGTAGCCGTCTGTATCCTTCAACTCAAGCATAAGACCGTCCTCAAATTCATTCATTAAACTGTACGTCTCTTCATCGGGCATGCCATTTTCATTTCCGTTGTATTTTATTTCTATGCTCAGTATCCACGGATGAGAGGCCTTTCTATCCCAATCCAGCAACGCGGAATTCACTATGGCCAGTAAGGGCATGCCGTTATTTAAGGTAGCCTCAAGGGAATGGTAATTATCATTTTCAGTATCATACCTTGTTCCTTCGTATTTTTCGACGAACTCTTTCTGTCTCCATATCAGAAAATCCCTGAGTTTTTCGATAGGAGCAAGTTCTTTTTCTGCATCATCTTTACCTGTGATCTGTATAGTGTCAACGCTGGTGACGGAATTCAGCTCACCCAGATAGTTATCCAGAAAAATATAGGTCCCGTTGATCACCGGTTCCCTGATATCCGTCCGGTAATCTGAATGCACTACCGTTATATCGATCTCATCAGGGTAATCAGGCCTGTCATTGGAATAAAAAGCCAGCTTATCCTTATTAAACTCCAGGTCCCCCATTCTTATGTTTACATCATTAATGTCCAGGGCCGGTTTCAGGGCAGTGAATCTCCACCCGTCGATCTGCGGTGCCGAATCTACCAGCTCCTCCACAAAGGCTATGTTTTTGATATGTCCGTCTACCGTCAGTACCAGTTCAGCGGTATCTTTATCATACATCCCTGCCAAAAACCAGTATCCATCCCGCAGTTGCTCAAGCTTTGGAGAAAGCCTGTCAAAGAAATCCCGTTCAACATTTCCCTGTTTTTTCAATACCTTGTAAAAATCCTTTTGGTTTTCCTCAAACCAACGCCAAAAATCCTCATTGGAAAGTATTGGCTCATCTTTTTTTCCTAAAAGATTCTTTAACAGTCCCATTTGAATATCTTATCATTGACCTGTTGCCGGATATTCCCACGGTCCTGTTGCTGACCTTTAATAAGGTATCGCTAAATCCAGCCGGCTCAGAATTACTTACTCTAATCTACCGGATTTGCCGATCTTTCAAAACTTTTCGGTAAGATCCAAAGGTCCCGCCATAGGGAAGGATTAGCAATACCCAAACTCTTGCCAGCCGGGCAGTGAAAAATCATGCCTGATGCAGAGATGCTGTAGAGTTAAAAAATTCATTTTTCATTTCAGGCTCCCGTTCTTGCAGTTTTATCAAATGAATAAAAGATGCTTAAAATAATCTGTCAGCACGCGTTAAGTGGGCCATTGGTACTTTTTGCAGGTTTTGGCTATGGACAATGGGTAAAAAGCGAATTACCCGTACCCTCCGGTGTGATCATTTATGACATTGATTTTGAATCCGCCGGGAAAGGACGGGTTGAAGGACATATATTATCATATGACGGAAATACCTGGGCAGTCGATACGGTAATCGCCGGGAATAACCTCAATGAGGCACATTCTACCAAAGAAAATGAAGGATGGATAATCACCGGGTCAGCGAGAATATACCGTTATGATGGTAACGAATGGCGTTTCAATTTTAGCACTACGGGTGGTAAGGGATTGTACACCATGAATTTTACAGGCCCGGATGAAGGCTTCGTTTCAGGGGACGATCATTATATCAGATACTATAGGCAGGGATATCATATCCGGTAAGCTGAATGATACCAGAACCATCAATTTGACTGCCTGTCCTTCAGGGATGTACTGGTTAAAAATACTACAGGGACAAGATGCGTATGTGTGTCGTGTTTTGAAGAAATAGACCTACCCGGTCATTAAAGATATAGCAACGGACTCCAATCCCTGGAACGGGTGTCAAGGCTCATCCTACTCTATGGACCGGTTGATAAAATCAACAAGGGGTTTAAGCGCTTTGAAAGCTTTCATGGTGTCTCTGACAAAGGAATCACTCAATATTTCTTTTTTGCCTAACATCTTCTGTGTGTAATACCCCTTGTACTTGATCCATTCAATGGCAGGGTTTTCGGCATTGTAGCCTCTGGGCGGCCGGACGAGCTTGTCATGAGTTTTCACCTCCCCATAGTGCCGGACCAGTTGAGTACTGGTCACAAGGTCACTCCATTCACTGAACTGATAATCGATCTCCTGCCGGATCCGGTATAAAATGGGCGCTTCAGGCATGTATATCCCTCCTCCCTGAAATGATTCTTCCGGGTCGATACTCAGGTAGTAACCACCAAAAGGGCTCTTCTTGCCTTGTTTGTTGATAAAGCAAAAGAAGTTGGTTTTATAAGGCGACTTGTCTTTTGAAAAACGAATATCACGATTGATACGCAGGACACATTTTTTTGGATCAAGGTTTGACCCTGCTATGTCCTCATCAAAGGCCGAGAGTCCATGGATCAATTTCTCCGTAACAGCCAAAAAATTATCCTTTGCCCGCTGGTAATCCTTTTTATGTTCGGTAAACCAATCTCTGTTGTTATTTGCCTTTAAATTGGATAAGAAGGTCAGTGTTTCCTTTTCAATCATGATTCAATTTGTGTTATCTGTTTCTCCAGTGATGGGTGTATACATGGCCATGGTCATTTCACTCTGGCACAGACCCGGTTTGATATTCTCAATGACTGCCTGAGTCCTTAAACTGCCAAAGTACATTGACGATCTGCCATTTGCCGTTCAATTTAACAATATGCATGTAATCAATCCATTCATCAGCGATCAGCTTGACGGATGCTGTCCGGTCAAATATATCGAGGATGATCACCTCCTTTTGGGGATCATCAGGGAACATATCTCCCTCCCGGTTATAGGTTTCCGACAGCAGGACCATGGCATCTTTGAAGGTTTCACGAAGATATTCCTTGTTGGCGCGTTTATCCATCCAAAAGGTCCTCTTTACCATTCTTGGATGAGCGGCACGTTCAAACAACTCGGGTTTCAGATGATGTTGAGCTTCGATGTAATCCAGGGCCACTCGTCTGATCTCCAGCGAATCCTGTCGTGTTTGTGCACCACAAACTACGGTCAACAATAAAAAGAGACAGGTCAGGACAGTGATATAATGTTTCATTCTTTTTCTTCTTTGTCGTAAAATCTCAAATTCTTCTTAAGCCGGTCCATCATTTCCATGATCCGGTTTGCCATGGTCTGGTCTGTTTTCGCCTCGTAGATCCAATCGATGCAGGCCTTTTGTTCTCCTTCAGTAAAATTCAGGAAGGTTTCATAAAGTCTTTCATCCTCATATGTAAAGCAATCAACAATTTCATCGGGGATCTCAAACAAGGAGTCATCCGGGAAAAGTACTATAGATACGTAGTCGCCCTCCGCTTTGTTGATCTTTTTTCGTATTTCAGCCTTGACTGGCAGGAACAGCCTGCCGTTGCCCATCGGCATAAGTTTGTAGTGTTTCAATTCAAATCCGTCTATAAAGCCTTTGACCTTAACCCAGCCAAATGGATTGTTTTTGTTCTGACAGACTTCCGGAATCCCGGCATAGGTCCATCCTCCCTTACCGGGAAATTTTGCAGGAGATAGTCTGAGTTCACCAAAGGTTTTTGTTCTTTCACCACTTTCTTCAATACACAATTAGCTTAAAACAAAATAGTATCCCAACTTCATCGTCCCCTAATCTACAGGATTTAAAGAGCTAATAAAATTCGGACTCAGTTTTCGCCAGATGCAGATTGTACAGAAGGTTAGCTCCAAAAAAGCAACGGAAAAACAACCAGTCAGGGAGCCATACTAACGTGTCCGGTTTTTCCGATTATATGCCTGCTCAAACTCTCTGCAAACATCTGATCCATATAGATCCCGTGCCCCTGATCACTGATAACTTCATAATTCACATCCATTCCGTTCAACCACTCATTGTCCGGCCTGTACTCATCTCTATGGCCAAAGTAAAGTTCGATCTCTCCTTCCGGCCTGATCTTTTCATGACGTAACCTTGTTGAGGACACGCAATACAATGATCCAATCCTCCTGCTTTCAACCCCATACTTCCAGGCAATGACGCCACCTACGCTGAACGCCAGAATATCAACTTTATCGTTTTCACGTTCAGTCAATTCGGATACAGCGTTGTCAATTCCACCCTGCACAAACTGGGTATGGAGACTCTTTTCGGTGTAATCCGACTTATCTACTCCCGCCAGCTCACAGGAATCATAGAAGCGGATTTTAAATACCTAAGAAGTAATAAAAAAACCCGGATCGTCCTGATCCGGGTTTTTTATAAAAACTTTAAATAATCTATAATTGCAACGATCACACTTTCTTTTTCAAGGTGATCTTGAAAATCTCGTCGTCTTCCTCAGAAGTAATAACCAGCTGATCATCTACAAGTTCCATCTGCACCTTGAAGATATCAGTGTATGTCTCTCCATCATAGTCATCAACATATTCCGTTACCACTGTCAAAGTTTCGGTTGCGTTATCATAGGTCCAAATGCCTGTCTCAGTATAAAGCTCCGTTTCTTCCTTGTATGTTACATTCTGGCAAGTTGAATTTTCCCAGTCGAGGTATTTCTCATATTCTTCGGATTTTAACTCATATGCCCCATTATCAGAAAAGGTCAGATACAGGTAATTGGTTCTGTATGCAGCTGTAACTTCCACCGTTTGGAAAGTGTCACCACATGGCAATGATGTTTCATAAGTTTCTTCATATGTTTCTCCCGGTATCTCAATTTCAGTCTGGCCACCTTCAATATCCGTAATGGAAACAAGCTCCCAGGTTTGAGGAGAAAAGAATTCACTGCCTTCTCCACCAAATTCAATGACCTCAATACAAATCTCCACGACGTTACTAACCCTTTCTTCTTCATCGTAAATACAATAAAGTGCACAAAACTCGCCTAGCTCCAGGTTATCTGGTATCTGGATCTCTATCACGTAACTTTCATCTGTTCTAGCATTTTTAAACAATATGGATTTTGGCTTTCGCAAACCAAACCTTCCGCCTGAAGAACCGGGAGTCAACGGGATATCAAAATATTCATTAGAGCCTTTTACCTGGAAATAAATACCTGCGGGCTGCCCCTGATTCACATCCGGATCCAAATAAAATGACTTCCCGGACACCGCACCGAAATCTTCATTGGAATTATCGTAAAGTGATGGTGCATCCGGATCCGAAGAAGGAGCTGGGGGATTACCCTCCATCTTGACGGCATTGTCAATTGTAATAGAATTGGAAACCAGTTCAGCATCGTCGATATCAATTCTTTCCTTCAACTCCGGCTCATCATCATCGCCACAAGCCATAAACACGCCGGCAGCAAGTAAAATCATTATGTAGCTAATTCTTCTCATGTATATTTTTATTTCATCCATTTAAAACTACTTTCCCGTTGGGTCATTACCGGGCAATGAAGGACAAGAAACCATTGGCTTCCTGTCCCGACCATGATTGGCTCTTTCAATTGCCTTCGGGGTTCAATCATTACGGGGTTGAAACCAGACAACAGCAAAGGTGGTGAGGGAAAGGGCAAATGGGCTGTGTGAAAATCGTCAAAAGGTGTGCGAGGAATGGCAAATAAGAGGAAGGAGGGTAGTGATAGAGGATTGTTGATTGTAGCACGCACGATAAGCGTTAGGGATAGAGACAAAGTATCCTGCCTTGATATAAAAACCTGCTTTTTAAGGTTTCTCAGCAGCCCCTAAATACCTTTTCCAGTAAAGGCACATAATAATCAACCCACTGAGACCTTTCCCTGCCCACAGGTCTGACAGGATAAGCAGTTTTTTCTTCATCTTATTATTGACTTTTCGGGTTCAATAAAACAAACCCATGGCATACATTGCCTTAGATCATACGGACCAGCCAACTAAAACTGTTTCAAAAAAGTGACCTTTCCTATGAATTGTTGCTCCTCGAAAGGGTTTTCAAGCCCATCGATACGTGTATCATTGAAAACAAGGTAAAGAAAAGAAAGTGGCTGGTACTCCCAGCTACCGCGTATATTCCACCGGCCCTGTTTGTCAAAGGTGTTATACTGGTAAAAGGCAGATAACTGCACCCGTGGATTAAGTGCCAGCCGCGCCCCCACGGTAGTCAGGTGAGTTTCAAGGGCTTCCAGGGCTTCCCCGAGTTCGTCGAGGTCATTGTACTCATAGTCCAGCGTGAGAGCCGCATGAGGTACCGGAGCATAACGCAGACCGGCTTCGACGGTCATTCTTTTTCCATTATAGAAATTACCCCAGTTGATGCTTCCGGACCCTGAGAGCTTCGCCGACCTGTCTGTATTGAAATTGATCTGCTGCCGTGTATAGTAATAATCATCCATAGGGATACTGATACCGAGTGGAGCAAAGGAAAAATTGATATTCTGCCAGGTGGGATATATCGCATATTGCAAAAAACTGCCGTTGGTAAAGATGAGATAAACCGGAAAAATATAGAGATTGGCCTGCTGAAAGTTGCCCGGGTGGCTGGCATCATGGTAATAGTTGACAAAAGCGCCGGGATCAAAGCGCCGGATCCATGGAATGTTTTTGGGACGCCAGATGAAGTATCCACCTGGATTATGCCAGATCACATTTTTCTGAAAAACAAATCCCATATCCGGGCTGTACTCTTCACTGACAAAATTGGTCAGCCAGCCCAGATAAAGATTGTTCGCGGAGTAGCCTGCAAAAAACCTCCCGGCCACCCCGAGAGTATCAGAGCTGTTATCTCTGGACCCGGAAAGCATGTAGCTAATGGTCAATTCATCTTTGGGGCGCACAAGACCGTCGACAGTTATGGTAGTATTGTTGCTCTGGCTTACTCCCAGCTCTCCGGAAGACTCATCAAGCCGGTGTGTGATCATGAACCCCACATTATTCTCTCTACCGTAATTTTGAAGGTAACGCATTACACCAAAGCTGGCTGCAGGTGAATTGTCAGTTCCCGCCTGATGAATATACATACCTGCCACCGCTCTGTCCTTATTCCGCATGGTGTATCGTACACCTGCATCGATCCGGGCGGGTCTGGCATCAAAACTACCCTCCAAACCTATCCTGCGGCTGAAAAAAGGCACTACGGATCTGTTGCCGGCGCCCGCCCATATGCCGGAGTTCTCAAGGAAAAACTGCCTGCGTTCAGGAAAAAAAACGTTGAACCGCTCAAGGTTATTTACGGCACGGTCTACATCAGCCTGAGCAAAGTCAGTATTAAAGGTCAGGTCCATGACCGACCGTGGATTGATCGCCCACTTGATGTCACCACCTACTTTCAGGTCCCCATCAGTGCTGTTAATCCCTCCTTCCGTTTTGTCATCGTATTGATACAGAAAATACGGTTCAACCCTTATGTTGGCGCTCGGCTCCGGCACTTCCAGTCCCTGCAATGAGGCCGCATAGGTCATGCGATAAGGCGAAAAGGACTGTGGAATGGCCGGGAACACGGTCTGCTCATAATCACGGCGGGCCAGCCGGCTGAAGGTAATGCCCCACGTCACCGGGTCACCATGGTCCGACCGCTCGTAACGTATGGATTTAAAGGGTATACCAAACTCTGCAAAATACCCCGAGTCAGTCTGGTGCGTTCTTACCGACCAGAGGGCATTCCAGTCGTTATCCGTATTTTCATCATTGAAGTTCTGCAGATCCCGTTGATTACCATAGGGGGTGGTCTGAAAAGATACACAGTACTGCTTCAGGTTCTGGGGATCAAGCTGCACCATGAAGATATCGTTCTCTCCCCAGCGAAAATCTCTCCGGAGGTCCTGTACGCGAATACCCTTTTTGCCAAGTGAGTCCTTGCAAAAGGCGCCGATGTACAGGTTTTTCTCATCAAAAAGCAGCTTTACACGGGTTTCATAATGGTATCTCCCTCCCTGCCGGGGTTCCATGCGAAAGAAATCGGCCAGAGGCGAGATGGTCTTCCAGTCCCGTTCATCCAGTTTACCATCTATTCTGATCGTTCCCTGTGTTCTGGTAGCAGTAACTACAGGAGGTTTTTCAGGAGGAGGAAAATTATCGCCTCCGTTCTGGCACCATGCATGCGGTCCAAAGGTCACAAGGAGCATCACGCAGATGGTCAAAAAGTTGTTCACAGGATTAACGATCCAATTCTGCCCGGAGCCTGAGAAGGTCATCATAATTAAACCACTCACCGGCAAAGATCCGTGGGTAGTAAATGTCCTTTAATCCCTCGTGACAGGATTCCACATGTTGCAGAAAGGCCATGTGGCTACGCCTGTCGGTTTGCGCTGTAGCCGACAACCATTCATGGACCATAGCGGCAGGTGCCAGCCACTGCCATTTGTCCAGCAGGCCAAGACGACTGGCCACCTGCTCTTCAAACTGCTGATTAAGCGAACGGGCCTCGGCGTCCAGCAGGGTAAAGCTGGCGTAATACCATTTGTTGAAATCAGTGGTATCCCCGCGATCGTACTGCGGATTTTGCTGGTAGAAGGGGGTAAACACAAATGACTTCGGCAACTCCCAGTTTTTGTCATTCAGGGTCCGGATAGCATGAATAGTCTCTGCTCGTTTGGGCAAGGGCTCTCCTGCCGACACAGCCATGTTAAGCATAGCAGGTGTTACCATAGTAAATATTAACCAGGTACCCAGTCCCAGCATGGCGCTTAGCGCAGCGCTCCGGCGTAGTGCAACAATAACTGCCATGATCAATGCCCACAAAAGGCAATACCCGTACACAAAGATCAGCCATCGAATAAAAAGCCCTGACTGATCAATAAGAGAGATACCCTGCAGCACAAAACCAAGGATCAACAACAAGGTCGCCATTGCTATCACGACAATAAAACGCAAAAGCCCCTTGCCTGCCAGAGTGAAAGACAATGCCACAGGCTGGGACAGCAGCAGGGGTAGTGTTCCCCCTTCTTTCTCGGCAGCATAAAGATTGTAAAACAGGCCCACTATAAGCAAGGGTAGCAGAAATACCATGACATAGGACAGGTCGAAATTACCAGTAAGCAGTTTCATGGGATTGGCCAGCTCCCCCACATAGATCTGTTTATGCAACGCAGAAATGTTAAACCCGTAGTACGCCGGAAAAAGATCACGCTGGCCAAGACACAGGCCGGCCAGTGGCGGCGGGTTGTTAACAACAAAATAGGTGAAATGCTTATTCCAGCCCATCCCGGTGGGTGACATCGCCTGTTCAAATTTTTCTTTGTGACGGGCAACGGTGGTATCCAGTTCCGCCCAGTACAGCAGGCTGTCAAAATGCTGCCTTTCATACTGCTGGACCTGAGCAATGCGGGCATATTGTTTTTCAATTTCGAACTTCCCAAAATAAATACCATAGACCCCTGTCCCGAGGATCACAAAGAGGATCACCTTAAGCGTATTGCTCCTCCAGAGTGATTTCCATTCGAACCTGAAAATATGTAAGATCTGTTTCATAGTTGTACTAAAGTTTGGGGATCCGTTTTGAATATCCTGTTGAAACGCCGAAAAGCACAAAGAGCCAGAATAGCAGGGCCACTACTCCACGCCACTGTGCAGCCAGCACTGAGGCTGTATTCGGCAATTGATATTGGAAAGGCTCCACCTCAGCCCACATCTCCTGCCCCACGTTGTAGTCAGCATAGGCCACACCGGGCTTGTGGTTGAGTTCCATATCCTTGTTCATTTTTTTAACAAAAGCCCGGCGGTAGTTTTCCGCAGCTTTTGCAAACATGACATGATGATGAAAGTCCGTGCCGGCCAGCGCCATGGACAGGTTACGTATGGCCAGATAGGGGTTGATGAAACCCATCCATTCCGAAATCAGATTCTGACGATGGAATATCCCCTCGATCTTCGAAAACTCACGATCATACACCTGATCCGTATATTCCTCTCCGGCCTGCATGGCGATACCTCCCCAGTTGACAGGAAGTTCCTCGATACTGGAAACTCCATACTCCTTCAGTACCTGCTGCTTCAGTGAAGCCAAACGTGCATCAGAGGGGTTATGGCCGTCAATACCGTTTTTTACCTTTTCCCGTATGACCTGCCGGAATTCAAATTGAGATGGCGCCGGATACAACTTATCAGCCAGGCTGGTGGTCGCCTTGGGCAGTATGATACAAGTGGATATCCACAAGCCCAGAAGGGTCAGCAATGAAAATCCTGAGTTTTTACTAAAAGCCGAAACAAAAACCGCCAGTATAACAAACAGCAGGAAGTAAAGGGCATACAGGCCCATGATACTCAGGAATTTGGTAGTCACTTCTGTATCGAAACCGGAAGATCGCTGGTCCAGGAGCAAATATGCCAACATGATAACGGGGACAAAAAGCAGCAGCACCATTAGGTAAATACCCAAAACCTTGCCCATGAACAGTGTCCGTGGGGACAATCCCTGTGCATGGATCAGCTTTAGGGTACCTTCTTCCCGCTCTCTGGTAAATGTATTGAAGGCAAGGAAAATGATCAATAAAGGTAGCAACACCTGAAAGACAAGTGCAGCCGTTAACTCCCCAAAGCGTGTCATGCCATTGCTGTCCTGCGCTCCGCTGAAAAGAACTTCATTTTGCTTGTGCGCTTCAAGAAAAACCGAAACGCCTGTATAGTTATCCAGTCCCACATCGAGAAAGCTCAATACCGGTTTGGGCTTAAAGGCAAACTGGCCGAAGTGGGCGGCACTGTGAGGGTGTTTATTTTGCTGGTTCAGCCACTGATCGTACATAGCGGTCTGCGCAGCGTTACGTTCACTTTGTATACGTTTTTGTCCTTCCTTACCCACCATGACGGCCGTGAACATCAGCAATAGCAATATCACTGCGGACACCTGTAACCTAACGTCCTTCAGGGTCGCAAGGCATTCTTTTTTTATGATCAGTTTAAGCATATATTGCAGATTTCATGGTTTCGAGATAGAGCTTTTCCAGTTCAGTCAGGGTGATCTCCTCACTCATGATCGAATGGACCAATTCCCCGGACTTCATGATGCCAATATGAGTGCCTGATTCTTTGGCCCGGAACAGGTCATGCGTGGCCATAAGCACCGCCACTCCATTTTCACGCATTGTAGCCAGCAGGCTGGCAAACTCATTACTCGCCTGTGGGTCGAGGCCGGAGGTAGGTTCATCCAGCAAGAGGTGTTCTGCTTTTTTGGCCTGTGCGATCGCTATTCCCACCTTCTGTCGCATACCTTTGGAATACTGGGAAACACGCTTGTCAAAAGCCTCCTTCTGGAGTCCCGCACCTTCCAGCAACTGTACTATTTCGGCCTTATCCGGTTGTTTACCTCCCAATCCGGCAAAAAACTGAAGGTTTTCGATACCGGTAAGGTTCGGATACAGCATGAGGTTTTCCGGTATATAGGCCAACGCGCCTTTTGTAGCCACCGGCTCATCAGCCACATTGATCCCATTGATCCGTGCTTCCCCGGAAGTGGGTGATATAAAGTTCAGGAACAAATTGATCGTTGTGGTCTTACCCGCACCATTGGCACCCAGCAGGCAGTATATTTCACCCTCTGATACCTTAAGGTCCAGATCTTTCAGGGCGTACTTTTCGTCATATTTTTTCGATAATGAAAGGGCTTCCAACATAGATTTCCACGTTTAAAATGAAATAGTTTATTGAAACTGAATGTAGTGTTTGCATCAACCACAAACGCATTATTGTTACATTTAAGTGAGAACGTTTTAAGCATCTCCACATCCGGAATTCCATTGTATGTATATTGGAAATTCCAATACAGGAAAATCAGGTGTAGATCAGGCAAGCAGAAAAGAATGCCCTCAGAAGATCGGGGGCTTGAAGATCCCCACGCAAAATCCCGGGCTTACCAATAGTGGAGTGTGTCCTTTTCCCAGATCATTGATCAGAGAATATCGGTGGGAGTCAAGATGAGTTTGCGCACTGCGCCAAAAGAGGTCGATTATCTTTTGAAGTGTATTCGCAGGTAACTCATCACGCAGGTCAGCCGTTTCGTGTGACAACCACTGCCAGTAACAATCCTGGTCACAGCCAGGGTTCAGATGGCAATCATCACGCCCGGACGTGTCGGTACTCTTTTCATGAGAGTGTAGAACAGTTGTAACCATCCAAAGGCCCTTTGAAGCATGGAAGAGCAGTGTTGCTGAAAGCAATATGGGCAGGATGATTCTCAAATTGTTATCTCACTATCTAAGGACCAGAAGATCCTACGAAGAATAAATCTAGCAAAAATTTTTCAAATGCAACTCAATTGCATTTGAAAATCCCATAGCTCATGATTTACATGAAGTATGACATGGCTGAATTACTCTAAACGAATTGTTTCTCAGCCAAACACAAAACCTGTTTTCTGATATTTTTACTTTGGAGATTGTGAGGAACTCAATTTTTATTAATGAACTACCCCGGGGCAGAGCCCCGAGGTATCAGGTTAATGATCAAACAGATTTAGTTGATCTGAATGTATCTTTTTATAGGTTTTCTC
>LYSV01000136.1:34311-52906 GCA_001657315.1 Flammeovirgaceae bacterium BBD 1991-12 | reverse complement strand
CCCAAAATCCCCTGGCTCTTCGATTTTAAACTTGACTTCCGGTTTAAATAAAAAACACTAAAATAAATCAACCCAATAAAATCCTTGATAAATATCGGAGCAACGAGGAATTGCTATGACCACAATACAGATATGTGCTCGTTGCTTTATCTCACAAGCGCCGTCAGGCCAGTGCTTTGGTTTTTGCAGACTGTAGAAAATCAAGTGTATTCCGGATCACCTCGGTATCTTTCAAAATACGGGTATGCCCCAGGCCCTGAGTTATGATCAGCTTTGCGGCAGGGTACTTTTCCCTGAGTACCTGTGGGTTTTTCATGGATACTTCTTTGTCATCCTCGTCATAGATGAGCATGATGTCAACATTTTTCACCCCAGGGATAATATGACTGGCAGAGTATTCCTCAAAACGTTTACCGTATGTATTGAAGACATAGTCCTGGAAGTAAGGTTCACACATAGCGCTGGCTCCTATTTTCTTTTCAAATTCATGCACGATCTCCTGCGCTATGGCAGGACTGGCCAGCATCACCAGACGTGAAGATACCGAGTGGTCCTTGATTGCATGCAAAGAAGCTACACCCCCCAGTGAATGGCCGATTACCATCTCAAACTCTCCATACCTGATATTCAGCAGGCGGATGATCTCTGCAAACTGCATTAGGTGGGAGCGTTTTCCCTGAGACAGCCCGTGGCCGGTGGCATCGAAGGAAACTACCCGATAGCCGGCCTCATTGAACACCGGCACAAATTTTCTGAACTGAGCGGCTCTTCCCATCCAGCCATGGACAAACAGAACAGGCTTACCCTTACCCCATTCATACAATTGTATCCGCTTGTCGCCAAACTGCAGTTGATCTTTTCGAGCTGAATGGATAAGCTCCTTCTCCGGCGGAGGAAGGGGGTAACGGGCCGTGGAAAAGAATATATGCACAAACCACCTTTTTGCCAGCCAGGGAGCGATTTTTTCCACTTTTGGGAACAGCCATGCGGTAAGGATCAGAACAAAAGGGATCTTTTTCTTCTTCTTTTTCATTGTACAGGTATTGGATTCATCAACTGCATTACTTTCACTATCTCTTCGGGTGGCGCCGTGACTTTTCTCTCATTCAGATCGAGCCATGTACCCTGATACTCCATCTCAGCGGCCAAAGTGCCGTCTTCCTTATGAAGGCTATGTCCTATTCTCCATTTTCTGCCGTCTTCAGACATTTCCAGCAGTGTACAATCGATCGATACCCTTTCGTTGAGCATTACTTCTTTCAGAAAACTGGACCTTGTGCTGAAAATGACCGGACCAATACGCATTTTCATGAGTTTATTGAATGTGACTCCATGCTGATTGAAAAAGCGTATCCGTGTCTGGTCAGCATAGTCCAGGTAGACGGTATGACGCAGGTGCATATTGGGGTCTACATCTGCCCATTTTACTTCAAAATTAGCGGAAAATTTATTCATAGATCAAAGAGACCATTCGGTCGGTTTTTGGGTAAAAAAATTTTATGTGTTCGTAATTTCTGTCTCCTGAACCAGGTTATTCTTGATATAATCCTTAACAAAGCGCGATGCAATATCGACAAACTCTTTACTGTCATTCACCTGTGACATTACCAGGGCTCCTTCCAGTGTCATGATCATCAGGCCGGCGACTTCATCCACATTGATATCCGTTCGGAAAACACCTTCTTTAATACCATCCTTCAGCTTTATACCTATGTAAGTAAGAAGTCCCTCTATCCCCAACCGGGCTTTTCTTTTCAATTGCGGATGGGAATTGGTAGCATCCATGGCTGTATTGAAGATCGGACACCCGCCACCCTTTACCACTGGATCGTCAGCAAATGATACATAGGCATCCACTACCTTGTATAGCTTTTCCAACGGTGTTGTGGCCTCAGCCAGTACCTTACGGAACCGCCTGAATACCCTGTCATAGTTGTAGTCGAAAGCCTCAACCGCTATCTCATCCTTGTTTTTAAAATGATTGTATATACCTCCCTTTTTGAGCTTTGTGGCTTCCATAATATCACTTAATGAACAGCCATGATACCCATAGGTATTGAATAGTTCTGCTGATTTGGTGATAATCCTTTCTCTGGTAGTTACTCCCTTTTTCATAGGACCGACCGGTTGGTCTGATAAAGGTATAATAATTTCCCTGGAAATGCAAAAAATACCTACCCAGAGTCATCAGCTGACCATACCCTGGGAATATGCGGGTTTACCTGTTTTCTCAAAAGTACCCTTGAAGCCACGACTGCTCGGGCTTTCGTGATCTTCACATGGCTTGTAATTGTCGATCCGTCATTCATTCAAGGCCCTGACAGAGGCCTGAGCAGCAGCCAATCGTGCGATAGGAACCCGGTAAGGCGAGCAGCTCACATAATCCAGACCCTTCAGATGACAAAACTCAACGGATCGTGGCTCTCCGCCATGCTCTCCACATATGCCTACTTTAAATTCAGGCTTGGTCTTTCTGGCACGCTGAACTCCCATCTCCATCAGTTCCCCAACCCCTCGCTGATCTAGTATCTGAAATGGATCATGGGCTAAAATGCCCTCCTCAAGGTATATGGGTAGGAATTTACCAGCATCGTCCCGTGAATATCCATAGGTCATTTGTGTGAGATCGTTGGTGCCAAAGGAAAAGAAATCGGAGTATTCCGCAAGGCGGTCCGCGATCAGCACTGCACGGGGTACTTCTATCATAGTGCCTATGGTGAATTCGATTTTTTCACCAAATTTTTTGTGAACATGTTCGGCTTCTGCCTCTATGATCTTCCGCTGCATCCTGATCTCATTAACAGTACCGGTAAGAGGCACCAATATTTCAGGAATAGCCTTCACTCCTTGTTTACTGACATTTATTGCCGCCTGCAATATGGCATGTACCTGCATTTCCGTGATCTCCGGATAGGTATTCCCCAGCCGGCATCCACGATGCCCCAGCATCGGGTTGGTTTCTGCAAGCTGTCGTATTTTGGTGCGGACTTCTTCTGCAGTGATACCCATTTCCTGAGCCAGCTCCTCCTGATGGCTGCTTTCATAGGGCATAAACTCATGCAGAGGAGGGTCGATCAGCCGTATGGTGACAGGCTTACCATCCATTTCCTGAAAAATGCCCTCAAAATCCAGCCGCTGCATGGGAAGCAGTTTGGTCAGGGCCTTTCTTCTGCCCTCCTCATCGCCCGCCATGATCATTTCTCTTACGGCCTTTATTCTGGAGCCCTGAAAGAACATATGCTCCGTCCTGCACAGGCCTATACCCTGTGCCCCAAAGCTTACCGCCAGTTGTGCTGCTTCCGGGGTGTCGGCGTTTGCTCTTACTTTCATTCGGGCATGCCTGTCTGATATCTTCATTAACTCTTCAAAGTCACCACTCAATTCCGGTTGTCGTGTTCGTAGCTTTCCGATATACACCTCACCAGTGCTGCCATTCATGGATATCCAGTCTCCTTCTCTCACGATCAGGTTTTTCACCCGGAATTCTTTTTGCTTGTAGTCGATCTTTATTTCTCCCGCTCCGGAGATGCAACATTTTCCCATACCCCTGGCCACCACCGCGGCATGGGAGGTCATGCCTCCGCGTGTCGTCAGGATGCCTATCGCTGCATCCATCCCCTTCAGATCATCCGCCGAAGTTTCAGTACGTGTCAAGATCACTTTTTTGCCAGCTTCGGCATGCAGCACGGCCTCTTCCGGAGTAAAAACCACCTGGCCGGTAGCTGCCCCGGGTGAGGCAGGTAATCCTCTGGCTATGGCTGTTTCCTTTGTCAGTGCATCATGATCGAATATGGGATGAAGCAGTTCATTCAGCTTGTTGGGCTTCATACGCAACAGTAGCTCCCTCTCATCTATCTTTCCTTCGCGGAACAGGTCCATACCAATTTTTACCATGGCTGCCCCTGTTCTTTTGCCATCTCTTGTCTGAAGGATCCAAAGCTTTCCTTCCTGAATGGTGAATTCCAGATCCTGCATATCACGGTAGTGGTCCTCCAGGTTTTTTTCGAACTCATCCAGTTCCTTATACACTTCTGGCATGGACTCCTCCAGAGACAGGTAATGGCTTACACGCTCACTCTCCGATATGCCGGCCAGTGCCGCCCAACGTAGTGAGCCCTCCTTCGTTACCTGCAACGGCGTTCGTATGCCGGCCACTACGTCCTCGCCCTGGGCATCGGTAAGGTATTCACCGTTGAATACCCGTTCTCCTGTGGCAGCGTCTCGGGTAAATGCAACTCCTGAAGCGCTGCCTGAACCCATGTTCCCAAATACCATAGCCTGCACATTCACAGCCGTACCCCAGTCGTCTGGGAGTTCGTTCAACTGACGATAGAACACCGCCCGGGGGGTGAACCAACTCTCGAAAACAGCAATGATGGAGTTCCATAACTGTTGCCACGGATCCTGGGGGAATTCTTCTCCCGTCAGGTCTCTGATCGTTTGTTTATATCGTTTTACCAGTTCTTTCAGGTTATCCACAGTCAGGTCCTGATCAGTGGCCACAGCCAGTTCATCCTTCATTTCCTCCAGGGTCATGTCAAAGGGATCTTCACCATCATCGGTATATTGAGCGATACCCATGACCACGTCGCCATACATCTGGATCAGGCGCCGGTATGAGTCCCATGCAAACCGCTCGTTGGACACTTTCTTCGAAAGGCCGGCTACGGACTTGTCATTAAGCCCGATGTTAAGCACGGTGTCCATCATGCCGGGCATAGAGGCCCGTGCGCCTGAACGTACGGATACCAGACAGGGTTCGTCGTTATCCCCAAAGCGGGTGTTCATAATGGATTCAATGTATGCCACTCCATCCGTGACTTCATCATGCATATGCTGAATGGAGATCTCCCTTCCATCCTGCTGATACCGGATGCACAAATCAGTAGTAATGGTAAAACCCGGTGGTACGGGCAACCCTATCCTGGCCATTTCCGCCAGATTGGCTCCTTTACCTCCCAGCAGAGGCTTCATATCCTTGTTACCATCAGCGCTACCTGCACCAAATAAGTAAACGGCTTTTGAGGTTGTATCTAAAGTTTTCATAATCCCGGGGATTGGTATGGGCCATATAAATTACTACCATTCCCTGTGATGGCGAATGACCGGGATCAATGAAAATAATGAGTTATTGCAGGTTTTCCCTCATACAAAGGCCATCTCTAGTGCAGTTGGAAACGAAATGTCCTGGTATTGTAGCTGAAATCCAAAGTATTATAGGTGCGCTCCGAAAAAAGTACTTCGCCTTTTTTATCTACAAGTACCACAGTAGAACAGCGTGAACCATATTCAGGGCTCTTGATGAACACGGGAGAAAGCATCTTTTCCTTTTCCAGTCCAACATCCGTGTCCGGCAACTGGTTTTCAGGGGCTATCTGATCATCGTAGAGCAGCTCAAAAAGGGATTCAGGGTCGATGGTCTTTGCTTTGAGTATCTCCTCCAATTCCTCTTTTCCCTTCTCCACCTTGGGCCATTGTGTATCCAGTAGGGCGTTACTCAGCCCATGAACTCCTTCGGACACTTTATGGACACCTTGCTGGTAGCTTCCATAGTAATACAGGCTGTCCACACTACCGCAAAGGATATTATAGCCATTGTACTGCGTTCCGTTTGATTCCAGGTGAGCGAGGTAATCTGTTGGAGAGGTGCTTTTTATAAGAAATTCACTCACCAGGTGACCTCTGGAAGGTGCATTTTGTTTGATATTGGACAGATCGCGGTAGTTGGTAAGCATGCTGATCCGGCCCGTTTGTGTTATCCCCATCCAGGTACCACCTGCTTCCTTGTCTTTCCCTGCCAGAATTTCAGGATGCTCTGCCCAGTAATCTGCCTGCTGGGTGGGGCGCTGATAAAACTCATCCCTGTTGGCAGCAACGACCAGTTTATATTTCGAATGGTGATCAAGTGAAAAAAGGATCAGACACATATTATCCTGCAATGAATATAATGACCCGCAAGGTTACACAACCACAATAAGTTATCCTTGCCTTTAGCAACAAGTTTTGACAGGTTTTGGTTTGTTTAGGATTAGTATGGAGTACGTAGTCTTGAGTATTTGAAGACGCTGAAGTAAGGTAAGCTGAGTAAAATCGGCTTGTAGCAAGTGACCGAAGGAAGTAGCTCTTTTAGACAAGCGACCTGGCCATGAACGATACAAAGTGCAAAAATATTGGTAAATTGTAGCATGGGAGTAAAAGGTGATAAGCTGAGTCAGGACGCCGTCAGTAAAGCGGAATCACTGGCCAGGAAGCTCGATTCAATTGGTGGGATCTCCACCAAGAAGATGTTTGGGGGATATGGTATATTTCATGAGGGGAAAATGTTCGGCATTGTGGATTCCAAAGGGCAGGCTTTTCTAAAGGCTGATGATTCAAACCGGGCATGGTTTGAGGAAAAGGGTGCACACCAACATGCCAGAATGCCTTACCTCTCGATTCCTGCGGAGGTAATGAGCGATCATGAGATGCTTACAGCGTGGGCCGAAAGATCCATCGCCATTTCAAAGTAAGGTACGGCGTGGAGGCCACTGTTGAGTCACCGGAATAATTTTGGGATCAAACAGATCTCATCAAGCATCTGGTGTCCGGATATTCTAAAAATTTAGTAGACCTCTGAAATGCGAATTACTGGAAACACACCAGGTGGATTACTGATCTTTGGGTGCTTGATTTACGTTCTGGCGTGTGCTGTTCTGTATGTTTTTCAGGAAGAACTGATATTCTTTCCGGAGAAATTATCAACAGACTATGAATTTCGTTTTGATCAAACGTTTGAAGAAGTTTCTGTAAAAACAAAAGATGGGTTGAATCTAAACGGAGTGCTTTTCAAGGCGGACACATCGGAAGGTCTGATCTTTTATTTACATGGGAATGCAGGTTCCATAAGATCCTGGGGGACCATAGCCTCACACTATACAGATCTGGGCTATGACCTGTTCATCCTCGATTACCGCGGGTATGGAAAAAGTGAAGGAACCATACAGAATGAAGTAACTTTTTTTTCAGATATTCAAACCGCTTATGACTTACTGAAGCCCCGGTACAATGGGCAAAGAATAGTGATATCAGGCTATTCTATTGGTACCGGTTCCGCAGCATGGCTTGCATCGGTGAATAACCCTGATCTACTGATCCTTCAGGCTCCATATTATAGCCTTACAGATATGAAAGACAAGCTATTGCCTGTAATTCCGGATTTTGTTTTGAAGTATAAATTCGAAACATACCAGTTTCTGGAAAATGTAGAGTCGCCAGTGATCATTTTTCACGGTGACAGGGACGAGGTGATCAGTTATCAATCATCCATGAAATTACAGAATCATTTTAAACCGGGAGATGTTCTGATCACGCTAAGAGATCAGGGCCATAATGGTATGAGTTATAATACAGCGTATCGTAGCGAGCTACGACAACGTTTGCCCACTTGGGTCAAAAAAGATTAGAGATTGGGGAACTATATATTAGTTTAACGTGAATATCGGATAAGAATCTCTAAACCCCATTTTTAATCGTCACTGCGAGCCTTTTGGCTGATATGAGGGGTGGAAAAGGCGCGGCAGTCCCCCTGATTAAGGAGATCGCCACAACACAAAAGGCTTTCCCAAAGTCTCGCGATGACGGTCATTTTAGGGTAGAAAGTACTTTTGACCTTTTCCTTATCCGATATTCACGTTAGTTTACATCGGGAGGTAAAAGAAGTTTCGAAGCGTGGGTAACTCTTTTTAAAATGCTAAACATTAAACCTGAGGTACGTAGTAGTACTTAACCATTTTGAATGAACGATTCATTGTTCAGGGCTGACATTATGTATCAAAGAACGATTTCTTAATTTGCCAGTCACTTTCTGTCTCATCTTCCTTTGAGTTATCTGGCATAAGCCAAAAACGGGCTAAGAAGTCAACATATAAGAAATAATAATATATATATTTCGAGTGTTCTTGTCATAATTGCTATTGTTATTATTGCAGTTAGTACTCAACTATTAATTATATTTAATTGTTATTTATAAGGTTATTAACAACGTATCTTTGCATAAAGAATTAAACCAATGAGTAAAAGGTATAACAAATCTTTTTCTTTTATACTCTCAAAAGGTATTGCTGATCTTGATATAACAGGTCAGGATTTTGCACCAAGAAGAAACTACAAAAGCAATGTAGTTGCCAGTTGGGAAAATGTCGGCACTTATTTTAAATGCGGTTTTAATAGGGCTCTTAGTGGATTCCAAAAAGAATGCACTGAATAGAATGTCTGACAAAGAATTATCAAAACCTGAAGAGCTACCAAAGCTAGTTAAAAAGCAGGTTCCTAAATTAACTCTTAAAGAGGCTCGAGAAGTAGTTGGGGTTGTATCCAGTCAAGTATCAATAAGATCGGCTCCTTATCCAAGTCCTGAAGAATATGAACGTTATCATCATATTGATCCAGAATTAACCAGCCAAATGAAAGAAATGGTTTATAAAGAGCAAGAACATCAACATAAAATGGATGATGAATACATGTTAAAAGAATATTCTTTGCGAGAAAGAGGCCAATATCTGGCTTTTGGGGTTTTTATTCTTGTTATTGGTTTAGGAGCATTTACAATTTATCAAGGATTTGAATGGGGTGGAGCCGTTATTACTTCACTGGGTGTAGGAGGTATTGTTGCTCAATTTCTTAAAAAGAGATAATATTATCTCTTTCGGTACTTGGAGTAAGCCCATAGACCGATTAACTAAATCAGTATAATAATTACCAGGAATTATATAAATGAGATCATCTAAAGCCACCCGGTATTGATCTTGTGATAATCGGGATAATATTTTCAAAGGGTTAAACTCAGCTGTTCACTATTAAAAAATACATGAGTGAATCATGTCCTCTTATACCGGATTGATCAATTTGCCACACCATTTCAATAGCCAGTAACCAGCATTCTACTGTGTCAATAATAACCCCATTCATTCCTGGAAGCTGAAAAAATTTCAACAACACGATGAAAACTATTCAACCAGCTTTCTGGTGAGGGGAAAAAGTTAAACGGACCTTTGTATGTAATTTGGGGTGATCGCATTTGTGGGGTCACCGCTGACGAATTTCGGGAATACTCTTCCTGCTCAGCAAGAGTATTGAAACTACCCTGAGCCTGGTTGGCGAAGCTGCCTTTTACTTCAGGGGATGAGATCACCAACTGTAAACCATAATCTTCAGAAGTATGAACTATCATCTGATCATACGGGAAATAGTGTTAAAGGCGATCCTGAACATCAGGATGCTGGATAATTCAGACCTTAGCCTAAAACCTTCCCCCACAAAATGGTCAAAAAAGGAAACAGTGGGTCACCTTATTGATTCTGCCTATAACAATCATCAAAGGGTCATCAGGGCTGAAAAACAGGGAAACCTGCTCTTTCAGGGATATGACCAGGACGATTGGGTAGCAAAGAACAATTATCAGCACAGGGATATGGATGACCTGCTGAACATGTGGGAAATGACCAACAGACATCTTGCCATTCTCATTGAAAATACAGGAGACCGGCTCCTGAACAGGAAATTTACGCAACACAATTTCCATGAGATATGCATGGATCCATTGCCCGCCCAGGAAGCAGCCACGCTTTCTTACCTGATCCGGGATTATATATTTCATATGGAACATCATTTGGTCCGGATCATCCCGGATTATGAAAGGATAGGTGAGGAATTCAGATCATCTGCCCAATATTGCCAGTCTGGTAAAATAATTCCAAAAGTACGCTGGCTGGCATTCAGGTAAATTTAAACATATAGTGAAATGAATGAACAAATGAAAGTTATTGGACTCATCGGAGGGATGAGCTGGGAATCTTCAAAACTGTACTATGAACTGATCAATAAAAAAGTCAGGGAAACGCTGGGAGGTTCCCACTCAGGTAGGAGTATTATGGTCTCGGTTGATTTTGCTGAAATTGAGAAACTTAGCTTTGAAAACAGATGGGATGAAATTGGTGAAATAATGGCCGATTGCACAAAACGGCTTGAAAGAGCGGGAGCCAATATCATTCTGCTGTGTACCAATACTATCCATCTGGTAAGTAACGAGATCGAGAGGCACAGCACTATCCCTTTTTTACATATTGCCGAGGCTACCGGCGAAGAAATAAGAGGCAGACAACTGAAAAAGGTAGGGCTTCTTGGAACAAAATTCACTATGGAAAAAGACTTCTATACGCATTTGCTTGAGGAAAAATACCAAATAAAAGTGATCACACCCCCTGCCCCGGACCGGCAGATCGTTCATGATATCATTTATTCGGAATTGGTTCATGGGAAATTCACGGAGCTCTCCCGCAAAAAATGTAATCAAATCATCAAAAATCTGGAGCAGGCGGGGGCAGAGGGTGTGATCCTGGGCTGTACGGAGCTCCCACTTCTGGTCAGATCATCTGAAATTGGCATACCTGTGTTTGATACAGCTAAAATACATGCTCACAAAGCAGTGGAATGGGCTGTGGAACATGCAACAAAGGAATACAGCCCGGCAAATTGAAAATAGGACAGTTTCAAATGTGATCCGATTTTGTGGAGAAAATAATCCAAATCAATAGCATGATGTGATCAATGGTCTTATCTGACTTGTTGTCTATCTTTGATCTGTATGATTCCGAGACTTCATTGTATTTCGATGGTAAGGTAGGGTCATACGCCTGAAAAGATCATGATATGAAACATTGTGCCCTCTACACGATCCTGATTGTTACCATTTTCAGTTGTACTGCTTCAAGGGAAAATAAGGTAGAAATAGTCCGTCAGGACCATATGATCCCGGCTGATGATGATTTGCTGATCCACATCAGGGAGATGCGGTCCGGGACCTCTGAGTTTGCCGAACCGTTGATCATGGTTCATGGCGGGGGGCCAGGCGCCACATCTTCTTTTGATCTCCCTGTACCAGGCGGTTCTTTTGCAGCCGACCTGGCCAACATGGGCCTTACGATCTATATGGTGAATATCCGTGGATGGGAGCGATCCACCTTACCACCCTATGACCTGAGCGATTCCACACTGGTAGTGGGTTCACATGAAGAGGCTGTGGAAGATATTCGTCAGGCCGTGGAATGGGTGTTGGAACGGGAAAATGCGAAGAAAGCATTGCTTTTCGGCTGGGCTACGGGAGGGCATTGGGTATGTAGCTATGCCACCCGTTATCCGGAAAATGTAAGTGGGATCGTCTCACTCAATTCATTGTATGGCGTCAACGCTTCATGGGGTTTGCGAAAGTTCTTTGCTGCTGCGGAAGATTCCATGAAATTTAACAAGACAGCCTTTTTCAGGGAATCGGCACAGGAGAACCTGACAAGAACGTGGACAAGGACAATTCCGGCGGAAAACAAGCAGGACTGGCGGGATCCTAAGGTTGAACATGCCTATCGTGAGGTATCTTCTGGTTTTGGTGTGGACACTACGGTTATGAGAGTACCCGGGGGATACAGGGAAGAGAGTTTCCATATGTCCCTGGGCAGGAAATACTGGGACGCCCGTGACATAGCGGTTCCTGTGTTGATCATACGGACCGAACTTGACTTCTGGTCACGGCCTGAAGATCTTATGGCCATTGAAAAAGACCTGATCAATTCTCCAAACCCAGTGGTTTTAACCTTGCCCGGAACACACTATGTATTTCTGGACCGGTCGGAACGTGGCCGGCAAAAACTAATAGAGGAGATGATCAGATTTCTACGTATGGAAAGCAGTTTAAAAAAGTAGGATCACTGGTATTCATCAAAAAGTTCCAGCTGCTCCGGCAGTAACCGGAATGACCTTCGGTGGAAACGTGTTGGACCGTGAACTCTGATAGCGTCGCGATGAAAAGTAGTAGGGTATCCTACATTCGTATGCCAGCCGTACTCCGGAAAATCTTCCCCGATCTTTTCCATGTATTCATCGCGATAGGTTTTGGCCAGAATGGAAGCTGCCGCAATGGACAGGTATTTTCCATCACCCTTGATAATGCACTCGAAAGGTATATCGTTGTGAGGTTTATAACGATTACCGTCGATCAGGAGAAGTTCCGGCCGCTGTTGTAGCTGATCAATGGCTTTTTGCATAGCGAGGTAGCTTGCATTGAGAATATTGATATTATCAATTTCATGATTATCTACAAACGCCACAGCCCAGTGGGCTGCTTCTTTTTCAATATCCCTGCGTATGGCATCTCGCTTTTTTCTGGAGAGTTGCTTACTGTCATTCAGTTCTTCATGGTGATAATCAGGGGGCAGGATCACTGCCGCCGCTACCACCGGACCTGCCAGGCATCCTCTTCCGGCCTCGTCACAGCCTGCCTCGATCTTGTCTGGGGTAAAGGAGGATAGTAGCACGGAGCAAATGTAGTTTTTCGAAGGCTGATTAACAACCTTTGGCCACGACTCTGCGCCCACAAAAACCAAAGTTTGTCTTTAAAAACAATAGCTTTGCCGGCATGAAAAAAACTGTAAATCCCTGGACCACCCTGTCCTCCGATGAGAAGTATGACAACCCGTGGATCAACGTCACGGAATATCAGGTGATCAATCCCGGAGGAGGGAACGGTATCTATGGCAAGGTGCACTTTAAGAACCGCGCCATAGGTATAGTAGCTCTGGACGATGATGAGAATATATGGCTGGTGGGCCAGTACCGGTATACCCTGAGCGAGTACTCATGGGAGATCCCTGAAGGAGGAGCACCAATGAGCGAAGATATTCTTACAGCGGCCAAACGGGAACTGAAGGAAGAAACGGGTCTGGAGGCCGACCACTGGGAAAACATAATGCGCTTTCACACTTCCAACTCGGTCACGGATGAAGTGGGATATATTTTCCTGGCTACCGGGCTGAGACAGGGTGATGCCAACCTGGAAGAAACAGAAGCCGATCTTGCCGTAAAAAAGCTTCCGCTGAAGGAGGCACTGCAAATGGTCATGGAGCAAAAAATTACGGATAGCATGAGTGTGGCAGGCATACTCAAACTGGCCATGGTGAAGAAAATTTACTAAGTAGATTCTGTAACGTATGGATACGTGACGGAAAACCAAAAAAATGCAAGATTACAAGGCACATCTTAAGAAAAACTTTCTGCTGGCCTACCCGGTGATGATCAGCCAGGTGGGACACATGATGGTAAATGTGGCCGACAGTGTCATGGTTGGTCAGTTGGGAGCATTGCCTTTGGCCGGCGCCTCTCTGGCTAATGTGATCTTTCATTTGCTGCTCACCTTTGGTATTGGTATTTCCTACTCCATAACTCCCCTGGTGGCTGCTGCTGACGGAGAGAAGAATACGGACCGGTCGGCAGAGGTGTTGAAACATGGGTTTGTCATCAACACGGTCACTGGCGTCCTGTTGTTTGTCATTGTTTTTTCAGGCGGGCCCATTTTATATTTTCTTGACCAGCCGCCGGACGTGGTCGCTGTGGCTCTCCCTTATCTCAACATTGTTACCCTGTCCCTCATTCCGCTGATGATCTTCCAAACCGGCAGACAGTTTGCGGAGGGTTTATCCTTTACCCGGCAGGCTATGGTCATTGTGATCGCTTCCAACCTTATTAACATCAGTCTTAATTATGTGCTGATCTATGGCAAGCTGGGTTTTCCTGCATTGGGACTGAACGGAGCAGGTTGGGCATCATTCATTGCCAGAGTTATATTGGCTGTTCTGATGGTTAGCTATATTTACTATCATAAAAACTTTCGTGTTTTCAGGAAAGGGTTCAGAGCCGGTCAGTACAGCCGTCAGTTGATCCGGAAAATGCTGGGGATAGGTATTCCCGCTGGCCTGCAATTCATTTTTGAAGTAGGCGCTTTTGGCTTTGCCGTTATTATGATGGGCTGGCTGGGTACCAGGGCACTTGCTGCCCACCAGATCGCCGTTAATCTTGCGGCCGTGAGTTACATGGCAGCCAGTGGACTGTCGGCTGCGGCTACTATCCGTGTGGGGAATCAACTGGGTAAAAAGGATATTCCTACGCTGCGGGCTGCGGCTTTCACTATATATGGAATGGTAACGGCCTTTATGGGCTTCTGTGCTATTGTATTCATTACCGGGCGGTATTTTTTGCCTTCACTTTACATAGCTGATGCTGAAGTGATCTCCATAGCCTCATCGCTGGTGGTCATCGCCGGCTTCTTTCAGCTTTCGGATGGCATACAGGTGGTAGGGCTGGGCGCCCTGAGAGGACTTGAGGATGTTAAGGTCCCGACGGTGCTCACATTTGTAGCCTACTGGCTGCTGGCACTGCCCATTGGTTATTTCCTTGGGTTTTCCATGGGCCTTGGTTCCAAAGGGATCTGGTATGGCCTTTGTGTAGGACTGACGATCGTTGCCGTTGTCATGTTCCTCAGGTTTAACAAACTCACAAAAAGACTGGCAAACAACAAACTTTAGATAATTACTTTTAGTTTTACAGGTATCAATCATGGCCAGACCATAGCGCTGTACCAGCCCTTGTTACATTCAATTGCTTTCAGGATGGTAGGCTCTTTGCAGGATGCAGAGGACATTGTTCAGGAAACTTTCCTTAAATGGCTCACCATTGAAAAGGAAAAGATCAGGAATACCAAAGCGTACCTGGTAAGGGCAGTTACCAACAATTGCCTGAATCATCTGGAAGCTCTCAAAAGGCGAAAAGATGAATACCTGGAAAACCTTAACCCTGCCGAACTCATTGACTGGCATAAGGTTACCGATCTGGCTCATATTGATCTGGAAGAGGAAATGTCTACGGCGCTGAATATCATCCATAAAAAACTGGAGCCGTTGGAAAAGGCCGTTTTTTTGCTTCGTGAAGTATTCAACTTCGATTATGAAGAGTTGCAGCATATTTTCGACAAAAAAAAGGACAACTGCCGCCAGCTTTTTTGCAGGGCCAAGAATAAGCTTTCGAAAGAGACGGAAAGGATAAAAATTGATTTGCCTCAGCCCGGTCAGCTTCTTGCCAACTTTAAAATAGCCTGTGATCTGGGGCATATCGGTGAGTTCATTCATGAACTCAAGGCTGATATTACGGCCAAATTAAAAAAAGGCTAAAAAAACTTTGCGACCCTGTCACAAAACTCTTTGCCACCTGTCTTGTTATACAACGAGTTCGATTTTAATTCATTTTAAGACCCCGATATGGAAGTCATCTTATTGTTTTTTATAGCACACTGGTACCTTTCACTGTTTTTTCAAACCTTTTTCCTGCACCGTTATGCGGCTCATGGAGCCTTTACCATGAGTAAGGCCTGGGAGAGGATATTTTTTGTTCTGACCTGGATATTTCAGGGTTCCAATTATTTGAGTGCCTATGGATACGGTATTATGCATCGTATGCACCATGCTTTTGCCGATACACCTGAAGACCCGCATTCACCCAAATATGATGAGAGTCTCTTTAAGATGATGTGGAAGACCAAAACGATCTACTCTGCCATCACCAACAAAAAAATGATCGTGGACTCACGTTTTACCAAAAATGTGCCGGAATGGACCGCTTTTGACAGGTTTGCCCGCTCATGGGTGTCCCGTATCCTATGGGGTGCAGCCTATGTGGCGGTATACGCTGTGTACGCTACCGAATGGTGGCTGTGGTTGCTTCTCCCCATACAGTTTTTACTGTCACCTATTCATGGTGCGATCATCAACTGGTTTGCCCACAAGTATGGTTACCGGAATTTTGAAGTGGGCGACACCTCCAGAAACTTCCTGCCCATGGATTTTCTGATGATGGGCGAGAGCTATCATAACAATCATCATAAGTACGGTAACCGGGCTAACTTTGGTGGGGTAAGATGGCATGAAATTGATCCTACCTACCTGATGATCAGGTTATTTAACCGCCTGGGCATTATTCAACTGGCAAAGGAAAAACAGCTTAGCCCGGCCGAGGTGAAAAAGGCAGCCTGAAAAGAAATTCTTATCACCTGAAAGCTCAGTTGATCAAGGGTACTTCGTTCACTGTGCCATTGAACGTGCCTGAGTTTTTTGTATGTAAATTGGTAACGGCGTGAAAGCTGTTGTATTCCTGCCTTGGCTGGATAGCTATGGCTGTCGGCTTCATTTCCAAAGTATCTGTATTGAACATAGCGTGTAGTATTTTATTTCGCAGGGGTTCAGCATCCGAATGGTAGTTGAAGTCCCCATCCCCTCTGGATAACACAAAGCAAAGCGAATCCGACGTGGCAAAGTATAATTTGAAAATGTACAGATCGTCCAAATAACCCTGAACGTAGGCCGAATCCACCTCATATGCCTTTAATGGTCCGTTATTCTGATTGACGATTTCACCATTACTGTTTTTGATCCGATCCTTATTTGATATGGAAATTCCCCAAATGTCCAATGCAGGGCTTCCGGAATCATCACTACATGCCACCACACCGATCATGAAAATGAGAACCACAGTGTTGAAACTTTTCATTAGATCATTTTTTGTCCAGCAGGTAAGATACACAGACGTTCAGGGATGATCCGCCGGACTAATGGTATTCTGTCATTATTTTCTTTGTAAGTCTCATATTCGCAGTTTGATTTGTATTTTACACCTTGGCACTCTGAAACTATGCAAAAAGCCGAACACAGGAAAGTTACTTATTCCCAAACGACTATTACAGAATTGATGATCCCCTCCTATGCTAATTTTGGAGGCAAGATCCATGGGGGCATTCTGTTATCTCTGATCGATAAAGTGGCCTATGCCTGCGCCAGCAAACATGCCGGGGCTTACTGTGTCACCGTTTCTATTGACAATGTGGAATTCCTGCAACCTGTAGAGGTTGGTGAACTTGTCTCACTGCATGCCTCCGTAAATTATGTAGGGAACACCTCTTTGGTTATTGGCATCAAGGTAATTGCGGAGAATGTAAAAGTAGGTCTGGTCAAGCATACCAATACCAGCTATGTGACCATGGTGGCCAAGGGTGAGGATGACAGACCTACTCAGGTACCGCCCCTGCTGCTGGAAACCCATGAAGAGGTACGGCGGTTTGTTGAGGCCATGAAGCGGAAAGAGCTCAAACGCTCCTTTGGTGAGAGAATGGATGAAATGAAGAATTCCCTGGATCTGGATCAGGCTATAGGGATTTTGAAAGGTGAGCGATGTATGGTTAATTTGGATGGTGGAAGTTAGAGGTTGGAAGCTGGAAGTCGGAAGCTTGAGGTTGTGTGCTTGTTGGTTGGTCTATAGGAATTAGAGTTGTACGTGGTGGCATTGGTATGGGCTGGGGGGTGTATGGTGTTTTGGCACAAATGGAGTGTATGAAAGTTGTTGTTTATTTTAAACTCGTTGTATGAAAAAGGGATATCTTCTTATCGTTGCTGTTCTTATTGCTTTTCAGAGTAATGCTCAAAGGTCGTATCCTCATATTCTTCCGATGAAGGAGCGGGCTGCTGTCATTGACAGGTTGCTGGAGGATAAGATCCAAACGGTGTTGCCCGGGTTGATGCGCCGGGAGGGTATTGATATGTGGATCGTGATATCCAGGGAATACAATGAAGACCCTGTGATCGAGACACTACTGCCTTCCACATGGCTGGCTGCCCGCCGGCGTACTATTCTGGTAATGTATGATAAGGGTGGAAATGATGGAGTTGAAACATTGGCCGTAGCCCGTTATGATGTGGGTACTACTTTTAAAAAAGCGTGGGATAAGGAGAAAGAGCCTGACCAATGGAAAAGACTGGTAGAGGTCATTGAACAGCGTGATCCAGAAAAAATTGGCATCAATAAATCCACTGCCTTCGGACTGGCAGACGGTATTGTAGCTACGGACCTTGAAGAATTCAGAAATGTGCTGCCATCAAAATACAGGGATCGGATAGTTTCTGCCGAAAAACTGGCTATAGGCTGGCTGGAGACCCGCACACCGGCAGAGATGACCGTCTACCCGCAGATCTGTCGAATTGCACATGATATCATTGATGAGGCTTTTTCCGAGCGGGTTATCCAGCCGGATGTGACCACAACAGAAGATGTGGTGTGGTGGCTGAGGGAAAAAGTACGCGCCCTGAAACTGATCACATGGTTCCACCCGACGGTGTCCATTCAAAGAGACGATCCGGAGTCATTTGATCATCTCAGGTCGTTCTCCAAAAGACCGGAGAAGAATGTGATCCTGCCGGGGGATCTGCTGCATGTGGACTTTGGCATTACCTATTTGCGTCTCAATACCGATACACAGCAGCATGCCTATGTGCTGAAGCCCGGAGAAACAGATGCACCTGATTACCTGAAAAAGGCGTTTGCCCGCGGCAACCGGCTGCAGGATATTTTTACAGGGAACTTTGCAGAAGGGAAGACCGGTAATCAGGTACTGAAGGAATCCCGTGAGCAGGCTATTGCTGAAGGTATCAAACCATCCATTTATACCCACCCTATTGGGTACCACGGTCATGCTGCCGGTACTACGCTGGGCATGTGGGACCAGCAGGGAGGAGTACCGGTCACCGGTGATTATCCGTTGCATCTGAACACTGCATATTCCATTGAGCTTAATGCCGCAACATATATTAAGGAATGGGATAAGGAAATACGGATCATGCTGGAGGAAGAGGCTTTTTTCGATAAAGATGGTGTAAGGTATATTGATGGCCGGCAGAAGGAATTGTTGTTGATACCA
>LYSV01000136.1:0-34284 GCA_001657315.1 Flammeovirgaceae bacterium BBD 1991-12 | reverse complement strand
CTTTTCCCCTCCTGTTAACTATCGGGATGGAAATAGTATCATGAAACTCCTGAGAATTCTACATGCCGCCCATGCCATACTCGTGTTTGCTGTATTGTTCGTTCTGTTCTTCCCTTTGCTGCTTATCCCCATTGTATGGAAAAGATGGCACGGTCTGGTGGGCGTATTCAACCGCTGGTGGGCCCGGCTGTTCTTTACGCTGACTCTTTTTCCACATAGGGTGGAGCTTAGGTCGGAACTGGACAAAAAGAAGCAGTATATCTTTTGCGCCAATCACTTTTCCTATCTGGATATACCTGCCATGGGGCTTAACCCTGTAAATGCCATTTTTGTGGGTAAAAATGATATGGAAAAGATACCCCTTTTCGGGTTCATGTACCGTAAACTCCATATTACAGTAAACCGGCAAAGCATCCGGAGCCGGTACGCCACGGTACTCAGGAGCCTTGAAGCTATTGACGAGGGCAAAAGCCTGGTTATATTTCCGGAAGGAGGCATTGTATCGGATACTCCACCTCAAATGGCCAGGTTTAAGGATGGGGCCTTCAGGATGGCCATAGAAAAACAAATTCCGATTATTCCTGTCACCATTCCCTATAATTGGATAATTTTACCTGATTCCAGCTATCTGCCCAGACATCGCTCACTGAAAGTGATCTTTCATGAGCCCATTCTGACTGAAGGGGTCACCCTGGAGGATATTGAAGTATTAAAAGGCAGAACGTATGAAATCATTGATGCTGAGCTAAAGCGTCATAACCATGAAAATTGACAAGGAACATTTAAATAAAATAGCACACCTCGCCCGCCTGGAGTTCGATGAAAAAACCGCCGATAAGATGATGGAAGAAATGACAAGGATCATCACGTGGGTAGAAAAGCTCAATGAGGTGGACACCGACGGTGTGGAACCGCTCACTACAATGTCTCATGAAATAAATGTGTTAAGGGAAGATGAAGTAAAAAACCATTTAAATCATGAACGGGCACTGAAGAATGCTCCCCAAAAGGACGCAGACTACTTCAGAGTGCCTAAAGTAATTGAGTAAGTATGCAATCAATTCTGTTCTGGGCGAAGTGGCCTCGCCCTTATAGAGAACTCTATTCCGTTCTTATTCTGCTGTTTGCCAGTGTACTGGTATGGCTCACCTACAGTTTTTTCTCAGGCTATGAGATCTACCTGGACTGGAATATTCAGGGACAGGCGGAGACCACGGAAGTAAGAATAAACTCTTTTAAAGCAGGTCCTTTCACCATTACCAATACGGCGGACAACACTGTCTATACTCAACGGTTTGCAAGTTCATTGCCAAAAGTGAATGCCCGGTCGTATTACTTCTTTCTGCTCATCACTGTTTTATGTGCCAATCTTCTAATTACAGTGATTACTACATTACCCCGGTTTTCTTTTTATGTGGGCTCAGCTTTTATTGTGCTGTTCTTTATGAATATGAAGCTGGAGCTTTTGTACCTTTTTGGCAGTGAGCAGAAGGTAGGGCTGATAATGGCCCTTGTTTTGTATCTGCCTGCTTCTTTTTACTTTAATAGGATCAGGGATGATATTCCTTTCCTGGTGCGTTTTGTGGTTTTTATGGGTTTGTCCATCATCATGGCATTGGTAGTTCATTTTGGAGCGGGTGTGGAAAGCCCCTTTTTGTACATCGCCGCGGCCAGCATCCTTAATCCTGTTGTTATTTCACTTGTATTTATCCTGATGGTAGCGCATGAAATTATTGCTTCCATCGTTTTCGTGCTTACCAGGTCCAATACCCCTTCTTCAAAGAATACACTGACCCATTTTTCCATTATAACCCTTATTTACCTGATCAACCTCGTGCTGGCTTATCTGCATGAAACCCGCATGGTTGACTGGGATATCATCTACGTCAATCTGTATCTCTTACTGGCTACCTCAGCCATTCTGGGGATCTGGGGGTATCAACAACGGGAATCCCAATATGGCTACCTGTTCAGCTTTTTTCCGGTGGGTGCCTTATTCTACATTGCGATGGGCATTTGCTGCTTTGCCACATTAAGTCACTTCATTACCACTGCCAATGATCCCGTGCTTGAAATATTCAGGGATATAACGGTGTACAGTCATATAGGGTACGGATTGATCTTTGTATTGTATATCATTTCCAATTTTATTGCCCCTCTGAAGGATAATATGAAGGTCTATAAGGTATTGTACAAGCCTGTCAGCATGCCTTATTTTACCTTTCGGCTGGCTGGATTGATCGCTTCAGTGGCGCTGTTGGTAAAATCCAACTGGGAGGTGCCGGTAAACCAGGGGATATCCGCCTATTACAATAGCCTGGGAGATCTGCACATTTACAATGATGAATCGCTACTGGCGGAAAGTTATTATGGGGAGGCATCGATCTATGGCTATAACAATCACAAGTCCAATTTTGCGCTGGCTTCTCTGCTTTCATCCCGTGATGAGGTGGAAAAAGCGGCTGTCTACTATAAGGACGCATTAAAAAAGTGGCCTTCTCCCCAGGCATTCGTAAACCTTGGTAACCTATATCTGGATGCAGACAGGTTCTTTGATGCATTATTTGTGCTAAAGGAGGGGGCAAGTACTTTTCCTGATCATGGGGTCATTAACAATAACCTGGGTTTGCTGTATGGCAAGACACATCTCCTGGACAGTGCTGTTATCATGCTGGACAAAGCTTACGGAGACCCCCGGACCAGAGATGCTGCCGCCAGTAACATATTGGCTATGATATCTTCCGGGGATTTTGGGATGGACGCTGATTCCGTACTGGCAGAATATCAGGTGAAGGATGATCCGATATCACTGAACAATAATTTTGTGCTATACAACAGCTCAGGAAAATTCCTGAACGAAACCTACTCCGCAAAGGATACGGTATTGAGTTTCCTTGATGCCACTTTGCTCTACAATCAGGCCTTTAACCGGCTGTTTGGTGAAGATTCCATGGAAACACAGCCTCTTATATCCCTGGTGGAGAAATCTGTGAATGTCAGTGCACGTGAACCCCTTAAGTTCGTTGCCAGCCTTAACCTTTACAGGAACAACAATATTAACCGGGCTTTCCGGGAGCTGAACTGGCTGGCCAACATAAGTGTAGTCAATAGCGGGCAGTATTTCAACCAGATCGGTACCTGGGCGCTGGAGCAAGGCGCCGCCTACGTGGCGGCTGACTATTTCAGGTGGGCCGCCGATAAGGAATGGGAAGAGGCAACGTTTAATCTTGCCATTGCACTTTCTGAAAACGGTGATCTGTCGGAAGCCACTGATCTGTGGCAGGCCATCCGGAATGAAGGGGATCCGGAGGCGGAGCAGATAGCAGCTACTATGCTGTCTATCCTGGGCACAGGCCCACAGGACGCCTATGCTTTGCCTGACCATCAAAAATACCTGATCATAAGGTATAGAACGTGTCACAAGGATACCATATTATTCAAAAAATTGATGGCATCCATGAATGATGACAATTATAAGGCACAAGCCTGTCTTGACATGTGTAAAAAGCTATGGCGAATGGATCATGCTGATGCAGCCATCACCCTTTACAGAAATCTGGAAGAATTAAAGATCACCGATGAGAGATTGTTCCGTGATATTCACTGGTTTGAGTTAAAAATGCTGGCCTCACAAAAAAATGTTCGCGCGCTCGCGCAAAAGATCAATCAGGGAGTTGAGTTTGATGCCCGGCGGCAGTTGGAAAAACACTTCTATACCGGGCTTTTGAATGAGGCCTCCGGAGATACACTGAACGCCAGAAAGAACTACGAGCTGATCGCCCGGATGAACCCGTTTTTTGAAGAGGCTGTCATTCATGCCGCAGAATTCATCGGGCAAAAGGACCCGTTTGAGGCGTATGCGATCCTGCTGAATGCGCTGGAGGTAAATCCCATGTCGGTGAAGTTGTTAAAAGCCTATATTTTACAGTGTGCAAGGGTACAGCTCAATAGTTATGCCGAAAACAGTCTGGAGGTGTTGTCGGAACTTATTTCCCGGGATGTGTACAATGATTTCCTGAATAAATACCGGCTGCTTGCTGTGGAAGTAGCGAAAGCAGAAGAAGATTTCTGAGGCACAGATATCCTTATTTTTTCTTTCCAATTTCTCCAAAGTATTTACCTTTGCCCGCCTCACTTCAATCGTTTGAATTCAATGGAATTAAAAAAAGTACAGCTAAACGACGTTCATGAGAATCTGGGGGCCAGAATGGTGCCTTTTGCCGGTTACAATATGCCTGTCCGGTATTCTTCAGATATTGAAGAGCACAATACGGTCAGAAATGCGGTAGGGATCTTTGACGTATCGCATATGGGTGAATTCCTGATCTCGGGACCACATGCTCTGGATCTTATTCAGAAGGTGACCACCAATGACGCTTCAAAGCTGGAGCCAGGTAAAGCCCAGTATTCCTGTCTGCCAAACGACCGGGGTGGCATAGTCGATGATCTGCTTGTATACATGATCCGTGAAGAAGAGTACATGCTGGTGGTCAATGCCTCCAACATTGAAAAAGACTGGAACTGGATCTCCGGACAGAACAACGTGGGTGCTACTATGAAAAACATTTCCGATGACTTTTCATTGTTTGCTGTACAGGGCCCCAAAGCCACGGAGACATTGCAAAAGCTCACCTCCGTAGATCTGAATACCATAAAATTCTATACATTCCAGGTGGGTGAATTTGCAGAGGCCGAAAACGTCATTATTTCCGCTACAGGATATACAGGCGCCGGAGGTTTCGAGATATATTTGCACAATCAGGACGCCGAACGTATCTGGAATGAGATCCTGAAGGCCGGAGAAGAATTTGGGATCAAACCCATAGGCCTTGGTGCCAGAGATACGTTGAGAATGGAAATGGGCTATTGTCTTTATGGAAATGACATCGATGATACTACCTCCCCTCTGGAGGCCGGATTGGGCTGGATCACAAAGTTCACCAAGGATTTTATCAACAGCGATAGCCTCAAAAAACAGAAGGAGACGGGAATAGCCAAAAAGCTGGTGGGCTTCAAAATGATCGACAGAGGTATACCCCGCCACGATTATGAGATACAGGATAAGGCTGGCAACACTATTGGAAGAGTTACTTCCGGTACTATGTCTCCTACTTTATCTCAGGGCATTGGCCTTGGTTATGTAAATATGGAACAGGCCAGTCCGGGCACGGTAATATTTATTGCAGTAAGGAACAAAAGATTAAAAGCAGAGGTTCAGAAGTCACCGCTTATTTAGTGTAGTGATTCGTTATTAAGTATACTGGTTACTATTCAGCTATTCAACCTTTGGGTGATTGAATGTCAATTGTTTGATCATTTAAATTAGTCTAAATCATAATGAAAAAAAATGACCAACATGTAAGCTTGGACTCATTGAGTATTAAAGGGTGGCGAACCATCAAAAACCTGGAGAACTTTAGGCCTTCCAGCGTAAACATTCTTATTGGTCCAAATGGAGCGGGAAAAAGTAACTTTATAGGTTTCTTTGATTTACTAAGTTGGATGCTTTCTGGAAAACTGCAGGAACGTATGGTTCAACTTGGTGGCTCAAATGATGTCTTGTTTGACGGACCAGAGGTTACTCAACATCTTGAAGGAGAGTTAGTCATAAAAACATCGGCAGGGCTGAACCAATATAAGTTTACTCTTCAATTTGCCAGACCCGATCGACTTTATTTTGCAGAAGAGGCATATCGATTTAGTCAAGACGATAGAGACACCAAGGCAGATTGGACTTACTTAGGCGGGGGACATACAGAGGCCAGGCTTACAGAAGGATCAAGTGTTACTGCTAAAGTGGTAAGAAGTTTGTTAAAAAAATTAATTGTTTACCAATTTCATAATACATCAGACACGGCTGGTATGAGGTTGAGTTGGAATGTAGATGATGGTCGTTGGTTAAAAGCTAATGCACAGAATCTAGGAAGTTTCCTTTTCAGAATAATGCGTGAAGAGGAAGAATTTTATATACGTATCGTCAAATACATTAGAGTCGTACTACCCTTTTTTGAAGATTTTGAATTGTATCCAGAGGGATATAATATAATGCTACGGTGGAAAGAAAAAGATTCGGTCAAAATATTTAACGCCGGTCAGGCATCCGATGGAATGTTACGAACCATTGCACTTATTGCCATGTTAGCTCAGAATCCCAATGATTTACCTGCGGTGTTATTTCTTGATGAACCCGAATTAGGACTTCACCCGGCCGCTATTGACGTAGTAGCCGGCCTTGTTAAGGCTGCATCTTTGCATTGTCAGATATTAATTGCTACGCAATCCGTCAGTATGGTAAACAATTTTACTCCGGATGATCTAGTTGTGATTGAACGTAAAGGCAGGGATTCTCAGTATAAACGATATAGCTCAGAAGAGCTTTCGGCCTATATGGATGAGTTTAGTACCGGTGATCTTTGGGAACATAATATCATAGGAGGAAAACCATGAAGTACCTCCATATAATTGCTGAAGGAAGCTCAGAAGAGGAGTTTGTCAATAAGGTCCTTGCTCCTCATTTGGCAAATTTTAGTGTATTTGTTTCTTGTCAACGTGTCCACACCGGTGGAAATAGAATAAACCCAATTAAAGGTGGGCTGGGTAAAATACCGAGATATAGACCTGTAACACGAGCTCTCGAACGTTGGATACAAGATGATAGGAATCGAGAGGATGTTTACTATTCAACCATGCTGGACTTATATGCTTTTCCGAAAGACGCCGAAAGTCCATACTCAGAAAAAATTCAATCTATTCAGGACAAATATTTAAAAGTACAAGAATTGGAAAAGGCAATGTTTGAGAAACATGAGCATTCTCGATTTATACCATACATTCAACTTCATGAATTTGAAACGTTGCTCTTAGTGGATCTGGATAAATTGAAAGTCATGTATCCGGACCGCAAGCCTTATGTCGACAAATTGAAAAACGAAATAGCAAACAACAATGTAGAACTTATAAATGACGGAATCAAAACTGCCCCATCAAAAAAAATAATAGCGGCCATTCCTGATCACGAGGGTCAGAAAAGCACTGTGGGGTCAATTGTTGTTCAAGACATAGGTATTGAAATGTTAAAACAAAAATGCAGACATTTTAACGAGTGGGTAACAAAATTGGAAAAACTAGATGAACAGGGACAATGATAACGAAAAAAGAAGAACGGCATTTCTTCTGAAGCTGACCGGACAAATTCAAATGCCGGGATTGAATACTTAATTGCCCTTTCAGAAGTATCTATGAAGAAAATAGACGTTTGCCTCAGCCCCGATCTCATTCACCTGTATGATCTGAGTGATAAGAATGTAGTTGTTGTAGATATCCTCAGGGCCACTTCCTGCATGGTAGCCGGGCTGGCGAATGGTGTGCGCAGCATTACTCCTTTTGCAGATCTGGAAGCATGCAGGACTATGAAGGACCTTGGCTATCTGATAGCCGGCGAACGGGGCGGTGAGAAAGTAGAAGGTTTCGATCTGGGGAATTCTCCCCTTGAATATATGGCTGCAAAGGTAAAAGGACAAAAGGTAGCAGTGACTACCACCAATGGTACCGTAGCTATCGACCGGTCAGGAAAAGCAGTTCGTGTGATCATTGGAGCTTTCCTTAATATTTCAGCGGTAGCGGAATACCTGAAACAAAAAAAGGAAAGTGCAGTTATCTTCTGTGCCGGATGGAAAGGCACAGTAAATCTGGAAGATTCGCTTTATGCAGGAGCTTTGGTAGAGAAGTTGCAGAATGACTTCGCCAATGGATCCGATGCGCCGCTGCTGGTGCAATCATCATGGCAACATATGAAGCATGACCTGGCAGGGTTTATCAAAAACTCATCTCACGCCAAGCGACTGAACAGGCTTGACATTCATGCGGATATTGATTTCTGTATGCGTGAGGATGAGTTTGACGTTGTACCTGTTCTGAGTGGTCAGGAGTTGGTGGTGAATAATAGTCAGGCCTGAGGTGATGGTTTGAAAAATGGGGTCAGTTGATCCGGTTATTGATTATGAGTCAAATGCACTCCATGACGAAAAATTTTAACAGGGTTTGCCGTGCCCTTTTACAGAAAGCCTTGACATTCTCAATGGATCATTTTATAGCCATAGCCGTGGACGGTAAGAATGATCCTGGGTGAATTGGGATTCCCCTCTATCTTCTGCCGTAGTCGGACAATGAAATTATCGACAGTCCTGGTAGTAGGCTGCTCCTCATAGCCCCATATGTCCTCCAGCAGGCTATGCCGGCTTACCGCCTGGTTACGGCGGTCAAACAAATAGTGGAGGATCTCAAACTCCTTATGTGAGAGTTTTATTTCTCTTCCGCTCTCAAAGGCGGTGTAGGAGCCAAAATCCAGGGTAAGGCGTCCTATTGTGATATTTCCACCTTCTGCGGTCTCTGCCGGACTGTTACTTCTTCTCAGCAGCGCTTTGATCCTGGCCAGTAATTCACGTACACTGAAAGGTTTGGTCACGTAGTCATCGGCACCCAGCTCCAGACCCAGTATCTTGTCTATTTCCTCACCTTTGGCTGTCAGCAAAATGATCGGCGTTTCTATGCCCTGCGACCGTACTTCCCTGCATATATCAAAACCGGATCTGTGAGGAAGCATTACATCCAGCAGGACCAGATCATAGCTATTGTTGAGGATCTTATTCAGCCCTGAATCACCATCTTCCGCACTTTCTACGGTGTACCCTTCAAATTCCAGGTTGTCTCTCAGGCCGAGTTGCATGGCCGGCTCGTCTTCCACTATCAGGATCTTATGCATGTGATCGCTCTTTGGTTTTGCTTAAGGGAAAATACAGGGAGAATGCGGACCCTTTGCCGAACTCACTTTTCAGCTCAATATTTCCGTTATGATTTTCCATAATTTCCTTTACCAGGGAAAGGCCCAGTCCAGTGCCCTTGCTTTTAGCCAGGTCACCACTGGACACCCTGTAGAACTTGTCAAAAATATGCTTTTGATCATGCTTTGCTATGCCTACGCCGTAATCTCTGATCGTCACATAGCCATAACTGTTTCGCTGACCTGTGGTTATCTCAATGTGCTTTTTCGAATCACTGTACTTAATGGCATTGTCCATCAGATTGACAATGACCTCCACCAGCGCCTGCTGGTCTGCACAGATGCCTGTCTCCAGAAGGGGGGTAAAATCATAGGTAAAACCTTTATTCTTCAGGTGGAACTCATAGGTGTTCAGCACCTCACGGATCGTTTCATTGAGATCGGTAGGCTCGATCTTCAGGATCTTCTTGTTGGCCTCCATTCTACTGAAATTCAGTATACGGTTCACAATCCCGGTGAGTCGGCTTGTTTCCTTATTGATGATAGAATAGTATTCCCGCTTTTTTTCCTCACTACGTACCCGGCCCAGCTCCAGTGTTTCGGCAAACATACCAATAAGGGCCAGAGGAGTCCTTATCTCATGTGAAACATTGGAAACAAAGTCCGATTTGTTCTGTGCCAGCTGGACTTCTCTTTTAACATTGGCAAAAACAAGCCAAACCCCAAGTATCAGCACTGCGTCGAGGATAAGAATGAGGATCAGATTGGTGTTGGTACGCTCGTTCACCAGATCTTGGATGGAGCTGCCCATGGTGCTTATGCCCAGTGTATAGTCGGGCAGCAGCCAGAGGTCTTTGGTTCGTGCTACTGAATTGAACTGAATACTGTCTTCAGTGTTGGTGAGGTAAATTGGGGTCGCCGAGTTCCTGTGGTAGGCAGAAAGTATGAATTTGTCTTTGGCGATCACCTGTAGTTTGGGACCCAGCAGCTCTTCAATGAATAAATTGGGTTCTATGACCATGCCACATATATATTTTTCACTGAAATGATTTTCCAGAATGAAAGCCAGCAGAATAAAACCACTCAGTAGTTCAATATTGCAATTCAACTGTTCCACCTTTTGAAAGCCGCTGCCCTGATAAACAATCAACTGATTTATTTTCTCATTTTCCTCTGACAACAACAAAGATACTTCCCGTGTGATCCGATCCCCGGAAAGAGAGTCTTCAAGTGTATATGGTTTTACAGAACTGCTTTGCCCAAGGGTATCACCTATGAACACCATGGCCAGCGCGGAGTTTAACATCAGCAACTGGTTGATCTTTTCAGGAATGCCACCTTCAGTTCCCGACTCTTCAAGCCCTAGTTGTATTTTGGATATCCAGCCATTCAGCACGTCATCCGAATACTGATTGGCCGAATAGAGTATAGCATCCAGCTGATCCTGATATATCTGGTTGATCACCTCTTCGTCCTTGCTGAGTGAGGAGATTTCATAGGCTGAGAAAAAAATGGCAGGAAGAAGAAATATCAATAAAAGTATCAACGCTATTTTCTTCAAAGAACCCATGACTGAATGATACGAAAAATGACGATGCTGGTTATGCCCGGCTATGTGCCTGCTCACGGAGTCCTGTGGACCTGCCGGATAAGGCCCTTATTGATAACAAAAGACTAAATATAGTAAGTACGGCGCCTATAAAAAACGGAGCCCCGGGCAAATAGAGATTAAGCATGTTCTGATCCGTAAAATAGGCGAAAATTGAGGTCATCATGGGAGGGCCGATGATCGAAGTGACACTGATCAGGCTTGTCAGCCCGCCCTGTAGCTCTCCCTGTTCCGTGGGAGGTACTTCATTGGACATGATGCCCTGCAGGGAAGGGCCCGCAATTCCCCCCATAGTATATACTACTGTAAATGCGAACATCATCCATGCCTGATTTGCTATGCCGAACAGTACAAAGCCTACCGCGTACAGGAACAAGCCGGTATACACCGCCTTATACTGACCCAAAACAGGTACTAACCAGCGTATCAGTACACCCTGGACAAATGCTACCATAATCCCGACAAAGGTGAGGGAATAGCCGATCCACGCCGGATTCCAGTTAAACCTTTCCTTGGTATAATAGGCCCAGGTGCTTTGTGTGGCGTGTCCGGCAATGTAAATAAGCATCAGAGCGCCTGCCATGCCGATGATGACAGGATACTTCCTGAGCTGAAGCAATGTCCCCGCCGGATTGGCACGTTTCAAGTCGAACTTTCTTCGGTTCTGCTTATCCAATGATTCCGGAAGTATAAAATACCCGTAGAGCCAATTGATAAGGGTAAGACCAGCGGCTGCATAGAAAGGTACCCGTGATCCATATTGGCCCAGGATGCCACCTATGGATGGGCCAATGATGAACCCAAGGCCAAACGCCGCTCCAATCAATCCGAAATTTTTGGCCCTTTCATCCGGTTCACTGATGTCAGCAATGTAGGCCGATGCGGTAGTAAAACTCGCACCCATCACACCTGCTATTACTCTACCTACGAACAACCACCCAAGTGTGGGAGCAAAGCCGAGGAAGAGATAGTCTATACCAAAGCCAAAAAGTGCCAGCAGAAGGACCGGTCGCCGTCCATACTGATCACTTAAGCCGCCCAGAATGGGAGCGCACAGGAACTGCATAATGGCAAAGGCAAATACCAGCCAACCCCCAATAGCCGCCGCATCACTAACCGATACACCGGTCAGTTCTATGATCAGATCAGGAAGGATAGGTATAATGATACCTATTCCGGTCACATCAATAAGCAGAGTAACAAAAATGAATCCCAGTGCAGCTTTTTTGTTTTTGGCCATGATCCGTTTTGAGAAGGTCGAAGATAATAAAAGCTCCCCAGGCGTTTATATATACCGATGTGAAATTGATGGAAATGTTTGAAGATCAAGGGTGAAAATATGAATTACCGGTGTTGACACGGAAAGAATAATACTTTGATCCTATGTCGCTGTTACGTGCTCAAAAGGAGTAGGATCCATCACTTTACCCTGTTATGAAGGTACAAAAGTACTGAAAAACCACAATGCAGATGGTGAAGGGATGTCAACTGATGACAAAGGAATGCCCGGATTATGAAAATACTATCGAAACCGGTGCAAATGGTTAAATTAGTGCGCTAACAAAGCAAACTATGACAATTGATCTACGAAGTGATACACTCACCAGACCCACACCGGCAATGCTGGAGGCAATGATGACTGCCGAAGTGGGCGATGACGTTTTTGGTGAAGACCCTACTGTCAATGCTCTGGAACAAAAATGTGCGGAATGGTTTGGTATGGATGCAGCCATCTTTTGTCCATCCGGTACCATGACCAACCAGATCGGTATCAATGTGCTTTCGAGCCCCTATGAGGAAGTGATCTGCTATGAAGGGGCGCATATTTACAAATATGAGGGTGGGGGAGTGGCCGGTAACAGCGGTCTTTCATTCCGTCTGCTGAAAGGCGATCGTGGCCGGCTGAACATAGAGGAGATCCTGACCAATATCAATCCTGATAATGAGCATTTCCCCAAAACCACAATTGTTGAGCTGGAGAATACCGTCAACAAGGGTGGGGGAAGCTACTATACCCTTGACAAGATAAAACAGATCAGCAGGCCTTGCAAGGAAAGATCACTTAAAATGCATCTGGATGGAGCCCGTCTTTTTAACGCTTTAGTGGAAACCGGTGACTCTCCAAAAGACTATGGTAAGCATTTTGATACTATCTCCATTTGCCTTTCCAAGGGGCTCGGCGCCCCTGTTGGTTCGGTACTCATTGGGAAAGATCATCTGATAAGGCAGGCAAGGAGGGTAAGAAAATTCTTTGGTGGAGGTATGCGTCAGGCCGGCTACCTGGCTGCAGCAGGCATGTATGCCCTGGAGCATCATGTGGAAAGGCTGAAAGAGGATCATGTCAGGGCCAGGGAGATCGGGAAGGTGCTGGAGGAGCAGTCCTATGTGAGTAAGGCCTTACCTGTAGATACCAATATTGTGATCTTTGAACTGGTACATGACCTGCCGGCTGACCAGTTCCTCGCCAGGCTAATGGAACACGATGTAAAAGCCGTACCGTTCGGCCCGACGGAGGTCCGTTTTGTTACCCATCTTGATTTTGATGATCATATGCTGGAAAGGACAATTGACGTTTTAAAACGTCTGACTTTTTAAGGTTTGATCTCGATGGGAGTTCCGATGTCTACAGCATGGTAGAGCTCTTCTATTTCCTTATTGGTGACAGCGATACATCCATCTGTCCAGTTTGTAAGGCGGTGAAGCTTGCCTATGAAGCCCCATCCATTCCTGAGACCGTGTATTTTGATATCGCTACCCGGGTTTTTACCGGCTTGCTGTGCCCGTTGTTTGTCTGACGGTCCTGGATAGGAGATACCCAGATTCAGATGGTAAGCGCTATGTGGATTCTTACTGTCAATGGTATAACGGCCCTCAGGAGTTCTGCTATCACCTTCAAATTGTTTATGTCCAACCGGATTTTGCCCAAGAGAAATTCTATATGTTTTAAGCAATTGGTTCTGACTCCACAGCTCTAGACGGTACGCTGATTTGTAGACTAATACTCTATCAGGATCCACCTGGTCCGGTAGTGCCTTTGAAGGCCAGAGTAAGTAGAGTACTAAAATAAAAACCGATAGAAAAAATAATCTGACGGCAATTTTCATTTTCAGTACTACCTCTTCTGCGTGATATAATAAATTATAGCTGTAATAACGCTAAAGAAAATAGCACAGATCGTCCAGATCAGTTTTTCCGTGTCCGTCAGCCTTGTATTTTGAGACCATACATCGTAGATCACCCAAACCGCAGCGATAATGCCCAATAAATAGAAAAGACCTCCCATATATTCCAATGTTTAAAACTCTGCTCAAAGATCAAAGTTGAAAGTTCAAAGCCACAACTCCAAATGCATATCCCGGCTTCCCCAACAACCTGAACACATCAACACATCAGCACATTAGCACATCAACACCATAATACTCACCTCTTACTCACCAAATAAACCCCACCCATGATCACCATGGAATAAATGATCGTTTTCAGATCCAGCGGGTCATGACGAAAAATGACAGCTATGGTCGTGGATATGATCGGTTGCAGATAAATATAAATGCCTACCACCGAGGAATTAACATACTGAAGCGCCCAGATATTGAGCAGATATACCGTGAAAGTAGCACCCAGAATAACATAAAAAATGCTGAGCCACGCCTCTGTGGGCATGGCTGACCAAGTTATCTGTGAAAGGTCTGACAGGCCGAATGGCAGGGTCATGATGCTTCCGAAAAGGAATATCCATTTGATCACTGTAATCGGTTTGTATTCCAGCATAAGTGGTTTGACGATGACCAGATACACTGCATACGCACTGGCATTCAGAATAATGAACAGATCTCCCAGCAGCGTACCTTCCGAAAGAGAGAATCCATCCTTGGTCACCAGTAGCCAGGCGCCGGTAGCGCCGATAGCCACACCGGTCACTTTCATGGGGCTTAACCGTTCCTTGCCCAGTAGATAAGCAGTTAACAACACTACAATGGGCGTCATGGTCATGATAACAGAAGCATTGATAGGGTTAGTCATGCTCAGGCCCTGAAAAAACATAAGCATATTGAAAGCAGCCCCAAAGAATCCGCATTTTACAAGCAGCCAGTAGTCTTTTTTCCTGATTTTCTCGGACCGCATCAGTGCCCCCATGAACCAGAACAAGGCTGTAGCGCAGATCAGCCTTAGCAGAATAAAACCAAAGGGTTCCAGATGCGAGGGCATGACTATTTTGGCAATAGTGTAATTGGCGCCATAGATCATGGCTACGGTGAGTAGTGTGGCGTGTACAGTAATTCTTGCAGGCACGGCCAAAGCTACACATTAAGTTGTAAGTTCAATGTGCTAAGTTCAACGTCCAAGAGTTTTCCGACTTTGAACTTTCAACGTTGAACTTTGAACGCTCCGACAAGGCCCAAAAAATCCTATCTTAGTGACCATAACCTTAAAAGACCTTCATAACATGTTTGATCTCAATTTACCATTGGCCGAGCGACTTCGTCCTGCCTCTCTGGATCAGTTGGTAGGCCAGGCTCATCTGGTGGGCGAAGGTGGCATATTGAGAAAGACCATAAAATCAGGCGTTATCCCTTCCATGATCCTGTGGGGCCCCCCGGGAGTAGGGAAGACTACCATTGCCAATATCATCGCCAATGAGGTCAAATCTCCCTTTTATACTTTGAGCGCGGTCAGTGCTGGAGTAAAAGATGTACGTGAGGTCATTGAAAAGGCAAAAAGGCAGTCCAGGGTTATCCTTTTTATTGATGAGATCCACAGATTTAACAAGTCACAGCAGGATGCCTTACTAGGCGCGGTAGAGAAAGGTATTATCACTCTGATCGGCGCCACTACGGAAAACCCCTCCTTTGAGGTGAATTCTGCCCTTTTAAGCCGTTGTCAGGTATATACCCTCAAGCCACTGGACAGGGAGGATCTTCTTAGGTTGGTGGACCATGCCCTTACGACTGACACAAAACTGCAGAAGAAGACAGTCCACATAAAAGAGGACAAGGCGCTTCTTCAGATCTCCGGAGGCGATGCCCGCAAGCTGTTCAACCTGCTGGAGCTGGTGACGGACTCCCTCCCTGGTGATGAGATAGAGATCACAGACCAGGTAGTTAAGGATATTGCCCAGCAACGGGTTTCTATCTACGACAAGAGTGGCGAGCAGCACTATGATATCATTTCTGCATTCATCAAATCCCTGAGAGGCAGTGATCCCAATGCTGCAGTCTACTACCTGGCGCGTATGGTAGAAGGGGGAGAAGATGTCAAATTCATTGCGCGTAGAATGGTTATCCTTGCCTCGGAGGACATCGGCAATGCCAATCCCACCGCTCTGGTGATGGCTACCAGCACCTTTCAGGCGGTGAATGTCATCGGCTATCCTGAAGCGCGTATTATTCTGTCACAATGCGCCACCTATCTTGCCTGCTCGCCTAAAAGCAATGCCAGCTACAAAGCCATCGGTAAGGCCCAGGCGATGGTAAGGGAGACAGGCGATCTGCCAGTGCCGCTGGCTATACGCAATTCACCTACCCGGCTCATGAAGGACTCCGGCTATGGCAAGGGTTATCAATATGCACATGACCATCCCAATAATTTCGCCGATATGGAGTTTCTGCCTGAAGATGTCAAAGGCACCAAACTTTACGACCCGGGAGCCAACGCCCGCGAAGAGGAAATGAGAAAACGACTCCGGGCCCTCTGGAAAGAGAAGTATGGATATTAGTTTATTGTTTATTGTTTCCTGTTTTTTGTCTTCCAGCTTCCAGCTTCCAGCTTCTGACTTCCAGCTTCCAGCTTCTGACTTCCAGCTTCCAGCTTCTGACTTCCAGCTTCCAGCGCTTCCAGCTTCTGACTTCCAGCTTCCAGCTTCTGACTTCCAGCTTCCAGCTTCTGACTTCCAGCTTCCAGCTTCTGACTTCCAGCTTCCAACTTCCAACCTACAAATGATCCAATTCATTCAGTACAGCAAGGACATTATTCTTATACATTCTGCCAATGGGCAATTCCTTTCCGGGTACTTCAATGGATGAGGCGGAAAAGGTTTCTATTTTGTTGATGGGAACTATAAAAGAGCGGTGAATGCGGATAAAGGCGTCTTCTGGTAGCTTTTCCTCAAAATAACTGATCGTCTGGTGTGTGATCACATCCTTTTCAAAGGTCTTTACCCTTACATAATCCTTCAGACTTTCAATGTATACAATATCCTTCAGCAGTACCTTTACCATTTTTTTATCGGCTTTTAGATAAAGATATGGCTCATCCATGCCTATCGGTCCATGATTGTCGTGAGCAGATGTGTGGGTGGTCCCATCTTTTTTATAAACCTTACCTACCGCTTTCAGGAATCGTTCAAAGGAGATCGGTTTGAGCAGGTAGTCCAGCACATCCAGTTCATAGCCTTCCAGAGCGTATTCACGGTAAGCTGTGGTAAGAATTACCTTTGGCGGATCCTTTAGTGTTTTGAGAAAATCCAAACCGGTGAGCTTTGGCATCTGTATATCCAAAAGCAGCAGATCTACCTGTGCTTTCTGTAGTATCTCGAATGCACGTAATGCATTATTGCATTTGGCCACCAGCTCTATGTCATCCAGCCGGTCCAGGTAGGACTCGAGGATCTCTACCGCCAGTGGCTCGTCATCTACGATCAGACATTTTATTTTCATACAAAGAGTCGTTTCTGAAACGTCTTTTAATACTTTATCATTTAACTTCTGCACCACCGATAGCTATCGGTGGTGACAGGGTTTCCTGGCTTCCAAAAATTATTGAGTTGCTGGGTTATTGGGTCACTGAGATATTCTACGGACCTATTAACTTGATAACCAATAACTTAATCAACTTAATAACCATGCCCTTCCCTCCCGTGAGCGTTCAAAGGAGTAAATAAGTATGTCCTTTTTTTGGTTCTGGCTCGGCCAGATTTATATAATCCTCGCTGACAAAGTCTCACCTTTACTCGTTCATTTCAATTTTCAGCACTACCAGATAGGAATCATCCTCGTCCAGTATTCTCAGGTCATAGTTTCCCTGGTACAGAAGCTGGAGGCGTCTTTTTACATTTTGCAGGCCTATACCTTCCCTGTAATTCTGTTCGTCCCTGCTTGCTCCATTGCTCTTGCTGTTGTCTACCTTCAGGGTCATCATATTTTCCTTTACAAAAAGATCTATGCTTACCCAGGAGCTTTCCGTCTCATCACTGGTGCCGTGCTTAAAGCTGTTTTCCACAAAAGGCAGGATAAGCATGGGAGCTATCTTATGGCCACCATTTACGCCGGTTATATTCAGCGATACGTCAAGCCGGTCACCATACCGCAGCTTTTCCAGGGATACATAGTTTTCTAGGAGCTCGATCTCCTTCACCAAAGGTACTCTGTCAGTATTGCATTCGTACAACATATAATTCAGCAGGTGAGAAAGTTTCAAAACCACCTCCGGGGCGTTGTCCGATTTCTTCAATGTAAGGGCATAAAGGTTGTTAAGGGTGTTGAACAGGAAGTGGGGATGTACCTGAGAGCGTAAAAATTTCAATTCAGCACTCAATTTGTCCTCGGCCAGTTTTTGTGTAGCCTGCTGATACTTGTACCAGTGTTTGAAAAACTTGATCAATGTGGCCAGCACTACCACAGGATAGATGTACGTAGCCGATTTAAGTATTTTACTGGGATACCAGAGTGGTCCCCAGTAGGCATCAGGCCAGAACATGGGAATTTCGATGAATTTGGCTGTAGTCCAGTGGATAAAGCCGGATACCAGCAATACCAGCACTGCCAACAGGAAAAAAAGGCCATACCTTTCCCTTAGTAAGTACCTCGGCAAAAGAAAATAGATGGTTACATAGGTTGCCAGCAGTTTTTCCGGCAGGTGAAGCAACTGGATCTGGAACTGCTTACCATAATCTTCTTCAAAGCTGCCGTAGAGTACCGCAAAAAAGGTGATGAAAGCAAGCCAGAACAGGATGTGTTTCCCCACCCTTGGGATGCGCTGATAATATGTGATCAGGTTTGCCTGCATGGATCAATCTATAAAATTAATCGAGTTTCACCGGCTAAAGTTTTGTATTCGTATTTATTTCGACTGACAACGTCTCCGTCTGTATTAATGACTGCTCCACACGTATATACGGGAAGGGCAGGGGATTACAATCTGTTCGTCAAATGGATTGAGTCGTTAAGCTAAAGGTATGTTGAGCTGATTAACTTACTGATCATCAGAGAAAAACACAGCCAAACCTTAACATTGTCTGCCAGTATCCGCAGAACAGGTGTCTGATGGATATGACACCACACGGGCGGTGGTTTTTTATACTCCATGTGCTCCGTCTTTGCATCATGCATGTATTATCCAAGAGGCACTGTCAGTAATGGTATTTTAGACTTTTTGAGCAGGCCGGAAGTGGTGTTTCCTACCAAAGCATTGTACAAAAAGCTGTGGTCATGAGAACCGATAACGATCAGGTCCACTTTCAGCACTTTGGCCTCTTCAAGGATCATTTCTATTGTGGGACCTTCAATGAGGAGACTGTCGGCTTCCAGCCCTCTTCCCCGGAGTTTCCCGGCAAGCTCCTGAAGGTGCCTATGTTCCTCTTTGAGCTCCTGAGCCCTGAAATCACGGATGTATTGTGGACCTACTTCGTACCCTACAAAATCAGGCTCGGGAGTAGCAATATGCAACAACCAGATCTTGGCATCGAACTTTTCGGCAAGTTTCTCCGCATGACTTATCAGGGATACGGCATCTCCGTCTGTATCTAATGCTACTAATATGTTTTTCATGTCGGTAACCTTTTGATACGGATAGAAATATAAGCCAAAACCGGTAAACAGACACTGCGGTTTCTAAGCATTGAGAATGACAATCATCATTATTTCAATGGATTGTCCGGCAGCAGGTATGTCAAGAAGGGGATTGTGGGTCTCAGGTCAGGATATTTCTACTTATCTATATAAAGTAAGACCGGGTATATCTCCCGGTCTTGTTGTGGTCAAAGCCTTGTATTATCTAATTAAAGATAGATCATTTTAATGGAATTCCTGGGTATATTCATACCTTCCCGGGTCACGATCAGATCATGTTTCACGCCTATAACCGTGGCTACTATCGTTTCATACCCCTGATTAATGGCTCTTGTGATGTTCACCTTTTTCTGATAAAAATTGCCCAGGATAAGGGCTCTTTTCAGTTTGATCTCTTTTTTGTTGTCTGCTGATTGGTTTTCCATGGTTTTTTCTTTTAAAAATAAACCAAATAGTACAAGAAAAGTTGCATTAAAGCAAATACAATGTCAGCCAGAAGTCATTGGTACCAAAACAACTTTTCAGCACCAGTAACTGGATAAACTTAGCAGAAACAAAAAAACCGGGCAAATTACCCGGTTTATTGTACAGCCTGGCTTGTTATCGTTACAATTGGTAGATCATTTTGATGGAATTGCGGGGTATACTTATACCTTCCTTTGTTAAAACGAGATCCTGTTTTAACCCTACTACAGTACCCACTATTGTTTCATAACCCTGATTGATCGCTCGGATAATTTTCACTTTTTGCTGATAAAAATTACCGAGGATCAAAGCCCTTCTCAGCTTGATCTCTTTTTTACTCTCTGTTTGGTTTTTCATGGCTCTTTCTTTAATCATACAACCAAATAACGCTGAAAAAGCCGCATTTATTTTCCACCTTACCGATGAGTTGCCAATTAAATCGATCAGGGGTAGAATGGCTGGTTTTATTCAAGAGCAAAGCCATTGATCAATGGTTTAAGGACTTTCAATTCTCTGAATCTCAGGAATTTTGCACCTAATTCCCGTGATGTTCCATGATGGTTTTATCTCATGCTACTGGTTCGGGGCTTTCATCTTCGAGGGCCAGATTGAATCTCCGTGACCCCAAAATCTCTCCGTTCACCTGTACCTCCACCACCTGCTCCCCGCCATAATATGTGCGTGTGGTGATGGGTACGATCTTATGAACCTTGCTGAACTGATGTGTGGTCCCCGGGCCCATTTCCAGATTGGTGAGTTTGAATACCTTGGGTGTATTACTACCATTGGCTTTCCGGAAGTGAATAACATAGTCTACCACAACGCTGGCCGTAGACTTCGCCATATTGGTAAGTTCAAACTGTAGCTTTATGCTTTCTCCCAATTGGATATTTTCCGGTTCCAGAGAGAATTTCTTCAGCTCGATGTTTGAAGAACGATAGCCCAGAATGTCCAGAGCCGGTTGACTTCCCTTTTTGATGAGACTTCTTAGCCCATGCCTGATGATCCATTGTGTTTCCTTCAGGCCATTGCTCCATCTTCGGCACAGGGCCAGTACAGTGTCGGGATTGTCCTTGCTGATATCGTTTATATTGTTCGCCACACTTTTTCTGACGTATTCAGACTCATCTGCCTTCAGGTTCTCCAGTATGGGCAGGATATCCGAGGGGTCGTTTTTGAATTCCGGTAGCGCCATGGCCCATGGCAGCCGTGGCCGGCATCCTTCGCTGGATAGCCGCCGAACATGATGATTTTCGTGCCTTGACCAACTCAGCATTTTTTCCATAGTCCTGTCCTGATCACGTATTATAAAGGATCGGATGGCAAATTCTGCACTTGAGTATTGAGTGAAGATTTCGAGAGCATCCATGGATAACTCCCAGTGATCGAGACCAAACTGCCGTACAAAGTCAGGGAAGACCATGGCATCAAACCCGTTGAAACGGGACACCACTTTCTTAAGGATGCCGAGGGCCTTTGGAAAATCATGGGGCAGGTGCTTTTGAAGCATTGTGGCAATATGGCTCATTCTGCCCTTAAGCTCCAGTTGATCCCATGGATCATTGAAAACATCCTCCCCGAAAGCACGGGTATCAAAACTGTGAAAGTTTTGGTGTATTGCCTGACCCAGTTCTTTGATGAAACCGGGTTGAAAAAATTGATCTTTAAGTAATTCTGCCATTTTCTTGCTGGGAAGTGGTGGCGCCACCGGCGCCACCGGAGTACATTCTATTTTACGGGGTATCTTAAAATTGTTTTCAGTTTTTCTACCTGAGTTTTACGTGGGTCAGAAATATAGATCTCGTGATGATATCCATTAATCTCCAGTCCGTTGGACTCTACAAATGCAAACAGTTTTTCAAGTGTAGGCCCTTCTTCTTCATAACTACCCAGGTGAAGTATCTGTACGGAACGGCCTTCATTCAGTGCTCTGAACTCTACCTCACTGATCTGGGGCAGGTCCTTTTTATCCACAGCTGATTGTATGGCCTCTTCCACGTGCTCATCTCTAACAAAATCCGGCATAGGGATCACTATATTCCAGTGCCATTCTTCCCTGGGCGTCTGATCAAAGGGTAATTCGCCCTCAACCCACCATTGACCTTCCATTTTTGGTACAACAAAATCCTTGTCCATGGATTTGTAGAGAAATTTTACTCCATAGGCTACAGCATACAGGGCTTCTATTGCCTTCAGGAATCTTGGGTCTTCCGGGGCTGACACACCGTTGATCATCAGATAGCGGTAAGGGGTTACATCCACAATTTGTGGTTCATTTTTGGCGGTGTAGTAGGTCTTATCGGTTTTTGTTAAATCAATTTTTTCCATGTCTTCTGCATTGAATAATTCAAAGTGATCCATAAACTTTATTTCTTCGAAAGCTGCCATAAACGGGGCCAGTTCCTTCATTTTTTCTACCTTGCGTGAAGCGTCCTGGGCTTCTTCCAATGACCGCCATTTTACCAGATCCATGAATATCAGTTCGTTATCAGCGGAGCGAAAGGTCTGATATTCCAGCATGCCTGAAAAATTACGCACATGCTCCCGTGCCGTTTCGAGTACCTCATTGTAGTTGTCTGCATACTCGCTTTTGATCTTGTACACCACCAGCTCATAGACGGTGGTCTGTGTTGCTATTGCTGTTGTCATAATAATTGAGATAAGGATTGTTAAAACTTTCATAATTCCTTTTTTCAGTAAAGGAAACAGGAGGTAGTGACAACCCTATGTCAGCAGGATTTGAGAAAAGTAAAAATATTTTTAATACTTCAGGGCATAGAGCATGGTGCATAGGGCAGGGTGTGGAAAAACAAAGTCTGATGGGGCTCCGGGAAAGCTGGGGTTAGAGGTTAGAAGCTGGAAGTTAGAAGCTGGAAGTCAGAAGTGAGATGAGTTTATATACGGTTTTTTGTTGATTGCCATGCTACTGAATATTTTAATTTGCAAACTTCTGTAAATCAGCATATTGCATGATAAGTGACTGCTTAACAAGTATACACCATGCCCTATGCGCCATGCTCTACGCCCTACGCCCTTTCACTTTGAGTGCGATAATAAAGAAGGGTTTTTTCAGCCAGCTGTATCACCCGTTCCTGAAGGCTGCAGGGTGATACTATCTGAGCTTCATCTGAAAACTGCAGGAGCCAGTGCGCAAAACCTTCCAGATGAGCGGTCATAAACTTCATCTCTTCATATTCCGGCGTTTTTGTGCGCTCCACAAAGCCCATATAATATTTCTGTTCATCGATGTACCGGGCGAGTTTGCGTGAGAACCTGACCACCACTTCTTGAAGGTCCGATCCGGACATAATATTATCCAGATAGCTCCTGTAGTCAACATGCACGGAAGGATCGAAGGTTTTATCAGTGGTCCTAAGTTTCATGATCCTGTCGGAGCGGAAGTCCCTCAGACTTTTCCTGAGTCTGCAGTAACCGATCAGATGCCAGTGTCGGGAGTAGTAGCTCAGGTTCAGGGGCTCAACATCACGGTTCGTAAATTCATCGCGATAGCTGGCGTAGTAATCAAAGTTGATAACTTTTTTCTGTGCCAGGGCAGATTGTATATCCGTAAGGAAATTATCCGGAAAGCCTGGGTTATTCAATAATGACTCTGGCAGATGTAGTACCTCAATATTATTTTCTATGCTTTCCAGGTATTCCTTTTCTTCTACCTTTAGTGCGGCGCGTATTTTAAGCAATGCATCATACAGATGCTTTTTAATGGACCGGTCCGTCTGCTTTTCAGCCAGCTTGGATGCCATAAGGATGGCGCCGGCCTCTTCTTTGGAAAACTTGACAGGCGGAAGGTTGTAGCCCTCCATGAGGAAATAACCGACACCTGCCTCAGCTCCTACCGGTACCCCAGCTTCTTCCAGTGCCCGTATATCACGGTATACTGTTCTCAGGCTGATGTCAAACCGGTCCGCGATCTCCTGAGCCCGTACTACCTGCTTGCTTTGTAGTTGGATCAGAATGGCAGAAAGTCGATCTATGCGGTTCATTTTTCTGCCAGTTCCTTGAGTTGAGCATTCATGGCTTCAAACCCTGCTCGCGTATTTGTATCCAGTTTTTTCCAGAACAGAGGGACCAGCCATCCGCTGAACTGCTCCCGTTGCACAAACCGGCAGGCTCCATTGTCCAGTGGCTCTATTTCAAAGATGTGGTGGCCATCAAATATCCCTGCCATCATCAACTGCCCGAGCCAGGCAAACTGCCTCTCTTTTTTGAACATGGTCACCCGTGGCTTAAAGACCATGGGCCTGGAGTCTTTTGGCTGAACAGTGATCTTCAGCCGCTCTCTCAGATGCGCCCGACCCCGTATGCTGAGTATGAATGGGTTCCATTCGGGATATTTATCAAAATCCATCAGGATGGACCATATTTTTGAAGCAGGGGCATGGATCGTTGTTTCTGTATGTAGTTCCTTCATTTTTGGATCAACCGGTTTTACGAAGTAAGCTATGTTCGGTGGAGAACTCAGACTTATGTATGAGATAATATCGAATGTAGAAAGACCTTAACAGCAACAGTAGTGATACAGGGATCAGTGCCTCATGCAGATCCTGCGGCCACAGGAACCAAAGTAATATCACCATGCACTGTAAGGCAACTACAAAAGTAAAATACCTGACCTTAAGAAGGTTCCATTTTTTTGATAGCAAGGCAAGCCCCATGGGAAAGTGTAACGGCACAGCCCAGAGCAGGTTCATGTTTTTTGAGGCAGCATTATGATCAGTGGCCGTCCACAAGAGCAGGAGTAACCAGCCGATGAGTCCGACTGCGCTGAACAAAACGGCGTCAAACCAGAAAAATGAATCCCCCTTTTTGTATCCTAACCAGGTGATCAATGCACCAGCCAGCAGCAGAAGGCCAAAGGCTGTAACGGGACCCGGCAGAGATGCCCTGCTTTCCTGCTGCCGGGCCTCATAGGTGACGATTGTTTCTCTTACCAAAGGATCTTTTTTTCCGTTCCTTGTGATGTATGCATTGTCAAATGCAGATTCAATATAGTCTGGCAGAAACATGTACATGTAGGGCGTGGCCTTAATATCCATAGGCAGGCCCAGACAGATATCAATACCCAGGTCACCCCATGGCTGCCAGGTAAGGTACAGGTCGGTGAGGTCACGAATGCTGTAGTCTGTGGTGATGTAGGAGTTATCGAAGTATACACTGTCTGCAAACAGCTTTTCCACCGCGTCTCTTACCCGCGTAGCGCAGTTGTCATAAAAATAGTCATAGTAGTAATACATGTTTTCCGGTTGGGCATTCCACTGCAAAAAGTCATGGAGTTGTTGTAATTGGGCAGAGTCGAGGTTCAGTACCTGTTCATGAACATACCGGTTTTGCCGTACATAAAAATTGGCTACTCGTGGATAATCGATAACGGCCAGGCGATACCTGAGGAAACCCCGCGCAAAGTTGAGATAAAAATAGGGCTGGTCGAAGTCGAATACACCCCAGTTGTAAAAATGATCTATGGAAAGGACAGGATCGTATACCCTTATGCCGCTATGCCCAAATGCGGAGTACAGCTCTCCCTGATACGGTCCTACCGTCACAATACGGATCTCAGCCTGTGGAGAAAGTTTGATCTGGGAGTAACTTACACCAGTGGTAAAGATGAAAAGCAAAACCAGTATTTTTTTCATAGGGTGAATATACTACTAAACGTAAACTTTGATCACGCGATTTGGTTGCAGACAGGCAGCATAAAAAGTCTGATCATTTCTATGAAGCCCGGATTCCAGTGGACCACAACTCATAAAAGTATAGCTATTTAATGAAACAGTCCCTATGGGGGCTTTTATTGTATAGACAAGATAAGAATATCATATCATTGAACAATGTTTTTGCAAAGTCGCCTAATTTTAGGTGAATGAATCGTAACCTGGCCGACGGTCTTAATTTCTTTTCAAAAGCGACGCCAAAAAGGCTGCTTAATGCTTCGGGGATAGTATCCAGCTACTTGTATTCAAGAGCAACACGCAAACCGGTGCACCGGGGCATGCCGGTCAGCATTTCCTTTGAGCCTACGACCTCCTGCAACCTCCGGTGTCCGGAGTGCCCCAGCGGATTGAGGTCTTTTACGCGTCCCACAGGTATGCTGGAAGAAGAGCTGTTCAAAAGTACCATAGACCAGTTGCACGACACCCTGATGTACCTGCTGTTCTATTTTCAGGGGGAACCCTATCTGCATCCGCAATTCCCTGGTCTGGTACGATATGCCACCTCCAGGAACATCTACACGGCTACCTCGACCAATGGTCATTACCTAAATGATGAAAATGCCAGAAGGACAGTTGAGTCAGGGCTGGACCGGCTCATCATTTCCATTGATGGTACTACCCAGGAGACCTACGAGGCGTACCGGAAAGGAGGCCGGCTGGAGAAGGTACTGGAAGGCACCCGAAATGTAATTGCCTGGAAACAAAAACTGCGATCAAGGACACCTCATGTAGTGTTTCAGTTTCTTGTGGTCAGACCCAATGAGCATCAGATAGGGGAAGTGAAGGCGCTGGCCAAAACATTGGATGTAGATGAAGTTGGCTTAAAAACTGCCCAGATCTATGACTATGAGCAAGGCTCGGACCTTATCCCGCTTACTGACAGATACTCCAGGTATGAGCGTACGGCTGATGGTCGCTATCGCATCAAAAGCAAATTACTGAATCATTGCTGGAAAATGTGGCATAGCTGTGTGGTCACCTGGGATGGTAAGGTGGTACCCTGCTGCTTTGATAAGGATGCGCATCATACCATGGGCGATCTTACTACCACCAGCTTTGAGACCCTCTGGAAAGGCGAGGCGTATCAGCAGTTCAGAGCTACCTTGCTGAATTCAAGAAGCAAAATTGATATGTGCAAAAACTGCACGGAAGGTACTACTGTATGGGCGTAGGGTAGTTGGATGTTCAATGTTCAACGTTGTACAAATTATAGAACTTTAAACTTTAAACATTGAACTTTTGAACGCTTACCTCTGAGCTTTGGACACTGGACTTTTGGACTCACAGCCACAGTTTGAAGAACATGATCCTTCTCCTTTAGTGCTTTTGAAAAGGAAGGAGCCTAAGTATACAACGGCTCCGATAAACAATATACCTACCAGTATTTCCTGCATGGTGTCCTTATAACCTTAAAGGTAAGGCATTAGTTCTTTTCCTTCCAGAATTCCTGAATAACTTTGGTCACTTGTGGCTGGACAGGTCCACCGGCTATGATCTCTCTGCCAAAGGTATAGTTACTGCCGCCCTTGAAGTCTGTTACCAGACCTCCTGCCTGTTTTACAATAAACGCTCCTGCGGCCACATCCCAGGCGTTCAGGTTGAACTCAAAAAAACCTTCAAATCTGCCGCAAGCCACATACGCGAGGTCTACGGCGGCGCTGCCTAATCTCCGTAAACCATGTGTTTGCTGCATAAAGGCATTCAGAATACGCAGGTATTCCTCTATCTGGCCAAAGTCGTAATAAGGGAAGCCTGTGGCCAGCAGGCTGTCGTTGAGTTCGGTGATAGGGGATACCGATATGACCTTTTCATTGCAGTATGCCCGCTCTCCCTTTACGGCGTGAAAGCATTCATTTCTGTTTACTTCGTGTACTACGCCGGCCACGATCTCATCATGCTGCATCAGGGCTATACTGATAGCATACACAGGCAACCCATGCGTAAAGTTTGTTGTGCCATCCAGGGGATCTATGATCCAGTTGTATTCTTCCTTTCTGATCGTTTCCGTACCTTCTTCCGTGATGAATCCTGCCTCGGGTAGTATTTTTTTGCAGGCGTTCACTATTTGCTGCTCCGATTCCTTATCCACATAGGAAACCAGATCATTAAAACCCTTTTGCTCAATTTTATCCCTGCTGAATTCGGTGCTTTCCTTTTTGATAAAGTCAGCTACCTGCAGGCAGGTCTCTCTTACTGCGTTGTTTACAGTTGGAAGGTTGATCATTTTATTCTTTGTTTTACAAGACTGTATATCAGCAAAAGTACGGAAACCCAGGCTGCCGTTCTTCCTAACCATTCGCCTCTTTGCGTGTATTCCGAGGTGTCTTTTATTTCGCCTCTCACATAAAGGCCGATCATCTCATGCCAGGTGACCGGATCTGTTTCCTGCAGAAAGAATACGCTGATCACTACAGGTATGGAAATGATGATCAGGGTGTAGGAGAGGCTCAACCACCTGATCCTGCCCTGAAAGATCGCCTCACCTTTAAAGATCACATAATAAAACAGCAGATTGGCGATCAATATCCAGAGGGTGATGCCCATAAAACCGGTGTGCCGGGACCAGTTCACCAAAGAAGAGCCGTCAAAAACATTTCCCAGGAAAAATACGCTGCACTGTGGGTATAGCTTCAGGATCAGATAATCATATCCCAGCCAAAAGAAACCAATGGTAAAAAGGCCGAGCCGGTTTCTGGAAAACCTGTCTGTGATAAGAAACAGGCTCACGGCCAGCGTGAGAGTAAAACTGTAAAAAAGTACGGATACAATGGCGTCATACCCAGCACCGGCTGTAATTCTCCATATAATGAAAACAAGCGAGAACATCAGGCCGGATAACATCAACCACGTGAAAGGTTTCAGCTCTCCATCAATGGCGCCCTTCAGCACAACAAAAAACGGGGCCAATGCGATCAGTCCCAATACAGGGAAACAGAGCTTTGCTATGCTCACCAGCATGACGGAGATCACACCCATGATCACGAACCTGCTCAGACTACCTGCCATGGACTACGATTACGATCTCCCCTTTTACGCTGCCTTTTGTGAAGTATTCCCTGATCTCCTTTAAGGTGCCATTTACAGTTTCCTCGTGAATTTTGGTGAGTTCACGTGATACAGAAGCCTGCCTGTCTTCACCACAGTGCTCCATAAGCTGATCGAGGCACTTTAAGAGCCGGTGTGGGGATTCATACAGCACAATGGTCCTCTCTTCCTGACCGATCTTTTCCAGCCTGGTCTGGCGCCCCTTTTTATGGGGAAGAAACCCTTCAAACACAAACCTGTCAGAGGGCAGGCCGGATTTCACCAGAGCTGGCACAAACGCTGTGGCTCCGGGGAGGCACTCCACATTAATGCCCGCTTTCAAGCATTCCCTCACCAACAGAAATCCGGGATCTGAGATAGAAGGCGTGCCAGCATCGGAGATGAGTGCCATGGTTTCGCCCTCTTTCAGCCTCCTGATCAGTTGCTCAACAGTTTTGTGTTCGTTAAAGATATGATAGCTCTGCAAGGGCTTGCTGATATCATGATGACGAAGCAGAACACCGGAATTGCGGGTGTCTTCCGCGAGAATGATGTCCACTTCCTTTAATATCTTCAATGCCCTGAGCGTAATGTCCTCAAGGTTCCCTATGGGAGTAGGGACCAGATAAAGCTGAGTGGACAGGTTTTCAGGCAAGTTTATCTATAGCTTCGGCCAGCTTGTGGTCCTTCTCCGTTACCACGTCTCCGGCATCGTGCGTGTTCAGCTCAAAGCTTACGGTGTTATAAACATTCGACCAGTTGGGGTGGTGATCCATTTTCTCAGCCACAATGGCCACTTTACTCATGAATCCGAAAGCCTCCACAAAATCGCCAAACGTGAAGGTCTTCTTTAGCCTGTTGTCTTCTTCGGTCCACATAACTTATAGTTTATTGGCAGTGATAAGATACTGATATTTCAGAGCGTTTTCATCAATGGTTATTTCCCCGAACCCTGCCTGCTCCAGCTCTTTTTTTACCCTGTTGGGGTCTACCCTGAATTCCGTAGCGGGCCCTACGGGAATATTTCCGGTATGGTAGTCCACAATGATAAGCCTGCCCGTACTTTTCAATCCTTTATGCACCTTCCTGAGGTAGGAAACGGGGTTTTTGAGAAAATAATAGGTGTTGACAAGTAAAGCATGGTCAATTTCTTCGTCTTCCAAAAGGGGATCGTCATCCAGTGACAGCCTTGTGACGATCACGTCTTCCTTGTTGGCCTGATGGAGCTCGGCTTTTCTTTGCTCTATATACTCCAGAAATCGTTCATCAATGTCTATAGCGATCACTTTTGCTCCCTCCGCAGCCAAACGAAATGTGAAATAACCCGTGCCTGCACCAATATCTGCAATGGTCCTGTCATCAAGGTCACCCAGCATTTCCATGATCAGCCCTGGGTTTTGCCATTCGCTTCTCGCAGGGTCTTCGTAGGTGTCTACCAGCTGCTGAAAGTCATTCAGGTTGAAGGATGCTGCGTCTGTGAGTGTTTCGTTGCTACCGGTCTCTGTCGCCACCTCGGAAGGTTCCTGATGGGAGGACTGATTACACGCAGTACTCCACAAAGTGAAGATTAAACCTACTGCCATATATATCCTGATCGGACTTCTCATAGTGAAATAACACCGTCAACCTTACTTGCTTTTATGTATATATCAATGATGTAATCGCTGGACTGCGCCATGACTTTTGAGGTCACACTGATATAGTTTCCATTGCTTGACGCTTTTTCAATAACGTCATGGTTTTGGAATAGTTTCTTTATTTCCCCTGACTTGTCACTGGGGACAATGAACTTGAAGGTATATAAGGCAGGCCAGTTGTATTCATTGTCGAGCTTTTCCCTGAAGGATTCAATAGATGTGTCCATGGTCTGTAGTATGTCTTAAAAAGACAAAAGCGGGTTGAATTACCCGCTTTTGTCAAATTACTTTTACACTTTATCAGTAATATTTATATCGCTCATCCTTGATATCGGCAAACTCCTTGATCGCTTCTGTGATATTGTACCCGGTCCGGTTTTTCCGGTTCTGTTCAAGCTGGGTGATATAGGTAGCGTAATCAGCAATCTCCGGAGCTACAGTCTTGTTTTGCATTTCAACAATGAGAACACCGTTTTCCGATGCAAATGCTTCCGATTTTCCACCGGATTCCAGTGAAAATGCCATCCCCACCGCTACCGGATCAAATCCTACGCTAGGCAGGGAGTTGCTGTTTATTTTCAGATCACTGGAACTGTAGACATTGGCATCTTCTCCGTAAGCCGTTGCGATTTCATCCAGTGAACCGGACATGCCTGCGAGTTTGTCTATGATAATTTTGCCTTTTTTCTCATTTTTTACCTTTACGGTCAGCTCACCTTTGATCGCAGTAAGCGACTGATAGCCTTCTTCCGTTTCTCTCGTCATCACCGCCACAACATACTGATCATCCAGTTCAAATACATCAGACACTTCTCCACGGGAGGCATCCTTGAAAAGCCATTGGATCACCTGCCGGGCGTTACCCAGCGCACCTATTCTACGGTCATTGATCCCCAGCTTTTCTGCAGGTATTACACTAAGTGTATCACTTGCGGCCCTTCCGTCGAAGCTTTCCAGATCGTCAACGGCATTGGCAAATTCATCGGCTTTCCGGTAAGCAACATTTTGTGTTTCATCACTTGGGAGTATCTCCCGCTCAATAGCAGCTACTTTGTAGGCTGTGTTTGTTTTTAGCTCATCTACCCTTATGATGTGGTAGCCAAATTGGGTTTTTACAGGGTTATTGATGAGTCCGGTGCGTGTAGCGCTGAATACGGCATCATTGAATTCATCTACCATTTTGCCGGTCTCAAACCAACCGAGATCCCCTCCCTTCGGGGCTGTACCATCCGTACCATACTCACGGGCCATGTCTTCAAAGCTGGCGCCACTCCTGATCTCATTGAGTATCCTTCTTGCTTCCTGCCGGGCTTCGTCATCTTCTCCCTTTATCAGAATGTGGCTGGCGCGGGCATAGTCTACTGTATCTTCAAAGATATCAGTCACTTTATACAATTTATAGTTGCTGCCTTCGAGGTATGGTCCACGAACATCTCCCTTCGTAAGGTTATCTACATTACTCTGAAGCTGTAGTGGTAATGTACCCAAGTTATACTTGCCAAAGAAACTCAGCCCGTCCGTGTTGACACTGGCAAATACAGAGTCATCGTTTACCGACTTAAACTCTTCTCTGAGATCGAGCATTTCCTGCTTCACAAATGCAGAATCCTCTTCGGAGGGTTGTACCGGAAAGGAAATATACTTCAGGCTTCTCGTATGATCTACCTTATATCTCTCACTGTTATCATCGAGGTAAGCTTCAAGCTCACTATCCGTAACGGAGACCAGCGAATCATTTACTGAATAATAAGGGATATACAAATACTTCAGTTCAGCTACATCTGTTTGTGCGTTGTATTCTCTTTTGCCTTCTTCCGACGTCACATTGGTGGAAAGAAGCATTAGATTCTCATACTTCAAACGCTCACGGCCGGGTTTGAGCTCATTTTTGAAAAGCTCCCACCTCACCTGCGCATCTGTAGGCATACTGGGCAGTTGCTGTAGGAACTGCATAAACTGCTGGCGGTCAAATTCCCCCGTTTCCGGATTGGTAAAGGACTGTTTGATGCCTGGGCTGATATTTTTACCCTGCATCATATCCCAAAGCTCATCACCGGTCACGGCCACCCCTACCTGCTGATACTCTTTGGTAAAAGCGTATTTGGTGATCAGGAGCTCCCAGGCCTGCTGTCTGAGCGTGGGCTTTTCACTTTCGGAGGCTGTGCGACCCAGATTCAGTATATAACTGTTTTCCCGTTCCTGAACTTCATTTTGAAATTCCTGCAGGCTGATGGTCTCTCCGGCGATCTCTCCAACATCATTGTCATTGCCCATCAAAAAAGAGTTCGGCCCAAGAAGGTCCGCCAGAATAAAGGACAGGATAGCTACCGCCACGAGACCTACGACCACTTTCCCCATCTTATTCCTAAGAGTATTTATTAATGCCATTGTGCGTTTGTAGTTTCTAGCTTAGAATAAAGAGGCGCAAATTTACGCAGTATGGGTATAAAATCAAACAACCAGGGAGGGGCATCTGTAATGGAGATGTTTTAAATTCCTGACTACTGGGTTTTGGTATACCCTCCACTGGCTTAAGTATGAGCGCAGCGGTTACTTGAGTCTGTACTATGCCAAAGAATGATAAGCAAAGAAGTCTGCGACTTTGGGAATTTGTCAACTGCTTCATTAAATGCCCTCACCCAAATATCAACCGGTCATGACTCCCATTTAGCTTAAGGTGTACCGGAAAGTAGCAGTATAGGAATAAGCTCCTTCACTTGCTGAGGCAGTACCTGAGACCAGAGGAGCCTGACTACAACGGCCAGTAATTGTCTCAGGGAATACTGCCGGAACATACACTTCCTGAATGCAGGTATTACATACAGTAAGCGCCTCCTGTCTGAACGGGCTCTCGTTCTTACTTTGCCACCAGGAATTCAGGTGCCTTTTGCCGGATTCAGGTCAGCCTCAGCCTGTTTGGACTCAAAGGGACAGCAAGGATCCCGTCTCATCTCCAGGTCTGCCCACTGGAGAAAATTGATCAGGAAGTACATACTCTCGGCGATCTCCGTAAAGTCATAGCGGTAGCCGCTTTGCTCCAGGTACATGAGGTATACCCCCCATACTTCGTGCAGGTGCCTGCGGTAGGTTTCAGGGCTGTTGAAATCAAACAGTTCCTTGATTAAGGCAGGGTAAACATTTTTGTGTGGGTGTGCTTCTTCTGTAGTCATCATTGGTTCTGTTTTTTGGTTTAGATACGGGCATCCTCCCTCCGGGGGCAGGCGCCACAGGGTAAAGCACTATAAAAACACCCGGGTATCCCAACAGGCGCCCTGGGTACATTATCTGGTGTGCCGGGTATAATATTTACAGGGTTGGCATACTATGAAAAACTTGCTATATTTCGCCCATGGAAAGCCACACAAAACCCCCTGAAAAACACCTCGGAAGAAAGATCGGCCGCATGCGCGAAATACTGGGCATCAAACAGGATGTAGTAGCTGATAAATTAGGCATAAGCCAGTCGAAGGTGTCCTACATTGAGCAAAGCGAGGAAGTAGACGACACCATGCTGGAGGAAATAGCAGGCGTGCTGGGTGTAAAGCCGGAAGCCATAAAGAATTTTGAAGAAGAAAGTGTCGTTTACAATATCCAGAACAATTACGATGGCGCAACGAATAATCAGGGACCATATTATCAATATCAATGTACCTTCAATCCTGTTGATAAACTAATGGAAGCTATTGATAAAAATGAAAAGCTCTACGAGGAACTGCTGAAAAGCGAGCGGGAAAAGGTAGCGCTGCTGGAGAAGCTATTGGATAAAAATCAGTAGCGTTAACCCCTTTTTCGGATCTTCTTTTACCAACTCTCACCCTGTGGATCTTATTGTCTGCCATGATAACCCGAATACCGGAATCAAAGAAAAAATATCACTTGATCCACTATAATTTTACACCATCCAGGATTGTAACACTGAAACATGGTACAGGATCATTAAACCGCGGTACAGAATCATTGCAGGGCATAAAAGAATCATTCCACCGCACTAAAAAACCACTAAAACGCATCGGGTAATCACTCCACCGCTCCCGTCAATGACAAAAACGCATCCCCGAACCCTTCCACCGCATGTGGGCATCACTAAAACGCACTCGGGAATGACCAAAACGCACGGGAGAATGGTGGAAACGCTCGTAAAGATCATTCCGCCCCTTAAACACATGCTGAAACCTTACTAAGCCTCCGAGGCTTAGTAAGGTTGTTTGGTCGTGAGTGCGATCGAAAAACCTAACCGTCAAAGTAGATGTGATAC
>LYSV01000135.1 GCA_001657315.1 Flammeovirgaceae bacterium BBD 1991-12 | reverse complement strand
CAAGGGCTGTGCTGTTACCTGATAAATGTGTGATTTTGTCACCGTCCTGAAGATCAATCATTTCTCCCAATGGATTGTAGTGGATTGTACATCTCTTGAATTGCTGCCTACCATGATCTGAAATTCACCGGGTTCCCAATCATACAGCATAGACTGGTCATTCTTTTCCGGATCATATGTATAATACATTAAGTCATCAGTAGTCACCTCAAAAGTCACGGTTTTACTTTCACCAGCCTTCAGGTCTATTTTCTGAAAGTCCTTAAGTTCCTTCACAGGGCGGGTGGTGGAGCCAATCAGGTCCCGGATGTAAAGCTGTACTACTTCTTTGCCGGCTCTGTCGCTGTGGTTGGTTACCGGCACGGATACGACAAGTTTCTCTTCTCCCTGTAGCTGGGTGCTGCTCAGATTCATAGCTCCCTGGGTGATGGAACTGTAGCTTAGCCCGAAGCCAAAAGGGAAAAGTGGTTCATTGGGGACGTCCAGATAATTTGATTTGAATTTCTGGAACCATTGACCTTCCAGTGGCCGGCCGGTGTTTTTATGATTATAAAAAACGGGCACCTGCCCAAGGTTTTGGGGGAATGTGACACTTAGCCTGCCAGAGGGGTTGACATCCCCAAAAAGAACATCGGCAATTGCCAATCCTGATTCCGAACCGCCAAACCACACGTTAAGGACAGCGGGTACATTTTCACTTTCCCATTTCAGCGCCAGAGGCCTTCCTGTAAAAAGCACCAGCACTACCGGCTTTCCTGTAGTCAGTAGGGCCTCTAGAAGTCGTCGCTGATTGGCTGCCAGTTCAATATTGCTCACACTCGAGCTTTCGCCAGACATTTCTGCCGCTTCTCCCAGCGCTGCCACCACCACGTCTGCCTTTCTTGCTATATTGACTGCCTCACGTATCAGTACCTCCTCGGGCCTGTCATCCCGGTAGGTGGGTTTGCCAAAAACACTGACTCTTGCTTCCAGCTCCGGATCACTCACCACATTCGCACCCCGCGCATAGATTATGCTCACTTCCTGCCCGGCCACTTCCTTCATGCCCTGCATCAGAGGTATGGATTTTGAATAGTCAGCCGCTACGCTCCAGGTCCCTGCCATGTTTTCCCTGTTATCGGCAAGCGGCCCGATGAGGGCTATGGTACCCTTCTTCTTCAAAGGCAAAACATTTTCATTTTTTAACAGCACAAAGGACTCTGCTGCAATCTGCCGGGCTACCTGCCGATTTTCTTCCGTGAATATTTCTGTTGCCGCCCGTTGCGGGTCACAATACCGGTAAGGATCATCAAACAATCCCAACCTGTATTTCGCTTCCAGCATCCTTCTGCAGGCTGTATTTATCTGCGCTTCCGTTATCTTACCCTCCTCCAATGATCTTTTCAGGGTGGTGAGAAATCCCTCTCCCACCATATCCATATCAATTCCCGCATTCAGAGCCAGTGAAGACACTGCCTGCAGGTCGCCCATACCGTGGGCCGTCATTTCATTGATACCGGTATAATCGCTGACCACAAAACCATCGAACTCCCATTGCCGCCTTAGCACGTCGGTCATCAGCCATTTATTACCGGTGGCTGGTATCCCGTCCACCTCATTGAAGGAAGCCATGACACTACCTACACCAGCATCCACGGCACCCTTGTAGGGCGGAAAATAATCATTGTACATCCTGATATGGCTCATATCAGTGGTGTTGTAGTCACGGCCGGCTTCCGATGCACCATACAGAGCAAAGTGTTTCACACAGGCCATCATGGTATTGTTTTGCGCCAGATCATTTCCCTGGTAGCCTCTTACCATGGCTTTGGCGATTTCAGCCCCGAGGTAGGGGTCTTCACCTACTCCCTCAGCAATACGGCCCCATCTTGGATCACGCGAAATGTCTACCATTGGAGAGAAGGTCCAGGCTATGCCATCTGCAGTGGCTTCCTGCGCGGCAATCCGTGCAGACCTTTCCACAAGGTCCATATCCCAGGAGCACGACAGGCCAAGAGGTATGGGAAATACCGTTTGATATCCGTGTATCACATCCATCCCAAAAATAAGGGGAATACCCAGGCGACTGTCTTCCACGGCGATTTGCTGCATTCTGCGGATCTTTTCAACACCCTTAATGTTAAAAAGACCACCTACTTTTCCTTCTTTGACCTTCGGCACTATACCCGTGTTATTGGCCAGGCCGGTATTGATATCCCCTGCACCACGCAAATTCAGTTGGCCCAGTTTTTCTTCAAGGGTCATTAAGCTCATCAGGGAATCGATCCTTGCGTTGTAGCCATGTCCAGACGATTGTTCTTCATTCGGTCCTACACAAGACAACAGGAGAAGTACAGGAACAATAAGAGAAAAAAAATTACATTTCATCCGGTGATACCGCCACTTTATAGTCATATCCGTTATTCGATTTTGGTCACTCCCGATCTTTTTGAGATACCATTTTCATTAAATGCTTCTATAGCAAAGTAATAGGTCTGGTCCGTATTGAGGGATTTCAGATCCAATATGGTTTTGTCATACACCATCCATGAACTGTAGAGCTTGTCCGCTGCTATACCCCAAAATACATTGTAACCCTGGCAGCCGGACTGACCCTTCCATGAAATTGCTGCCTCCCGCCGGTCGGCCTTTCGCTTTACCTTAAAGTCCTGTACCTCTTTGGGTGCTTTACCCTCGCCACGACCAAAAATGCGTAAATCCGATATCGAAAGCTCAGGTGTAGGCACATAAATATTTCTATACCGAACAAAACGTACTTTCATAGGTTTGCCCAGTTGTACATAATCATTGGGTACATCCTCAAAATTTTCAGACCGGTCCACCAAAATTGTCCAGTTATTACCATCCTCAGAACCTTCTATTATGTACCTGTGATACAGACCGGGGACCTTTCCATAAAGATTGGATTGATGGTCATTATAGTTAACCTGTATGGCAAAAACCTCCGCAGGTCGCTCCAGGTCTATTTCCAGCCATTGTGCAGGGCCATTGTTTTCGGCCACCCAGAACGTCTTGATATTTTCATCAGTCACCTGCTGTGCCTCAAATCCGGGCTGCGCCGATGAGCTCTTCACCGGTTTTTTATACGACAATAGCATCCAGCCCGTAAATTCTCCAGGCTGGCCGGGCATATCCGGAGCGTAATGTGGATAGTCGCCATAGGCCGTGTTGACATACATGAGCCCGTCCTGATCAAACCAGGTGGGGAACATGCTGATCCTGCGCTCCCAGCCAATATTGACCGCTACGGCAGATGTGGCGAAGTGCCAGTATTGATCCTGCGGCCCTTTAACGGTACTTCCATGCCCGGCTCCAACGGCAAATCCCCCCGGTTTGTAGGACACAGGACTGTTGGGTGAGTAGGTGTACGGCCCCAGCGGATGGTCACTAATGTACACCCCGTCACCGTATACATTGAATTCCGTGCCGGGCGCAGCATATTGCATGTAATACCTGCCGTTGTGTTTCGTGAGCCATGGACCTTCTATATAACCTCCCAGCACGGTGTCGGAGTGGTTCTCACCGAACCTTTCCCAGCCGTGCTTGTCCGGATCAAGATTGAACAGCTCTACCGTTTCTCCCGGGCGGAATTTTCTGTTTTTTTCAAGCCTTTTTGCGCGAATGGGAAACTTGTTCGATGAGCCCCAGAACATATAGGCATCACCGTTATCATCTATGAACAGGTCAGGGTCCTGCAGGTTGTGCAAAATGGCCTGGGTAGCTTTCCATTCTCCCTTTTTCGGATCATCTGTGTAAAGCACACTCATGGAACCGGTAGGGTTGCCGGCAACATACAAAACCGAATCCCTGTAATTATGGGCTGCCGGGGCATTACTTCCCTGGAAGTACCAGTTCTTTGGGGTGATAAAGCGCCAATTGAGCAGGTCTTTGGAATGCCAGTAACCCATGGAGCGGGTTACAAACATATAATACTCGTTGCGGAACTCCACAACAGCAGGATCTGCCCCGGAACGGTAGGACAGATCTCTGTGCGCATTGTAGATCATGTATGTATAATCCAGGTTAAGTGGGTTACAGTACGTTTGGAGTTGCGTATCCTGAGCCTGGCCAGCGAGGGATAAGACGCCGGGCAGAACAAGGGTGATAAGTGCCTTTGTGCTCCTCACCCTCATGAACAGATGCTGCGCGACATACTGTATAAACTCTTTAATTGTCATAGTAAAATCCTAGCTTCTTCAATCCATTTTGCACTTCCGGAGCTGACATGAACAATTCCCAGATCAGTCCGGTCCGGTGATTCTCGATCATCACAGGGATGGGCCCCTGGTCAATAGCCAGATAGCGCGGCAGGTACCAGTTGCTTTCAAAACTAAAGGCATCGTACGGACCATAATCTCCCACCAGCGAATCTGCCTCCTGATACAAAAACCTGAGGAATTGCATGCTCTCTTCTGGTGTGTAGGGAAAAGAGGACAGGGCAGCCGTGGGTGAGATCACGCCAATATCCTTATCAGGCCGGTGGCTTGAATATCCTTTGAGGGAATAGCTGGAGGTGAGCCCCCAGCAGTTTTCTCCATAACCTTCAAAATCGTTTGGATTGGCCACACAGTGCTTGTAATGTATAAAGGCATGATTCTGATTGAGCTTCCAGTAATCCGCATACTTGTCTTTCAATCCTTTGGGGTTGAGTCCGAGGTAAGAATAATGCGCCCAGAACAGCGGACCTACTGGCGAATTGTTGCCGGCATAATGATTGAGCTCTGTTTCAAGGCCATAATATGTAGTATCTCTGGCGATTTTCCCATCAATAGTCCATCCTTTGTGATATACTTCGGCATCCACGCCATGTGTTGGTGAGGACGCTGCCAGAACGTACATGATCAGGCATTCATTGTACCCACGCACATCAAAATCCATTTCCCAGCCGTAGTTGGGCGACCAGTGCCAGTACAGTACGTCCTCACCGCCTTTGGTGTGCCAGTCGAATTCAATATTTTCCCAAAGGGTGTTGATCCTGTCAATCAATCCGGCTTCATCAGGAATCCCCTTGTCCAGGTATTGCCTGACCGTCAGCAATCCGGCAGCTAAAAAGGATGTTTCCACCAGGTCCCCTCCATCATCTTTTTTGCTGAAAGGGTATACCTTTCCTGTAGGCCCGTTCCACCAGTGGGGCCATACGCCATGAAAGGTATCTGCATTTTCCAGAAAATCCATGATCCTTCCCAACCTGTCTATCCCCTGCCGGCGTGTTATGAACCCACGTTCCATCCCCACTACAATAGCCATCAGTCCGAACCCTGAGCCGCCGGAAGTCACGATGTCCTTATGATGATTGGGATAGATGTCATCCATGTGAAGTCTTTCCCGCGCCATGCCGCTTACCGGCTCTGCACCGTCCCAGAAATACCGGAAGGTCTGGTATTGTACAAGGTTCAGGAGGGAATCGTCGGAAATTGTATCGGAAGACTCTGATGAACCGGAAGATCCTTCCGACTGGCTACATGAATTAACAACATACCCGGCAGTTATCAATAGTATATACAACGCTATCCTTCTCATACTTTATTCCAGCTTTTGTTTTTTCTTTTCCTCTCTTTTTTCCAGCCCCCAGGTCAGTATCTTCACAAACATGAACCTGCGGGGGACAAAATTAGCCCTTGACAATGGTCTGTGAAAACACAGACCTGGGGGTTAGTATTTAATTTTTCAAACATTACCATGAAATGAACCCCAGTTTTTCGAGTCCGGTAGTTACTTCGCTATCTTTCATGAACAGCTCCCACAACAATGCCGTCCTGTGATTTTCGATCATTATGATGATCGGCCCCTGATCAATGGCAAGGTAAGAATTGGCCGTCCAGCCGGCAGTGAGGTTGAACGCGTCATAAAATCCATACTCTCCCCAAAGTTTATCCCCCAGTAGATAGTAAAAGTGCCGGATCGCCTCCATTGATTCTTCCGGAGTGTAAGGCATTGAGCTTATGGCGGCCGTAGGTGTGATCACGCCCCGGTCATTGTTGGGTGAATGTGCGGAGTACCCCTCATTACCATCACTGGCCGTAAGGCCCCAGCAGGTGGCGCTGTATCCTACATTATTCAGAGGATTGCTGATGCAGTAGGCCCTGTTGATCAGGGTATGGTGCGTATTCTGGGTCAGGTAATTTGCATACTGATCCTGCAGATTGCGTGGATCGAGGCCAAGAAAGGAGTAATGACTGAAGAACAGGGGACCGCCCTGGTCTGGTCCGAGGGGTAATGTTATTCCAGAAAATTCCTTGTCATTGGCCATAGCACCACTCCTCGCCCAACCGTTGTGATATACGGATGCGTCGATAGGATGTGTAGGGGAAGCTGCTGCCAGCACATAGATGATAAGTGACTCGTTCCAGCCGCTGATCTTTAAATTCTTCTCCCAGCCAAAATTCGGTGACCAATGCCAATAAAGCACATCCTGCCCACCCTGGGTAAACCAATCCCACTCAACGGCCTCCCAAAGGGCTGTGATCTTGTTCTTAATGGCCAGCTCCTTTGCCATGGCATCATTCAAATATTGCCTGGCCGTTAAAAGCCCCTGGATCATGAAAGCTGTTTCCACAAGATCTGCCCCGTCATCATTAGCGCTGAAGGGGATTGTTTTCCCCGTGATGCCGTTCATCCAGTGGGGCCAGGCTCCGTGAAAGCGATCAGCTGTGCCAAGAAAATCAACAATGGTTTCCAACCGGTCTATACCCTCCTGACGGGTAATAAAACCTCTTTCAATGCCTACCAGAATGGCCATAACGCCAAAGCCTGATCCACCAATGGTTACAAGATCTCCTGAAGTATTTCTTTCCCTTATCAGGCCACTAACAGGATGAGCAAAATCCCAAAAATATTTGAAGGTCTGTTCCTGCACTTTAGTGAGGAGATCTTCATCAGGTATTTCAGGAAAATCAAAGGTAGAGTCATATGTAGTGTAAAAACTTATAGAATAACCAGCAAAGCACTGTCCAAATTGGCCGGTTAACTTGTCGGATATTGAAAAAATAAACCGTGTATATCCTTCGAGAAGTTCTTTACTTTTAAGATGAACAATGTTAGAATCGATTTGTATAGCCTCCAATTCTATATTTCCGGTTAACATACTATTGCTTTCTACCTGAGAGGCGTCAATCGATTGTGAGAATATGAGATCAAAAGAAAGGTCTCGGGAGACTTCCAATACGGTTTCTTCATCAACTACATTGTTAGATCCTGAAAAAATAGCAGTAAGCTGCAGCGGATCAGCTATTATAATAAATTCATAGGAGGTTTGTCTAAAGCTTGCTCCATCAACTGATTTTAAATTTTCTGAGATGATCAGTTCGTAAGGGATGTTTGCTACCCATTCTATTTCCGTATTTATGATAAAGTTTTCCTTATCAGCATCTAAATCAGCAAATAAGGAAATCTCATTTCCTTCTGATCTCAAAGTAATTGCACTCTTAAAATCTGCCAGGGAAACATCACGTGAAAACGAAATGTTAAATGATGAGCTGTTGAAATTCTGGTCTTCCATAAATACCTGAGTTTCCTGTCCCGTTTGAAGTGTTATTCCGTTTAATTCTATTAATGTGACAGAAAAAAAACCAGCGCTACTCACTTCGTTATCTGAGCATGCTAAGATACCGCTGGTAATAATCGAGAGAACAATTAAATACAGAGTGAGAATCCTCATTGTGTATCAATAAATCGAAGTATTTATGGTATGTTGATGTGACTCCTTCTGAATTTCAACGGTCTTGTTAAGCCAGGCTTTTACGATCCTCTATGATAATTGTAGCAGTCTGGTTTTCAACAATTTATAGTGAAACATATTGAGTTTTATTTCAACATGTTTCACTAAAATATCAAAGATCGGTCAAATACTAGTTTGGATCTTCGGCATCTATAATGGCCTGTATCTCAGCTTGACTAAGAGCTTTATTAAAAATCCTTAGCTCATCCATCAAACTTTGATCGGACAGATGATTCCAATGCTCGAAATTGGGCTGTCCGGACATAATAGACAAGACTTCAACCTCATTCCAACCGATACCGGTAAAAGGACCTTGTGATACCACTTCACCATTAACGTACACTGTATTTTCTGTTTCAGATATAGTAAATGCCATATGCACCCAGTCTGTATCTATCGCCGGATTAAGGTCAGCATTATCGCCACCATCAAACCAGTTGTTTCCGGCTCCTGTACCTGCGTTTAATTTAAATCGCTGGTCATCACCTGCGGCCTCACGGAAAAACTTAAAGCCATTGTTAAGGGTCTGTGGAGGTGAGTCATATGGTGGTCCCATTACTAAAATACCGGCTCTATTGGGTTCGGCAGTTAATTTATACCAGAAAACCGCTGAGAATTCGCTATTAACTAAATCATTAGCCGGAAAGGTCAGGTATGAATTCTCAGCTCCTCTATAAGCCCCTGTTCCTGCCACTACGTCATCCGTTGAAAAACCAGGTGAACCCACCACCGTTGCACTAGTCAATGTAAGTAAGTCTACGTACTCACCGTCAAACGGCAAATAGAAGACTTCTCCATCATATACTGGCTGATATGGTTCTAATTTTTCAAAAGTGACCGTCTCAGAGTTTGCTTTGCCAGCGAGGTCAGTCACAGAAACGGTAAGCGTATGGCCACCATTGGCAAGCTCATTAAAAACCAGATCATTGATGACCAGTCTTCTGAAATCTTTAAAATCGTTATAACTGGCAATTTGTTCACCATCCAATTCTACACCTACAGTCTGTAGTTCAATATCGTCTGTAGCTTCAAATTTGATGGTTAAGGACGTCACATCTTCTACAACTCTTATTTGTGTTCCATTAAGAGGGAAATTGATGTTAACAGCCGGTGGCGCTGTATCAGGCCCAGGATCCACAGCATTGATATCGTCTATGTATCCCTCATCGCATGAGAGAATCAATGCGCTGATCATTAAAATAAAAAGTTTTATTGCTTTCATATCTTTACCGTTTAAATGTTATCGGTCCAATTGAGGTAAAAGGTCTACCTGAGTTACCGGATACGGAATAAATCTATCTTCTCCTGGGTTATAAGTTCTTCCTCCTTCGTTCAATTCATCAGTTATGCCGTGTCTTACAACATCAGCGAAGCGAATGCCCCATTCAGAAGCCAACTCAGCATACTTTTCATCGAGTACCACTTGAAGATTCACTGACCCCAGGGGATCTAAGCCAGCGCGCTCACGAACTAAATTCACAGCCTCTTCGGCTGAGATTGAAGAATTTGATCCTCCGCTAACAACCGCCTCAGCATGCATCAGTAATACCTCGGCGTAGCGAATTACAGTGAAGTTCTTCCCTGAATTGAATCGGGTAACACCACCAGATATTTGTGTAGAGGGTAAAATATGTTTGCCCGAGTGAAAGTCCACCCGAACGTTATTGCCAAACCCATCTCCACTCTTAGTCAGCACCACGTCTTCACCCTCAATCTGGCTAATGGTAGTAAAATCAGGTAAATCTGTGTATCCACTCGCTTCTATTCTCGCTACTCCATTTGGCGTGAAATGGACAGTCTTTTCAAGTCTTATAAGATCATTGCGGTCAAGCATAAATTCAACATATTTCTGAGTTGGCTCCCAGAAACCCCATCCATTGGCCACACCTTCCACTGCCGGATACCAACCGGCTCCGGGAGGTCCGTAAAAGTTAAACAGATGATTAAATTCCCCTGTGGCATTTGCAGCCGTTCCGAAATCAGAGTATTGAAATTCCAAAATCATTTCATCGCTCAATTCCCCAGGTTTGTTGAAAACTTCATAGAAATCCGGGTACAGTGAAAACAACCCGCTGTTAATAATCTCAGCAGTGGCAGAGGCCGCTTCATTCCAGTTTTCAAGGTCAAGATTAGCCATAGCCTTTACGGCAAGAGCTGTGTATGCTGTGATGCCGCCTTGTATATCTGTGCGTTGATTGGGCCGTACTGTTGGCAAAAAAGGTATAGCCTCATCCATTAGTTCTGAAATAAATTGTAGTGCTTCTTCCCGCGTTGATACCGGAAGCTCTGCGAAAGCATCGGGGCTGGAGCCGGTTGGTACAAGAATATCACCCCACAACCGGGTCAGGTGTAGCATCTCAAAACCGATCATTACTTTTATTTCTGCTATATATTGATCCCCTGCCTCTGTGTCTCCCAATTCACTATTAATTTTCTCTATTTCCTCGATAGAGGACCAAAAATCCGAAGTGATGTCGTTATACAGATCGTTCCATACATTATTGAAGAACCACGCATTCTCATCGTAACTATATGCATTCATAGCGAGCATTAGCGGCTGGTCGTCTTCAGGTCCACTGTTGACATCGTCTCCCCTTAGTCCAATAGTGGGATGAATTGGCCACTGCAGGTCGTGTAACGATGAATAGGACCCAAGAAGCAAATCCAGTTGTACTTCTTCTGAAGTTGCTCTGTTGAGCGGTTGGTTTTCCAACGGTTCATTTAGTTGATCATCACATGCACTAAATATTAGCAATGTGAGAATTGCAACTTTACCTAAGTTAACTCCTCCTATTTTCATTTATCCAAAGTTTTAAAAAGTTATATCTAGTCCAAGCGAATACACTGCGGCTATTGGATAGGTTTGAGAATCTACCCCATTAACCACTTCAGGGTTAAATCCGTTATAGTCAAAGACAGTCAATGGTCGTTCTGCTACAAAGTATAACGTGGCATTTTGCAGCTGTCCTGCTATAAAAGGCACATCTTTAAAACTATATGCAAGTCTTACATTCTGAATACGGAAGTAGTCACCATCCTCCAATAAAAATTCGCTTAAAGGATTGTGATTATAGGGCTTACGATATCCCTCAGCGGATGGATACCGATTAGTAGACCCAGGCCCTGTCCAAAAACCTGTGGCCAGCTCCTTGTCGATGTTCGCATCAGGTGTATTTATAACCGTACCTCTATTACGGTTCAAAATGGTATTTCCTCCCTGACCCTGTAAGAAAGCAGAGAAAGACCAATTCTTATAGTTTAGTCCCAGGTTAACTCCATATGTATAAGTGGGAATAAATGAACCCAGGAAAACACGGTCATCGGAGTTAATTACCCCATCATCGTTTTGATCTCTGAAAAAGAAATCTCCAGGTACCAGACTATTATCTGAAATGAACTCTGCTGTGTACCCCGAGTTCTGTATATCTTCATCCGTTTGGAAAACTCCAACGATCTCATATCCAAAAAACTCGTTGAGCGAACTTCCAATTTCAGACCTTTGTCTGAATTCCGCAGATCCTCCATCCCGGAAAGGCTGATTGCCTACATCCAGCACCTCATTGTCATTTGTGGCAAAATTCACAGATACGTTGTAGGAAAAATTACTGTTGATCTGATCTGACCATCCAAGTGCAAGCTCAATTCCCTGATTTCGTATAGAGCCAGCATTTCTACGAGCTGTACCATTTGTACCGGGGATTAAAACAGGTAAAACCGCATCCTTGGTATCGCGTCTGTAAACATCTGCGACCAGGCTTAGCCGACTATTCAGAAAATTAGCGGTTAAACCTATATTCGTTTCCTCTGTGGTCTCCCAGGTATCAATAAGGTCAAAGACATTATTTGGAATGATACCTGTAACGGGTTGATCCCCAATTACCGTAGTGGTTTGATCAAAGGTAGGCTGACCAATTGCTGAGTTTACCCCATCGTTACCTGTTTGTCCCCATCCGCCTCTTATTTTTAGAAAGTCAATACCGGAGACATTAAAGAAGCTTTCCTGTGAGAGCACCCAACCACCACCTATGGTGAAGAAATTGCCCCATTTTTCGGAGAACTTGTTGGTACCATCTCTTCTGAAAGATCCATATACCAGGTAACGATCCAGGTAATTGTACTCAATGCGGCTAAAGTATGAAGAGCCAAACTCTCTATTCCCAAAATCAAAAGTTTTCTCAGCATCAATCACATCGGGCCCTGAGTTTTCCGGAATATACCAGGTAGATTCATCGTCACGATCCAGGGTAGCAATAGCTGTCCCTCTGGCCTGTGTTCCTTCATTGACCTCGCTTCTGTACGAATAGCCTGCGGTAATGGTAAATGCATGGTTGTTTATCGCATTTTTGTATGTCAGAATATTGTCCCATATCTGATTAAAATCAGTGCCACTACGTCTCCTTAATCCATTTTGAAAATCTGTTCTGCCATCGTTATAGGCGAAATCGACATTGCGCTCTACTATATTCTGATAAAAATAATTGTAGGCCGTTTTGAATGACAGATTATTTGGCATCAGGTCTACTTCTGCATAAAAACTACCTAATATTTTACCGATATTCTTTCTGTTGTCATTGTTATCAACTACAAAAAAAGGATTTTGCCTGCCCCGGTAGTTTACATCCTGTGCATTCGCATATTGCGTGGGAGAAGCGTTGACATTATCTGGGTCAAATACTGGCAGGACAGGAATTGCCAAATAGGCTTGTTGCCATATTGCATTCTCCCCTACATATTGCCGGGCATTGCTAAGTGTTACATTTCCACCGATCCGTAGACGTTCTGTAGCTTTCGCATCTAATTTTACCCGTAAATTAAACCGCTCGTAATCATTGCGAATATGATCCAGCAAACCCTCCTGTAAAAAATAGCTGGCTCCCACAGAGTACCTGGTTCTTTCATTACCTCCTGAGAGACCAAGGGAATGATTTTGGATCGGTGCGGCAGTACGTGATACTTCATCGTACCAGTCTGTATTCACATTGGGTAAGTTCGGATTTATCCGGCTTCTTCCGTACCGTGCTATGGCGTCTTCTATATTCTGAACTTCAGAAGCTGATCCACTGGCATTAATATAATTAACGTATTGTTCAGCATTGGTCATTTGTAGCACATTTTGTGCCACCTGAACGCCAAAATACCCATTGTACGTAATTTGTACGGGCTGATTGTAGTCTCCGGATTTAGTCTCAATCAATACTACTCCATTAGCTCCTCTTACGCCATAAATAGATGCCGCTGAAGCATCTTTTAAAACAGACATGCTCGCAATATCAGCAGTATTCAAAAAATCAATATTATCAACAAACATTCCATCCACAACAAAAAGTGGGTTGGCCTGATCTGTCTCGTTGGCGAAAGAACCTAAGCCCCTTATCCGAATATTAGGAGCTGCGCCTGGCGCTCCAAGATTAGTGATCTGCACGCCCGCTACTTTACCTTGAAGAGACTGGACAGCATTACCTGTGGGAGTGTTAACAATGTCTTCTGCATCCAGCGTGGCGATTGCAGAAGTGAGATCCTTTTCCTGTTGTGTACCATAACCTACCACCACAATCTCCTGCAGTTCACTGATGTCTATGGTCAGGGTTATGTCAACCTGATTGCGACTGCCTACTTCAATCTCCTCAGTGACATAACCTACAAAAGAAAAGATCAGGGCCTCATCACCTTCCTGAAGTTCAACACGGTAATTTCCGTCAAAATCCGTGGAGGTTCCACGTGTGGTATTCTTGATGAGCACGTTCACTCCAGGCAGAGGTGCTCCATCGTCTGACGAGGTCACCTTACCCGATACAACTGTTTGTGCTGAGGCATTACTTACCAGAAATACCAGTGGTAGTAATAATGCCAGCCCACATAGTAAAGTTTTTTTCATACCAGTTAGGGTTTGGATGTTAAAGTTTGCTACTAAAAAGTTGAGCGTTAATTACGCCGGAGTAATAGTAGATCAAATCGTCACTTTTAAGCAAATGAATGCCCTGAATTCGATTAAAAAAGTGTGCTGAAAAGACGCTTTAAAAACAAAAAAATCCCGCTTTACCAGCAATGAAAATGGCTCTGAAAGCTCATTTCAGGTATGAAAACGTTTGCATATATCGCTTAACCCGCAAAAAATAAAAAAACGCGTCTGGCTAAGCCTGTAACTCATTGATTAAGAGGAAATTGAAGAATATCCAGATTCATTTGTTACCATGCAGCTACAATAGGGTGGGATGCATTGAAACAGAGCGCTGAATAATCTAAGGACGTCATTCCTGCCAGCCATGTGGGAAGGTATTCAGGGAGAGCAGGAATCTACTTTGTTGAGTAACGCAAACGAACACATTCCATGGTTCACGTTCAGCGAAGTAGTAGATTCCTGCTCTCCCACATGTCCTGCTCTGCATGGCCAGCAGGAATGACGTTAACATTTTGTGGTTTTGTGATAGTTGTGCGATATACTGGAGTAAACAGTAGGTTTGAATACTCCAACTTGTATTTAGGCTCTGGTATGGAAGGCCGGCTTAGAGTGCCGGCCTTCGAAGCCTGAAGGGAACCAACTATTTCACAAACCTCATGATCGGCCCATCGGATTCCGGAGAGTCGGAGAGGATGAGCTCACCGGACTTGACATAGTAGTCATATTCCACTCCGTCGATTGTCACGGTAGTGCTGCCGGCAGCATACTCGTATGTACCGGATTGGGTAAGGGGCAGTTGGGAGTTGTTATCCAGTTCAATATTGAGCGTGACATTCAGGGAGTTCTGGGAATCAAAGTTCCATACCACATCATTTTTACTGAAGGTTTCAGCGGGCAGCAGGCAGCATTCATGGCTGACCATATGCCACTTGCCGGCGAGCGAGCTCTGAGGCTGTACATTATGCCAGAGGATGATCTTACCGGTGGCTTTTTCCATAAAATCAGGACAGGTATTCCTGCCGTCGATGCCTCCAAACTCACATATTTTTTCCTGGTCAAAGTTGTACACTACCTGTAAGGCATCAGCGCAGCCATAGCAGTCGTCCACCAGAAATACACACTCTCCTTCGTACTCATACTGGACGATCCGGGTGCCGGCCGCCTGAGACGATTTTTCAAAGGCCTCTTTCAGCTCTTTCAACCACGGGATGTTTTTCAGTGGATCTTCCGTGGTGCATATATTCGTACCGAACCCAAGGTCTGTGGCTTTTTGCAGGTCGTTTTGATGAATATTTACAATGATGCGCTTGCCGCTTTTGCAATGACAGGCCAGGCAAAACTCTACAGCATAGGGGTATTCCACCATTCTGATGCTATATGTCCTCACACCTTTACCGGCCAGATAATCCGCCAGCTGCGTGGCCGTTTCAGCATCGGTAATACCTTCACCGTCCTTGTTCCAGGGATCACTGCAATAGGTCTGGTCCCAGTATATCTCCACGGCATTGTTGTCAGGCAGGTTCCTGATCCGTACCTGTTCCGGATTTTCAGGATCGAGCCCACAGGCGGCAGGTTCGTCAAGCCTGTCGAATCCGGATACAATGAACAGTCCTTCACGTTCATAGGCTTTCGGCAGGTTGATCGGTTTGTAATCCGTTGAGTCAATATCAACCACCCAGCCGCAGCCATCAACTGTCACCTCGCCGGAAAACCAGACAGTGGCAATACCGGAGGAGGTCAGCTCCCTGAAATCGAGGTCATCATCATTACATGAAAAGGCCATGGGTACCAAAGCCAGTAGCAAGATCTTTTTCATTTCGGTTTTCTTTTAATGGTTACTTCTTTGACACAGCCAGAAGGGGAAAGGGTTGGAAAGAGGGTGGATGAACGTAGAAGGTGGGGTGTTGGGTGCAACTCTCCACCATTCCATCCCGAAAGCTCCAATAACTTAACGGAGGGATAGAGAGGGGAACGTTCAAACGAAATTTGAGCAAGAAGTGAGTTGATACAAGACAGAAGCAGGAACCGATGCTTCACTTCTGAAAATTTTTTTAAGATATTTGTCCTAACGAAAAAAGCTCCTACCTTGTAGAAGCTTTTCGGGGGAAACGATTATCGTTTCACGATGATCTTGATGACAATATTGATCATGTTTATCTGCGTATTTCGTGATTGAACCTGTTTTCAGGACGTTCATTCCCCTGACCACAAGCCTCAGATAAGTGCGAGTTATCTGAGGCTTTTTTATGGACAACGCAATATACCAAAATCAGGATTGCACTCTTACTTCAATCGGCTAAATTATTGCCGAAATACGCCCTGGAAGGCTGTTTAAGGAACTATTGGTTCAGTAGGGCAGTCATGGTTCCGTTCAGAATTTTTTGAAAATGAACCAAGCGTTCAGCGCAGCCATCCCGGATCTGGCAGGTATTTCTAACACAGGACGTTAAACCTGAGCGGCCGATCATGGGATAAGCTTACCCGATGGATCACCATGCTGCAATATGTAAATCAGGAATATTCTTAAAATGTTTGTCTCTGGTCACTACCGGAAGGTTATATTCTTTGGCCAGGGCAGCGATCCATATATCATTTTCAGGTATTGGGGTACCCTGACGCCTTAAATGCACTTTTAGCATACTGTAGAGTTCGGCTGTACGGTTGCTGGTGTTAAGAACATGGGTAAGCTTTAACAGGGCTTCGATCTGTTTAAGATGGTGAGTTTTTCGTAACGAGTTTTCCGCTCCTAAATACAACTCTGCCAGCGTTGGTACGGGAAGATAAACCTGTTGTGCTGCATTGATCTTATCGGCAATATCACGCCGTCCTTTAAACAGGTCTATGACGATGTTCGTGTCCAAGGCGTAGACATTACTTCCAGTCGTCTTCATTAATGTTTTCACAAGCTTCTTCTATCTCTTTTTTCATTTTTTCCGCCTCTTCTTCACTGATCACACCCACCAGATCGTAAACGGAAGGCTTTTTCCCTTCTTTATGTTTTTCACTCTTCAAAAGGCTTTCCAGCTTCTCCATGATTTTCTCATTACTTAAGGCCAGTATTTCCCGGATAAAATGAAGCTTCCTTGTTTGTATATCCATCGCTTTGGTCTTTTAACCAGTTAAAGATAACGTTTTCCTGCGTGCCTGCGACATGCATTATTTCATTTAGTTTCATGATGTTCATACGGCAAAGTTCCCAAGGCCACTTGATGGCCCTATTCAGTCGCCAGGTATTATCCTTTTAAACTTTTTCGTGTACTTACGTTTAGCATATTCTTTGTGCTCACGCATCCTGCGCTGGTTATGGGCCCGGTGAACTCTGTTGGAAAAGAGGATGGGAATATTGCTAATGGAGAACGCCCGGATTACAGATCCTGGTCTACAATTATTTATACTTTTTAATTTTGTCCGGGTTTTGACGTGTATCAAAGAGCGTAACAACCTCTATTTGTTTGGCTCTGATCCTGTAAAATAAGCTTGTTTGCTTCGTTACTACACATTTAAACTACCCTTTGACTTCATTTGACTCAGGACAACTTTTGGGATAATGGGCGATCTTATTACACTTTGGTCAAGCCTTCTGATAAAATCATCCTTAACCTTGCCCGACCACTTATGTTCCAGGTATTCCAGAAGGTCAGATAGTTTGGCTTTGGCTGTTGATGATAATACTACTTTCTTCTGCATTACCTGTGCCTGGACATCACTTCTTCATAATCGAACTTTTGGCCATTGTCCAGCTCTTCCATCCCTTTCCTGATCTCCTGTATCTGATCTTCTGTGAGATCATTCCAAAAATCGCTTTCATTGGCCTTTACAAACTCCTTCAGTTTTTCGATTAAGCTTACGTCCTTTATCTGGGTAATATATTCTATTAAAGAGTATTTCTCTGCCTGGATGTCCATACAATCACTTTTCTCAAAGATAACATTTTCCTGCGTGCCGCAGGCATGCACTATTTCTTTTAGTTTCATTACAATAAAGTTGGGGCCACCACCTGCGGCCCCATGGATGATTGCCCTCCTCATTCGCCAAGTATTATCCTTTTAAACTTTTCTGTATACTCATTAAACTTCTCCTTGTACTCACGTTTAGTATATTCTTTATGCTCACGCATCCTTCGCTGGTTATGGGCCAGGTGGAAACCTTCACCCAGCTTGTGCAGGGCAAAACACAGGTTATGTACTTCATCACGGGGGACGGCCTCCGGCTCGAGGAAGTGTAAGCAATAAACGGCTTTGTAAAGGTCATGGCTTACTGAGGCATAGTCGCCCACATAGCTGCTGCTGATATGGTCCAGGAGCTCCCGGAGGTCTTTCTCTTTGACTTTCATTGGATAAAGGATTTGGTTTGTACGCACACCCTTTAAAAGGCGATGCGTGGTACTGTTACTGTCCCCGATCAAGGCTCGCAAAAACCTTATGGAAGGACAGAACAGCCCACGCACCATATAGCACACGGGCCTTCCCTTATTCTTTCCATATAAAATTTGCGATTTTTGATCGAAGAATAAGACTTAGAAGCCGTAAATGATATGTACCCGCTAAGGTACTCTTTTGGGCTG
>LYSV01000134.1 GCA_001657315.1 Flammeovirgaceae bacterium BBD 1991-12 | reverse complement strand
TATTATGACAGTCATCTTGTTTTAACTATGTAGTAGGAGAAGGTAGTCCTGAAAGACTTTTTTACTCTGCGTAAAGTCTGGAGGCGCGTACTCTCAATCAACAGGATTTTAGTCTTTCTTGATAGCTCCTGATGCCCTGTATCAGCCTCTGGGCCTGTATTTGGAACTGGTGATCATCCCTCACCCTTTTTTTAAAACATAGGTTTTCAATACATTGTGAAAATACATCACAGGTGATCTTGGTTTGCCTGCCACTGGCAGGGATGTCAGAAAATCTTGAAAAAGTGGCTTTGGTCCGATAGAGGCCACTGAATTCCAGGATATACTACATCCTTTAAGTTCATATGCAATTCTTTATTAATTTCAGGGGCAACCTAAGATGAAACCAGATCTATGAAGAGGCTATTCAGCTTATCGATCTTATTTCTAGTGGCCTTTTTTCAGGCGGACTGCCAGCCACGGCTCGGGCTGCCCCGTGTCATTAATTATACAAAAGACGATTATAAGGGAGCAATACAAAACTGGGATATTGAGAGTGACGAAAGGGGCAAGCTCTATTTTGGCAATCACTACGGAATGATCGAGTTTGACGGCTCCAACTGGAACCTCGCAGTACAACCCACCAATCGTACTACTGTTCGGGCATTGTGTAAGGATGTAGATCATCGTATATACCTCGGGGCCAGCAATGATATTGGCTATATGATAACGAATGCACTGGGGCAGATCGGATTCCAATCATTAACTGAACTTGTATCTTCTGAAAATAAAAACTTTGGGGATGTCTGGAATGTCCTGAATCTTGAAAACAGAATAATTTTCGTGACAAAACAGCTTATACTGATCTATAATGGTGAAAGGATAGAGGAAATTTCAGTGGATGGTCAAATTGATTTTTCTACTGTTGTGGACGCGAGGTTGATCATCAAAATCCGGAACAAAGGACTGTTTTACCTGGACGGAAAGCAACTTTCAGACCTCCCGAACACCTCATTCCTTGCAGAGCATAATGTCCGTTCACTGCTCAAGTCTGACGCTGGATACATCATTTGCACGGAAAAGAAAGGACTTTTTGTTTACGGCAGGGTAAAGGTAAGCCCATGGAAAACACCTGTGAGTGAAAGATTACAAAAAGAAAATATCAATACCGCCATACGATTGAAAAACGGGAGCTATGCTTTCGGTACAATAAAGCATGGGTTATTCGTATCGGATAGTGAAGGACGTTTTTTACTGCATCTCGACCGTTCAACTGGCCTTCAGCACAATAGTGTGATCTCCATTTATGAAGATGATATAAACAATCTTTGGCTTGCCCTGGACAACGGTATATCATATGTAGAACTGGGATCTGACTTTTACTATCTTGATGAACGTTCGGGACTGGAAGGAGCCGTTTATGGTATTCAGTTCTTCAATGACAGATTATATGCGGGTTCAAACCAGGGGCTTTACTTCGTCACGGAAAATACCAATACCTTTCAATTTGTTGAAGGCTCAGAGGGACATATCTGGGATCTGGGTGCTTTTGGAGATCAGTTGCTGGCCGGCTGCCATTTAGGTACTTTTTCCGTGAAAGAGCGATCGTTGGCACCTGTCAATACATTGGAGAATGGCACCTTTACGTTCCTTCACCCGCCGGATAGAGAGGATCTTTTGATCCAGGGAGGATACACAGGTATGTATTTGCTTCAGGAAACAGACAAAGGTTGGGGCAACCCTCACAAAATATCAGATTTTGATCTTGTTGCCCGTGAGCTGCTATTTGATAAAGATGGCTATTTGTGGGTTAGTCATGGCTACAATGGAGCCTATCGCCTGAAACTCAATGAAGCCTTTGATAAGGTTGAAGAGGTGAAGCTCTATGATAATCGGAACGGCCTGCCTTCCAACTTGTTCACAAACCTTTTCCGTATTGATGATGAGCTGCTTTTTGGCACAATCGGGGGTGTCTATTGCTATATTCCAGAAGCTGATACGATCGTGCCACATGAAAAATACCAGGAGGTCCTTGGTGCAGAGCTTATCAGGAGACTGATAAAGATGCCTGATGGCAGTATTTTTTTTATTGCCGGTTATGACAATGAGGACGAGGGAGGGATTATCTCCTATGATGACCATGGCAACATCAGTATTCAGAGCGTTCCGTTTCAGAAACTTAACGGTGAGCTGATTCCGGCTTTTGAGAAGATTGTTTTCCATAATGAAAAGGACATCCTTTTCGGGGGGAAAGACGGGATCATTGTGTATTCAGGAAGTGCAATTACCAGAAAACCGGTCTATTATACCAATATAAATGAGGTGGCGCTCACAAGATCTGGAGATTCGATCATCTACGGTGAGCAGCAGATATTTGATCATGAGGTGCCATCAGAACTAATTCAGGAACTGCCTTTTCAGCAAAATGCTCTTAGAATAGATTACAGCGCCTCCTTTTATGACACCCCGGAAAATGTGAGATTTCAGTCCTTGCTGGATGGTTATGATGAGGATTGGACGGTCTGGTCTGATTCAAGAAACAGGGAATTCACAAACCTGCGTGAGGGTTCTTACAGGTTTCATGTACGGGCAATGAATATATATGGTGAAGTGAGTAAAGAAGATCAATTCAGCTTTATCATTCAACCTCCATGGTACAGAAGTCAATGGATGTATGGGGTATACTTGTTGATGGCAGGCATCATGTTTTTTGGACTTGCAAGAATCAAGAATGTACAAATAAAACGTCTGGAGAGAAAGCAGGCGTTGGTTTTAGAGCGGCAGGAAACCGAACATATAAAAAAGAACCTGGAAGCCGAACGTAAACTTCACTTTCTGGAATCTGAAAGGCTCATGACTGAGATCGATCATAAAAGTAAAGAGCTGGCGAGCTCGACTATGAATTTGATGAAGCTGAACCAGACAGTATTGGGCATTAAGGAACAAGTAGAAACCATAGATGTCAATGATCCGGAAATACTAAAGGAAAAGCTCTGGCGAATCTCAAAAACCGTCAATGAAATTCTTGAAAGTGACCAAAACTGGGAACACTTCGAGATGCTCTTCAATCAAATACATGACAACTTCATTCAACGGCTGAAAACGGAATATCCTGATTTGACCACAAGAGACATAAGGCTGTGTGCTTACCTGAGAATGAATCTGAACTCCAAGGAAATAGCGCCATTGATGGGGATTTCCTATCGTGCCATCGAAGCATTGCGGTATCGTGTTCGCAAAAAAATGCTGTTGGAAAACCAGGATAATCTGACGGAGCACATATTAAACTTTTGATTTAGCCGGGTTACAGACACTAATCAAGCTACAGTACTTCAGAATACCTTTATGACCTGGTAGCCCTATAACTCAATAAGCAACGTCAAGGGTGTGTGGTAGTACAGTAGTCTTTGTGAGGGTCAATTGTATCCTAAAATTCCTCTCCAACAATACCATCCACTAATTTCATCAAAGCGAACGGTGGTCCCTTATCCTGCCATGGATTATTGTTTAAAATTGACAAATACAGGGCTCTGTTCGTGTAATGTCTAATCCTTTAAACCTAATTTCGTTATGAAGATCTTTACAAGGAGATTTCCGTTATGGTGTTTACTATTCACCACACTTATCAGTACAAACGCTCAACAATACGACCCGGGTCCGGGAAACACCCTGATGTTGATTGGGCAGACATTCCAAAATGAATACAATGGATACATAAGCGGGACCGGACTAACCCCGGCCGGTTCCTCACATTACGCTACTTTTTACCTGGGAGCTATTGAACAAGGCGATGATAACCCCAATGCTCAGTTCCTTGATCATGTGAGATCCACTCAAAATAATCCCTATGCGCTCGTGGCCTTGAGTTTCAAGGATAATACTGCTGCGGGGGGGTATGGTCAAATGACGGATGATTCGCAGCCCTTGAACACGAATGCTGTCTGGGATGCACTCATAGATGTTAATAGTGGGGCGTGGAACAGCCAGATCGATGCTTTTGCCCAGGCGATGGCCAGCCGACCTGATACACGATTTTTACTGAGAATTGGTTACGAGGTAAGTCTCTTATTGTTTGCCTACAACGGCTCATCCCAGTATGTGGTGGACTGGTTGAATCAGCAGGCCAACGCAGGGATCAACGTATTTGACAATCCGGACGCCATCCCTCAACTGGACAGACAGGCATATGTTGATGCTTATAATTATGTAGCCAACCGAATCAGAAATGTAAATGGTGTTGGCAACGTAGATTTTGTATACCATCCGGTCCGTGGCTTTAATGATACACAATGGCTTTATCCGGGGAGCCAGTATGTAGACTGGGTAGCTTTTTCGGTCTTCAATAATGACGTCTGCCTTGAAGTGAACGGTACCTTCAATTGCCAGGGACAAAGCATAGATCCTCAACTGCAGGAGAGTATCAACTTTGCGAAACAACGGGGACACTCCATTATGATAGCTGAAGCGGCTGTGCAGGCACCTGCCTCTGGCAGCACCACAGAATTCATCAACTACCTCAACAAGCTTCATAATGTGGTGGTGCAAAATGACATCCGGGCATTGGCCTACATAAATTCCAACTGGCCGATTCATGGATGGGGTCCTGAATGGGGTGACTCAAGAGTAGAGGTAAGAAGCGCAGTTAGGAATCACTGGCTAAGCGTTTTCGGTAGCGGATCACGTTACATTCATAGTGGTTCCAGCCCCGGAGGACCCTCATGCTCGGATGGTATACAAAACCAGGGGGAAACAGGAGTAGACTGTGGTGGACCCTGTCCCGCTTGCGGTACTCCTCCATCCTGCTCCGATGGCATCCAAAACGGGGATGAAACAGGCGTTGATTGTGGTGGTTCCTGTCCTGATTCATGTAGTCCGGCAGATTGTCAGGGGAATTGCCCGGATTCTCACCCGCTATTTCTTTGTGGCACTTGTTATGAGAGTGAGCAGCAGGCACAGTCCGCTGGCTGTAATGAGACATGTAATGACCCTCAGCCTTCCTGTACGGACGGTATTCAAAACGGGGATGAAACAGGCGTCGATTGTGGTGGTTCCTGTCCTGATTCATGTAGTCCTGTTGATTGTCAGGGCAATTGTCCGGATTCTCACCCACTATTTCTCTGTGGCGCTTGTTATGAGAGTGAGCAGCAGGCACAGTCCGCTGGCTGCAATGAGACATGTAATGACCCTCAGCCTACCTGTACGGATGGTATCCAAAATCAAGGGGAAACCGGTGTGGACTGTGGAGGGCCCTGCCCGGCTTGCAGCACTCCATCCTGTTCCGATGGTATTCAGAATCAGGGAGAAACAGGCGTAGATTGCGGAGGACCATGCCAGCCTTGCAGTTCCAGTGGCCTCACGGCGAAACTGCTTCCCCCAAATGACCGGATCCTGCTGTCTATTGGGCAGGACCTTAAAACACAAAGCGACTACCAAAATGGAGGTGTTGTTCAGCAGGGATATCCTGAAATGGGAGGCGTGGTTTCTTACCTCGCTTTCTATAGCCTGCTTGACAGCAATTTCCCGCAATATGGTGCACTGGGAGAGGACCCTTCCGGTAATAAGATTAATATAGATGTAGATTGGGGAGCCGGACCTTTGCATTCCTCAAATGCGGCAGATGGATTTTCAAGCTCCTCACTGACCCTTGCTCTGAGTATGGCTGAAGGCAGTGATCCCGGAGATGTATGGTGTGCGGGATGCATTGCTCAAATAGGAAACGGCCAGTGGGATGCCAACATCAGAAGGTTGGCTAAGTTTGCCAATGATCACAGTGATAAAGCCATTTACCTGCGTATAGGGTTTGAATTTGACGGAAAATGGAATCTGGGCTACGGCAATTCTACCAACTTCAAAAATGCGTGGAGAAGAATTGTGGATGTTATGCGAAATGAGGGCGTAACGAATGTTGCATACGTATGGCAATCCAGCTCTTCTCCGATTGATGACATCCTGGAAGGGCGTAAGGAAAATATTTCAGACTGGTATCCGGGGGACAGTTATGTGGACTGGATGGGACTGTCATGGTTTTTACTTCCCAGTGAAACAGCCCCGGTGGGAGGGAATATTTCCACACAGCTGGAGCTGGCCAATGAGGTAGTGGCTCTGGCACGGGCAAAGGGTAAGCCGGTTTACATAGCTGAATCCACCCCCCAGGGGTATGATCTGACAAACCTAACCAATTGTCATATTAGTCCTGTTTGGGATGGAACAGCTGCAACAGGTTGCCATAGTAGATCTGCCTCACAAATATGGTCAGAATGGTTTGTTCCGTTCTTTGATTTTATTTATTCAAACAGCGATGTAATCCGGCAGGTGACCTATATTAATGTAAACTGGGATGATGATACCTTTAAGTTTGGGCCAGGTAGCGGATATGCAGAAGGTTACTGGGGCCGTGCAGGGGTCCATGTGAACAGTACTATTTCGGGTAACTGGCAAACAGAGATGAGTAAACCGATCTGGATACATGGAAGCTCCGATCTGAATGCCGTTTTATTGGGCAGCTCCGGTGGCGCCACAGCCCGGCTCCAGTCAGATACTTCCCCCATAAATGAGAGATCAGTACCCAGGCAGATGCCATTTTACTTATATCCCAATCCTGCCCATGATATCATTCAGATCGTTGGAGGGAAGGAAGGCATGGAATTCCTGCTATACAACAGTACAGGCAGGAAGCTGAAAGTGGTTACCGGGGATTCAATCAATATAGCTGATTTGACTCCGGGACTGTATTTTATCAGATCAGGAGATCATAGTTTAAGGTTTGTAAAGCGATAATAAGATTTCGATATCATTTTATTTTACAAGTGAGAGACTGTCTTGAAACATCCGAATGACCTCGCCTGGATTTTTCAAGACAGTCTCTTTTTTTGTAAACCAAATCTATTCTACCGGATCTTCATCAGAAAATGATCAATGGATCTGTCCAGAATATCAAACACCTCCTGAAAGCCACGCTCACCACCGAAGTAGGGATCGGGAACATCCCCTCCATTTTCTACAGGGTCGAAGTCCCTCATGAGATGGAGTTTGTCGGCAAAGTTATTGTCACTGTCGAGCCTTTTTATATTTTGAAGATTGGAGCGGTCCATGGCAATAATATGATCAAAACGCTCAAAATCTTCATACACGAACTGGCGTGCCCGGTGGTCCAGCGTTATCCCGTTTTCCTGGGCGTTGGCAATAGTGCGGGAGTCAGGCTGCTCTCCAATGTGATACTGACCCGTACCACATGAGTCAACCTCAATATTGTTGAGACCTGACCTGCTGAGTTTTGATTTCAAAATACCCTCCGCCAGTGGTGACCTGCATATATTTCCTAAACAGACGAACAGAACCTTGCTCATGTTGATAAATTATTTTTGTATGCAATTATACATGAGAGTGGCAAAATAACTTTAATGTTACTGATTATTAGATGATTGTTTGTTTGCTATCAATTGATAAACAGATAGTTATGACCCATGTCTTCTGCTCTGTGAAAAAAAAGTAAAAAAAAATCAGAACGGTGGTTACCTTATGTAATCAACCTGTATAAACCCTTACATAGCACTTTTTTTACTCACCTGTTTAGTATGGTTAGTTAAGCCGCCTTTTTTAAGGGCGGCTTTTCTTATTTTTGGATGAAACCAAAAACGCATCCATGGACTTCATTAAGGTTACCAATCCATACGAAAAACATATCGCGCTAATTGAGCTGAATCGCCCAAAGGAACTGAACGCACTGAACCTTCAATTGATGGGAGAACTGCGGGATACGCTAAAAGAACTGGATGGAGATGATGATATACGGGTGATCATACTCACAGGCAATGAAAGGGCCTTTGCTGCCGGTGCTGATATTAAGCAAATGGCAGATAAAAGTGCTGTGGATATGCTTATGATCGATCAGTTCAGTACATGGGATCAGATCAGAAAAACAAAAAAGCCTCTTATTGCGGCAGTATCAGGATTTGCCCTGGGAGGTGGTTGTGAGCTGGCAATGACCTGTGATATGATCATCGCATCGGAGACGGCCAGGTTCGGTCAGCCGGAAATAAAAATAGGAGTAATGCCGGGGGCCGGTGGTACCCAACGGCTTACGCGTGCCGTGGGTAAGGCCAAGGCTATGGAAATGGTACTGACTGGTAGGTTCTTAAGTGCCGGGGAAGCGTTGGATTATAAACTGGTAAATAAGGTGGTGCCGGTGGAAATGTACCTGTATGAAGCTGTACAACTGGCCCGTGAGATCGCTCTGATGTCTCCGGTAGCTGCCCAATTGGCCAAAGAGTCCATTGACAGATCTTTTGAGACCCACCTGGACGAGGGATTGCATTTTGAGCGAAAGAATTTCTATTTGACCTTCGCATCGGATGATCAGACTGAAGGGATGCAGGCTTTTATTGAGAAGCGCAAACCGGAGTATAAAGGGAAATAGGTTATTAAGGAATTAAGTGATTCACTCAATAACCAATAACTTAATATACCCAATAACTAATTTTACTTTTCCCTGAAGCTAAACCCAAACCCAACAGTTAGAGTTTTGTACTCCTGAATGGTATAGTCAGCATGAAGGGTAACTACGGTGAGCTTTAATCTGAAACCAGCGGTAAGCCTGGGGCCTCCGGCCTTAAAATCAAGACTTAGCGGATTTACTTCTCCCGGATCGGCAAAATCACATCATGGTTAATGTCAAATTCCATTCATGGCCTGCGTCCTCACAGGCCATTTTGAAACACTCTTGACTGTGACTATTCAATTTTGTAGCAGAAGAGAACCCAGCTTCTTGAGAGATGTAATAACATGTTTATTGTTCTCTGAAGCTAAATCCGAAACCAACGGTGAGCACATTGTACTTTTGAATTGTATAATCAGTGTGTAGGGTGAATATGGCAAATTTCAGACGCATCCCCGCTGTAAGTCTTGGACCTCCTGAGGAAAAAGAGAGATCAACGGGATTGGAATACACTATAGAATTGTCAGAATCATCTGAAACTGTATAATCTCCGGTCAATTTGAGTTCGGAATTAACGGAATTGAACCCAAGACCACCATACAATGTCAGTACAGAGAATTTTTTGGAGATTAACCCCTGAAAGGTCCATGTATTAACATCAAAAGTAGCCTTGCCGTTGTCTGTTCTCACACCACTACCGGTTCCCTGCTCTGTGAACGTAACATCAGAGGATATACTGGTATAACCTATGAACGCAGAAAGATCGAACGGAAGTAGCTTCATACCTGGAATATGCTGTTTTACATCATGTAAAACACCGAAGCCAATCAATTTGAAAGTACCGTCATCCCCAATGTCGAGTTCTGGTGTCCATCTGATCTTAATATCTGTATTTTTTATAATACCAACACCCAACTGGACCATGGGTACTGGAACAGCCTGAATACCAATTTCATCCTTTACGTTAAGCCCACCAGGGCCATCGAATGTTCCAGTAAATGTGGTTCCCGACTCATCATCCGTGTAGGAATACTGATATGTCGGTATATCACCTTCTCCATCAGGCCCAAATAGGGTTGGAGCTCTATCCGGAGAACCTACGATCGTAGTGTTGGTCAGATTGGGTACATAAAAGAGATCTTCGTCTGGTACATAGGCGGCGTTGATTGTTACTGTTAAGTCGAATCCAGCTGTTTTGTGCGCCTTGGCCGTATTGTACCAGCCGTTAGCCAGCGAAGTGCCGAAACCGGTCATTACCGGGTCAACATACCCCTCTATCAAGGCATTAGCATCTTCAATGCCAGCCTCCAATAGCTTATCAAAATCATCCTGCGCTGATAAAAACTGGGTAGACAAAAGGGAAGTAACCACCACAAGGACGACACGTATTAAAAAAATTCTTTTCATGGTCAAAAAATAGTTTGAAATCACAATATAGTATAAATAATTAACAAAGAGACGGTTGCCTCTGTCAATTCTTAAATATTGTAAATGCCTCCTAAGTAACCAAAAAAGCCAAAAAGAGTTGTGATCCAAATCAGGTACAATTATATTTGTGAAATAAATTATCAGTTGATAATTATTATTAACTAATAATATCTATGAGGGATTTGGCTGAGATACAGGAGATGCTTCGATCGGCAGGGCTTAAGGCTACCCATCAGCGACTGGTCATCATGAGTATAGTGATGAAAATGACCAACCACCCCAGTGTGGATCAGATCTATGGTGAGGTCAGGAAGGATCACCCCAGTATTTCGCTGGCTACCGTCTACAAAACGGTGGAAACCTTTGTAGAGAATGGTTTACTGTCCAAAGTAGCTACCCGTGAAGGGCAGATGCGATATGATCCGCGACTGGATAATCATGGTCACATTTATTGTGGCAATACCAAAGAGCTGCTGGACTTTTATGATGATGAACTGAATGAACTCATCATAGACTTTTTTAAAAACAGAAAGGTGAATAACCTGAAGATCAAAAACATTACCGTCCGGATCAACGGCGACAAGATTGATCCCTCGAAAGATGTAATAATTAAATAGAGTTTAACCAATAAAATCAAAATTAGAATTATGTCATTAGTAGGAAAAAAAGCTCCCGTTTTCAAAACACCTGCAGTCATAAATGGTGAAGAGATCGTTGAATCATTTTCTTTGGAGGATTACATAGGTAAGAAGGAAGTGATGTTCTTTTTCTATCCCAAGGATTTCACATTTGTATGCCCTACGGAAATTCTGGCATTCCAGGAAAAGCTGGCTGAATTTGAGAACAGAGGTGTACAGGTAGTAGGATGCTCCTGTGATACGGAGGAAACACACCTCGCATGGTTGATGACCGCCAAAGATAACGGCGGAATAGAAGGTGTAACCTATCCCCTGGTGGCTGATTCAGCTAAAACCGTGGCGTCCAACTTTGGAGTACTGGCCGGAGACTGGAACTATTCAGAAGAAGGTGATCTTACCTTTGAAGGAGCCCCTGTTGCTTATCGTGGGACATTTTTCATTGACAAGGAAGGTGTGGTAAGGCATGAAAACATTAACGATCTGCCCCTTGGAAGAAATATTGACGAAATGTTGAGAATAGTGGATGCATGGCATCATGTACAGCAGCACGGCGAGGTATGCCCTGCCAACTGGGAAGAAGGAAAAGATGCGATGCAGGCAACAAAAGAAGGTGTGGCTGAGTACCTTTCCAGTCATTAAGTATTGGATTACTGGTCATTAAGGCAGGTGATCTGATCAGGGCTTGTCAATGGCTGTAATGTCATAAACCAAAGGCTGTCCGGTTGGGCAGCCTTACTTTTTTATATCAGCACTGGCGTGGTGGTAGCCATCATTCTCTTGTGTCAGGATATCACCATAGATATTTTTAAGTTCCCACTTTTGAGATAATCTCCTTTATTTTGCGCAGCTATGGGTTCGATCATTTACCGGCTTTCCATTTTTGGCTACAGGGTAGCGCTGCATGTGGCAGCTGTTTTCACTGCCAAAGCCAGATTGTTTATCAGGGGGAGGTCTTCTACCTTTGAAGTGCTAAAACGCCAAATGGAAAACGGCCATTCCCAGATTGTTTGGTTCCATTGTGCCTCGCTGGGAGAATTTGAGCAGGGCCGGCCGGTAATTGAAGCCTTCAAAAAGGAGTTCCCCTCGTACAAGATACTACTGACCTTCTTTTCACCCTCCGGCTATGAGGTCCGGAAAGACTATCCTCTGGCCGATTTTGTCCATTATCTCCCCCTGGATACCAAAAAAAATGCCGAGCAATGGATAAGACTGGTTAAACCTCGCATTGTTTTTTTTGTGAAATATGAATTCTGGCATTTCTACATAAAGACCCTGAAGGATCATAAAATACCTGTTCTTTCGATTTCTTCCATATTCCGGCAAGGTCAGATATACTTTCGCTCCTCAGCAACTTTTCAGCAAAAGATCCTGAAAAACGTGACTCATTTCTTTGTACAGGATACGGAAAGCAGCGACCTGCTTCGTCAGATTGACATTGACACGGTCACCGTATCCGGAGATACCCGGTTTGACCGTGTAGCCGACATTTGCAGGAAAGCCAGGGATATTGAGGGCATACATACGTTCGTGGCTTCAAAAAAGGTCATGGTCATAGGCAGTTGCTGGCCTGAGGATATGGAAATACTGTATCCATTCATCACATTCCATGATCTGAAATATATTATTGCTCCACATGAGATCAACTCCGGATTCATTGGTGACATCCAAAGGAAGTCTGGAAAATCGTCCGTTCGTTTTTCTGAAGGTAAGGAAGCATGGTCAGGGAAGGATGTGTTGATCATTGATAATATAGGAATGCTCTCAAGTCTTTACAAATATGCTAACTATGCTTATGTAGGCGGAGCCTTTGGCAAGGGGCTGCACAATATTCTGGAGGCGGCTACTTTTGGATTGCCTGTGTTTTTTGGTAACAAGAACTATCAGAAATTCAGGGAAGCCGTGGAGCTTGAGGAAAAGGGAGGTGCATTTCCCATAGGCTCTTTTCAAGAGTTGCAGGCTGCTTTTATGAACCTGCACCAGGAAGAAGGTCCTGATGATGTCGGTAAAATATCGGGGCAATATGTCAGGGAAAACACCGGAGCTACTGCCACCATTATGTCATACGCCAAAAAGTTGCTGGTATGATGGAGGGCATAGTGTTGAAATCAACGGGTTCCTGGTACAACATTCTGGCATCGGACCATCGTGAGTACAAAGGGCGTGTACGGGGCAAACTACGTATTAAAGGCCTGAAAACCACAAATCCCATAGCTGTTGGTGATCTTGTGAAGATCACTGTTGAAGATACCCAAGACGATCAGGCGATGATAGAAGAAGTTCTGCCCCGTACCAATTATATTATCCGTCAATCCGTAAAAAAGACTGATCATGCCCATATCATCGCGGCCAATATAGATCAGGCCATGCTGATCGTGACACTGGTATACCCCAGGACCTCGGCAGGATTTATCGACCGGTTCCTCGTTACCGCTGAATCGTTCCGTATACCTCAGGTGCTGGTGTTCAATAAAATCGACCTGCTATCTGACAAGGAAAGAGCGGAGCAACGGGAAATGATCCGGATCTATGAGGCGATAGGGATCGCCTGTGTGGAAACTTCAGCGATCCGTAAGGAAGGTATATCACTCATGGATGAAGTGCTTCAGCGTAAAAAAACACTCATATCTGGTCATTCCGGTGTTGGGAAATCCACGTTGGTCAATCTCATAGCGCCAGCTATTGATCAGAAGACAGCAGAGGTTTCTGATTTTGCTGAAAAGGGGGTTCATACTACCACATTTGCGGAAATGTTCCGGCTGAATGAGGGTACCTTTATTATCGATACACCAGGTATCAAGGAGTTAGGCCTGATTGAAATAGAACCATTCGAATTGTCCGATTACTTTCCTGAAATGAGAGTGCGGAGAAATGAATGTAAATTCAATAACTGCCTTCATACCCGAGAGCCGGGTTGTGCCATCAAGACAGCGCTGCAGGCAGGTGAAATATCAGAAAGCCGGTACAGAAGCTACCTGAGTATGCTCGAGGGAGAGGACAACAGGAGATAGGATCAGGAGGTAATTAACATTCGAAAATATTTGAGGCCCACATTAATTTGAAAAGCTTCGAGGGCTTTTCGCATTTCATATAACGTTCTTTTTTTCCAGGTCTTTTTTTCACTTTCAGTTTCCACCAGACCCAATGCCTTTTTCATCACCACAAATGTCGAATGGAGATCTTTACTACCAATCCTATATTGCTGTTGTGACCTCGAATTTCGTACCTCTCTTTTTTTGACCAATACCTTATCCGTATAGCAATACCTGAATCTCCTTGATGAACGGATCCAGAAGTCAAAATCTTCATAGGTCAGGTTTTCATCATAACCTCCCAGGTGATCAAGTACTTTCCTCCTGTACATCATTGTTGGAGGAGAGATGAAGTATTTTCCTAAAAGTTCTTCAAAAAGATCACCTTCCGGAACGCTCTTTAGCGCTTTTCCCCGGGTATCAACAGGGTAATGATGCTTCAAAAAAGTGTCATCTTCATTTATTAGCTCAGCATTGGTGAAGTTAACACCATATTCGTCGGATCTTTTTTCAAATTCCATTATCCCCTCCCGGACCCTTTCCGGAAGTAAAACGTCATCAGCGGCAAGATCGATGATATATTCTCCGGATGCCATGTTCAATGCCTTATTAAATGCCCTGCAGTTTCCAAGGTTCTGTTCCAAAAAAAGAAACCGGATGTGTTTGTGGGTACTTATCTTGTTCCGGATCACATGAATACTACCGTCAGTGCTGGCATCATCAACCACTATTAACTCAATATTTTGATATGTTTGCTGCAAAACAGAATTGATTGCTTCTGAAACAAATCTTTCGTGGTTGTAGCTTAAGCAAATAATAGAAACCAAAGGCTCCTTTTTCATTGAGTGCCTGACTATGAGATTTCATAAAGATGAAACAAATTTTTCGAACATCGTGTATATAGATGAGCCTTATTAATATCAGGAAACATAGTGTTTTTCAGGATTTCATCAAGGAAACAAGCTTTCTGACCCTGGGCAATATTTTTGTTTTTCTTATCTCGGTATTTGTTTACCCTGTGATTGGCAGGCTCTATTCCGATGTCTCATTTGCGGAGTTTGCCATTTTCCAAAGCCTTGTCATAATTCTCCAGAAGCTCATTAACCTGGGGTACAACGAAGTTGTTTTGATCATAAACAATGTTTTTTTAAAGCAGGTTGTCAAATCCCTGTATGGTTTTGCACTTTTGATCCTGCCGTTATTCTACTCCGTCTCGTATGTGGTCAACTCATTTATTGGCTATAAAGAGCAATGGTTTATGGCATTATTATCTTTATCGGTATTGCTCTCAAGTATCAATGATACCAACGCCACCTTTTTTTTAAGAACAGGCAGGATCAGGCACATCTCAATACTCAGGGTTATGGATAGGTCTGTTTTCAGTATCCTGGCGCTGATCTTTGGAGCCTTCACAATGAGCGTTAATGCCATCATCATAGGCTTTATCATGGGCCAGGTGGCATCACTTACAGGGGCCATTCGCGCAATGTTTACCATTCTGAAAACCAGAATTAAGATCAGGACTGTTAAACTGATAGCTTCAAAATATGTTGCATTTCCCAAATATTCACTGCCTTCATCCTTTGTTGAAAGATTCTCCAGCCAGCTTCCGATTTTGCTGCTTCCTTTTTTAACAGGCAACGCGGTGACCGGGCAGTATGCCATGGCATATAAAATACTGGTCATCCCGGAGTTGCTCATTGCAGCGAGCCTGGGGCAGATTTTCTACAGAAAGGCAGCTCATTTGTACCGCATTAAAAAACCTATGAGATCATTGTTACTACAAACCTGGAAGATTCAGTTAATGATAGGTTTTATACCATTTTTTCTGGCGATAGTTTTTGGAAAAAGCCTTTTCCCATTGATTTTAGGAGAGCAATGGTCCTTGTCTGGAGAAATAGCTCAAATCATAGGCTTTTCCGTTTTGTTATCATTTGTAAGTACCCCTACAAGCTCGATTTTTTCCATTTTTGGAAAGCAGCAATATGGGTTGTACTTTTCATTGGCTTTGTTGATAGCGAGATTCCTGTCGCTATATTTAGGTATACAATGGCTTGGCCTTACATTGGCTCTTGCAATGGTTGTAACTCTTGAATGTCTGATCATTGTTATCTATAATTATTTATCATATACTACAATAAGTTACTGGGAAGATTCATTTTGTTGAAAAGATCAGTTTTAGAAATATTGGATGCGCTATTCTACATAGCGAAAGGTCTTTTTCTGCCGAAATACAAGCTTTACTACAGCAAATACCTGGGGATCAGGCTGGGGCTGAAACCCGATAGTCTGGTTGATTTCCTGATTTACAACAATGGAGTTTTTCAACCAGAAGTGATTGACAGCATCACACATATAATTAAAAAATACCAGGTGACACACTTTGTAGATATTGGATCACATATTGGTCAAATGAGCATTTTTGTAGCCAAAAACTTTCCTGAATTAAAAGTTCTTTCATTTGAACCTAATCCGGCAACATTCGGAAGGCAACTGGAGAATATTCGTTTGAATGATGTGGTACTGGAAGCAAAAAATGTCGGATTTGATAATAAGCACGGTGTGTGTCAGTTCAGAAGAGCGCAAAGAAGGCATTTTTTTGAATATTTTAAATTAAATGACGGAATCTGCTTTCCGGTAAGCCAGGCGGAATCAGGTGATTTTGAATCAATCTGCATTACGTTGGACGAACTGACTGAACAGATCAATAAAGACAATCTGGTTCTCATAAAAATTGACGTAGAAGGGGCAGAAAAAAAAATACTGGAGGGGGGCACTATCCTCTTATCATGGCCAAAGGCTGTTTTTCTGATCGAACTTTTGTTTGATTGTTATCCGCAAAAATGTTCAGATTGTGTTGAGCTGTTAAGTTCCTATGGCTTCAAAATGTATGATACGCAACTCAACGAGGTAACAAGATCTGAACGGAAACCAGAAGATGGAGACTATATATTTATGAAAGGATGAACATATTCATAATTCCATCATGGTTCCCTTCCAAAACAGATCCATTTAATGGTATTTTCATTCTTGAGCAAACCCTCTGGATGGCAGAACATCATCCGGATATCAATTTTGGTATTGGTACCTGGGGGCAGAATGATGAAGACCACCTTCTGTATATCCATGAACCATTCAGGTCATTAAGAAAAGCCTTTAACAAGAAAAAGGAATACGAAAAAAAGCTAAGGGAGAATGTATTCCTGTTCTTTCAGCCCGCGTTTTCGTGGTCTTCAAAGATCAATAAAGGTAATATCGGACAAAAGATCAAAGCATGCCGGATGTGCCTGGAGAAATTCGAAAGGATCGTTGGAAAAGCGGATGTAATTCATGCCCATGTATCATACCCGGGAGGTTATATTGCCAGGCAGATCAGTCATGGGTCCGGTATCCCATATTTAATTACTGAACATATGGCACCGTTCCCACAGATCCATCATGTCTCAAATGGAAAACTAAAGAAGGATGTGAAACATGCTATTGAGGATGCTCATTTACTTTTGGCTGTGAGCAGATATACCCTTGAAGAAATGAAAGTTGCGGGTGTAAAAAAAGATATTCATATACTTCCCAATTATCATCAGAGGAGTAGGGATCATATGAGGCCAGTAAAAAAAAGAGAAAAATTCACTTACATAACAGTATGTGGCCTTCATGTCAACAAAGGACTGCCGGAACTCCTGGAAGCGATCAGGATAGCGGTAAGTTCAGATCCCGGTCTGAATTTTGTTATTATAGGAGATGGTCCTCACCGTAGTTTGCTGGAAGAAAGAATAGATCAGTTACAAATTGGCGCCTTCGTAGAACTGACCGGTTCATTGAGCAGGGAGCAAACGCTGGAGTTGTATGATGAAGTACACGCCCATATTCTTACAAGCCATTATGAATCGTTCGGTGTGGTGTATGTAGAAGCTATGGCAGCAGGTTTACCGAGTATAGCCAACCCGGTTGGCGGGCCACTTGATATATTGGATGACACTACAGGGGTTTTTGTTGAAAGTTTATCGCCTCAGGATATATCCGGCAAAATACTTTGGTTAAAACAAAACATTCATATTTTCAGGAAGGATGAGATCAGGCGTGTATTTGAGGCCAGATTCTCTGCCAAAAAAGTTACCCATGATCTTGGGATTGCATACCGCAGATTGGCGGCTGCTAACCGGAACTACCGTATAAATGCTTAGGTTTTTCAAACGCAGTGATATAACAGATGCCCTCTGGGATGAGGTAATTTCCAGTTCACCCAACGGTGTGATCTATGCCACTACCTGTTTTCTCGATACATCCCGGTATTCATGGGAGGCGATCATTTATTATGACGAAAACCATTCCAATCCTTACAGGGCCGTTATGCCTGTCATTATCAACAGGAGATATGGTTTAAAATATCTGGCTTATGAGCCGTGGTGCACTCAGTTAGGGATTTTTTCCTTTTCAGAACCCGACCTGAAAATGGTGGAACTATTCATAAAAAATACCCAAAAGCAAGGTGCGAAGATCAACAAATACCCTTTCGAGCCCTCCATAGGTCCTCTGGTTGAAAAAGCAATAGCAAAGGAAAACCTTATTGAGCACCGGCTTAATTTTTTTGATCTTTCAAAACCCTATGAGGTTCTCAGTTCAAGGTATAACCGGAATAGGCGCAGGGCCCTGAAGAAGGGTTGTGCTTTGGGGTTGTTATTCAAGGAAACTCACGACATTGATGCATATATCCGGCTGTTTGAAAAATATACCTATCCCAGGATCCAGGGTATGATTCGTTTTCAGCTGACACAGCTTAAAAATATTTATGAAACTCTGCAA